>CAJYHS010000279.1 GCA_913774715.1 uncultured Siphonobacter sp. | reverse complement strand
GAGCGATCCCATGAAGCCGGGAGTTGCGTGCACCTCCCAGCTGTGTTTGCTGTCACTGGGTTCTCCATCCGTACGTTGAAAACGGTTGGCGTTGCCCCAGGTAACTTCCCAGGTGCCGTGCTCTTTTTTCAAGTCATGAACGACCTGAGCTAAAGCCATAACCTGCTCACGAGCCGAAAGAAATTCCGTTGTCATCGCGGCCCCGTTAGTTAATGAATATTGTTCTTCGGTCGTAATCGGACGCGGCAGGCGAGCCATATCCATCTGGATAACTTTTTCCAGCCAATGGACCGTTAGCGTGGTTGCTACCGAGTTGGTATCCGTTTTGAAATCCCATTTTTCCAGAACGTCAATGGGTTCTTTTACTAAAGATTTCAGGGAGTCGCCAGTCAAAGAGTGATACGCCGCAATCAGACTGGGAACATACCGCTCGCCACTGGGCAGGTAGTTGTCATAGGAAGCCCTGACTACATCGTCCATCGTTGCTTCTTTCAGTGGAGTTAATACCTTAACGGCATGAACCGCCCGGGGGGTATGCCCATCAGGGTGCATGTAAGCAGGAAGTTTCAGGATTTCCTGAGACAACTCGCCTGCTCCATATAAAGGCGTTGAGTTACAGTTTTGCAGCCAGCCGTTAGCAGGATTCAGGTAATGAGGAATCTCGGAAAGTTCATGCGTACCCTGCCATTCGGTGGCGGAAGTCGTGCCATCAACGGGACGTTTCCAATCCAGAATCGGATTTTTTTTGGGGACGAAGTTTCCATGCCAGTAGGCAATGTTACCCGCTTTGTCGGCGTACAACACATTACTGCCCACCATGGCCCGTTTGTTCATGGCATCGGTGAATTCCTGTAGGTTTTTCGCCTTCATTTTTAGCCAATGCATGGCTAGCAAGTCAATATTGGGTTCATGCGTTTTCAAGGCAACCCAACGCGTAGCGGTTGTATAAACGATGGGACCATGGTGCGTGCGATAGGTAACCACTTTTTTAGTCGCGAAACCGTCGCCTTTTTTATAGGTGATGTCATGAACGGTGCTATCTACGTTTTTCCAGGTACCATCGTAACGATACATCAGCTTGCCATTTTTCCATTGTACCTCTTCAGTGTACAAATCCTTGGCATCGGAGAGAGAGACCGGGTGCATCCAGCCACAGTATTCATTAAATCCCTGAAAAATAGAAAACTGTCCGAGAAACGGGGCTCCGTATGAATTCAGACCTTCGTCACTTACCACCTGAATTTCAATCCGGCCATAATACTCCGAATGCGGGTTAATAAGCAGAATCGGCTTCTTACTTTTCGTACGGGAAGGTCCTAATACCCATCCATTGGAACCGTCGTTTTTCGGGGGTTCTGCCGTAAAACTCCGTCCCGGAATGGCGTGCGTATCCTTCAGGTAAAAAGCTTTGAAATCAGCTTCCGAAACGTTACTTCCTCCCATTGCGGGCACGTTATTCATCAGGTTCATCCAGGGTTCCACCCGTTTGATGAGCTTCGGCTTTACATTTGGGTGAGTTGCCAGGTAGTAATTGATGCCAGCGGCGTGAGCATCACAGAGCTTGCGTAACCATTCTGGTGACTGCTGGTAATACGCTTTTGCCTGCGAGGAATCAATAAACATCTTCGACCAGAGGTCGCGGATTAAGGCCGATTCGCCCTCAACTTCGGCTAGACGACCCGTGCGACTGATGAGCGAGTTTTCTACTTTTTCGAAAAACTCTTCACACTGGACATACATCATGCCGAAAACGGCATCAGCATCCGTTTTGGCATAGACGTGCGGCACGCCATACGTGTCTTTGATGATGTCAATGCGTTTGGCCTGAGCACTCATGGCTTTGACTTGCTGAGGAGAAAAAGAACTCTGAGCAGCTGCCGAACTGAGGCTTAAACCCAAACCTAGCAGCGGGAGGAAAAACTTCGATAACATTTTCAATTCAAATTGGTAGAACAAAGTCGGGGTAGTAAAGTAATAAAATTGCCCTTTACTCCTGAATGATTACCTTATATTTCATCGAAAATCATTATATCGAAATATTATTTTGTAATATAATTATAAAGCTTACTCGGTAAAGCTTTTGATCATAGCAGTTGCTTTTCTGAATGTATACTTAACGTAAATGAATATACGTAAAAAATGATTGTGTATTACGTTTTAGTCATTAGTACGTTGCCACAAATCTTTCAAATTGTCCAGATAGAGCTGGGCGGAACCTGTATTCAGTAATAAGATATGCTCGTCAGAACGAATCCAGCCCGACTGTAAGAGTTGTTTGGCTGCCGCCCAAATGGCTCCGCCTTCAGGGGCTACGAAAATCCCTTCTTTACTGCTCAGTTCCAACACCCCCTGAAGCATATCAGTTTCGGAAACTGTGATAGCCGTTCCGTTGGATTCTGCTAACACTTGAAGCATCAGGGGTTCTCCAATCGGACGCGGAACGGCCAGCCCATTCGCTAGCGTAGGCCTTCCCACGTAATTTTTGCTATTCGTCTGTTTTCCTGAAAAGGTATCAAAAATGGGAGAGCATTCTGCCGCCTGTACGGCTACCATTCGGGGTAGGCGAGCGTCATTGGCAAGCCAGCCCAGTTGCTGCAATTCCCGAAACGCTTTCCAGATGCCAATCAGACCAGTACCGCCTCCGGTTGGATACATGATAACGTCGGGTAGGTCATAGGCCAGCTGCTCCGCAATTTCAAAACCCATCGTTTTTTTGCCTTCCAGCCGATAAGGCTCTTTCAGCGTGGACATATCAGCATATCGCCTGTTCTCATTTAATGCTTTAACCTTCGCGGCACAATCATTAATTAATCCGTCGATCAGAAGAAGCTCTGCTCCGTACGCCAGACAATGATCCTTAAAGGCATCCGGTGTGTGACGAGGCATAACCACTACTGCTTCCATCCCGGCCCGGGCACAATAAGCGGCCATAGCTACACCAGCATTTCCAGCGGTGGGAATAATACACGCGGTTTCACCGTTTTCCTTGGCTTTCGAAATCGCTAAACTTAAGCCCCGAGCCTTGAACGAACCCGTTGGATTCAATCCCTCATCCTTTAGTGATAATTTATGAAAAGAATGTAATTCCGCTAGTTTGGACAAATCCAGAATGGGTGTTAATCCTTCGCCAAGCGATACACGGTTTGCCGGGTTCAGAACCGGTAATAATGCTGCATATCGCCATAACGTCGTATTTGATTCCAGAATATCTTCCTTCTGAATTGAATTATTGATTTGATAATGAGACAATAACGGTAGCTGACAGCAAACGGAAAGCGTTTGGGTATGAAAAGCCGAATGAATGTTACCGCAATTCGAACAGGTTAAATGACTGAGCAAGGATACTTTTTGAAAGGGAAGCATAACGCACGTTTTTATACAGTCAACAAAAAAAGTACCTGCTGCCTGATGAAAGCAGAGGGAAGCTTTAGATACGGAAACCTTTGATAGTAAAGCAGAAGGGATGAGTTAATCGATCCCTAAAGTTAAGTTTAAATGTTAAATTTAGGAAAGACTGCTCATGACAAACGTCTATTATTTATCTTTGTTAATCCGCTCGCTCTTAGGGCATACCTAACTTAAAAATAATATGTATGATTACTCTTCTGACAGAAAACTGTAATTACTTTATTTTAATCTGCATTGTATTAGGCATCCATTGCTATTTGAAAGTCCACGGTAATCGGAAGGTTACCAAAGCTGTTCAGCTTCGATTATATAGCATGAGCTTGAATGTCATTTGCGTATTAGGAATTGGCTTATGGGTAGTATGGTTTCTAACAGCCAAGTTTATTTAACTTCTACGCTCAGCGACGAATCAGTAATCAGCTGAAATAAAAGAAATAGGTAAAAGGTCTTGAAATTTGATTTCAAGACCTTTTTTCATGTCAGTACATGAGGGGCTTTCTCCATCAACGGAAAGTATAAATAATTATCATGCCTATGTATAGTCTGATTTACTGAATGTTAGCGATATTTATAATTATTGTAGGGAGATTTTCAGAAACCATTAACCTCCTATGTTTTCGTATTCTGTTTCGGCTTTAGAGTTACATCTATTCATGGATGGAATGCTAATCATGATGTTTCTGTACATGCTGTTATTATTCATTCAACAGCGAAAGAAAATCTATTCCTTATACGCCCTATACATCATTTGTATTACCATTGCCTGCCGTCTGAATGAAGCCAGTTATCATTTGGATTCGTACCAGCCCGGTACGAATTATCTGGTATTAGTCTTCGAATCACTGGC
>CAJYHS010000278.1 GCA_913774715.1 uncultured Siphonobacter sp. | reverse complement strand
CTCCGGGATTGCCTATCCCAACCCCCGACTGATCAATGCCGGTTTTAATCTGAAACTGTAATACCCTTATTTCAAAAGATCATGAAAATTTATCTTGGTTTCCTAACCCTGGCATTTGTGCTTTGTCTGGCCGGATGTACCACCGAGCTGGATACAGAGCCAACGAATATATTACCTGAGAGTGAGGTCTTTACTGATAAGGCCCTGGCTCAGTCCGTGCTGGCTAATTTTTACGCTTCAGTTAATTACGGCCAGACCAATGGCAATCATGGCGATTATCACCTGCTCGACGAAGCTAACCTGTCGTACGGACCCGCCACCACAACGGATGCGGAGAAAATCATTCCCCGTGATTTTTTTCAGACCTACGACTATGGGCTGGTTCGACGCATGAATCAGTTTCTGGCCGGAATTCGCTCCAGTGCGGCTCGCTCGGCCTTGCTGGAAGCCGACCGCAGTAACCTGGAAGCGCAGTGCATTTTTCTAAGAGCCTGGTATCATTTCTGCATGGCCCGCAGCTTTGGCGGAATGCCAATCCTGGGCGATACCGTTTATACCTATCAATCGGGTATTGATCCGGTTCAGTTTCAAGTCCCCCGATCTACGGAAGCAGGCATCTACGATTACGTCATCGCTCAGTGCGACCTGGCCGCTGCGAATTTGACTTCGTCCAAAACCACGAACTCCAGCGTTGCTAACAAATGGACGGCCCTGATGCTTAAAGCACGGGCCGCCGTTTACGCGGCATCTATTGCTAATTACGGTACTAAAATTACTCCCAGTATCAGAACCCAAAACTGGGAAGCCGGTATTCCCGCCGATCAAGCCAGCAAGTATTACAAAATAGCCCTTGAAGCCGCCGAGCAGGTCATTCAGCAGGGCCCCTATGTATTACAAATTGATCCAGCGAACCTGGGCGATTCATTCTATAAGGCAACGAGTGTAAAAACGGGTAATACGGAAGTAATCTGGGCGATGGATCGCCTGCGACCCAATGTAGTGACGCAGTTCACCAACTTCACCATGCCTTATTCGCACCGGGATTTTACGGACGGAAATGCTCTGGGCGTAGTTCTAAATTTGGTGGAAGCCTTTGAAAATAAAGATGGCAGTGCCCCCCAGATCAGAACGAAAACCGACGACGGCAGCTACGTATTTTATAATTCCGTGGAAGATCCTTTTACTAAAAAGGATGCCCGGCTTTGGGGAACGGTAATTTACCCCAACGCTCCATACCGTCAAACTCCGGTTATTCTTCAGGCCGGTCAGCTTAACAAATCCGCAAGTGGGTATGAACTGCGGACTTCCACTGCCGGAGGTCGGGATACGCAGGGCAATCTGATTACTTCCATCAATGGACCGGTAGCCAATTCTGACAATTTTGTTAATAAAACCGGCTTTCTGGTTCGGAAATTTCTGGATGAGTTGCCCAATGCCGGGTTAAATCCCGGTTTCAGTGAGATGTGGTGGCCCCGCTTCCGGATTGCCGAAGCGTACCTGATTGCCGCCGAAGCCGCTTTCGAACTCGGTGATAAAGCCAAAGCCGTGACGCACCTGAATACGACCCGCCGCCGGGGCGGTATTCAACCACTGACCGAGTCAACGATTACGTTTAACCACCTGGTGAATGAATATCGGGTTGAATTTGCTTTTGAAGATCACCGGTACTGGGATTTAAAACGCTGGCGACTGGCTCATACCATCTGGAACGGAACACCCAATGATCCCACCGCCCAGATGTACTCGCTCTTTCCCTACAAAGTAGTGGCGGCTGGTGATGTCAATGATGGCAAATGGGTCTTTACCAAACAGGTCTCCTACAAGATGGCCCCCAATCCCCGTAATTTCCCTTTGATGAACTACTATGCTGCCATTCAGCCGGGCTGGCGGGCAAATAATCCTAAACTGGTGTATAACCCCCTACAATAAGCAGTGACCTTATGACTATACCATCGCTTTTCTGCCGTCTGTTATTCACGGTCCTATCCGTGGTCTTCCTCTCAGGTTGTAGCACAGAGATTGATAACTGGGACTATCCTACCTCCAAGGTTTCAGGTCAGTTTTTATATAAGGGGCAACCCATGCAGCTCATGGGCACCGCTTCGGACGCCACCGGATCCAACATGCTTCAGCTTCATCAAACGGGCGAAGGCTGGATTCAGGGTTTTGTCAAGGTATTTTCAAGAGAAGACGGTAGCTATACTATTAATGCCTTTGATGGAGATTACTATCTCAACCTTACACCGGGACGAGGCCCCTGGGTTCCTAACACCGACACGCTGAGATTTACGCTGAAGGGTGAACAAGCAAATGTAAACTTTGAAGTAACGCCTTATTTCTGGCTAAGTAATTACACCAGCAGCTATAAGGATTCGGTATTTACGGCCACCTTCAACGTCGAGAAAATAGTTGCTACGGCGGACATGGAAAAAACGGTAATCCAACTGGCTCCTACGGCCATCGTGGACAATACTTCCAGGACGCTTGAAAGGGCCTTTACTAACGTTGTACCGGGGTCGAATACGCTTACCCTGAATTTAAAAACCTTGTCGAATGCTGAGAAAACGAATCTGAGAAGAACGGGTTTTCTCTTTGTTCGCATTGGGATTAAAACCAGAAATGTATCAGATTTAATTTACTCAACCACCAGCCAGTTAATGCCTTAATGTTATAAAAACCGGGATAAAGCAGGTAGTAGCTAAGTTTAAAAAGTATTTAATTTCCACGGCCTGGCATATATACTTCTGATTCATTGACAGGAGATCTATTCGGGGTATAGAAAAGAACTTTACTAATACCTGTTGTTTTATTTAACTACTCATTCCTCTGTAGGAAGTAAAGATGATCCACCGCTATGAGCCAAACATAGAGAAACGGATTTTATAAATAGTAGGTATTAATTAAGGTTGTGAAGTGCCGACCTGCTGATGCTTCTGGAGTCAGTGGGTTTAAATTCATTGCTTGGAACGAACCTAAGTATAAGCAATAGGATGACCTTACACCTCAATGCTGGCTGGCGTTGGGGTGTTTTCTTTAACCTGAATTTTCTTACCTGATCTGGTTTCTGACTCTTTAGGTTCAGAAGACTGGTATAGTATTCAATTTTTACTAAAATCTTCTAAAATATTCCTTATCAGATCAAAATACAGTATTCATTAGTCAATTCATCGCTAGCGAGCGTGCTCTGAGATCAAGTACTTTGCAAGGATCTGATTCACGTCTCTGCCTTTGATAAAAGGCGTTACTGCCGGTATCAGTATCCTACTGTTATTACTCCTATCGATTCTCTATTGCAAACACATGTTTACCTTGGAAAATCGGACTTATTTCAAGTGAAGCAGAGCGTCTATATCTTATACCTCTTATCAAAGCCCATCCGATGAAATCTTGGTTACTTAGCCTTTTACTAAGCCTGGTCTTCGCTTTACCTCAATCGTTGGCTCAAAGCATTACTGTTGAAAGTCCCGATAAAGCAGTTTCGGTAATCCTTACTTTACAGACCGAGAGACCTACTTTTAGAGTAACCTACAAGGGGACGCCCATGCTGGAAGAATCGCCTTTAGGAATAGTAACCAATGAAGCTGATTTCTCAGATGGACTAACGTTTCTTAGCAAGGAAGAATCCAAAGTCGATAAGCAGTATACGCAGGATCGAATCAAAAAATCATCCATTCATTACGCGGCCAATAAGCTTACCTGCCACTTCGAGAACGCAAAGAAGAAGAAAATCAGTATCGTTTTTCAGGTCAGTAATAACGACGTGGCCTTCCGGTATGAACTCCCGCGTTGGAAAGACCGTACGGTTTGCGTCGTGGAGAAAGAATTAACGGGGTACCGATTCCCTTCGGTCACGACCTCTTTTCTCTCCCCCAGCATGAACCCAATGACTGGCTTTGCCCGTACTGCTCCTAGTTACGAAAGTGGTTATGGCATTGATGCGGCCATGACGGGTCAGCCCTCACGTCCGGAAGGGTATGTTTTTCCTGGTTTGTTCCGAGTGGGAGATAAAGGATGGGTGTTACTATCAGAGACGGGGGTAAGTAGTCAGTTTTGTGCTTCACATTTAAGTCAGTATAAGGATGGCATTTATACCATTGAGTATCCGGGGATGGCACAAAACAACGGTTTTGGCAGTTCTGGAGCGGCGATTGCCTTACCGGGTGCTACTCCCTGGCGAACCATCACGCTCGGTCAGAGCCTGAAGCCAATTGTCGAAACCACGATTCCTTTTGACCTGGTCGATCCTTTGTATCAGGCTTCGCAACCTTACAAATACGGAAAGGCTACCTGGAGCTGGATTGTCTGGCAGGATCCCAGCATGAACTACGAAGATCAGGTAAAATTTATTGATCTGGCCAGTACGCTCGGCTATGAATATATTCTGATTGACGCTTTATGGGACACGAACATCGGTAAAGACCGCATGGCTCAGTTGCTGGACTATGCTCGTTCCAAGAAAGTGGAAGCTTTCTTATGGTATAACTCCAACGGCACTACCAATGACGCACCTCAAGGGCCTCATAACAAAATGAATACGGCTATTGAACGGAAAAAAGAAATGAAGTGGCTACAGCAGGTAGGCGTGAAAGGAATCAAAGTGGATTTCTTCGGCGGCGACAAGCAGGAAACCATGCGTTTGTACGAGGATATTCTTTCCGATGCCAATGATTACCACTTAATGGTTGATTTCCACGGTACCACTTTGCCCAGAGGTTGGGAACGCATGTATCCAAACTATGTGGGTAGTGAAGCGGTGCTGGCTTCGGAGATGCTGATTTTCTCGCAGGACGTGCGTAATCATGAAGCCGTCTATGCTTCGTTGCATCCTTTTATTCGCAATACGGTGGGAAGTATGGAATTTGGAGGTGTTTTACTCAATAAGTATCTTACCAAGAGTAATAAAGAGCGAAACAAGCGTCTCACAACGGATGCTTTTCAACTGGCTACAGCCGTACTTTTCCAGAATCCGGTTCAAATGTTTGGACTGACACCCAATAACCTAACCGATGTACCCGCTTTTGAGCTGGATTTCCTGAAGGCAGTACCCACGGTTTGGGACGAGACCGTTTACGTGGATGGGTATCCGGGTCAATACGCCGTTATAGCCCGTCGGCACGGGAGTCAGTGGTACGTAGCAGGGGTCAATGCCAAAAAAGAAACCCTGATTCTTAAACTCAAACTCCCCATGTTCGCGGGCAAAAAGGCTCAGCTATACAATGACGATGCCTCTTCATCGACTACTAAAAAAGAGGTTCAGCTCAAGCAAAACGGTGAGTTTACAGTTGAAATACAGCCGAATGGAGGTTTTGTAATACACTGATAATTAGCAGATTTAGTATCGCCTGAAAACTCAGCTTATCAGGTGCGGTAAGGGCTGAATCGCTATTTTAAGTAAGTTCTGAAACCATTCATAGATCGAAGTATAATTTATGGATGGTTTCAGAAATCAGAGTGAAGCAAGCTCGGTCCAATAATCCGGCAGTTTTAACCTTCGTTTCCTGAAAACCAGTTTGAATCGGGTCTTGTTTTACGAGAAACGCCCCCCCCCTCGCTTGAACGGTTGCAATCACCTCAAGTTCATAGGCACTAATGAAGCAATAGATTCATTGCAGACCAGTTATTATTTCGATCTATTGTCTACCCTTTATTTTAATTATCAGCTACCCAAATGTGTATATTATTAAAATAATGTCTTCAGGTTCTATAGAATATTATTATCTACTCAATGACCCATTACATCAACCTACAAATCCCATTTAATAAACAATAATTGAACGTAAATTTTAATAAATATATAATCTGTTTTTATGATCTGTTATTAAGCAATATAATAGATGTAATACTTATAAATCCATTATATTTTTTGTTAGATAATTAATCCCGTCAAATAAATACTATTTACAACGGTGCATATTAAATTTTCAAAATCATCTTCTTAAATTACTTATGCCATGTGCATGAGTAAGGGTCTTCCTGAGAGTTACTAGTAGTCAACCACTGCATTAATATGCTTTACTACTCGTTGTACCTGCACAATCTGAAAGCTACCCCCCCGCCGGGTAGTAAAACCGTTGGCATTGAGTTGTCGGGCGATTTCGGCCCAGCTGTAGCCAAAATCGCGTAGCTTCTTGGCGAAAGCTCCGGCCCGCCGATTGTGTTGATCCGCCTGAGCATTGAGCTGGCTGTGCAGGGTCCCTTTGCGTTTAGCCTGATCCGTTAAATTTGCCGGAGTTCCCAAGACGAAGCCTCGTTTCTTTTTTTCAGCTAATGCTTTTTTGGTTCGATCCGCAATCATTTCCCGCTCATGCTGAGCCATTGTAGCCAGAATTCCAATGGTTAATGTATTGGCTTCCGGCATATCGCAACAGACAAAGTTTACTCCGGAGTCTCGAAGAGTAAATACAAAAGCTACATTACGAGTCAATCGATCCAGTTTCGCAATGAGTAGAGTAGCCCCCTGCAATTTGCAGTAAGTAATAGCCGCCTGAAGTTGCGGTCGGTCATTCTTCTTTCCCGACTCAATGTCAGTGAAGCTAGTGAGCACCTCGCCCTTTGTTTCAATAAAATTTTCAACGGCCTGCTTTTGAGCTTCAAGACCTAATCCCGACCTGCCCTGCTTTTGAGTGGAGACTCGATAATAAGCCACAAAACGTTGTCTCATGTTTTAGTAATTAACCATTTCATGAAGAAATTCCACAAACTTAATAAAATTACGAAGCATAATAGGAGTGTTTGTAAAATGTTATGTAGTACTTTTCTTGATGACAAGTACTTACGGGCATATTTGTAAATAGACGTATATTCGTTCTTGTTACCGCTTAGCTATTTTAACCCTCTACTTTTGATGAAGTATATACTGATACTATTATTGGTCTTACTTTTCAGTTGTAAGAAAACACCAGAAGTCAGGCCCAGCTTTCAGGAACCTCCAATGGGCATTTCTTATGTATACATTGAGCAGGATAATCAAGAAATTCTATATCAGGAAGGAGCTGAACATATAGAAATTGGCGGGAGCTTTGTTTCTAGTACCAAGCATAATAACCTGGGGAATGGAATGGTATTTAGAAATACCGCCACTGCGACTCACTGGCGAATTAACTTTTTCTTTAGTGAAGAAGAGTACAAGAAAAACACTGGAAACTTTACCAAATTATTTAATGAGGGTAACTACCCTTATATTCGTTTGGATAAAGAGTACAATTACACAGTGACAAGAGGAGTAGAAATTGAAACGTGTCAGCAATTAAGTGAATTCTTTTGCCAAGGGGGGAGCACCTCTTATCAGCAAAGTGAACAGCCACAAAAATTTACCGTTACGAAAGCTTATTTTTATAACCTTACCTATGATCGATTCATTTGGGTAGAAGGAGAGTTTGATTGCTGGTTGAATGATGCAGGGTTCAATAATGCCAAAAGGATAAAAGGTAAGTTTCGAATAAAAGTACAGCACGATGAGTAATAGTGGGTTTACTGGTAATAGATGCTCTGTTCTAGAAGTGTTTTTGTGTTACCTAATATCGGTATTACAATCAAACGATCGTTTTTATGTAACTCATTTATCAAGAATAAATGGTTTAAACATAGAATTGATCTTATACAAAAAAGGACTACTCGAGAGTAGTCCTTTTCCTAAGCAATAGCTTAGATAGCTAAGCTCTGTTTCTGTTGTCTCTTTATAGGACATTTGCTTTAATCCATGCATCTAAGGTAGCATATGGCTCTGTTGCCATTTCTGTAGCCATCTTGATTTGACCGTCTGAATTTGGACTCATGTAAGAGTAAGTCTCATAATAAGCCAGCAACTGGGCCAGTGCGTCTGCTCCTTCAAAGAAATTAGAAAACACATCTGCCGGGACATAATTGAAGCTATAGTCTTTCCCGTTAGCTTTGAAAACTTCCAAAACGTCATTGAAACTATTCAATTCAGCAGACAAAGATAAATAGCTTCCTTTCCCTACCTTTTCAGGATTTAAAAACGCTCCTGCCACGACTTTCCCCAAATCGCTAATATCCGCCATATGGATTACTTTCTTGGTTGGATCAATGGGTAAGGTCCAGCCCATTGACCCATCCTGCTGCGGTTGTGGAGCGGTGTGACCTTTGAAGTTTTGAAAGTAGAAAGGGGGCTGAACGAAGGTGTAATAGTCAAACCCTGCGTTTCTTACTACATCATCAATTTTTGCTTTTCCCGTAAATTGAGGAACCTCAAACTGACCCTTACTTATCTTTTCCACGTTGGGTAGCGTAGACCAAACAAAGTGTTTAACCCTGGCCCTTTTAGCAGCTTCAATAGCATTCGTTACCTGAGCTAATTCATCGGCTCCTTCCCCAAAATTAGTCACCACAAATACTCCGTATGCATCGTTGAAGGCATGGGCTAAGGATTCAGCGTCTGTTAAATCGGCCTGTACCACATCAGTAGCCTTTCCCTCGTACTTAGTTGGATTTCGCGTGAGGGCTCTGACGCGGAAAGAACCTTCCTTCAATAAAGCATTGACCACTCCATTCCCCTGTAAACCAGTCGCACCAACGACCGCAATTATCTTCTTTTCCATCTTGACTATTTTAAAGACTAACTAGGGCACAAAGATGGAAGTGCTGAATCGCATCTACCTATAAGGTAGTTTAAGAACGAACGATAAGGTAGATTAAGATTTGACGATCTTTTTCCGGATGGTGCTCAGAAATTCAGGGGTAACACCCAGGTAGGAGGCGATCTGAACGTTAGAGATTCGGTTAAAAAAATGGGGATATGTTTTTAAAAAGTCGAGATACCGTTCTTCTGCCGTGGAACTGATATTTTCAAGGATTCTCCGATGAGCACTGACCAGTGCATTTTCTGTAATGACTCTGAAGATTTGGTTGAATTTCAGGTTATCATCGAAAAGTTTAATCTGATCGTCCTTTTTTAGTTGAAGGACGGTAGCGTTCTCCAGAGCTTCGATGTAGAGTCTACTGGGCTCTTCTGAATAAAAACTGCCAATATCTGTAATCCACCAATTTTCAATAGCAAATTGCAGATTATGTTCTTTCCCTTTTTCATCCACCAGGTACATTCGAAAACAGCCTTCAACGACGAAGGTGTGGTGCTTGCAAATATCTCCCTTCTGAAGGATAAAATGCTTTCGTTTCACCCTTCGTTCTTTGAAAGCTTCGCCCACAATACTCTTTTCTTCTTCATTCAAAGGAAGGTATTTTTCGAAATAAGTTAGTAGTGGTTCTGTTTTCATTTTCAAAAGTTGCTACAGCGGTGAAGGCTCATTGCTGTAGCAGTTTAAGGATACGTCACTTTATAGCCTGCACGAATGTACGAGAAAGCATTCATAGGGCACCCTACCATGTAAATAGCGAGCCTGGATGCTTTTAATGAAACATGGCGGTTATTCACGGCAGGCAATCTCAGTACGGCTATAGCCAGGGTATCCGTAGATATGGTAGTAGCCTCCGGCCTATCGCAGCAGACGAAATGTACTTCCCAGCCCTGAAGGGTAAAAACGAAAACCACGTCATAAGGAAGGCGTTTAGCTTCGCATGGAGTGAGGTTGCTCCTTGTATTTTGCCATAACTGATGGAGGCCTGAAGCTGGGGCCGTTCATTTACTTACCAGAATCACTGTCAGTGAAGTTAGCCAGCACTTCCCTTTTGATCTGTTGAAATTTTCAACGACCTGATTTTAAGCTTCCAGTCTCAGATCGGATCGTCTTTACTTTTGAATTGGGATGGGAGAAAGTAACTTTTGAAGGATTACAGAATACCATCATTTAATTGTAATACCTATATTAGGTTTGAGAGAATTCAAACTAAGGATTGATTATAGGACAGATTTCTTAAATGGAATGCGAGGTTAAGCGACACGAGATACTGAAGGGCCTTCCACCGTATGGTCCTATATACATACCCGTTTTTTATACCGACCATCCTTCCGAAAGCTTCTACATTGAAGGATTTGTCGTACGGTTTATTTCTCAGGGTGAAAGCTGGATGGCTAATTTTACAATAGAAGGGACTGCTTTGAACTAGGTATTCGACATCCCTCTCACAGATACAACGCTGGTGATTGCTGGAAGTATGGGCCATGTGATGAATCGAAATCAGGTTAAGCCCCTCTCTACTTTCGGTAGTGGCCATTTTAAGCATAACATACAGATACTTATACAATATAGGTATCAATCTACTAAATAAATAAAAAGCTTCTGAAGTGTAAAGAGTCAATGATATTTCTGAATAGTAAGAGTAACATTATCTGTATGTATTACTCCTTCATACAGATAACATACTGGTCTTCTTAGTATATTTTCATTAGTACATCCATATGCAGACGGGAATTTTACGTACCAATTGAGATCACCATTATTATTTACGGTCGATTGTTTAATCCAAAATCCAGGAACACAGGTTCGTGGGATATTTGCAATCAATAACGTTTGCTTAGAAAAGTCGATGGCTGGCAAATCGCTATCATGACAACCAAAATAATTTTTATAGGTCTGATTATCATTTATAGTAAATGGCTCATTTGGGCTAAGCGAATTTATTTTGTTTTCAAAACATTGGGTCTGGTATCCATTGAGTTTAATATATTGCGAAGCTGTAGTGACTGAGTCAGTTTGGGTCATAGGATCCACTTCTTCAGGTAGTTCTACTATAACTTCCCTTTTGCATTGTGATAAAGCGATTCCACAAATGCCAATCATGAAAATAAGTCGTACTTGCTTCATAGGAGTTGGTCTTTGAATTTGACAACCTATAAATTAATAATTTTATATTTCTATTTAATTGTGCCTATGCATTTAGCACATGCATGCTTTAAAATATGAATAAAACTTCAATACTTCAGTAAGGTTGAATTATATTTACGTATTACTGTAAATCTGTTATAAATAATTTATGAGGTTGATAATGAATTAGTTATGAGGAAATTCATTCTATACTCGCTCATTTTCTTAGCAAGCTGTCAGAGGGATAGTCTCATTACACCTACCTCGCCTTTCGTCGGTGAGTATAAAATGATTCAATATATCATCGATCATGATACTTTGGTCAGTATAAATGACGGAATAGATAAGTGGGACTACAAGGATTTAACGATTCAAGTAAGTCAAGGATCTACAGATAGCACATTCAATTTCGTTTATACGTGTTATAATAAACAGAGCTTCACTAAATCAGAGATTCAGTATCCCGAGAGTACTATAGACAATAAGGGAGATAGATATCAAATCCTAAATTATTTTAACACAATGGATATTGATGGAGGGTACATCAAAGCAGATACACTTTACAGTAAGGCTATAGCAGTTAATGAAGAGACATTAAATCCCCTTCAAACAACTATCATTGCCGTGAAAGCAAAATAGCAATTATTATTTCTTTACTATACTTCCTACACATTATAGCAGATCTGACTAATCGATCATAGTAAAATGATTCAGCCTTACAATATTTTACAAACGACCTTTCAGAAAACTTTATACTTGTAAAGGCCACTTTCTGATATTCTTTTACCGGTTGTTTGTCAAAGGGTATATACAAAGCTTGATGGCTGCAACTAGGAATTATTTAACTTCCTAGGACTATTTATTAGAAATAGTCCTACTTAGCACGCATATTTTATTTTCAATTTCCATGCCTCTATTGATTGAATTTATAGGGTTTATTTCAGAGCACGATCTAACTGAAGAATCGAAAACTCTTCTGAAATACCACAGGCAGCATCCAAAAGATGAGTACCTTACTAATCAGATCATTAAGCCTTTAGAAAGTGGTACCTTAATTTTGGGTTGGATAGGCTATACCTATGATGTCAAGGATCAATTTATTATTGCACCTGATGCTTATTATACCGATGGTACCTTAATATGGCCTGCTTATCTAACGTATTACTTTTTAAAATACTCCACGTTTAATCTTGATGAAAGAATAGTAATCAGATACTTAACAACAAAATAAAACGTAATATCGACTCTTCTACTCTTTCTGAATTAGAAAATAGATTGATGAAAAAGCTAAGTGGTGGGTCCTGAATTACGATGGCCTTATACTTACTATATTGTTTTATAAGAAAGCAATATCATTGGTTCTGTAAATGTGTTTATGGTATGGTTTAGCACCAAGTTCACTAGTAATCTTCAAAAGATGTATAGTAATTATCTATACGAACTGACTTGAATAGTCTAGCTTGCTTTCAATAAACTTACGTATCCTTGATCTTATGCTAACATCACTTGATATAACATCACTATCTTTTAGTTTCATACTCAATTTTGCCCTCATGTTCTGCTTCACGCTTGCGGAAGCTCAAATAAAACCAGCTCTTGCTTCTTCCTACTTTGATGCATTCCCCTTTGAGAGACAGGGCCGGCTTTATGAATTACTCGGGGTTAATGTCTACCGATGGCTCTTAAAGGTATGCGGCTGGGAAATGGTAACACGAAAGGCAAATCCAGTCAAAAGAACAATGGTTGCTCTCAGGCAGTATGAGCGGGCAACGCGGGTTTCTGAGACGGGGCATACGCTCATTGCCCTTATAGTGATGAGTGTCACGGTATATGTTTTAGTCACCTATTCGGCATTCGATGCGATCTGGTTGATTTTATCTAATTTGCTATTGAACATCTATCCCATCTTGGTACAGCGCTATAACCGGCCCCGCTTACGAGAAGTTATCAATACATTTCAAGCTATGAGTACCTCGCGTGTTGTATAAGTGTCTGTATATGAAGCTGGAAATGAGAGCAATAGCCTAACAGGCTAGCTATGAGTAAAGAACTGTTTCTGCTTGAAGCCCATGAGTAACGATTAGAAACGCCTGATCAAATCCAATTTTATACATATACATAATAGTATCGAAGGTTGTATCTAATTTGTACTCTATAGTGGAGACTGTTTTCTCTTGTGCTATGCTTGATCATAGATCGCTCAACTGTAAAACCATCCACTCGCTAAAAGATACCATTCATACTAGTATGCATAGCATACTACTGTGTAATACATATATTTGTTTGCACCGTAATACTCATGCATATGTCTATCTGCCGAAAGCATCTCATTATCTTTTTTGTCTTGTTTATAAGCCCATTTAACCTGTTTGCTCAAGTCCATTCAGTAGATAGTTTAGTTCAAGAGTATGTGAAAGAACATCAATTCAGTGGCACCTTGATGGTACAGCTGAAAGGAAAACTTATTTACCAGAACTCATTTGGCTGGGCCAACCGCTCCTTTAATATTCCAATTCAGTCGCATACCGCTTTTAAAATTGCTTCCATCACGAAGTTGTTCACTTCTGTCATCGTCATGCAACTCTATCAGGAGGGTAAGATAGACCTGGAGCAGCCCATACATACCTACTTACCCTTTCTTGCAGATGAGAAGTCCTATAAAATTAAAATCCACCATTTACTCAATCATACCTATGGAGTTGATAATATTGAGAATCGAGGAATCGACTATATACAACATCCTTACACGATTGACGAGTTGGTCCTCAAATATTACAACAATGAGTTAAAGTATAGCCCAGGAACTCATTTTGAATACAACAATGGAGATTTTCTGATCTTAGGAAAGATTGTTGAGAAGGTGTGTCAACGGCCTTATGCTCAAGTGTTAGCAGAGCGAATTCTAACGCCACTGCATCTAAAAGAAACGGGGATTCTGCTTGATCAAAGGGTCATTAAACACTTAGCAAGTACGTACTCATTGGAGCCTAAAACCAATGAGCTCTATAATGACATTCCTTATTACATTGAGAATTTTTTCACAGCTGGGGCCATGTATTCCACCGTCAGTGATGTATTGACCTTTGCCAATGCTTTATTCAGCCATAAGTTGTTAAAGCCAGCTACGTTAGCTAAGCTCTTGACCGCCTCGCCGCAACTCGATAATTACGGATATGGGGTATGGGTTAGAAAATATACCGTAAACAATAAGACCTATACCGTAGTCGAACGACCTGGTCGTATTGCGGGTGCCAACGCTCTACTCTCTCATCTGCAAGAGGAAGATCTGACTATTGTAAGTCTGAGTAACACAAACGCTACCAATCATGAACATTTCCATAATGAGATAAGGAAATCTTTAGGCATCAAGGTGTGGTAATAAGTGGAGCATGGTACGGAGTATCGCTAGCTAAAAATTGTCCCTTAACACTCCTGTTGGTAGCAAGAAAAGAGATCCAATACTTCTTACTTCATGAACACTCTATGGGAAGGGATTTGCATTTACATTTGACTCACTAAATTTATGGCTTGTATGATGCGATGGAAAGATCCGTAAAATGACTTGTGGTTTCCAGTTACATTTTGAAGATCAGGAAGTAAGGTAGACTGAAGTTTAAACGGCTGTGTATAATATATCCTGAAGAAATTTTAAAGGCTGTAAAGTTTATAGGAGTCCCTAGTGCTTACTTGTGCATGTAATACGATAAAATATGTATCTGTTCAATGACGAATTAACCCGGCAAAGAAACTTGCTTCCTTATGATGGACAGGTCCATTACTATGGCAAACTTTTAGACAAATCTCAAGCAGATTTGTTCCTAATTAATTTAATGGAAACGATTAAATGGGAAAATGATAAAGCGATACTTTTCGGTAAGGAAATAATTACTAAACGTAAGGTAGCCTGGTATGGGACAAAACCTTATCAATATACCTACTCCCATATCACCAAGCAGGCTCTTGCCTGGACCAAAGAGTTGTTTTTATTAAAAACGATCGTCGAAATGGAAACGAGTGAAACCTTTAATTCGTGCTTACTTAATCTTTACCATACGGGCGAAGAAGGAATGGGTTGGCATAGTGATGCTGAAACAGACTTAATCAAAGATGGGGCCATTGCCTCATTAAGCCTCGGAAGTGAAAGAAAATTTGCTTTTAAACATAAGCAAAGTAAGGAAAAAGTAGAACTGTTGCTCGAACATGGTAGTCTTCTGGTGATGAAAGGGTCTACTCAAACCTTTTGGGTTCATAAACTTCCAACTACCAAGAAAGTAACTACGCCCAGAATTAATCTGACCTTTAGAACGATTGCCGAATAATCTAATCCATCTTTGAATAGGGAACCCTTCAGAAAGTTAAGGGTTCTTTCTGCCACTACGCGATTCTTTACGACAGCTACACGATAACTCAGTGCTGCTTCAGGGGTCATCATTTAACCTATTAGCTCCTGATCCAACAGCTGTTGTATGTCAGAATTAATGTATAGAACACGCATGTATGACTATCTCCACCACGGACTGACGGTAGATAAGTTCATAAAGGAATTTACGAACCAGTGGAAGCATGATCGGGAAGACCATTCTTTTGATCCTAGATTTCCTAGGTTAATCGACCGTTTATTTACAAGTTGTGATTGCTACTGTGAAGATCCCAAAGGGGAATTTGAGCTATCAGAAATGGAGCTAAAAAAGGAGATTCAACTCTTGACTTATCTCTGGTGGGGACACTATTAAATTACTGCTTTACAGCTATTACCTTAATAACAATCTTCAAACTCTGACCGTCGGAGTAATGTTAGAGGGTAATACATTTATTAAACGTATTCATGTAAATACACTCGCCAATCTTTAAAAAGTGAACTGACTGGAGCACCTTCACACTGCTAAACAATCTGCCTTATTTTTCGGCCATTACGGGGATAATGACCTCATTTCCTTTTACGCTAAACTCATACATACCGGTTTTTTTATTCCACTCTTTAACAACAGGCACAATCCGCGTCCGACGGGGTCCTACTTTCTCGGATGAATTATGAATGTGGTACACGTAATACCATTGCTTGTCGATTCCTTCGAACAGGTCACCATGGCCGGAGCCATTTTCACCAACGATCGAACGATGAATGATGGGGTTGTTTTTATACTTTGCCCAGGGGCCGTAAGGTGAATCGGCTACTGCATAGCCAATGGCATAATCGATGTTCTGAAAATGGTTGGCCGAATAAAACAGGTAATATTTATTGGCCAGTTTTATTACCGTAGGTCCCTCCATGATGGGTGCTGATTCATAGTTATTCGTAGCCTCCCAGGGCTCGGTCTGATTAAAACATCGTTTCAGGGTTTCGGCTTTTATCGTTCCGGTTTTCAGATCAAACTCGGCAACATACAGGTAATTCCCGTGATCAAAGCGTACGCTGTAGAGGTAGTATTTTCCATCGGTATCTTTAAAAATATAGGAATCGATATTTTTCTCAGAGCCATCAATCGGACCCACTTCTTTTTGTCGGTAAGGACCTAATAGCGATGTTGACTGGGCCAAGACGGTTTGTTCATTAGCGGTATAAGTCAGATAATACATGCCCTTATCACTAAATATCTGGGGTGCCCAGAAACCCTTGGTGCCGAACGTGTGGTCGCCTTTAGTCAGGATCATACCCAGTGAATCAGCGGCTTTTGCGGGCATCGCCCAGGTTTTCAGGTCCTTTGACTCTAACACAGCAAACCCCTGTGTTCCCCCGCCCCCCCCTTGTGAACCGGTCAGGTAATACTTGCCTTTCTCCACATAGATCGTTACATCGGCAAAAAAAATCTCCTTTTTTACCTGGGCAGACACCTCTAGTCCAGATAGTAAAAGGATCGAATACATATAAATTGCTTTCATTATTTAGATTATAGCTGTGCTGCTTGTCTGGCAAAGATATAGGTTCTTTGTATCGGTCCAAGGTTCACCTTTTTACCAATGTTACATTGAATTTCTTTCAGGCTACCCTTAGTAGTTTGTTTGATTAACCGGCTAAAGAAACGGACATTTGTAAAATCTTATAGCACTATCTTCCTTAATTTACATTGATCACTAGAAACATTGACACCTTCCCCTATGGGTTATTAATTAATTCGTAAAAGCCCGCCTTGTACGTGTCACTAATAGGAATGGCTTTAGAACCCAGGTAAATCATTCCTCCATCGATCAGCCGGATGTGTAGAAGTGAAACGATATAGGAGCGGTGGACCCGGCAAAACTGCGTGGGCGGCAGTAGCTCCAGGATCTCTTTCAAAGCCATATACGTCACAATGCGTTGCTGAGTAGTGTATACCGATATGTAGTTATTCAATCCTTCAATGTAAAGGATGTCACTGAAAGCCACCCGATGAAAGGTGTGTTTGGCATCTCCTTTTAAAAAGAGGTGCGTTCTCTCCGGCGTGGAACCTGAGGTGGCCGCCCCCTGCAGAGCCATAAATTTGGATAAGGCTTTTTGAAAGCGTTCCAACGCAATCGGCTTGACCAGGTAGTCCACTACGTCCAGATTGAAGCCCTCCAGAGCATAGTCGGGATAAGCCGTAGTTAGGATCACTTTACACGTATCCCCGCAAATTTTAACGAATTGAAGCCCGGTCAGTTCCGGCATCTGAATGTCTACAAACACCAGATCAATGAGTCCGGCGTTCACCAGCCGTATGCTTTCGTACACATCCGTAGTGGCTTTAACCAAGGTAAAGTTAGCGTTTTCAGCCAGATACGTTTCAATTACCTGCGTAGCGTAGAGCTCGTCATCGAGGGCTAAACAGCGGTAGGATCGTTTAATACTCATAAGCTTAGCATCAGAGAAACATGATAGGTGTCTGACTGGCTTCGAATGGTCAGGTAGTGGCGGTCTGCGTACAGCAGGGCCAGCCGCCGTCTTACGTTTTCCAGTCCAATGCCGGTCGATGGGAGTTGGAAGTGACGATTCACCCGATTCTTAAACTGAAAGAGGAGTTGGGAATCACGGATCGTTAGTGTAATCGAGACAGGAAACTCCGGATCGTTGGTAACCCCATGTTTGAGAACATTCTCGATGAACGGCAGCAGCAATAAAGGAGGAATTTCTACGGACTCCACGGGCCCCTCCACCCGAAACTGGTAATGAAAAGCCGGTGAAAAGCGTAGCTGGTATAGACTCAGATAATCCTGAATAAACTGGATCTCTTCTTCCAGGGATACCTGCTCCCTGCGGTTCCTGGTGAGCGTATACTGCAGCGTTTTCGAAAGTTTCATCACGGCCGGGGCTAGTGGACCCGGCAGGGGTAAGGCCATCGCGTAAAGATAATTCAATGTATTGTAAAGAAAATGCGGGTTGAGCTGCGACTTCAGCAAAGAGAGCTCAGCCTGCCGAAGCTCCTGAGCTAACTGCTGATTGTGGGTCTGAGTTGCATACGATTTGGTTAACAGATAAATGATAAAGCCAATAAAAACGCCCGGGAACGAGTAATACATGTTTTCATAGATGAAAAAGGGTAAATCGATTCGTTCCCGGGTGGACAGACCCAGCCAGTCAACGAGCAAGATTTCTTCCAGCCCATAGCGGGTCAGGACAAATCCGATCAGAATACCCCCAATGCTTGCTGACAATTTAAACAGCGTTTGCCGCTTCCAATACCGGGGAAAGATGTAGAGAGCACTGGCCAAAATCACGCCCATTTGTAATAGCTGTGAGCTGACAATCAGCAGGATGCTTTGCAGGGATACCCGGTTAAACACAATAGCCCCTGTTAGTAAATACAGGGTAGATATAAACCAGACCAGCACAAAAATCAAGGGCAACTGACTTCGCTTCATCCTTCAAAAATACAGCTTAATCCAGCGACTGGATGAAGATTATGTTAATGGCCTGATCTATTATGTAAATACCTGTTTACCCGCTTCACATACCGGTTCAGGGCATCGGAATAATAAACTAGGATCGGTTCGAGGGCCATGGAATCTTTGCTATCCGTACACCTCCCCGCCTACCGGTTATGCCCCGATTCATTTTCTCTCTCTATTGTCTTACCCTGTTAAGCAATTTGACTCTATTTCCTTTGAATGCTGCCTATAGCCAGTCTTTCGCCCTGAGTGGTCAAGTCAGAAGTTCCACGGAAAGCCAGCCGTTGGCAGGGGTACAGGTGATTCTGGAGTCTTATTCCAGCCCTGTTCGTTCCCACGATGCCGTTTCGCAGAGTGACGGGCGATTTTCTTTCGAGAAAATATACGAAGGACTTTACCGACTAAGCCTGTCGCATGTCGGCTATCAAACCTTGATTATGGATTCGATCCGTTGTTACTCTTCGCGAATGGATTTAGGAGAACTGAGTTTACTGGCTTACTCACAGACCTTGAATGAAGTAGTAATCCGGACTAAAAAGCCGGTGATTCATTATGAGTCCGATCGGTTCCGGGTGGACGTTCAGGCCATGAATACCCGGGGCGATCAGGCTCTGGATCTCCTGCAACGCATCCCGGGTGTCCGGCTGGATCAGGCGGGCGAATTAAGCTTACAGGGAAAAACTCAGGTGCTGGTCTACATCAATGGCAAGCAAAGCTACCTGACGGGCAGTGCCCTACTGAGCTATTTAAAAAGCTTACCGGCGGGTGACATTGCATCCATTGATTTTTTGCCCACGCCACCGTCATCCTACGATGCAGCGGGCTCGGGAGGGGTGATAGACATTCACCTCAACCAGCGTAGTGAAGATGGCTATTCCGTAAACACCTCGCTTTCCAGTACCCCGCTGGCCAGAACCCGATCCGGGCTATCTACCATGACTACGATCCGGAAAGGCCGATGGCAGGGATATGGTCAATTGGGCCTGGACTACCGTCCCTCTTTCGAGATAGAAACGACGAACCGACAAACCCAGAACCATCGCATGGATCAGATAAGTCACCAACTCACCCGGCCCAAGGGTTTTTCAAGCCTCATGGGTCTGAGTTATCAACGCTCTTCGAATGAAGTCTTAGGCCTGGATGGTAAGCTCATGCAACAGTGGACTACGCGGCAAACGGAAAGTCGGCTATCGCAAGCAGGGTCCATAACCTCAGTACATGTAAACCGGCAAGACAACCACCAGTCCCAGGCTCAGAGTGGGGCTCTCCATGCCTTTTATAAGCGAACGCTGGATACGCTGGGTTCCACCCTCACCCTTGACGGGGACTACTACCACATCAAATCAGACCAGGAGGACTGGTTTAGCAATTTCTACACCATGGGCTCTGCACCTGAGTTTCGTTTTGATTCCAGGCAGAATCTGTTTCGTTCCTCCACCCTTTACGCTTTTAAAGCAGACTGGATCAAAAAAACGGCCTTCG
>CAJYHS010000277.1 GCA_913774715.1 uncultured Siphonobacter sp. | reverse complement strand
TGAGTAATATAGGCTTTCAACATATGGTTTCCCACCTACTTTTAAATTACCTTTAAGTGAGGAGTTAAAGTCTTTACCTGAAACCTTTAGTTCAAAGATTCTTGACGATGTTCGGGCAGAAAAGGTTGGAGCAATAAAAGACAGAATATTATTTTTGATTGCTCCGTCAACGGTGGTTTGTATTGGCTGACCGTAATTATCACTATATAATTGAACAGAAACTGCCCCCGTTGGGTCAAAATTTGAACGAATAGGGATACTTACTAAAGAACCTTCACAAAATACTTTTGATGGTATTGAGTCAGCCTGAATTCCCTTACGAACAGTAATTAAGGTGCTACTAATACCGGGTTGAGCTGCTCCACATCCATAGTTAAAGTCCTTCACTGTATAGAGGGTAGTCTGGAGAGGTTTAACAGAGGCTGTTCCTATACTACTCCTCCGAGGATCGTAGTCATTTTTTACAGGTGTTCCGTCCTGTAAATGTGCAATAAATGGGCCAATGCCCATAAACTGAATTTGCACTTTGCTTTCATCGCAATAATTAATAGTATGACTTGCCGATATTAATTTAGCGGATGGGTGTGAGCTTACGGTAAAGTATCCTCCATAAGTGTCTGACATAGTACTTCGCATAGCTGGATCAGACGTAACAAGGTAAACCTGATATACACTATCATTGACTAAATTAGAGGGGAGGCTAAATCGTACTGTGTTGCCTTCTACTTGAGCTGGTAATGTCGTAACAACTGCTCCTTTTTTGTTGAAATCGAGATCGTACTCCAAAAGTTCTACCCGAAAAGTATTCGTATGCCCCAAACTTCCACTGCTGAGTTGAAAATGAGCTGTCATGATAGTTCCAGCACACGCCACTGCAGGACTGACAGAAATAAGTTTTAAACCTAGTGAATTGACAGCGATTTCTACTTTCCCCTGACCACTTCCACTTCCACATTCATTTTGAACTGAGTGAATAGCGTAGGCTCGTGAACGATCTGCGGCTAAAGAAAGAGAAGTAGAAAACTGCGAAGAGGTAGAAAACTGCGAAGAATGCGTCAATTCGTGAGGAAACGTCTCATTACTTAAGGTATCTTTAAGAGTTAATAAAATCGGTGCTTTACCCGAGACTGAAAAATTTAGGATTGCCTGATCATTAACATCAAGAGTCAGTTTTTGGGTCTCCAAATGAACTTCAGGAAAAGCATCTACCTGGGATGAAATCCAGTCACTTTTAGTTACTGGGTTTGTAGTTACAATACGAAGAGAAAGGTAATTTTGATAATTACCCATAGTGATGGTTTCTCTCGGAATTACTACTTCCAAAAAGCCCTTTTTTACACTCGCCTCAAATATTTTCCCTGGTATTTCTTCATGAGAATTCCGGGTTACTTCCACGTAAAATTTATTATCTCTAGCATAAGAAAAATCTGAGCTAAAATTAAGGCGTAGTGGTGATCCCACACAAATGTGATAAGGAGCATTATTAATAGTGATATTTTGAGCTTGTAATGTGAATACCCTTGATCCCCAAAAAAAGAGAAGTAATAAAACGCTAGTAAAAAGTTTCATGAACTTAGGTTAGGTATTAATTCTTGATGATTCTGACCTGATCCACCCGTTTACCATGAGTGGACTGAAGAATATAGGTGCCGGAGGGCAGGTTTTTCAGAGAATAGTTGAATGCGGATCCCTGAATGGACTGAACATCCAAAAGTTGTCCAGTAGTGCTAAAAAGGTGGATCTGAAATGCTGATGAGCCCGGTAACTCAATTCGAATCCAGTTGGAGGAGGGATTTGGGTAGACCTTAAAAACTGACTTCTGTTCAGGTAAAGTAGCCGTAATAAATTCGAGTTTTACCTGATTGGGCTTAAGTACCGTACCGACTCCGCAGCCATTTCGTACGGAGTTAATGGTATATGTAGCCTGAGCAGAATTAGGCTGAACAGTCAGGAAAGCAGGTAGTGAGTCAATTCTAATATTGCTTCCGTAATAAGGATAGGTACTGTCTCTGATGTCAAGCCACCAGGGTGCGTCACCTGTTAATTTCAGATTCAGTTTAACAGCCTTACCAGATTCAAACCAGACCGTTTCCTGCTCAAAAGCAGCCGTTGCCGGTCTATTAAGCGTAAAGGCACGGTTGTTGGTTGCTGCTTGAATATTGGCATCCGTTCCCATGACCCGAATATAAAATTGAGCTGACACGGATAAATCACGAGGTAATACTGCTTTTAATGGACTAGTGTTTCCCATAGTAACCAGAGGCTGGTACGATTGAGTAGACTGGTTATAAAGCTCTACCTTGAATTGATTGGTAGCACTAAAGCTGCCTTTGGTTTCAAAGAATACCTGAATCGTATCTCCCTGACAGATGATGTAGGAGCGTAAGCCCTGTAACTGAGTAATGGACGTTTGTTTATCCGATAATGGATTTACCGTAATTAAAGCTGATCCGTTGGTAGTACCTGTCAGGCAAGAATTTTCAACTTTTGATACGGTATAGGTAGTGGTTTGTGTGGGTTTTACTTTAATATCCTGCCAGCTTCCTGGAGAAATGGTCAGCTCTTTGAAAATAGTACCATCCGATAATTGAAGGGTTAGTTTCTCAATGTAAGAAGTATATTCATAAGGTTTAGTATTGGTTATGCGTACGTAGGCCTCTCCGCCGGGATTGATACGAGCACCCCCACTAATGTTAATCTCGGGTTTGCTATCCACATAAAAGTATGCTTGAGAAGACAGCTCTGATAAGTTACCCTTGATTTGTACGTAATAGGTTCCCTTAGAAAGGTCGTTAGGCAAAGTAAGGCTTTGTAATTGATCCTGGACAGATCCGCGATAAGGGAAGGAATGAAGCGTCTTGATTTTTTTACCTTCAGTTGAATAAAGGGTAAATTCGATCTGTTCCTGGTCCGCGAAATCACCATTAATGGAGTATTGCACATTGAACGTTTGCCCGTTACACCGATGGTAATCATGGGATTGCATATACAGCGAAAGCGATTGCTGAACCTGCACTTTTATGGATCCTGAAGTAGAGCCGTATCCACAATTGTTACTTACCGTTTTAAGACTATACGTTTTTCCCTGATCTACCGTGAATTCTTTAGAATTCGGAGAATAGTGGAATATCTGATCGGAAAGGTCATTATATACGACGTGCCAGGGACCCGATCCTGTGAGCTGGATCGGTAAATAAACACTGCCACCAGCATAGGTAATGATCGGTTGAGCAGGATTAATAAGAGTAGCCGTAGGGGCTTCTTTAACAAAAAGAACCATGGTTGCGGACCGACTGGCCGGACTCTCCGCTAAAATTCTAATCAGGTAGAGCCCCGTTTTAAGATTGGCTGGAATTCTGGCATTGATTGGACTAGCAGCAGAAGTTGCCAGGTTCGTAAATACGGAATCTTTGATAGAGGCGATTTGAAGAATGTATTTTGTAGACGCTCCCGTCGTTCCTTCGGTAGTAAACTGGAGAGCAAAATTAGTATTAGCACAAGCTTCGTGCTGATAGTCAATCCCGGAAATAGCCCCTCTGTTCTCAGAAGCGGTATAGATTCGAAAGGGTAAGACGTGATAATGAAAGGCATCATTTACCTGAGTAACCCCACAGGAATTCCGGACTGAACTAATCCGATAGATCTGATCCCTGGGCGGAGCTGGGATAACGATACGATCCTGGGCAGGCGTGAAGCGATAGGTTTCTATTCCATCAGTTAATAAAGCTTCTGTATCTGCATCGTATTGTTCAAAGTTAACGCCCAGTGTCAGGTCTTCTCCGGGGATCCAGTACGTATTATCAACACTGTAACGGTAGGTTCCGTAATGGCTCAGAGGTTCTGGTTTATAAATAGTTACTTTAGGAACGACTTTAAACTGAAGGTTGATGGGATTACTAATAAGAACCGGATTGGTAGAAACAAGACGGTATTCTCCAGAGAGATCTCCTTTGAGTTTGATAGGTTTTGCATCGGAAGAGGCTCTATAGCTAGTGTTCCGCCAGGTGTCATATTGTTTTTTTTGAAGGATAAACTCATTTCCTGCCAGAAAAGGACCTTTAGCTTTAAAATGAAGATCGGCTTCCGATGGTACGCAATTGTTGTTGGACTGCTCTTCCAGATACAAATAAGAATCAAGAGGGTTTTTAAGTTCGACCGTAATGGATGTGTTCAGGTTTTCAGATTTACCACACATATTTTGAGCAGAGACTATGGTATAAGTCGTCGTTTCAGTGGGGTAGACTTCCCGATAATTGCTAGTAGTTACGTATCCATCTGCGTACGTGTAGGTCATATCACTACCTCCATCCCAGGGTATAGATAGTGTTACCGGGCCCTTGTCTACGGGTTCTACAGGATAAAAACGTGGATTCGGTTTTTTAAAAATCTGGATATATTTCCAGGATTTATCATTAAGAAAAGTAGGGTTCTGGCTACCAACCTGTAGATTATATCCCTGAAAATTATTTAATATGTCAATATCATCTATAGACGGAATGACAAAAGATAAATAGCCATCCGACCCTAACTTTGCCGGAATAGTTTTGACTACCTGATTCATACCATATAGTAGATTTATATAGTACTGAGTGTTAGATGAGAGAGTACCAGTACTAACTAGTTTAACACGGGCGGTTTCTCCTTCACAAAAGCTCCAACCCTTCTTATCGTACTCTCCTAAAGCAATGGAAGGTAAAACGGGAACTGTAATTTCACCTAAGCTGCCCTTTAGTGTACCACAGCCACTTTGTATTTCATTAATAGTATAAACTGAGGTTGCTACAGGCGTTACTTTTTTAGTTATGGTTCCATTGTTTAATGGATAATTGCCATAATCATAGCTAACCATAGACATGTATGAAGTGCCGTCAGTAAATGATACTTTAAACGGAGCCAATCCTGTTAGTAATACATTTACTTCTCTATTAGCTAACGTATAGGGAGAATACGGTTGAGCTTCCGTTTGTAGTTTAACCGTGGTAGCTGGATACAGATAAACCACCTTACCATTGATGTCACTTTGGCTGGATGGACTGCTACTGATGATCTGAATTCCGTAGATATTACTAGGCCTGGAGCCATTTGCCCCTAGAAAAAAATCAGCAGGAATGATAGCTTTCAACTGGTCATTTTCCAGGATAGCGTTTAGCTCAACGCTGGATTGATCGGCTATTGGTTTAAAGTCATAGGTATAAGGTACTAGCCTGATTTTGAATTGATTATTACTATTAAAATTGCCCTCCAATACAGAATAGTTAACATAGATGGGCATTCCAACACAGACTCTTGCCGGAGAAACCTGAGCAGTTTTTATGGATATCGAGTTGTATTTATATGAGGCTTCTCCCGAAGAAGTGCCTACACCGCAATTGTTACTTACGGATGCTATTCGGTAGGCACCTTCTGTTTTAGGTATGAAAGAAAAGGATTTGTTGAAGTCTTGATCATTCCCATAATCAAGACTGAATTTTGAAGAATCGGACAAGGTTATTTGTATTGGAAAAGTACCGATACCCGTAAAATTTACCTGGGCAGGAGAATAGCGATTTCCAATAGAAGGATTGAGCGAAGCTAATTTTACATCTGGTAATCTGCCAATATCAAAATGCGAACTCCAGTCACCTTCGACATAAGGATTTGTATTGACCAATCGTAAGTAACAGTACCAGTTATTAGTAGGATTTAGCGTAGACGGAATAGTGAATCGAATGCTTGAACCCTCTTTTTGAAAAGGCACGTCAATAAGTTCAGATGTACCAGGATACCTCAACTGAAGTTTTAAAGAGTTGAAATTTTCTGAGGCTTCGTAAGTGCAGGTAAATACAGACTCTTTACAAATGAGATAGGTGCGAAGATTTAATCGAATAAATGATTGACCCAAACATAGCTGGTAACTAATTACCAGCACAATGGTTAAACAAAAACGGTACATGAATTATGTAGTAAATGTATTCTATAGGACGGTGGAGTAATGATTTCACTAAAATAATAGTTGAAAAACTATAATGAAATATTTTAACATCTCTGATATATTTATTACCAAAAATTATCGGATAGAAATGTTGCATTTTTTATAATTTAAATCTGATCTGAGAACACTTCTTCGTGCCATCCTGAAAAAAGTAAAAGCAAAAGAATCCTTCCGCTTTCGACTCAGGATCGTTAATTTGCTCGCTTTAATGGTTTTTGAATGAATTGGTACGAAGACGAAGTACGGCAACTTCAGCAAAGAGTTGCCCATGCCCCCCTGCAGAGCACAGTATTTTACGGAAGCTCATCCATCCGCTTATGGTCTACGTTAGCTCAGGATTTTCCTGGCAAGCCAACGGTTAACATTGGTTTTGGTGGTTCCACCTTAGCGGCGTGTTCCTGGTTTTTTGATGATTTATTGCTGCCTCGCAAGCCTAAATCAGTAGTTTTTTATGCGGGTGATAATGACCTGGGAGATCAGCGAAATCCCGAGGAGGTATATCTCTTTTTCTGCACACTGGTTGAAAAGATGCAGCATCGTCTGCCCGACGTTCCACTTTATTTTATTTCGATTAAACCCAGCATCGCCCGTTGGGACATGATTGAACGTATTCGCTATACGAACTCGCTCATTGCTCATAGAATTGAAGAAATTCCAAATTTCACTTACGTCGATATTAATGCAGCCATGCTGGACGCCAACAACCGCCCTCGAAAGGAATTATTTGAGTCCGACGGTTTGCATTTGAGCCCCCTGGGTTATCAGGTCTGGACGGAAGTTTTGAAAAAGCACGAAGGAATTTTTTAATGATTTCTTGATCTTCCGAAGGAAAAAAGCTACTCAAAAAGTATAGACCTTCGGAGCTTTAACTACGATGAAACGAATGTCGGGTACTGCTCACACCTGGTTTAGTCCGGTTCTGCAAAAGCAGATGGAGATGAAGGTTTATGGACACGCGGGTGCCCGAGTGCTGGTATTTCCCACTCGACGTGGTCGTTTTTACGAATACGAAAAACTAGGACTTATCGAAGCCATCCAGGACAAAATTGATCAGGGTTGGCTTCAATTATTCTGCGTAGATTCTATTGATGCTGAAAGTCTGTATAGCCAAAGCATTCCGCCATCCGAACGAATCAAACGGCATATTCAGTATGAACAGTATATTCTGGATGAGGTCTTACCATTCAGTGAGCAACTGAATCCCGACTCGTTTTTGATGGTACATGGCTGTAGTTTTGGGGCTTTTCACGCCGTAAACATTGCTCTGCGTCACCCTCAGAAGTTCGGAAAGGTCGTTGCTTTCAGTGGACGCTACGATCTTTCTGCTCCCGTTTCCGAGTTTCGGGGCTTATTTGATGAGTATTATGATGATACCATTTATTATCATACACCGAATCACTTCCTGCCTAATCTTCACGACGTTCATCTGCTGGAAGAAGTACAGAAATTACATTTTGTGCTAACGATTGGAAACACCGATCCTTTTCTTGATAGTAGTTTGCAACTTCGCTCGGCTTTAGATCAGAAAGGAATATCCAACGAGTTTTACATTTGGGAAGGCCGGGCCCATGAAGCGGATTCCTGGTGTAAAATGGTACGCATCTATCTGTAGCACTCTTTAGTAAAGGGTTTGATTTCAAATAAAGCGGCTAGTAAGGTAATACGCCTAACGCTTCATTTAACAAACAAACCGGCTTAGTAATATTACCATTATCTCCTAAAAAGTAGTATTTAAGGGGCGTAATCTTTGAAATAAGACTTCAGGTTAGTAGAAAAGATAATTATATTATCCGAGTTATTTTACGTTTGTAACGTATAGCTATCAACTCATATCTTATGTTAAATATTAGTAAATTTTGAAATAAAAGTGAAGGGTTAGCTTTAAAAAAATTATTTTTCAATGTATTTGAATACTTAGCAGTTTATCGAGCATAATCTACACTTCATCGAGGAAAGTCTACCAAACATCGAAGATTATGGTAGTTTGGAGAGGTTCGTTGTAATATTTGTAACACTAAATCAGTCAGATAAGTGGCGGCTTTGACGCCTGATGATGTAAAAAATTTGGCCTGCTTGTGACGACAAGCAGGCCTTTTTATTTGATTGCTACTTTTCAAAAGTTAAAAGGCTACAATAGAGTTTATTTAACTTTCATAGAGTTAGATAGTATTTGTCTGAATTGGTTAAATATCCTTTGAGTTCATTCGCCAATGCTTCAAACTTAGGCCAGATCGGTGAGCTAGGTAAATAGGCAACGGCTATAAAACCAATGCTCTGATTTAAGGGATGTTCCCATTGTAGATATAGACGATCTTTTTTAATCTGAATTCGAATTTTGTGCGTTTGCGTTAAAGCCTCGTTCTCAATAATACCTACGAGCATTTTTTGTGAACGGTTAGATGTCTCGAGGTGATAGCCCTGACCAATAAGATAGACCTGGGAGATCTGGTATAAGTCATCTTCAGGAAAAGTAGAAGTTAATTCAATCGCATTAGCTTTTAAAAAAACTACGCTATCTCGCTGGAAGTTTTGCCCCCTGCCCCAAAGGGAATAGAACATCAGACAGAGTAAGAAGAGGATACGTTTCATAGGTTCGGACGTTGTAAACACGGAGATTGTTGATTCATGCGGCGTGAACATGAAGAGCTCCAAGATAAGGATATAATTTATAATAACCTGATAATCAGTAATAAATATTTCTTAATAAGAAAATATATACTAACTGGTTTACTGTTCATCGGTTGGGGTCACTTTCTAGAATTATAGCCAAAGCTGAACCGTTACCTTATACTGACCTACAATAGGGTTGCGGTCCTGATTGTTGGTCAGGAACAGTGAACGGTTATATATACACGTCAATAGCTGTTTAAAATCACAAGAATCAAATAGGAAACCCTTCATTCCTGTTATTTTTGACAGAATCTTCCTTTCTTATACCAATTACCCTATGCTCCTGAGATCCCTACTTCTAACCGTTTTTTTCATGATTACCTGTACTGTAATGGGTAACGCACAAAAGAAAAAAGCAAGTGGAACAACATTACCATATTTCCCAAATGCTCAACACTGGGATCGTAAAACTCCTGAAGAACTCGGCATCAATGGGAGTTTGTTAGCTTCGGCGGTTCAGTATGCCCAAGCTAATGAAAGTAAAAATCCACGTAGTATGGAAATGTCTCATTATCAGAGTTTTGGTAAAGAACCTTACGGCTTTGCCATTGGTCCCTTTGCCGATCGTGGCGAACCTACGGGATTAATTATTTACAAGGGGTACGTGGTAGCAAGTTGGGGTGAACCAGCTCGTTGCGATATGACGCACAGTGTGACCAAAAGCTTTTTATCTACGGTAGTCGGGTTAGCCGTTGATCAGGGGTTAATTCGAAATGTAAACGACACCGTTGCTCCGTATGTACCCCCCATTGAAGTGTACGGACAGTCATTGATGCGTGCAGCTGATGAATTAAGTGAACCAGAGTTAATATATCCTTTTGCTACAGCTCACAATCGTACCATTACCTGGGATCATTTATTACGGCAGACGAGTGACTGGGAAGGCACATTGTGGGGCAAACCCGAATGGGCAGATCGACCCAGTGCAAATGCATCAGAATGGAGAACTCGTTCCCGGAATAAGCCCGGCAGCACCTATGAATACAACGATGTACGGGTAAATGCACTGGCCTTAGCCGCAACCAGCGTTTGGCGGAAACCTTTACCTGAAGTACTGAAAACCCAGATCATGGATCCGATTGGAGCTTCTAATACCTGGCGATGGACGGGGTATCGCAATGCCTGGATTGTGCTTGATGGGCGACCGGTACAGTCGGTAAGTGGTGGAGGCCATTGGGGGGGCGGTATGTTTATTAATGCCTACGATATGGGACGTTTTGGTTTATTAACCATGCATAAGGGTAATTGGAACGGCAAGCAGCTTTTATCCGAAAAATGGGTAAGCCAGGCCCGCATGCCAACTCCCGCTCAGCCGACCTATGGGTACATGAACTGGTTTTTGAATACAGATAAAAAGTACCTGCCGAGTGCTCCCGAAACTGCGTTTACGCATGTGGGGAACGGTACAAACGTTATTTACGTAGATCCGGATCACGAATTAGTGATGGTGGTTCGCTGGATCGAAACAAAGGCCGTGGATGGAATGGTGAAAACTGTTTTAGAAGCGTTGCCTAAGTAAACATTAATGATTCACTAACAGCCCGGGATCTTTCTATTGCGGGCTGTTAATGAATGAAGCCTGCAATTTCTTTTGGATAATAAGCATGATTAATATAGATAATAATCTGATTAATAAGTATATGCTTAATTTATATGTATTAAAATAGTAAGATATTCTCCTAAAAACTTGTTCAAAGATTTTCCCGTTCTTTATTTTGTCTACTGAAATTATAGATTTAGTAGATTTTAATAGCGGATCTATAGAGCTGTGACTAGTCTTCCTTTTGAAACGTGTGAACAATGCTATGAAACATTTCTTCTTTTCTGGAACGGTGACTTCGACAGCTTAGTAAAGGGATCGCAACTTCATTAGCCGTCTTCTCAGGACGAATGGTATTCTCAAACTGTCTATTATGCGATCTTCTGTGTTTCGAATTACTTCAATAGTGTTAGCATTAACGGCTTTCATTCCGGCTATGGCTCAGAAGGTCCCCCGCCCGAATATAGTGTTCATCATTGCGGATGATTTAGGATATGGTGACGTCGGATTTAACGGCCAGCAGAAAATCAAAACGCCTAACATAGACCGGCTTGCAGCCGAGGGAATGCGTTTCAATCAGTTTTATGCGGGAACTTCCGTCTGTGCTCCCTCACGTTCGTCTCTGATCTCAGGTCAGCATACCGGGCATACTTATATTCGGGGTAATAAGGGCGTGTTACCCGAAGGCCAGGAACCCATCGCGGACTCAGTGGTAACTGTAGCCGAAGTGTTACAAAAAGCAGGGTATAAAACGGGGGCTTTTGGCAAATGGGGACTAGGACCCACAGGTTCGGTTGGTGATCCTAATAAGCAGGGGTTTGATGCCTTTTACGGCTACAATTGCCAGACGCTGGCTCATCGTTACTATCCCGATCATTTATGGGATAATGATCAGAAAGTAACCCTGGAAGCAAATAAGAATTTGCTGAAAAACAAACAATACGCTCCGGATTTGATTCAGCAGAAAGCACTGGAATTTGTCGATGCTCAATCGAAAGACCAGCCCTTCTTCCTGTTTCTGCCTTATATTCTTCCACACGCTGAGTTACTGGTTCCTGAAGACAGTATTCTTCAGTATTATCAGGGTAAATTTCCTGAGAAACCTTACGTTGGCCATGATTACGGCCCTAATGCGACGAATGGGGGCTATACTTCTCAAAAATATCCTCATGCCACCTTCGCTGCCATGGTTGGCCGACTGGATTTTTACGTGGGGCAGGTCGTTGCCAGGCTGAAAGAGAAGGGTCTTGATCAAAATACCCTCATCATTTTTACGAGTGATAACGGCCCGCACGTGGAAGGGGGTGCCGACCCGGACTTCTTTAACAGCGGTGGAGGTTTTAAAGGCTATAAGCGTGATTTATACGAAGGCGGTATTCGGGAGCCTTTTGTTGCTCGCTGGCCCGCTGTCATCAAGGCTGGTTCAGCCAGTACTTACGTGGGAGCTTTTTGGGATATACTGCCTACGTTTAGTCAGCTCGCCGGAGCCCAAACGCCCAAGTCTATCGATGGTATTTCCTTCAGTCCAACACTAACGGGCAAGGGCAAACAAAGCCAGCACCGGTATTTATATTGGGAGTTTCATGAACAAAATGGCAAGCAGGCCGTCCGTCAGGGAAACTGGAAAGCCATTCGTCTGAATGCGGCTGCAAAGCCCAATGGCCCGGTGGAATTATACGATTTGTCGAAAGATCCGAAAGAGACGAACAATCTGGCTACCCAGTACCCTGACAAAGCCCGCGAGTTAGGAAAACTCATGAATGAGTCGCACGTGCCTTCTGCTTTGTTCCCTTTTGGGACAGCGGAAAAGTAAAACCCTGTATGATGAAGGATTATAAACATAGGTCAGACGAACAACTTCTCGCATCTATTCGGGAAGGTGACCGTCTGGCCTTTCATGAGATCTATTACCGTTACTGGAAAAAATTATACGGCTCGGCTTATCCGTTGCTGAATGATTCGGCTTTGTGTGAAGATCTGGTGCAGGATTTATTCATCACACTTTGGGTGAAACGAGAAAAATGGCAAATCGAATCGTTACAGGCTTATCTGTACACGGCCCTGCGAAACCGGGTTTTCAAAGCCCTGAAGAAGCAGAAGATACAGGTAGATTCATCCTCAGCTTTACAATACTTCCCCTCGGATTACGCAGCGGATCGAGACGTTCTACTCAAGGAAATCAATAGCTTACGAGACCAGGGAATCAGACAGTTACCTGAACGCTGCCGATTGATTTATCGAATGAGTCGGGAAGAAGCCTTGTCTACCAAAGAAATCGCCCTTAAATTAAACCTGGCTCCCAAGACCGTTGAAAATCAGATGACTATTGCTCTGCGGAGGTTACGAGGAACGCTACATGATTTTTTAGTTTAAAATAACGTATATATTGGTACGTTAAAATTACTTCTTCCTTTTTACTTTACTGGTGTGCCTTAGTAAGGGTAACTCTTCCTGAAAACAGATCACTCTACAAGAGGACTGTGCTAGACTATTTGAAGATTGCAACTATGAAAAAACGAATGCTATCCGTTGGGATGCTGGCCTTGCTTCTCCTGACTGGAGCCACA
>CAJYHS010000276.1 GCA_913774715.1 uncultured Siphonobacter sp. | reverse complement strand
TACCGGCTGCTGGCTAGTAAGGGATTTTCTATTCAGTACCCCTTAGTAATCTCAACTTCCCATAACATTCTTTATCAGGTAAGGTTATTAGGTTGGCCTTCTGGGATGCATACGGCTAGAGTACCTTTCCAAAACTATCTACTAACTCTGAATTAAGCTTATGTTTGTGCAACGCAATTTGAAGTGGAGCATCATCGTCCACTATACCTGGAAGAGCATGATTTATTACTTCGCTCTTTCTTTATCCGTTTATCTTCTCCACGACTATTACGATCTGTTTCACCTTCATTTACCCTTCAGTACGATTACTGCACTCAGCACGGCTTTGTCTATCTTTTTAGGCTTCAAGAATAACAATGCCTACGACCGCTGGTGGGAAGCCCGGCAAATCTGGGGGTTATTAGTAAACTACAGCCGGGCCTGGACGCGTGAGATACTAACCATGATTATTCCCAGCGAAGAAAGTGAACGAGAAGAAGTTCGTCAGTTTCAACGCCGGATGGCCAATCGACATATGGCCTATGTACACGCTCTGAGAGTCTTTCTTCGAAAACAGAACAAATATATTCAGAAGGATGTCGAGGAAATTTATGAAGAGAGTAACGAATATTCCGACACTGAATCATTTTTAAACTATAAAGAGTATAAAACCTTCACAAAGACGAATAATCCGCCTAATTATCTTATTAATCTACAGGGCGAAGATTTAAAATATGCGTATGAAAGAGGCTGGTTAACTGATTATCGGTTCACTAAACTCAGCGATACGCTTACTGAATTTAATAATATTCAGGGACGCAGTGAGCGAATTAAAAATACGCCTTTCCCCCGGCAATACAGCTTCTTTTCAAGAATATTCGTTTTCATTCATGCCTCACTCTTACCCTTTGTATTTGTAGACGAAATTGGCTGGACTAGTATGCCCATTTCGATCATCATCTCCTTCGTCTTCCTGTGTCTTGATCAATTAGGAGAACGCATTGAAGATCCCTTCGAAAACCGAGCCGAAGGCACCCCTTTAACATCAATTAGTTTAGGGATAGAAACGCTGGTAAAAGAACACTTAGGTGATACTAACTTCCCGGTAGCTAAAGCTCCTGAAGATGGAGTAGTATTGTAACGAAAAGGCCTGCGGATCCGCAGGCCTTTTTCTATGAGGTAAGAATTTGCTTATATAAACTCAGATAGTCAGAAGCAGATTTTTTCCAGGAAAATAATTCGACTCGTTTTTTCTCCTTTTCGGGTCGATCAGAATTAATGAAATCCGATAGTCCCGCTTTTACCGTTTCTGCCATTTCTTCAGAATCAAAGCTTGGGAGGTAATAAGCCGCATCCCCGCCAATTTCAGGCAAAGCGGTGTGCGTTGAAAGAAAGGTAGGTTTCTGGTAATAGAAAGCTTCTAATACGGGTAAGCCAAACCCTTCCGCAATGGACGGAAAAACAAATCCTGAGCAGTTCTTGTAATACCAATGCTTGTCCAGCTCACTAATTTCTCCAACCAAATGGACTCGGCTCGGGTCCAGTCCAAATCGTCTGCATTCTTCCATAACCAACTCATAATACTCACGATTGTCAGTACGGCCCGCAATGATTAAGTCATAATCCAAGTGATGAATCATACCCGGCAATACATGAAAATTCTTCTTTGAAATCACCGTACCGATGGTAAATAAAAAAGGCCGGGCTGGTCTAAATTTAGGCGTGTGATTTTCTATTTCATGCAAAGGTATTTGGGGAATATTAACACCGTTATAGATAACCTTAATTGCTTCAATTGGGTAATTCAAATGCCGGGCAATATCATTAGCCGCATATTGAGAGATGGCCGTCAAATGATCCGCAGCGTCTACCCATTTTGAGATATGATATTTAAAATTATTATACTCCGTTGAATGTTCAGGATATTCGTAGATGTAATTTAAATCGTGAATGGTAAGAATTTTCTTACCTCTGATTTTTGTGGGTTTAATCAGCGTAGGATGCTGTTGAGTAAAATGTATTAAATCGAATTCAGGGTAAAGTTTCCAAAGCAATTTATTGAAAACACTTCTGGTTCTATAGTTCGCTTTTCCAAAAATATGATCGTCCTTTAAACGGCTTGGCACCAGAAAATTAAGATCATACTGACCTGCATTCTGGGCAATTATTTCTTTGGCTAATTCCAAAGTAAAGTGATACAAACCCGTACTGGAAGTGGCCATTTGGTCAGCCGTAAGTAAAATCTTGCTAGCCATGCAGGAAAAATAAAGATACAATGAAACGATGCTGGGCAAACGCTGCTTCACTAGCCAGCCGCCTAATCTTTTAAAATCAGGCCAGCAAGTTAGAAACTCTCCTTCCGGGAATCAAAAAGTCTTGGGTAAATTAAGGACAGCAGATCAGGTAAGCCCAATAAAAAAGCCTTACAGAAGTTTCTGTAAGGCTCTGGAAATCCGTGGAGAAGATCGGGCTCGAACCGACGACCTCTTGCATGCCATGCAAGCGCTCTAGCCAACTGAGCTACATCCCCGTTTGAAATGTGGGTGCAAAGATGCGTTTTCTGAAAGCCCTTGTCAAGGACTTGACAAAAATAACTTTTAATATTTTTTTCTAATTTATATTTCCTGCATCCCCTGACCGCTATCATTCTAAATGCCAATCAATTATTTTTCATCTTTACAATAGTCTTGTAAACTAATAGACTTTTATTCTTGTTAATCTCACTCGAACGATCAACCTTTGTGAACGTTCATTTCATTATAACCTTAAACTGATTTCAATTATGTCATTACGACTTGGAGACATTGCTCCCGATTTTGAAGCGGATACTACACAAGGCCACATCAAATTTCATGAATGGCTTGGCAATAGCTGGGGTTTATTTTTTTCACACCCTGCCGATTTTACTCCCGTTTGTACAACAGAATTAGGCAGAACTGCTCTGTTAAAAGGTGATTTTGAAAGACGTGGTGTAAAGGTAATCGCCATTTCAGTGGATGATCTGGAGTCTCATAACCGCTGGACCCCTGATATTAAGGATGTAACGGGTACGGAAGTCAACTTCCCTATCGTAGCGGATCCGGATCGTAAAGTGGCTGAACTGTACGATATGATCCACCCGAATGCCAGCGAAAAAGCTACCGTTCGTTCGGTATTTGTGATTGGTCCTGATAAGAAAATCAAGTTAACGCTGACGTATCCCGCTTCTACAGGCCGGAACTTCCAGGAGTTACTTCGCGTCATCGATTCTTTACAGCTAACAGCTCAATATCAGGTAGCTACGCCTGCAGACTGGAAAGACGGTGAAGACGTAATCGTAACGCCAGCCGTTCCTAACGATGCTCTGGAAGAAAAATTCCCTAAAGGTGTAACGCACGTGAAGCCTTACCTGCGGGTTACTCCACAACCTAATAAGTAGGTATGGGTTGATGGTTATTCGTTGTTTGAATGATTATTTTTCATTACCAAATGGAAAACTATCCGCTGAAAACTGTCAACTGTGAAAATTGCCGGGTACTTTTGCCCGGCAATTTTTATTTCGGATGCCCGCTCAAAAGAAGTCACGCTTTTCTTCAAATTTTATCTTTCTCGTCCTTGGGAGCCTGCTGATGGTGGCTCTCATCGCTGTTTTTTTGTATTTCAAGTATCGCGGACCTTCTCAGCTCGAGTGGGAGTTTTCCCGATCCGCCCAAATTCGTATTCCCGTTGAGTACCCAGTTCACGGTATTGATGTTTCCAAGCATCAGGGGAAGATTGACTGGACCGTCATTCATGAATCACCACTGGCAGAAAATGCCCGGCTGGAGTTTGTTTTCATTAAAGCTACGGAAGGGATTACGATCCAGGACAAACGCTTTAAAACGAATTATACCGCTGCTCATGCTACCAATCTGCGGGTTGGGGCCTATCATTTTTTTATTCCCTGGCGGGATCCGGTTCAGCAGGCCGATAATTTTGTTCATACGGTTAAGTTAAAATCTGGCGATTTACCCCCTGTGCTAGATGTCGAGTCTTCGCATCCCCTTAAATCCGATCAGCAAACGATTCGGGATATTGATACCTGGCTGCAACTGGTAAAAAAAGAATATGGGATCATGCCCATTATCTATACCAATCGTCGGTTCTATCAGCGATTTATTAAGGGACATTTCGATGAATACCCGCTTTGGCTGGCTCATTATTCTTCTGAACAATTGTCGGGCGACATTTCAGGAAAGCTGTGGTTCTGGCAATATTCTGAATTAGGAAAATTGAACGGTATCAAGGGAAAAGTCGATTATAATGTCTTTCTGGGTGACCTGAACGAGCTTGAAAAAATCTGCATTCCGTAGATGCTTGGGAATATAGCATCGCGGTTAGAGGTATCCTATTTCATGAGTTCCCGACGAATCTATAACTGGTAAAGTAGTCTTCAGAAGGAAATTCTTCCTGTACTGTATAAACTCTCCGCTTTCTTATTGCATTTATTAGAGTCTATGTCCATTTTTGGACTCTTTTTGTTAGTAATCAACGTTACCTATGTGGTGAATCCCAAAACATACGTTTGATTCACCTGTTGATTCTCGTCATACCATTCAGAGCCGTATCTCATGTTAAAATCTATTCCGTTTACCCAGAATCCTGCTTTTGCTAAGCTCTCTTCTCATTTCGAATCTGCCAAATCACTACAAATTAAGGATTTATTCAAGCAGGATGCCGAACGTTTCAAGCGTTTCTCTACTCAGTTTGAAAACATTCTTTTTGACTATTCGAAAAACAGAATTACGGAAGAAACGAAAGCTCTGTTACTCGATTTAGCCACTCAGGCTGAACTGAAGGATGCCATTGAGCAGATGTTTACGGGTCAGAAGATTAACGCTACGGAAGATCGGGCGGTGTTACACGTAGCTCTGCGGAATCGCTCTAACACACCAATCGAAGTCGATGGCAAAGACGTAATGCCCGATGTAAACGAAGTGCTGGAGAAAATGAAATCGTTTTCGGAAAAAGTCATTTCCGGCGAATGGAAAGGATACACCGGCCAGCGTATTACGGACGTAGTAAACATTGGAATCGGTGGTTCAGATCTCGGCCCGGTGATGGTTACGGAAGCTCTCAAGTCTTATAAAAATCACCTGAATCTGCATTTTGTATCCAATGTAGACGGTACGCATATTGCCGAAACGCTGAAGTCTGTTAATCCCGAAACCACGCTGTTTCTGATTGCCTCGAAGACGTTTACAACGCAGGAAACCATGACAAATGCCCTTTCGGCACGTCAGTGGTTACTGGAAGCCGCTGGTGATGATTCCGCGGTAGCGAAACACTTCGTGGCCATTTCCACAAACGAAACAGAAGTATCGAAGTTTGGAATTGATACGGCCAATATGTTCGGTTTCTGGGATTGGGTTGGTGGTCGTTACTCGCTGTGGTCGGCTATCGGTCTTTCCATCATTTTGAGCATCGGCTACGAAAATTTCATTGAACTCCTGGAAGGAGCTCATGCCATGGACAACCATTTCCGGGAAACGGCTTTTGAAGACAACGTACCCGTAATCATGGCCTTGCTGGGCATTTGGTATAATAACTTCTTCGGAGCCGAAACGCAGGTCATCCTTCCCTACGACCAATACCTCCACCGCTTTGCAGCTTATTTTCAGCAGGGCGATATGGAATCCAATGGTAAATACGTAGGTCGTAACGGCGAAAGCGTGGATTACCAGACGGGCCCTATCATCTGGGGTGAGCCTGGCACGAACGGTCAGCACGCATTTTACCAGCTCATTCACCAGGGAACGAAGTTGATTCCTGCCGACTTTATTGCTCCGGCGATCAGCCATAATCCGCTGGGCGAGCATCACAAAATTCTGCTTTCCAACTTCTTTGCTCAGACCGAAGCCCTCATGAATGGTAAAACGTCGGAAGAAGTAATTGCCGAATTCCAGTCGAAAAACGTAAGTCCTGAAGTGTATGAATCACTGGTCGCTTTTAAGGTTTTCGAAGGAAATCGTCCGACAAACTCCTTTCTGGTAAAACAGGTTACACCTCGCACACTGGGTAGTTTGTTAGCCGCTTATGAGCACAAAATCTTTGTTCAGGGAGTAATCTGGAACATCTACAGCTTTGATCAATGGGGCGTAGAACTAGGTAAACAACTGGCCAGTAAGATCTATCCTGAGTTACAAAATGACCAGACTATCGAAGCTCACGATGCTTCTACCAATGGACTGATCAACGCTTATAAAGCCTGGCGGTAAAATTTTGTTACGGATTTCGTAACGTTTTTGTAAAAACCTGCGTAACGTTAGTCAAAGCCCCTCTTTGTCTATGCTACGCAGGTTTTTTTCTATTCTGATTTTGTTGAGCTCATCTATTGTCCATGCTCAGGAAATTCCGACATATTATGAGTTACCCCATCGTCGGATCAATCCTGTGAGTAACCCCATGCAGCATCGCTGGTACCTGGGACTGGAAGGATTTCTTCGCTCCGATCAGGGCTTATTAACCAGTACGATTGATGGCCTGATTACATCCCGGCCTTCCGTTACCAAAGCTACCTGGTCCGCTCTCATAGGCTATTCGTACCAAGATAAATTCAACGTAGAAGCGGGTTATTCACACGCTGCCATTCACAATCAACTCACGCTTGTCATTGCTCCGCAACCGTATGATTTCACCTTCAAAAATGAATCCAATGCGGCGGTGGTTAGACTAAAGGCAAAGTTATTTTCCACGACTAAACCCAAAGAAAAAGCGGGCTTCTGGATTACCGGCGGAGCCTGGTTAATCCCTAATTCCGGGAAATACGTGGATGGCTTCATCATGGAAGGGTATCGCGTCTCGCGTTTTCACACAGACACGATTTCTCTGCTCAGCCAAACCCGCACCGCAACCCAGCTTACGCCATTGGTTGAACTCGGTATTGAATATAATGTGCGACTTTCCAATCGGATGGAAATGGGTTTTTATGGGCGAAAACTTTGGGGCTTTCAGCCGTCGATTTACACCGATCTGACTTATTCTGAAAACAACGTGGAGACTCAAACGTCGAAATTAACTGGAAATGGTACGGGCTGGAGTTTTGGATTAGCCCTGCGTTACACCTATTCTTTCAAGCGAAGTGTGAAGAGTGTTTATGCCCTGAGCGGGAAGTATTAATACCAAGGTATATGTAACTAAAAGAGCCGGACTTTACACGAAGTCCGGCTCTTTTAGTTACTTCATTCGAACATACTATACTATAATAAGGTCAGGAAGCTTTTGAAAATAGCCGCCAGACGAATAGCATCGAATACCCGTGCCTGAGACGCACCGTGTTGACGTACGCTGGCTTCGTGAGAAGTTACGCACATTTCGCAACCATTAATCGCTGAAATAGCCAGGCTTAATAACTCAAAGTATTCTTTGCCTAATACTGGGTTCATCATGATGCTCATTTTGATACCAGCGGGCATGGTGTTATACGTCTCCGAATCCATAAAGTGACGGAAACGGTAGAAGATGTTATTAGCGTTCATTAGAGACACGCAAGCGGCTACTTCCTGAATTTCTTTGTCCTCCGCCCCTTCTGCTTTAGCCGCCGACTCGATTGCTTCGATCACGACAGGAGCACTTTTTTCGTTGATAGCCACACCTAAGGCCATCAGGTAAGCTTCTTTTTTATTGATGTTCTGTGATTTC
>CAJYHS010000275.1 GCA_913774715.1 uncultured Siphonobacter sp. | reverse complement strand
ACCACCGCAGGTGCATAACCCGCGGTGGTTACTCGTTTTATTTTTGTTCCGATTTAAACCAGCCTTCGTAAAACCGCTCTTATTTGCTCAATTATTACAAGAGTCAGCCTGACCTGACTCATCATTTGTTACGAAGTATTCATGTCTTATTCCCATTCAGTAAGTGCCGTCGTTCTTTTCATATATACTTGTTTCCTTATAGTACCCGCAAGGGCCCAGGAGCGGGGTGTCTTTAAAAATACTCCTACTATTAAAGGCAAAGTTCCCGCCAAACCCCAGGTAAAGAAGCTTCCGCCCGAAGAAGATCCAGTGCTTTTATTACGCTCTTATGAGCAGTTCGAGCCCGTAAAACTGTCCAATCCATTCGTGCGTAGTGCAGTGGATACCATGAATGCGGCCCAGCTCGAAACAGACCAGTTCATTGTTGAAACGCTTCAGGAAATTCGCCCTTACAACTCAGACACCTGGGCCAAAGTAAGTGAGCACTTTAGAGTTTGGGATGAGCATCATGTTAACCCGTATGGGTACGACATCCGGAACTTTGACGAGTCAATTAACATTCAACTCTATGACACCACTCGTCAGCAATACTGGTCGGCACCGCTGGAAAAAGGTCAGCCTACGTCTATTTTTGGTTGGCGGAAGATTCGCTGGCATAAAGGCGTTGATTTGAACTTACGAACGGGAGAGCAGGTTCGGGCTGCTTTTGATGGGCAGGTTCGCGTGGTAAGCTTTGAAGGCAGAGGTTTTGGGCGATATATCGTTGTTCGGCATTATAATGGACTGGAGACGGTCTATGGGCATTTATCCAAGCAATTGGTAACACCCAAACAACAGGTAAAAGCAGGAGATTTGATTGGGTTGGGAGGAAGCACGGGTCGCAGCAGCGGGCCACACCTTCATTTTGAGTTAAGATTTGAAGGGCATCCGTTTAATCCGCTTGAAATTTTTGCTTTTCCTGAAAATGTGATCCGCTTTAGCCAGTACATTCTCACGCCCAAAGTATTTGCCTACGTAACCGGGCGTAAGTTCGAAGAAACGAAACAGGAGCCGGAAGGTGACGCTGACGAAGCGGAGGAAGAAGTAGAATACCGGGAAACCGATTGGTATACTGTACGGAAAGGAGATAATTTAGATGAAATATCCCGTCGTTCGGGCATATCTATTGGCCGGATTAAAGAATTAAACGGATTACGCACAACCCGATTACAAATCGGACAAAAATTACGCATACGCTGATGAAATTAGATATACTGGTGCTGGCCGCTCACCCGGATGATGCGGAAATGTCCTGTGGAGGCACGATAGCTGCTGCGATAGCTCAGGGTAAAAAAGTAGGAATTGTTGACTTTACCCGTGGCGAATTAGGAACCAGAGGAACGCCGGAATTACGCCTAGAGGAGGCTAATAACGCCGCAAAAATTTTAGGGCTTTCGGCTCGTGAAAACCTGGGCTTCCGGGATGGTTTCTTTGTAAATGACGAAGAACATCAGTTGAAAGTAGTAGAGGTAATTCGTCGTTACCAGCCGGATTTATTGATTGCAAATGCCATTGAAGACCGTCACCCGGATCACGGCAAAGGAGCTGCTCTGGCCGAAACGGCTAACTTCCTGAGTGGCCTTCGTCGCATCGAAACCTTTGAACCAGATGGAACTCCCCAGTTACCCTGGCGACCCAGACAGGTTTTTCATTACATCCAGGATCGTTACATAAAGCCTGATGTAGTCGTTGATATTTCTGATTTCTGGCAGACAAAACTGGAAAGTGTGAAAGCCTATCGGAGTCAATTCTACGATCCTGAGAATACTGAACCAGCCTCTTATATTTCCAGTAAGGAATTCTTTGACTTTCTGGTTTCACGCTGGCGGGAAGCCGGGCACCAGATTGGAGCGGAATTTGGCGAAGGGTTCACTAATTACCGGCAAATTGGAACAAAGGATATCTTCTCGTTACTGTAAATAAAAAGCCTTCATTTTCTAAAGGTCAGAAAATGAAGACTTTTTATTTAATGAATTACTTAAAATAGTAAACACTTATTTGAGTAATTCATTATCTAGATAGCAGGACAGAAGTCATTGTTAACGAACCACCTACGGCTTTATCGTTAAAAAACAGCACCTGATCTTGCTCACTTTGCAACCCTAGGGTATATAACAATGGGTAGTAATGATCAGGTGTTGGAATGGCTAAAGAAGCCGCAGAACCTAATCTTTCGTATTGAATTAAGTTCTGATGGGTATGTTCCAGAATGTTTTTCTTAAATGCTTCGTTCATGGTCAAAGCCCAGTCGTACCCATATTCGGGTTTGTCCATATGATCCCAGGCGATCATCCGCAGGTTGTGCACCATATTGCCACTCCCCAGGATTAACACCCCTTTCTTACGTAATGCCGCCAATTCTTTGGCAAGCTCATAATGATACGCAGCGGGTTTATTGTAATCGATGCTTAACTGTAATACCGGAATATTGGCTTCAGGGTACATATGTCGAACCACCGTCCAGGAACCATGGTCGAGGCCCCAGTCATGATCAAGCCCAACGTTTGTGCTGGTAATGAGTTGCTGTGTCTCCAAAGCGATGGGAAGACTTCCCGGAACGGGATAATTCACTTCAAATAATTCATGGGGAAATCCTCGAAAATCGTGGATAGTCTTGGGGTGTGCCATGGCTGTGACGTGAGTACCCCGCGTAAGCCAGTGAGCTGAAATCACCAATACCGCAACCGGTTGAGGTAACTCATTACCTAACTCTTGCCAGGATCGGCTATAGGTATTATCTTCAATACCATTCATGGGAGAGCCATGACCTATAAATAAGACGGGCATTTCGTGAGTCTGCTTATAAGTGTCCGTCAGTTTTTTCAGTGTCTGTAAATTCATTTTAATATATCATAAACGGAAGGTCAATTCCAGATTGACTAAATAAGGATTATAATGTTGATACATTATATGTCTTAACATTTAAAATTAATAATTAATTCCTCATGGGAATCATTAGTTTTGAAGTTCATTCAACCGGAACAATGTACTGATGTTGCTGTCGAATCAGTAACCATTTTATGAAAATTGGAATTGAAGCCCAACGCATTTTTGATCCCCAAAGACACAGCTCTGACTACGTTGCCATAAATCTGATTCGATCTTTGCAAAAGCTCGATCAGCGGAACGAATATTTCGTCTTTGCCCGCCCGGGTGAGGATCGGAGCAGTTTGCTGGAGGCTTCTAATTTTCACGTCGTTGAAATTCCAGGTTATAATTACCTGCATTGGGAACAGGTACAGTTACCCCGTTACATGCGTCGCTTCAAGATTCACGTCATGCACAGCACGGCAAATACGGCTCCCGTCCGGCGGGAAGTGCCGCTGGTATTGAATCTGCACCACATTAATTTCATGGATACGCATGACCGGACAAAGGCTGAAACGCGGTATCAGCAACTAAGCAATCGCTACCGTCGCTGGATTGTGCCACGGGTGGTCGATCAGGCGGAGTTGGTGATCACGGTCTCGGAAGAAGAAAAGCAACGGATTTTGAATCGTTTTCCGAAAGTACAGGCTAGCCGCGTACAGGTGGTATATAATGGGGTGAGTGAAGCTTATCATACCGTTAATGAAAGTCAGTTTGCGATGATTCAAAAGCGGTATAAACTTCCCGACACTTATCTGCTCCATTTTGGTAGCACGGAAACTCGTAAGAATACGCATCGGGTCATTGAGTCCTTTACGGCAGTGGCGAGTCGTATTTCAGAGGTTGGACTGGTATTAACGAATGTTTCAGGTGCCTACGTTGACAGCGTGCTTCATATGATTCACCAGTCCGAAGTACGTTCGAGAATCCTGGTACTGGAGTCTATCAGACAGGAAGATTTACCGAGACTGTATTTTGGAGCCCAGTTATTTCTCTATCCATCCACGCGGGAAAGCTTTATTAATCCTTTGCTGGAAGCCATGGCTGTTGGTGTGCCGGTGATTACTTCTGATTTACCTGTCATGCACGAAATCGCCGGGCAATCAGTGGTTTGTATTGAACCAACGGATGTAAATTTGCTGACGGAATCCATTATAAGCTTGTATAGAGACCCGACTCGTAGGTTAGTGCTGGCAAACGAAGCCCGGCAGCTGGCTCAGGATTTCACCTGGGAGCGAACCGCCCGGCAAATGATTCAGATTTACGAATCCTTCAAATAGAAAGTTTCAGGTTTGATTATGAACTCGTGAATCAAACCTGAAACGCTTTCTACTAAGGAGCCAATCGTTCTAGTTGCCATTGATGATCAATGAAGCTATACAGCAGACGGTCATGTAAACGAGACGGTCTGCCCTGCCAGAATTCGATGCGTTCCGGAATAAGGCGGTATCCGCCCCAGTAGGATGGTCGGGGAACGGGCTGATTCAAAAATTTTTCTTCAAAGCGTTGTTCATTGGTTTCCAGCGTTTCCCGGTCATTGATAACCTGACTTTGGGGTGATGACCAGGCTCCAATCTGACTGCTTCGAGGTCTGATGGCGAAATAGGAATCAGAATCTTCTTCGGCAACTTTTTCGACTTTCCCCTCAATTCTCACTTGGCGTTCGAGTTCTGCCCAGAAAAAAGTAAGGGCCGCTTTTGGATTCTCAGCTAACTCCTGACCCTTTTTACTATCGTAATTGGTGAACCATACAAATCCCTGATTGTCAACCGTTTTTAAGAGAACAATACGACCAGAAGGCTGCCCCTGGGTAGAGACAGTAGCCAGGTGCATGGCATTGGGTTCGGGTACTTGTGAGGTCTTTGCTTCCTGAAACCAAACCCGGAACTGATCCAGAGGATCCGATAATACAGAGTTTACGTCGAGGTTACCTTTGGTATAGTTTTCTCGGAGAGCAGATAAGTCAAGCGTTGGTGATGGCATGGCTTTCATATAAATTTAACACGGACAAAAGAAATCACTAAGTCGTGATTACGAGCATGTTTTTTTTAATTTCATCTAAAAATGAGATTCTAACGTACTTGAATATAAGAAGTGGCACAGTGCGTGCCGAATTTATTCTATTTTTGCCATTCCGATCAATGGATAAAGGATTTCAAAATGATTGACGAAAACCAACTGACCCCTGAAGAGCAATCGACGGATTCGACAGCAGGACAGAACGCACCGCAAGGGCTGCCTACACAGGAAACGACATCACACGCTGGCACTGAAGATCAACCAACGACACCGGTAGAGCCAGCAGAGGCTTCTGCTGAAGTAACCCCTGTGTCGGATGAGCAAGCACCGGCCCAACACTCGGTGACGGCCGAATTGGAATCAACGCCAGAGGTAGTCGCTGAGGCTGCACCTGAAGTGGCGGATCCCACACTGCCTACTTCCGAGTCCGATGAATCAGTGGTTGATTCGTCTACGGAAGAAGTAGAAGCCAGCGACCATACGCACACGGACTACACGCAATGGTCAAAGCAGGATTTGGTAACCTTACTGGAAACGACGCTGACAGCCGTTAAAGAAGGCACGGCGGATTTGAAAGCTACGGACGCCATTCTGAAAGAAACCAAGCCCGTCTTTGAACACATCAAAACCAGTGATCGGCAGGAAGCCTTACAACGTTTTATTGAAGAAGGTGGAGACGAGGAAGGTTTTGCTTACAAAGCGGATGCTTTAACGCAGAAGTTCGATCAGTTGTACGGACAAATTCGTGGGGAACGCGTTCGTCATTTCCAGCAGGCAGAAAAAGCTCGTGAAGATAACTTTACGAAGAAGACAGAATTGCTGAATAAACTGCGGGAACTGGTTGAAAATGAAGAAAAGAGCGGTGCTGGCGAAAAAAGCTGGGATACGTTCAAGCAAATTCAAACTGACTGGAAATCAGCCGGGAATGTTTCTTCCGCTCATAACAATACGCTTTGGCAGACGTACCACGCATTAGTAGATCGGTATTTCAATAATCGAAATATTTATTTCGAACTGAAAGAGCTGGATCGCAAGCGGAATATGCAGTCCAAAATTGAACTCATCGAGCGGGTGGAAAAAACATCGGCGGCGGTGCAGGCAGGAGAAGAGGTAACGGGTAAAATGCTTGACGATGCGAATGAACTCTTCGAGGAGTTCAAACACATTGGTCCTGCTCCTAAAGAAATCAATGAAGAACTCTGGCGTCGTTTTAAAGCAGCTCTGGATACGTTATATAGTAAGAAACGTGAACAGAACGAAACTATTAAGACACAGTCGGAAGAGATTTATAAACTCAAAGAAGACATTGCGTCTCTAGTGGCTACGTTTACGACATTCCAGTCGAATTCTATTAATGAATGGAATGACAAGACGAAAGCAATTCTGGCTATTCAGGAGCAGTGGAACAACGTAAAAGGCCCCATGCCTAGAGATAAGGGCCGGGAAATGAGCCAGAAGTTCTGGGGAGATATTAAAACGTTCTTCCGCAACAAAGGTGAATTTTTCCGTCAGCTGGAAGCAAAACGAGATGAAAATCTACGTCAGAAAACGGCTCTTTGCGAACAAGTAGAAGCTTTATTAGAAAGCGGACAAGATTCAGCAGAAGCTACGCAGACGGTTATTGAACTTCAGCGTCGATGGAAATCCATTGGTCACGTTCCTGAAAAGATGCGGGATAAGATTTTTGATCGATTCAAAAAATCCTGTGATGCCTTCTTTGAACGGAAACGGGATAAGAACGCGGGCATTGAGAAAGAATTTGAAGCAAATCTGGCTCAAAAGAAGGCTTTGTGCGACCAAATTGAGCAGGAAGCCCAATCGGGTGAAACGGATGTAGAGCGTCTGAATGCATTCAAGGCCCAGTGGGCAGCCATTGGATTTGTTCCTCGTAAAGAAATCCAGCCTATTCAGCAACGATATATTAAAGCTATCAATAGCTATGTAGCCGCGATGGGTAAGCTCAGTGCTCATGAAAAGGAACAATTGGTACTGGAAAGCGAAGTGGAACTGGTGAAACAGGAACGCGGTCGTGGCGGTCAGGTTGATCTACGAGGTAAAGAGAATGACATCCGTCGGAAAGTTCGTACGCTGGAAGACGAAATCGCTCAGATGGAAAATAACCTGGCTTTCTTCGCTAATTCTAAAAATGCAGAGAAGATTCGCCTGGATTTTGAAAAGCGAATCGAACGGTCCAAGAAAGATCTGGAACAACTCTTACATCAGTTGCGAGTGGTTCGGGAAGCTGAGGACTAACAGCTAAGAGACCTAACCATCCACTCGTCATATAGGCGAGTGGATTTATTTAAATCCTGTCCTCTGGAAATCAGATTATTAAAAATTTTATTGCAAAAAAACATAAATCATGCTTGACAACGTCTTAAGAAAGGCCTAGTTTTGCGGAACGTTTGAGGGAAATACAAACCCAAAAGCAAAATACGCCTCCTTAGCTCAGCTGGTAGAGCAACTGACTTGTAATCAGTAGGTCATTGGTTCGATCCCGATAGGAGGCTCTTAAAAGCACTTGACTTTTTAGTTAAGTGCTTTTTTGTTTACGGTATAATCAAATAAAAAGAGCTTGTGAATGGAAACTTCACAAGCTCTTTTTATTTGATTCAAAACCGGTTCTGGCAATTAAAACGAATAATTTAGGTTACCACCCACCATCACATTATCTAGGCCGTGATTGGGCGGGAAAAGCCCCAGATTCGACATATGTCTTAGACCCGCTTTTAACTCCAGCCCAACCGGTCCTGCCAAGGGGAAGTGAAATCCGAAACGAAAGTTATTATTGAAGATGAAACCGTTGTTTTGGCGAACAGGCGTACGGTCGATGTAATGAGGACCACTGCTAACGGAGATGAATATAAACGTTCGGTGCAGATTCTTGATAGGGTATACGCGTATTTTAATCCCTGCATTAACTCCGGCTTCAAAACTAGATCGATTTTCTTTAAATTTCCAATCGTGGAAATTGACGGTATTAAACTGAGGAATGACCAGTAAGTGCAAAGAAATCTGCTCTTCCGAATTTCTGACAATGGCTTTCTCAAGTTCTACCTGATGTACCGTTGCTACGTAACTATAATCCTGATTGACCTTATAACCGCTCTTGACGCTTCGTTCGATTGTGAAGCCTACGGAATAATTGTAAAATTTACGCTTTGAAGTTTGTGAATACGTATAATGGGAAACGGTTGTAGCAATGACTAGCATGGC
>CAJYHS010000274.1 GCA_913774715.1 uncultured Siphonobacter sp. | reverse complement strand
GGAGCCCCCGGCCCAGTACGTTCCGTTGACGCCTTCTTTTTGAATGTAGTTCAGAAATCGATCCAGTACGATCAGCCAGCGAGGATCATTATCAGGTACGCCATACTCGCCGATAAAGCCTTTCAATCCATTCTTTTTGAACCAGGTAACAAACGGTTTAACGCGGGTAATACCAGTGTCCTCTGTCGCTTTTTCTTCTTCGTAGGAATGTTTATAGGTTCCCGAGCCGTCCTTATCGAAGTAGAGGTGAGCTTCAAAAATGAGGTTACGCGAAGGATCTTCCAGGTACTTCAGCGAATCACTAGCCAAGGGCCAGCGTTCGGCCGAACTCCAGCTATTGCCAGCTACCAGAATACTCGTTTTAATGTCCACTTTTCTAATGTCATGGATAGCCTGTTGTGCCATGGTAAACCAGCTGGTTCCGGGTAACAAATCGTGAGGTTCGTTCATTAATCCATACCCGTACAAATTCTTAAAGCTTTTCATTTCACTGGCCAGCCGTTTCCATACATCACCGAGAGCTTGAATCGGAAGCTCTGCTGAACCAATCAAATGCTCCTGGTTTTGATCGTAGCGGCGGCAGTAATTGTGCATATCCAGAATGACGGGCATTTTCAGCTTTTCAGCCTGCCTGACTACTTGTTTCATGCGGGCCAGCTCCAGTTGGTCAAGTTCCCCGTAAAGCTCAGGCTGGATTCGTTCCCAGCGAAAAGGTAATCGCACTAACTTCAGGTGCTGCTGATGATAATAATTCAGATCATCTATTCCCGGATAGGCATAATCCTTATCATACGTTCCGGGCATAGTTGAACCGAAATCTGCTCCAGCCAAATTTACCCCAAAAGGTAATGACTGAGCGTATAAAACAGGCGTTAATACCCATAGTAATCCTAGGGAAACGGCAGTAAAGCGTTTCATCATATCAAACTAAACGGAGGTAAATTAGAAATAGTAAATATCTAACTCTATGGCCTATACGTAAATAATTTACGGTGAGACTATGAGTTGATAAAACACATTTTGTCGAGAAACAATCTTGCCTGTATTAGTTCATAGAATAGCAGTGGCAAACGAGCGTTGTTACATCGAGTAATTAAAATAGTGTACGTTAACTATTATAATCAAATGTAACTGTATTGCTCGGTTATGACAAACTTTTTTACAGTTATTTATTCAAAAAGTTATACTAAACTTTAAAAGCTATTTCAGAGCAAAAGCTACGTAGGCGTCTCCGGTCTTAGTGCCCAGTTTTCCGCCGCCTGTGGCTGCAATAACCAAGTATTGTTTGCCTTGAATCGTGTAAGTGCTAGGCGTAGCATACCCCCCGAAAGGCAGAGAGGCTTCCCAGAGTTTCTCACCCGTATTCTTATCAAACGCCCGAATTTTCTCATCGCCTGTAGCGGCAATAAATACCAGTCCACCTTTGGTAACGATACAGCCGCCAAAATTTTCCCGTCCCGTCACAGGAATCCCTTTTGCCGTCAATTCCGGGTATTCACCCAAGGGCTTTTTCCAGACTATTTTTCCAGAATGCAGGTTAATGGCATTCAATGTGCCCCAGGGAGCTTTCGTAGCGGGATAATTCTCTTTGTCGAGAAACTTGGTATAATTCATGGCCCGGTACACCGGCGGCAAATTCTTGTCTTTCACCTGAGTATGACTATCCATATCCAGCAGAAACTCAGCCAAGGCCTGTACTTCATCTTCGGAAATCTGGGAAAAAGCAGGCATGGCTCCTCGCCCATTTTTAATAATCTGAACTACATCCGGTTGCTTGAATTTATTAGATAGATTCACCAAGGCGGGAATACCTCCATTGCCCTGCCGCTCCGAACCATGACATCCCACGCACCCTTTTGCCAGATACACCCGTCGGCCCGGATGCTGGGCTATGCTCTTTGCGTTCTTCTCTTTGGCATTAATATCAATCATCGTAATGTGCCAGGCTAACTCATTGGCGTTCACGTATAAATTGCCCGAGATGGGGTCGTAGGCTCCCCCGCTCCATTCGGCTCCGCCGTGGATTCCATAATAGATGACACCTTTTTGCGTAGGCGGCATATACCATCCCGTATCCGCCGAGCGAAAGCGGGCCATAGCATCGGCATGAGCCTCCGGTGTGCGATGGGTCAGATCATTAGCCGTAACTACCTGACGGGAGAAGGATTCTGGCCATTTAACGTAAGGTTGAGTAGGATACGCATTTTCTCCCCAAAGCTGTGAAGGTGGAACGGGCCGCTCTTCAACATTTGAGAGTAATTCTCCGGTTTGACGATTAAATAAAAAGATATTGCCGGTTTTGGTTAACTGAACCACACCCGCTACTTTTTTTCCCTGATGCATGAAATCGGCTAATATGGGGGCACAGGGTAAATCCAGGTCCCATAAATCCCGATGAATGACCTGATAGTGCCAGGCGTGTTTTCCCGTCGAGGCATCCAGGGCAACGATGCTATTCCCATACAATTGAGAACCGGGTTTGCCGGGGCGGTAGAAGTCATTTTTAGGCTGTCCTGTTGCGAAATAAACCATACCCAGCCGGGAGTCGACCGACAGTCCGCCCCATACATTAATCCCTGCTCCTTCCCGCCAGAATTCGCTGTCTCCCCAGGTTTCGTAGCCCGGCTCACCGGGTTGGGGAACGGTATTGAAAACCCAAACCCGTTTTCCAGTTTTAATATCAAAGCCACTGACATTGGCCGGAGCACTCCAGCTCATGCAGCCGACAATGACCGTATTCTTATAAATTACGGGCGAAGCCGGTGCGGTAATTTTCATTTCAGAGGCTGGACGAACCAGTCCTTCGTTCAAGTTTACCCGTCCTTTTTCGCCGAAGGTTTCAATCGTTTTACCCGTCCGGGCATCAATAGCCAGCAAATAGTTAGTTGCCGTAAATAAAATTCGCTGATCTGCCCCTTCCTTCCAGAAAGCTATCCCACGGTTGATACCACCCAGACTTTCTCCGCTGCGAGCGGGATTATGCCGCCAGATTTCCTGCCCATTTTTTGCATTGACAGCAATGACTTCATGGGCGGGCGTGGTAACGTACATAATTCCTTCAATGACCAGAGGATTCATTTGAATATTACCCTTATGATTACCCGAATGATACGTCCAGGCTAGTTTCAAGTGAGAAACGTTTTCTTTAGTGATTTCATCGGCGGCTGAGAAACGGGTTGCCCCTTCATCTCCACTGGTAACGGGCCAATGCACATTGGCTGAAGGTAAAGAGGGGCGGCTGGACTGTTGGCAGGCCATGACAAACAGCGTACTGGCCCAAAGCCAGCCATAATTTCTTACCATTTTCTGCACTACTTTCTGAAGCATGGATTTAAGGTACCTAAGGGATATCAATGGGCTCGTCTAGCATTACTACCATATAGCACGGTCTAAAAATGCTTGCATAGTGTACGTACACCAAAAGTAAAACTATTTATTAGTTATGTATGAATATTTGTATTAAAAATGATAATTATTTAACAGAACTACAAGTAACTAATTGATAATCTGTCAAGTGTAGTAAGTTAGCTTTTAGCTGGTAGTTCAAGATTACCTTCAAACATACGCTATCTCATCCTTTTCTTGTCCATGCCTTTCTAAGAGACATTTATTGAATTAATTATGATGAGGTATACTCAGCAGAAGAAAATGAACTATATTTTTAGTTTAAAATTATTTAAACCTTCTGCTTTGCGTATGAAAAACCAAAATGTCGGGAATACTTACTTTTTTATTTGTTTTCTGTTAAGTTTTTTCACTCAGGCTCAATCCGATGAGGTCTATCTTTCTACGCAACAAATCCAGGACTCGCTTATGGCCAAGGGTAAGTATTGTTTTGCGGCCTGGCAATACTCTCATTGGGGAGTATCGCAAAGCTTTACAAGCGTTTGATCAGACTTATGGAGAACTCTCTGCTGCAACAAATCAGGAGTCTGTGCAGTATAAAAAGCTACCTTCATGCCCGCCGCTGAGTACATCATTAAACGTAGCTCGAAGGAGAGAATCATCATCATTAATGAAGCTCACCATCAACCTTTGCACCGCGTGTTTACCGAATCTTTACTCGAAGGGTTGTATCAAAATGGATTTCGATAGGTAGGCATAGAGCCGATGGTAGTGGCAGCGTTCGGGAAAAAGGACAAGCCCGAAATATCTCCCGGATTCTAAAAAAAGATCCCAAGGCTAAGATGCTTTTGTATTGTGGATTTGATCACGTCAGAGAAGGTAAAGTTCACCAATGGGGAAAGGCCATGGCGGGGGAACTGCGGCCTCTCACGGGGATTGATCCTTTTACGATAGATCAGGTGGTCCTTAGCGAGCCTAGCCACCCTGGGTATGAGTGTTTTGATTATCATCCGGAGTTAATACAAACCTCTTCCATTCTATTAACCAGCAAAGGACATGCTAAACCTAATCAGATGAATGGGACGGACATTCGCATTCTTTACCCCAGAACTACATTCACTGCCGGAAGACCCAGCTGGCTGCTAAGGGGGGGGCTTGTGGGAAGTAGTAAGTTTACAGGATCTCTCCTATCAGGTGAATTTTCCTTGCCGCGTGAGTGCTTATTTTTCGAATGATAAGAATGGGATTCCTGTAGACCTGATTGAACTCCGTCATGCTGGAGAAAAATCTTTGGTACTGCCTCCTGGCCTATTTCGCTTAGAACTGATGGATCATGCCGGAAAAGTACAGACAGAAACGATCGAAGTTAAATAGACAAGTACTGATTAGTTTTTATGCTTGAAAACTATTCAGGGATAAGTCTGAAAAGACCAGCCATGGTAAATAGAAGGATCTTTTCGACGAAACGTTGAAGACTCTTTAGCTAAAGCAATACCCAGACCCGTCAATGCAGATAAGGCTACTAGAGAAGCTGATCCAAAGGTTTGACTACTGATCTTAGGCCCCAGCAAATTTGCACCGATCCCCGCACTAGCCACACGTTGTCGGGTGTATCGGTAATGCCGTATACGAATCAACTTACTTAATGGCACGTTCGTGTAATAACTTTTACCTAGTTCGAGTTTGAAACCAGCGGTATCAATCTGAATTAATTTTCCCCGCAAAATGACGGGTCGATCATTAATATCCAGCTCACATTCAACGCCCTGTTTTAGTCGAAATCGCTGGTGACGCGTCGTGTCTTCATTGACCGCCTCTACATACTGAGCTTGACAAACAGCAGAAAGGCTCATCCAGAGAAAGATGAACCACATACGTTTAGATCTGTGACGAAATGATAGTAGCATTGGTGAAACGAAGATCATATATAAAGAAATCAAATACCTTTCATCTGATTAGAAGGTTGAGTTCCTGAAGTCTATCGACTATTTCTGAGATTTATTTTTTTAAAAAGCTTAATACCAATTGATTGAGTAGTTTGGGCTGTTCAAAAGGTAAGTAATGCGTCGCATTAGGAACAATCACCAGGCGGGAATTTCTGAGGAGTTGCTGCATCTTCTGGCTATGAGTCTCCAGAATAACATCATGTTCACCAGCAAGCACCAGGACAGGACTGGTAATTTTTCCCAGATCACTGGCGGTCAGGTTGGGATGAGTCAGCATGAGTTTAGTTAACCGATGATCTTTCCCTAGTGAATCCTGTTTTATCTGATTGGCAAACATAGCCAGCACCTCCTGTTGCACTCCATCAGGCGAAAGATTCGCTCCAATGGTAATGAGCTTGGACACCCTTTCGGGATGACTACGGGCAAATGACACTGCCGTATTCCCACCGTCACTCCAACCCATAATGTTCACTTTAGGTAGATCCAGGTGGTCAATCAGTTGAGCCAGATCCTCAGCAAAAATGTCGTACGTGTAATCAGTTGTTGATCGATCCGTACTTTTCCCCTGGCCTCGGGTATCCAGGACGATCACCCGGTAGTGTTTTGAAAAAGTCGGGATCTGCTCATAAAAATCGGCTATGCTCCCTCCATTGCCATGCAAAAGCAATAACGGTTCGCCTTTACCATATTCCTCATAATACAGACGGGCATCTCCCTTATCTAAGTAGGATCCGTTTTTATGATGGCCATAGGGGGTACTTTTGGCTTTTTCCCGGCTTAGGTACACCTGAGTGAGAGTCTGGGTCATCCGATCCGTGTCTTCAATTGTTTCGTTGGGGTCCTCAGCAGGCTTTACATCCTTATCTTTCGTATAACTGACGGCAAGATTAGCTATAGACGTGCCCGGATGTTTTTCCCAGTCGCCCTGGCTTTGATAGCGAAAGAGTAAATGCGTAGCCAGCGATTTTTTAGCTGATAGGCCAAACACAAAATCGCCCTGATCCGGAGCAGTAAAGGCAACGAGCTGAAGGGTCAGAGCCACTTTCCCCGCCCGACCCGCCCTCAGGTTGTAGGAAGAAAGATCAATGGTTTGCCAACCCGTGCTAGACGTCTTGTAAAGAATGGGAACTTCCTGTAACGGTGTTCCCGGTACTCCGTGGAAGGAATCATATACGTTTAACTTCAGCGTAATCTCCCTGTATTTTGAACTGGGCATAATGTAAAAACTGAAGGAGTTAAGCCAGGCCGATGCCGGAACGGTAAGAATCGTGCCCTGTTCGATCGTAGTAACCGCTTCATCAAACATCCTTGAAAACGTAAGCATCGGTCGTGACGTCTCTCCTACTACTTTCTGACTGGTTTTCCGGGCCGAAACCACCACTTCCTGAAGCACGCGGCTTCGGGGTTCTAAAACGATAGTCGGCTCACGGCTGGCCGATGAAGCAGGTACTTTTTTATCCTGGTAACCTACGGCACTAAAAACCAGGATTGCCTTACTCAACGTGTCCGGTATCGTAAGCTTGAACCGTCCGCTTTCATCGGCTAAGGTTCCGAGCTTGGTATGAGGAATACCAATGGAACAATACGGAACAGGTTCACCCGTCAGAGTAACGACTGATCCCCTCAAATGCATTTGGGCATAAGTCCTCCCTAAGCCTATACTTAGGCAGAAGAAAAGAAGAAATATTCTCATAGGAATATAAAAGACGGCAGTTCGTTGCTAAAACTGAATGGAAGGGCGGTACGGGCACCAATACCATTTCTGGTTACTTAGTTACAACTGTCAGTAAGTAAAGGAATCCCTGCAATCCGGCAGACTTTATTCGTTAGTAGAAACAAATTTGACATTCATGGTACCTGAAGCCTGCTTGCCTTCTAGAGACACTTTATAAGTAGCTCCTTTTTGATTAACCAGGTGAATTTTCTTTTCCTCTGAAGATTCAATTCTATTGGTAAATACAACGCCTGAAGCAGATTTGACGGAGGCTTTTAACTCCCCCCCGGTTGCGGTGAATCGGTAGGATAGATACGTATCGTCAGTAGGTACGCGAAGTACGAAATTTTGGGTACCGTTTAATTCCTTGAAGTCCGCCTGGGCCATCTGCGGGGTGGAGCTTCCCTGCCAGTTTTTAGTGGAAGAACAGGCCGTAAAAAGTAGAATAATAGCAATGTATAAAGTAAAGCGAGTTGTTTTCATAGCTTTTCGAATAGAATGAGATAAGAAATTCAATAGTAAACAGATGAATAAATCCCTTTGCAGGCTGCATCGATGCTTGGATTTTCCAGGGATATTAACCTGGTAACTTTGATTAAATCAATCGGTTTATGGTAATAATCAAGTATTTATGCAACCTAAGCGGGAAGGATATTTTATATAAAAAATTTACTATTGATCTGTTTATTTCAACGTATTCATATTCACTTCTGCTGGCTATGAAGTAGTTTCTGTCTGCATTTAAATTAGGAAGACAATTCATTAGATTTACGGATTAAACCCGCAGGGAATAAAGTTCCAGGCAGCAAAGCTTGATTTCTCTACTTATCGTTTTTAATAAAAAATATGGATCCTGATACTTTTCTGATGAATGATCGGGCTTTTCAGGAGAAAGTTTGGAAACAGGCAGCTCTTCTTCCTGGGGAGCATCGAGAAGGTATAAGCTTTGGTGAAGTTCAGTCTTTACCTCTCTGACTCGATCCGAATTTACTAAAAGACTGGTGTGATCACTAGCTGATAATGATCTGAAAAGCGAGGCAATGTTTGCACTGAGCATATGGTTCAGCATCTGAAAATGATACATATACTCGGAAGTGATGGATTTACTTCCCGGCTCCCCGAGCATTCGCTGAAAGGATTGAGAGAGATTCGCTTGCCCTAAATAAACACTTTTTCTAGCCAGTTTGTAGGCCGTCATAGTAATGGGTTTTCCATGAACCACGTCATCGAGTTTTTCCAGGTAATGTATATTAGCTTTAAGTAACGCTTTGCACAAAAACAGTACGCGACTGGATTCCCAGGAAGGAAATAGATAGGTTGCCCCAAAGGCAATGGCACATCCAATCAGCGTATCGTAGAACCGTTCCAGAACAAAGCCCCAACCCCTATTCCCATAGACGTACACAATGATAATCACCATCGGCGTTAGGGCAATCACGCTGAAGAGATGACGTATCCGGTTGAACGTAAAGTAGGTGAGCAAAAACACGGTTCCTAGACCAAGGAGTACAAAGGTATTTTGCACGGAAAGCAGTAGCCCAAGTGCGACAGCAATGCCTGTTAAGGTACCAATGAGCCGTTGTATATTCCGCTCCCGCGTTAAACTAAAGGCAGGCTTGATGATTACTACGACCGTGACTAATATCCAGTAACTGTAAGTTCCCAAAGCAAATATCTGGGCCAGTATGTAGCCGAATAAACAAGTGATAGCCAGACGGAGGGAAAATCGGAATATGGGTGAGCTGAGTTTAAAATGCGATAAAAGCTGCTTCCATTCCAGGTGTTCGAATGGAGCAAAATGATGGTATTCCACGTTGGGCTTTGCGGGAATAATGACTTCAGTTTCGTTACGTAACGTGTGGTGTATGTCCTCAATGTCCGCGTGAATGCTTTTAAGGTTAATCAATAGCTGCGAAAGAATGGCGGCATTCGATTGGCTTTCCTTTTCAATCAGATATTCAAATCTTGCTATTAATTGCCTGAGCTGCCGGCCCGTTTGAGTACGCTCTTCTGTTTGGGTCGACAGTGTTTTCATCCCACTGATAGCACGCATCTCTGCCACTAGCAAGTGTATTATTTGCTGAATCAGATCCAGTGCACCGGTAATAGCGAATTGATCGCGTATAAAATCATAGTCATAGTGGATAGCCGTAATCTGCTC
>CAJYHS010000273.1 GCA_913774715.1 uncultured Siphonobacter sp. | reverse complement strand
CGCTGACGCAGTATTATAAAGGCATGCAACTGGGTGAAATGTGGGGTCTGCAAAGCGATGGATTATTTCAATCGGCGGAGGAAATCAGCAAACTGGATCAGACCCAGATTATCCCCTGGGGAGCTTTGCAAATCGTACCGGGCTGGCCGAAGTACAAAGATCTGGACGGTAACGGCATTATTGAGAAAGGGAATACTGTCGATGAGTCGAAGGATTTGTCCCGCATTGGAAACGTATTACCTCGCTTACGTTACGGTATTAATTTGGGGGCTGAATGGAATGGCTTCGATATTCGAGCCTTTTTCCAGGGCATTGGCAAGATGGATTATTATCCGCTGAATTACCTCTATTGGGGTTTCTATCAGCAACCGTACGCGGGTGGATATGCTCACCTGCTGGACTTCTATCGCGGTAGTGCCGACAGCGAGGTACAACGGGCTCAGCATTCCCAGTCGTATATCAATGCCGGTCTGGCTGATGCGAATACCAACGCGAAATTCCCCGTCCTTCAATCCTGGTTGGCAGACCGTAACCTGGGCGAGCGGATCGATCAGGCTCAGGGACTGGCGATTCCTCAGACGCGTTACCTGTTGAGTGGAGCTTACCTACGTCTGAAAAACCTGACCATTGGGTACTCCTTACCCAGCGGATTACTTCAGAAAATCAAAGTGGCTCGGGTTCGGGTGTATGCCAGTGGCGAAAACCTGACGGAGTGGTCGAAAGTGAAAAACTACTTCGATCCTGAGTCCATTACCGACAATGTAGACAAAGTTGACCCTTCGAAAAGTACCTCCAGCGGCTGGGGCTATGCCTATCCTTTCCAGAGAAGATACTCGTTCGGTTTAGAAGTTCAGTTCTAATTTGACACAATCATGAAAAAATATACGCAGCCTTTATTGCTGGCCGCACTATTCCTGATGTCGGGCTGTAATGACGACTTTCTGGAGCGGGTGCCACAAACCGAAATCTCCCGCGAAAATTATTTCAACAGCGAACAGGATCTCGAAACGTACATCTATAGCTTATACGACTTTCCCGGCGTAAGCATTTATGCGAATGATGCTTCAACCGACAACTCGTCCACGACGGGAACGGTGGAAATCAAAAGTATGATGGTAGGTAACCCAACACCGGCTACGATTACCGGCGGCTGGGACTGGTCGCGGTTGCGGGATGTCAATTACTTTCTGGAAAACTTCGGTAAAGCCGCTATTTCCGAAGAAGCCAAAAACCATTACGAAGGATTGGCTCGTTTTTTCCGGGCGAAGTTTTACATGGAGAAAGTAAAGCGGTATTCGGATGTGCCCTGGTATGATAAAGTGCTTTCTACGAACGATACCGAGTTACTAATGAAAGCCCGCGATCCGCGTGATTTGGTAATCAAGAAAGTTTTTGAAGACTACGCTTTCGCCGCTGAACACGTTCGTAACGATAACCGGGCGGGAGCCGTAAATAAAGCCGTAGTACAGTCCTACATGGCTCGCCATGCGTTGTACGAAGGTAGTTTCCGAAAATACCACAGTGAGCTTTCTTTGCAGGGCTCGGCCAATGCCTACTTCCAGATCGCCCGTGACGCGGCCAAAAAGGTAATGGACAGTGGAAAATATACGGTTTTCACCACGGGTAAACCCGCTGAAGATTATGCGGCTCTGTTTAATAACACCAACTTAGAGGGTAACTCCGAAGTCATTCTGGGGACCTTCAACGAGCACGATAAGCTGAATAGTGGCTGGTGGGGTGCGTTTATGTTTGGTAACTACGAAGCAAGCCCGGCCCGTGATTTATTGCAAACATATCAGATGAAAGATGGCTCGGCTTATACCAGCCAGGCGGGCTACGCGACGAAATCATTCACGCAGGAGTTCGTCGATCGGGATCCCCGCTTATCCCAGACGTTTGCTTATCCGGGCTGGGTGCTGGTGAACGCAACGACGTATTCGCAGGGAGCTGGCATTTACGTGCAGCAGTTAGCTAAAAACCAGTCAGGCTATCACCAGTTGAAAGGCTTTGTTAATCAACGGGAAGTAGCCGTAGCCAACAGTCTGGATACGCCAGTGTTGCGTTATGCTGAAGTACTATTAACTTATGCCGAAAGTAAAGCGGAGTTAGGTGAACTAACCCAAAATGATCTGGATCTGACGGTAAATAAAATCCGCAGTCGGGTAGGTATGTCAGCCCTGAATCTGACGGCTGCAACGGACGCGGTGTTAGCTAAACAGTATCCAACAGTAACGGGAAGTCAGGCTGGTATCAAGCTGGAGCTACGTCGCGAACGCCGGGTGGAATTAGCCATGGAAGGCTTTCGCTTTGACGATCTGATGCGATGGAATGCGGGCAAACTGATTGAGAAGGAACCCGAAGGTTTATACTTCGCCGGTTTAGGTAACTACGATTTGACGGGCGATAATGTTCCGGATATTAAACTGATTCCGCTGACGCAATCCATTCCGGCAGAAGCAGATAAAGAATCGAACTCGCTAGGTACGAAACTCGTGTATTACCGGGTAGGTCCAGTAGGGAGCGATGCTTCGTTTTTCCTGACGAATGGGACCAGCGGAACCATCGTCGCCGATCCCGAACGGGGCACCTTCCAAGAACCCAAGTATTACTACCGCCCCGTACCTCAGGCTCAGGTAAATCTGAATTCCAACCTGAAGCAGATCATGGGCTGGTAATTCATTTGAAGTTTGAGTAGGTTTGATTTAGTTAGATAGTTTGATAAGGTTTGAAGTGTGATACAAAGATCCATTCATACTTCAAACCTTATCAAACGCAATCAAACCCATTCTTAAACCTCAAACCACATCAAACATACTGAACTATGACCTTTAAACATTTCATTACCTATACTTCGATTACCCTAACCAGTATCACCGCCAGTGCCCAGGAAGGGGCTCATAAAGCCCTTTTTGTGATTGTAGATGGAATTTCATACGAACAGCTCAGGAAAATTCCGACGCCCAATCTGGATGCGATTGCGAAAGTAGGCGGCATGACCAAAGCTTACGTAGGCGGAGAGAAAAAGAGTTACTCGCAAACGCCAACGATTTCGGCGGTGGGGTATAATAGCCTGTTAACCAGCACCTGGGTAAATAAACACAACGTTTGGGACAACAGCATTAAGGAACCGAATTACAACTACTGGAACATCTTCCGTTTCTTCAAACAAACACATCCCGATAAAAAAACAGCCGTTTTCTCAACCTGGCTCGATAACCGTACGAAGCTGATTGGCACGGGATTACCTCAAACCAATCGCTTTGAAATGGATTATCATTTTGACGGTTTTGAGCTGGATACCCTGCATTTTCCACACGATAACAAATCAGAATA
>CAJYHS010000272.1 GCA_913774715.1 uncultured Siphonobacter sp. | reverse complement strand
CACCGGAAGATATTGAACGAATTGATGTGTTGAAAGATGCGGACGCAACCGCCATTTACGGTTCTCGCGGCTCAAACGGGGTAATCCTGATTACCACAAAAAAAGGCAGAGCTGGAAAAACGCAGTTCAATGTAAATATTAATAAAGGAGCGGGTAAAGTACCTTATTACATTCCCATGCTTAATACGGAACAATATTTGAGCATGCGACGAGAGGCATTTGCTAAAGCGGGCGTTACGCCTAATACTGTCAACGCTCCCGACCTGACCGTCTGGGATCAGAATGCGAATACCGACTGGCAACGGCGTTACATGGGCGGCACTGCCGAGTTTTTCAATGCTTCGGCGTCGGTATCGGGGGGTAATGCTTTTAACTCTTTTCTCTTCAGCGGTTTATATCGAAAAGAAGGAACCGTTTTTCCCGGAAATTTTGGTGCAACCACTCTTTCAGGTCGCTTTGCGGGTAGCCATTCCTCGGCTAACCAGAAATTCAAAGTTGATTTCAGTACATCCTATTCTCGAATTCAGAATAATCTGATTGGTAGCGATTTAACAACGTCTTACACGTTAGCTCCTAATTACCCTTTATACAATGCCGAAGGAACTCTCAACTGGATTGGAGGAACCAACCCCGAGGCATTACTCATGCGGGATTTTGATAACTTGAATACCAGTATGCTTACCAATTTAAATCTGAAGTATACTTTATTCCCGGGCCTTGATCTGAAGTTAAATACGGGTTATACCCTGACTGGTACCAATCAGATTCAGGCCAACCCCGCCCGCTCAAAAAATCCGTCGACGAACCCTCTGAATACGGCCAGTTTTGCAGATAATAAAAACGAATCGTACATCATTGAGCCGCAGATTGATTACCAGAAAAGCTTCGGTAAGAGTCGAATCTCGGTATTATTAGGGGGCACTTTACAGCAATCAAATGCTACCGGACAGTATATTAACGGAACGAACTATGCTAATGAAGCTCTGATTAAGTCCCTCGCTGGAGCTGGCACAGTTACTGTTCTTTATAATAACTATTCACTTTATAAATATTCCGCTGCTTTTAGCCGGGTTAATTATAGCTGGGATAATAAATATATCATCGACGGAACTTTCCGCCGGGATGGTTCTTCCCGTTTCGGGCCTAATCATCGCTTTGGCAATTTCGGTGCCGTGGGAGCCGCCTGGCTGGTTTCTTCAGAAGATTTCATGAAAAACCTGCCCTGGTTTAGTTTTCTGAAACTCAGAGGAAGTTATGGTCTGACGGGTAACGATCAGATTCCGAACTATTATTACCTGCCCACGTATCAGGTTGCGGGAAGTAACAGCACGTACATGGGAACGGCCACGTTGGTTAACTACAACATTGCTAACCCAAATCTGCACTGGGAAACTATGAAAAAGCTGGAAACAGCCATTGAAATGGGTTTTCTGAAAGATCGGATTCTGCTCAAGGCCAATTACTTCCGCAACCGTTCCAGTGATCAGTTATCCAGTGCCAGTATGCCAACGCAATCAGGGGTGAATTCGTATTACAGTAACCTCGATGCCGTAATTCAGAATGATGGTTTTGAATTTGAATTGAATACCATCAATGTTCAGACGGCGGCTTTACGCTGGAGTACAAACATTAACCTGACGTTTTTGCGGAATAAACTGATTTCCGCCGGAACTTCCAGTTTACTTAACTCGTCGAATTATATCGTAGGCCAGCCGGTCAATGCAACCCGTCTGTACCAGTTTGACGGGCTGGATGCCAATGGTTTACCTAAAATTAAAGACCTCGATGGTGACGGTATTATTAACTTTAATAAAGATCGTCTAATGGCTCCTATTGGTACGCCTTACTTCGGAGGTATTAATAACTCACTTTCCTATAAAAATTTCCAGCTGGATGTTTTTCTGCGGTTCAATCACCGAATGGCTTACATCAATGATCCATACAGCTATCCGCTGGGGGTCAGCGTAGTAAATGCCAATGCCTCCGCTTTAAATCGCTGGACGGAGTCGAATACTTCGGGTGTTTATCCGGCGGCCACCACACTTTACCCGGCCTCAGTAAGTCAATACGCTTCTTCAACGGCGGTGTGGGGAGATGCTTCGTTTCTGAAACTCAAAACGGTAAGTCTATCGTACAGCTTACCTGTTGCCTGGATTCAACCGATGCATCTGTCGAAAGTTTCGCTATACGTGCAGGGGCAAAACCTATTGACTTGGACTAAACAGAAATACACGTTCGATCCGGAAAGTACAGTAGGTGGCACCGGAACGGGCCTGGGAACGGGCCAATTCGTCGCTATGCCTCAACTCCGCACCTTTGTCGCTGGTCTTACACTTTCATTCTAAGCAGGAAATTTTTATGAAAACTATCATTCGAATCCCCTTCATACTCGCTCTGGCAGGATTAGGACTCAGTGCCTGCGAAAAATATGTATCCATTGGTTATCCTCCCACAAATATTGGCGTTACAGATGCCTTTGCCAGTGATGTCTCGGCAACCAGTGTAGTTTTAAATATATATTCCACCTTCCGGGCTAATCCAGCAATCAATTATTCCGGTTATGCCGGAATGTTAAGTGACGAACTGGAATATACGCCCATCAATGCCTTACTCGAAGAGTTTGAGAATAATACCGTAACGGCCTTAAATTCCTCGCTTGCGAATAGTTTATGGTATGATACGTACAGTATGATCCGTCAAGCCAACGTGGCCATTGCCGGCATTACCAATTCCAATGGTATGACTCAGGCGGGCAAGAATCAGTTATTAGGTGAGGCTAAATTTTGGCGGGCGTATGGGTTATTTACCCTCGTTAATTACTTCGGAGATGTTCCCTTAACGGTTTCTTCGGATGAATTTGTGAATGCTACTCTGGCCCGTGCTCCGGCGGCTCAGGTATGGGCTCAGATTATTACAGATTTAAAGGAGGCAAAAGCCAGCCTACCTGTAGCTTATGTCGGTACGCTTCGTACCCGGATGAATAAACACGCCGCTTCTGCCCTACTGGCCCGTGCGTATCTTTATTCAAAGGATTATGTGAATGCCTCGGCAGAAGCTACTGAAGTCATTGCTTCAGGGACGTATTCGATGGTAGAACCATCCCAAACGTTCATTAATACGAGTAATGAGACAATCATGCAGGTTGGCACTCTGTTGGGTTTCACAATACTAGGTGGTAATTACCGAAACTCCCTTCCCACGACGCCCCCCGCTTACGTATTGAAATCAAATTTCGTGCGGTCTTTTGAAGCGGGCGACAAACGTCGCACCAACTGGACGGATTCGCTGGCCATTACTGCGACCACTTATCAACGCATTAATAAATACAAATTACAAACGGCTACCGCAGGTAATGAATACAATGTATTACTGCGGCTGGCCGAACTTTACCTGATTCGGGCCGAGGCACGGGCCAATCTAAATCAATTAACCGAAGCCTTATCGGATCTGAATATCATCCGTTCGCGGGCAGGTCTGGCGGCTAGTTCAGCCACTACCCAAACCAGCCTGATCGATGCCATTTTACAGGAACGCAAAGTGGAGTTTTTCGGCGAATTCGGTCACCGCTGGTTTGATCTTAAACGTACCAATCAGGCCGATGCCGTTTTGGCTCCCCTGAAACCCGGCTGGAAATCAACGGCGGTGTTAATGCCGATTCCTTCTACTCAGATTCAGGCCAATCCGGTATTAACGCAAAATCCGGGCTATTAATCACCTACTAATAACCAATTATCTATTTATGAAAAAGATCACCACCTTAGCTGGCTTGATGCTTCTCAGCGTTTCAGCTGCGTTTGCTCAAAAAGCTCCTGCGTCAACGTACCTGATTAAAGGATCAATCAAGGGGTTGAAGAACGAAAAGATTTACCTCTATTATCCTAAGGGCGAAGAATCGGGTCGTGATTCAGTGATTACGAAAGATGGCACCTTTACTTTTAAAGGTACATTAGGGCATGAAGGAACGGCTTCCCTTTCGCTGGAATCTAACCGTCAGCAATTCGTTGCCTTTTTTGTAATGCCCGGTGTTCCAACCACAGTAACCGCTGTAAAGGATTCGCTACCGAAAGCTATCGTTCAGGGAGCTAAAGAAAATAAGGAATGGAAACAACACCGTCATGAACTCGAGTCTATCGTTTTCAGTCAGTTAAATGCCATTGAAAAAAAATACGCTCCTTTCAGAACAGACCCTAAAAAACCCTTACCCGATAGCCTGGCCAAGTTACAGTCCAAGGAAATCAAAAATCAGTTTGGCCGGGCCGATAGTCTTTCTCAGGCGTTCATCAAAACTCACCCCAATTCGGTAGTCAGCCCTTTCCTGGCTCTGAGTTATTACAGCATGGAACCCGAAGCGGATAAGTTACCCGCTTTATACGCAGGATTCAGCCCCGCCGTTCAGAAGTCGTATTATGGAAAACAGATCAAAAACTTAACGACGGATTTAGCTAAAATTGGTTTGGGAAAAACGGCTCCTGAATTCTCCATGGCTGATACTTCAGGTAAAGCTTTCGCATTATCATCCCTAAAAGGCAAATACGTGTTAGTAGATTTCTGGGCGAGCTGGTGCGGTCCCTGCCGGAAGGAAAACCCCAACGTCGTAGCTGCGTATAATAAGTACCGTGACAAAGGTTTCGAAATTCTGGGCGTGTCGCTGGACTCTAAAAAAGCAGCCTGGGTAAAGGCCATTGAGGCCGACAAGCTTACCTGGCCTCATGTATCGGATTTGAAAGGCTGGCAGAATGAAGCCGCGGGCATGTACGTAGTGAAGGTCGTTCCTACGAATTTCCTTCTGGACAAAGACGGTAAAATTGTCGCCAAAAATCTGCGGGGAGCTGATCTTGAAAAGAAGCTTGCGGAGTTATTAAAGTAATCTGTAGCAGGTAATTTCCGGGAAGAAGACTGAGGATAGGCTTCTTCCTGGATCCTAAATGCCAGGTTTCCGTTTTACACTTCATCAACATTTACAGACCCTTGACGGAATTGAATTCCGATCAGTGAAACATTTAGCAGATTCGTCGGCCGCTTCTTCTTTTAGTAGGTACGTTAGGATTAGTTAAGCTATGTGATCATCCTTTCTGTTAACGGATCTCTACTTCCTTAGTCACTCATCCTATTTTCATTGAAATCTTTAGCTGATTGAAATTTTACGATTCATGAAAAGAAGCTTATTCTTTTTACTGGTTTTACTGTGCCCTTTTTGTCAGGCTCAGCTATTTAATCCCGTTACCTGGGACTTTAAAGCAAAGGCTACTTCTCCAACGGAGGCGGTCTTAACCTTTCAGGCAAAAATCTCACGGCATTGGCATATATACTCACAACACCTGGCCGATGGCGGGCCGGTAGCTACCTCTTTTACTTTTAATCCAGGTCAGGACTATGCGTTACTAGGCGAGGTCGAGGAAAAATCGAAGGTGGTAAAAGGTTTTGACAAGACTTTCCAGATGGATATCAGCTGGTTTGAAAATCAGGCCTTTTTTACGCAAAAAATCAAACTTACGGGAAATAAAGCTACTGTTTCCGGCAAGCTGGAATTTATGGCCTGTGACGACGAACGCTGTTTACCTCCCGAAGAAGTAGCGTTCGAAATCCCTGTTCAGGGACTCAGTGAAGCAACCGTACCTCCGACAAAACCAGAGAAGGATTCGATTCCACCCGTCAACCAATCACTGGTTCAAGATTCTACGACGGTTGCTTTGAAGCCAGCCCTAGTGGATACGACCCAGGTAACGAAGCTGCCGGTAACTCAAACGAAAGAATCTTCAAAACCCGAACAGGAATCGTTATGGGTGACCTTCGTAGCGGGATTATTGGGGGGACTCGCCGCCATCTTTATGCCCTGCATCTTCCCGCTACTGCCCATGACCGTCAGCTTCTTTACCAAGCAGGCTGAATCCCGCTCCTCCGGCATCCGCAACGCCCTGCTCTACGGTTTCTCCATCATCGTCATCTACGTTTCCCTGGGACTGCTCATCACCGTCCTCTTCGGGGCTGATGCCCTCAACAACCTCTCCACCAGCGGCCTTTTTAATTTTGCCTTTTTCCTGTTGCTGGTCGTTTTCGCCGCCTCCTTTCTCGGAGCATTCGAACTCATGCTCCCCTCCTCCTGGGCCAATCGAATGGATCAGAAGGCCGATCAGGGCGGACTGCTGGGGATCTTTTTCATGGCTACCACCCTCTCGCTGGTTTCCTTCTCCTGCACCGGACCCATCATCGGTACCCTGCTGGTGCAGGCCGCCTCGCAGGGAGCTTTGTTGGGACCGGCGGTAGGTATGTTAGGTTTTGCCCTGGCTTTGGCTCTGCCCTTTACCCTGTTTTCGCTGTTCCCTGCGGGGATAAAGTCCCTGCCCAAATCCGGCGGCTGGCTAAATTCGGTGAAAGTAACGTTGGGCATTCTGGAACTGGCTCTGGCCCTCAAGTTCCTCTCCAACGTTGATTTAGCCTATCACTGGGGATGGTTTGACCGCGAAGTCTTCCTGGTGCTCTGGATTATCCTTTTCGGCTGTCTGGGGCTTTACCTGTTAGGCAAGCTTCGTTTTGCTCACGACTCTGAACTGATCAGCCTTTCCGTGCCCCGCTTTTTTCTAGCGGTACTCTCGCTGAGTTTCTCGCTTTACATGGTGCCCGGTTTATGGGGAGCCCCTTTGAAAGCCATCGCCGCTTTTCTACCCCCGCAACAGACGCAGGACTTTGACCTGTATTCGGCTAGTCTTTCTGGAAACGTGGGAGCGTTGAAGGCCCATGCTTATGAAAAACATAAGTACAGCGAGCTGTTCCACGCTCCACTGGGACTCGATGCCTACTTTGACTATGACGAGGCTTTGGCCGAGGCTAAGAAAACGGGTAAGCCGTTGCTAATTGATTTCACGGGGCATGCCTGCGTCAATTGTCGCAAGATGGAAGCCACCGTCTGGCCCGATCCGGCGGTACTCAAGACTATTGGACATGACTATGTATTGGTACAACTCTACGTGGATGATAAAACCGAGCTGGCTCCAGCCGAGCAGATGGTGGTCAATGGAAAGGAAATCAAAACCATCGGCAAAAAGTGGAGCACCTTGCAGGCCACCCGTTTTCAGGCCAACTCCCAGCCCTATTACGTCCTGCTGGATCCGGTGACTGAACAACCCAAAGTCCAGCCCCAGGGTGCTAATTATAACATTACTGAGTTCCTTACTTTTCTCAAGGCAGGACTTCATTACTAATAACTCATTTATTCTTTAGTTTTGGTTAAGTGTAGCAAAATGGGCTCCTTCGTTGAGGGAGCCTCATTTTTTTAGTAGTAACCTCAATTACATATAGTTATAATGTTTATTAATATTCTATATAGAAACAATTATAAAAAACTTTATAACTCTTCGCACCTGGAAACATTCGTCTTTTATTGATAAACTTAACAACCGTTTCTTGGCATTATAAATTTCATATCAGCTCTTACTATGTATGACTAAGAAATGTACATAGGCATCTAGGAATACTTGGTTTTATTTGTTAAAGGCACACCGTTAAACTCTGCTTCAGCATTCGGCTAGCTTGATCAGGAAGCCGATGCGTATAAAAGGTTATTTTCCTGCCTTTCAGATGCTCAGCAACTGTTCTCTGTAGAGATTATTAATGGATATGATTGAACCCCTGATTTTACTATAGAGTAAGCATCAGTAAACCACTGGTCTTGTTTTTTTCGTAGGTAATTCCACACGGTCTGCCTCCCATCATGACTCTGACTCCGCTCTATTCTACTACATTCATTCTATTCGATTTAAAAGGTATAAGTCGATTCCTGCTTTTAGTATGGCTCATATTTTGCTTCTCGCTTACCAGTAAGGCTCAGACGTATTCTTCAGTCGAGGACGTGCCTAACCCTAAAGAGCTGGGTACTGGCTATGTAACCGATCCAGCGGGTTTGTTGCCTCAACCGGAGATTGACTCGCTCAATTACCTGTTAACTGAGCTGAATCGTAAAACGGGCGTAGAAACGGCGGTAGTCCTGGTTCAGGATTTCAGGGAAGACGAAGATGCTTTTCAATTTGCCACTGATTTATTTCGACATTGGGGCATTGGCAAATACAAGTCTGATAATGGCCTCCTGCTTTTTATCGCCAGCAATCGAAGGCAGTATCGTTTTGTGACGGGCTACGGACTAGAAGGCTTATTACCCGATGCTACCTTAAAGGCCATCGGCGAACGGATTCTGGTTCCGTCCTTTCAAAAAGAGCACTATGGTGAGGGAGTAATGAACACCATTCGTACGATTACCTCTTACTTACAACAACCTGAAAATCAGAAAGAACTTAATCAATTACTAGCTCAATACGAACTTAAATCTACTACTAACACTACTGCTCTCTTCATTTTTCTGGGCTTTGTGATCGCTTATGGACTAGCCGCCTGGCAGGTATCAACGTTCAAAAAACCGCTGGCGAGCCCATCAACTCCCAATCGTTACCTGGAGGTGGCTGGACTTGTAGCTTTTGCCCTGGTTGGCTTCGGCATTTTACTCTTGGTGATTTTCTTTTTCGCCGGAACATTCAACGGGTTATTGCTGCATTTTTCGGAAGCGTTGCCTCACCTGATGTATGTCCTTACCTCTTTCGCTCTGTTTTTCAACCATTTAAGTGTATTATCCAATCTGCGTCAGCGGTACAAGGATGATTATAATTTTCTGGAAGCTGAGCAGCATTTTTACCAGCGTGTCTGGTGGCAATCGTTGATCTGGCCCCTGACGGCTGTTTATCTGGTGATTGAAAAAATTCGATATCAGAAAAGCACTTCCCGCTTTACGCCTCCATTAGATACGGTCGGTAACCCCATGAATCGTCTGAACCGTGATGATCACTCCGAAGCGGCCCGTCACCTGTCAGGGGGCCAATTACAGGAAGAGAAAATGAATAGTCAGGTGTATGACATTTGGGAAGGGTCAGACGGCGAAGTAAAGGTGTTACCTAATCCATCGGATACTTACGATCGGCATCTAAACTGTCCAGCGTGTGGCTTCCGAACCATGAGCGAGCCTATCAATATTCCCATTGTCAAAGCAATGGTTCAGAGTCAGGGGAAGGCCAAGCGAGTTCGTCTGTGCCGTCATTGCAAACATGAAGAATTCATTGAGCAGGTAGTTACCCCTATGCGAACGAAGTCGGACTCTTCCTCTTCCAGCTCCTCTTCTTCCGCGTCTTCCAGTAGCTCTTCTTCTTCTTCAAGTAGTTGGGGCGGTGGTAATACCGGCGGTGGTGGTGCGGGAGGAAGCTGGTAGCGGGCCTAAAAAAAGCGGTATCAGAAAAGTCTGATACCGCTTTTTTAGATTCTATAGTGCTCAGAAACTTATTTTTTCTGCTGCGAAAGGAAGGTAATCAAAGAGGCAAATTCTTCGTAAGACAGAGCGTTAGCCAGTCCGGAAGGCATCATCGAGTTTTCCATTTCCTTACGGCTCAGAATATCCGAAGTCTTGATGGTATATACCGTTCCCGTGATGTCACGCAGAATGACGCGGGTTGGGTTTTCTTCTGTTACGAAACCCATGTAACTTTTCTTTCCTTTTGCCGTAATCATAACCGTCGAGAAACCCTGCGAGATAGAGGCATTAGGTTTCAGAATGGATTCGGCGATTTGCTCCCGCGTCATGATCGAGCCAATTTGTCCCATGAAGGGTCCTTTCATTGGCTCCGTTTTACTTAAACTATGACAGGCAATGCAACCCTGATTGGTAAAGAGTGTTTTACCCTTCGAAGGATCTCCCTTGATCTGGGCAATGGCCAGCATGACATCTTCAATCGAGGCCTCGCCTACCTGACCTTTTTTATTCTTGATTTTCTCTAAATCAACTTTAGGTTCTTCCTTGACAGCGGCTAATTCTTCCCCACCAAATTCAGAAATGCCTAAACGTAACTTAGCGTTCATGTCTGCATACGCCTGCTTGTCCGAAGCTTTTTTCCATTCCTGAGTCAGGAACGTTTTGATCGCTGGAGAAGATTCCCAATCAATGGCTTTGTAGTAAGGACCGTGCGTATCAGGACGCGTGCTCCACCACCAGCTGGCATCGTAAGGAGCCTCTTTGTGATACAGACGAGCCACTGTTTGCAGGATTTGCTTCTTCAAAGCGGCATCATTACTTTTTTGATACGCCTGAATCAAACCGTTTACTGCTTGAGGGGTATGCATGTAACGCAACGCCCATAAAGCCAGCGTCGACTGATCCGTACCAATGGCAGCTACACACGCATCCACGGCCTGTAAGTTAACCAGAGCACGAACCGCTAAGTGTGGAGGCACGATGGCCGAATTTGGAGTCGCGTGTGGGCCTTCTGTACCTTTCGCCGGAGCAACAAACGAAGCCGGAACTTTGGTTTTCAAAAGAGCCGTAGCGGCTTCTGGTTTTCCTAAACGACCCAAACCAATAATACCCGCTGTCTGTACCCGGGGAGAAGCATCACTAAGGGCTTTCAGGAAAGGTTCCAGAGGAACCTGTGCTGCCCATGATTTCCGGTCAGATAATACTTTTAAAGCATATTCCCGCAGATCAGCGTCATTCGTGTAGGTTACTAATTGGCTGATACCCGCCGCACCGTTTAACTGAGCATAAGTAAATAAAGCCGCTACCCGATTGGCTAATTTTTCCTTCGAATCCGAAATGATTTTTGTGAGCAACGGATTTGCTTCCTGCGTCGCTTTGCGGTTGATTAATTCCTGCTGGGCGGCCAGACGAGCAACGTTACTACCTGCTTTGAGCTGGGCTACTACGTTCGAAACGCTTGCTTTGCTTAAATCAGTGAAGGGCTTATATTTCCAGTTTTGAGGAACTACCCTCACCACATACCCTTTACCAGGATTACCTGAATAACCGGCTCCGTCCCAGGCTGCTAAATACGCCCGGCCCGAAGCGTCCAGATCCACATCGGTGATTTGCGGTAACTTGATGAATTCTTCTTCCTGCTGCGTAAAGGTTGCCTGATCGGGCTTAACGCGGTGAATGAAGAGGAAGTTACGTCCCCAGTCGGCCATTAAAGGCACCTGATTGTAACGCTCAGGCCAGGTTTCGTCGTCAATAAAGAACGATCCCGTACCGGAGCCACCGCCTAAATCCACCAGAGCAGGGATGATTTCTTCAGTGAAATTCTGGAAGTAAACAGGGTAGCCATATTCACCGGATTGTAAATGGTGAGAAAACCGGATGTTCCAGCCACCACCATCGTTGGTGTTATCACGAGTAAATACGTTCATGTATGGGTCAATAGCGACGTCATAGATGTTACGGGTTCCGTGGGAGAAAATTTCCATTTCCGTGCCGTCTGGTCTTACCCGAACGATCCCTCCACCCAGCATGGTCAGTTTTTTACCCGACCGATCGGTGGCATTATGGAAACCAAAATCACCGACGGCAATATA
>CAJYHS010000271.1 GCA_913774715.1 uncultured Siphonobacter sp. | reverse complement strand
ATGAAGCCCGTGCCGCTCACGAAGCCGCTGCTCTGCGATTAACCCAGGCGAATATCCGTGCCCCCTTTGACGGGATTATTAATCGAATTCCCTTCAAAATGGGTAGTCTGATTGAATCCGGGGCTTTACTAACCACCGTTTCCGACATTCAGGAAGTGTTCGCCTATTTTGATGTGTCCGAACGGGAATATCTCGGTTTCATTAAAAATAATCGAAACCTGCTGGGTAAAGGTGGTCAGGAAGTAGAAATGTTGCTGGCGGATGAATCGCTCTACCCCATCCGGGGCCATATTGAAGTCATGGAAAGTACTTTCGAAGGGGGTTCGGGAACGATTGCCTTCCGGGCTCGTTTTGCCAATCCCAAACAGGTGCTCAAACATGGGTCATCCGGTAAAATTCGTCTGAGTACGCAGGTAGCCGATGCCTTACTCGTACCCCAGAAAGCCGTATTTGAAGTACAGGACAAGAACTATGTATACGTAGTCGACAAGTCAGGTAAGGTTAAATCCCGCAGCTTCATTCCCCGCGGTCGCGTGGGTAAAAACTACATTGTGAATTCCGGTTTGCAACCCGGCGAGCGGGTCGTTTTTGAAGGCATTCAGAACGTTCGTGACGGGGATGAAATTACGCCCCAGCCCATTTCCAGCGATAGCCTGAAGGTTACGCAACAATCTGCTCAAGTGATGTAATCTAAACACCCGTTTATGTTTGATATATTCATTAAACGGCCCCTGTTGTCGTCCGTTATCTCCGTGGTAATTACACTGCTGGGGGTGCTGGCTCTGACCGGGTTACCCGTTACTCAATTCCCTGACATTGTTCCCCCGTCGGTTACCGTAACCACCAAATACACCGGGGCCAACGCCGAAGTGTGTACCAAAGCCGTAGCCACGCCGCTCGAGCGTGCGATTAACGGCGTACCCGGCATGGTGTATATGAACTCCGTTTCAGGTAACGATGGGACTACCCTGATCCAAATCTTTTTTGAAGTAGGAACCGATCCCGATCTGGCCGCGATGAACGTGCAGAACCGGGTAACAGCCGTGCTCGATGAGTTACCCGAAGAGGTCATCAAGGCCGGGGTGATTACAGAAAAGGAAGTAAACAGTATGCTGCTGTATCTGAACATTTTCAGCGATGATTCCACCGTTGATGAGAAGTTCATTTACAACTTCGCGGATATAAATATCCTGGCCGAACTCAAGCGGATTGACGGTGTGGGTTTTGCCGATATCATGGGTTCCCGTGAGTATTCCATGCGGGTTTGGCTGAAGCCGGATCGGTTGACCGCTTATAACCTTTCTCCTGAAGAAGTTATCAATGCCATTCGTCAGCAAAACGTAGAGGCAGCTCCGGGAAAAGCCGGCGAAAGTGCCGACCGGGCTCCGCAGGTATTGCAGTACGTACTGAAATATACGGGTAAGTTTTTCGAGCCTGATCAATACCGTAATATCGTACTGAGAGCGGATCCAAGCGGTTCAATTTTGCGGTTGAAAGACGTGGCCGACGTAGAGTTTGGCTCGCTGGATTACGACGTATTATCCAAGACGGATGGTCGTCCTTCAGCGGCTATTATGCTGAAACAGCGACCCGGTTCCAACGCCCGCGAGATTATTGAAAACGTAAAAACCCGAATGGCGGAACTCAAGACAGAGACCTTCCCACCGGGCATGACGTATAACTTTGCTTACGACGTTTCCCGCTTTCTGGATGCTTCGATTCATGAAGTAGTTCGGACGCTGTTTGAAGCTTTCGTCCTGGTATTCATCGTGGTATTCCTCTTCTTACAGGACTGGCGTTCCACGCTGATTTGTGCCCTGGTCGTTCCGGTAGCACTGGTTGGTGCCTTCGCTTTTATGAGCATGATTGGATTCTCCATTAACCTGCTCACCTTGTTTGCTCTGGTATTAGCCATCGGTATTGTTGTGGATGATGGAATCGTGGTGGTTGAAGCCGTTCACGCGAAAATGGCAGAAGAGCACTTATCACCCCGCCAGGCAACGTTTGCGGCCATGCGGGAAATCAGTGGGGCTTTGATCGCTATTACGCTGGTCATGTCGGCGGTATTCGTGCCGGTTGCCTTCCTGTCCGGTCCCGTTGGAATTTTCTATCGGCAGTTCTCTCTGACGCTGGCCGTAGCCATCCTGATTTCAGGTCTGAATGCTCTTACCTTAACTCCCGCTTTGTGTGCCTTGTTACTGAAACCTCACTCGTCAGCGGACAGTCGTAAAAACTGGCTGGGACGATTCTTCGCCAGTTTCAACCGGGGTTTTGACCGTCTGACGGGTCGTTATCAGGGATTACTGAAACGTATCATCAGCCGCCGGGTGGTTATCATTGGGTTACTTGTCATTTTCGTAGCCGGAACCTGGGGCATTAATACTATTCTTCCGAGTGGATTTATTCCTACCGAAGATCAGGGGATGATTTATGTAAACGTCACTACTCCTGCAGGTGCTACGGTAAAGCGTACCGAAGAAGTATTGGATCAAATCCAGCAAGTTGCCTCTAAAATGTCTGCCGTTGAAAACGTTTCGACGCTGGCGGGTTTTAGCCTGATGACCGATGGATCGGGTTCTTCGTACGGGATGGCGATGGTTAACCTCAAAAGCTGGGAAGACCGCAAGGAAACCGTAGATGACGTGATTGCGAATCTGGAAAAAGAGACCAAACATATCCAGGGAGCCAGTGTACAGTATTTTCCACCGCCAACCGTTCCTGGCTTTGGTAACTCCAGCGGTTTTGAATTACGATTACTGGACCGTACCGGTAAAGGTGACTTACAGGCCACTAAAAAAGTAGCCGAAGACTTCATGGCGGAAGTGAATAAACGTCCGGAAATCGGTCAGGTTTTCACCAGTTTCGATCCCAGCTTCCCCCAATACATGTTGCACGTTGATTATGACAAAGCTGCCCAGAAAGGTATCTCGGTAGACAATGCCATGAGCACGCTGCAAACGCTGATGGGAAGTTTCTACGCCTCCAACTTCATCCGCTTTGGTCAGATGTATAAGGTGATGGTACAGGCTTCACCTGAGTATCGTACCAAGCCCGAAGATGTGCTAAACATGCACGTGAAAAATGCCAAGGGTGAAATGGTGCCTTACTCGAACTTCATTCGCCTGGAGCGGGTCTATGGCCCCGAGCAGTTGACTCGCTATAATATGTATACCTCCGCCCTCATCAATGGGGATGCCGCTCCGGGTTACAGTAGTGGCGATGCCCTGAAAGCCGTGGAGGAAGTAGCCGCTAAACTACCCAAAGGTTATTCGTTTGCCTGGTCTGGAATGTCGCGTGAAGAGGTCCTTTCAGGTAATCAGGCCATTTATATTTTCATGCTGTGCTTACTATTCGTGTATTTGTTACTCGTGGCCCAGTACGAAAGTTTATTACTTCCCTTACCCGTTTTATTATCCTTGCCCACTGGGATTTTCGGCTCGTTCCTATGCCTGCAATTAGCTGGCTTACAGAACAATATTTATGCTCAGGTGGCACTCGTTATGCTCATTGGTTTATTGGGCAAAAACGCCATTCTGATTGTAGAATTTGCCAGTCAGCGACAACGGGAAGGGCTCAGCATCGTGAAAGCAGCCATGGAAGGTGCCGTAACTCGTCTGCGGCCCATTCTAATGACTTCCTTTGCCTTCATCGCCGGTCTGATTCCCCTATGCATTGCTACGGGTGCGGGGGCTTTAGGTAACCGCTCGATTGGTACGGCGGCGGCGGGCGGTATGCTCGTGGGAACCGTGTTTGGGCTGGTTATTGTGCCGGGCCTGTACGTGATTTTCGCTAAAATCGGCGAGAAGATGGGTTCCAAAACGAACGCTGATTCTGTTTCTTCCCCCACTGAAAGTACGTATGTTCATGAATCTTAAAAGTCAGTTTATATCCCTTTTCGTTGGAAGTTCTGTTTTGCTGGGCGTGAGTGCCTGCCGGGTAACCCATACACCGGCGGCCATTCCCTCGCTGTCCCTTCCCAATACTTACGCAGGTAGTTTAAGTGAAGCCAATTCTGATTCGGCGAGTATTGCCAATGATCCTTACCGTCGGCTCTTTACGGATGCAAACTTGGTTTCTCTCATTGATACCGCGTTAACAAACAATCCTGATATCCGAATTGCCGTACAACGCATCGAGGCTACCCGGGCTCAATACGGTATCAGCAGTGGTGCTTTGTTACCCCGGGTTGATGCCGTAGCCTCGGCTGGTGTAGATCGGTTTGGTCGCTACACGCTGAATGGGGTAGGTAACTACGATACCAATTTCTCGGAATACGTCACGGGTTCCAGTCTGATTCCAAACCCAACGCCCGATTACTTCGTTGGACTTCGTAGTTCGTGGGAAATCGACATTTGGGGCAAGTTAAAAAACCGCCGTCGGGCGGCTTATAACCGCGTTCTGGCCAGTGAAGAAGGTCGTAATTACATCGTTACTGCTCTGGTCTCTGACGTAGCCCGGCTGTATTTTACCTTGCTCTCGCTGGATGCCGAGCTGGAAATCATCGAGGATAACATCGAATTACAGGAACAGGCCCTTAAACTGGTGGAAGTACAAAAAGCAGCGGGCCGGGTTACAGAACTCGCCGTGCAGCAATTCAGAGCTCAGTTACTGAATACCAAAGGTCTGGACGGCGGCGTGCGTCAGCAAATTCAGGAAGCTGAAAACCAGATCAACGTGTTACTGGGGCGTTATCCTCAACCTATTGTGCGGGGTATGTCGATTCGGGAACAACAGTTACCCTCAACCGTGGTAGCGGGTATTCCCAGTCAGCTCATCAGCCGCCGTCCCGATATTCGTCAGGCAGAACGTGAACTGGTAGCATCTAATATTGACGTTGCGGTGGCCCGGGCAGAATTTCTGCCTTCGTTAAACCTAACCCCTTATCTGGGACTGAACGCCTTCCGATTAGGCGTGTTAGCCAATCCGCAATCCATCGCGGCGGGTATCGTAGGTGGCCTGTCGGCCCCCATTTTCAACCGTCGTTTGCTGAAAGGTAATTTACGCATTGAAGAAGCTGAAACGAAGGAAGCTTTCCTCACGTATCAAAAAACGATCTTAACGGGCGTTTCGGAAGTGGTGAATAGCCTGAAAGGTCTGGAAAATTACCGCAATGTAGCCAACTTTAAAACCGAAGAAGTTTCTGTGTTACGTCAGGCGGCCAGGACTTCAGATAACCTGTTCGCGACGGGTTATGCAACGTATCTGGAAGTAATTACTTCGCAACGTTCCGTTCTGGAATCGGAGTTATCCCTCATCAATACGAAACGGGCTCAGTTTCTGTCCCTTGTAGACCTGTACCGGGCCTTAGGTGGAGGCTGGCGTTAAATGATGCGTTTGATTCATGGTTTGATTGGCCTTAGATAAAGTTTGAACGAAGCAGTGAAGGTTTTGAAAATTGATTTACTGAGGATTCAGGTTCGTAAATGGTCCACCTTAAATCACACAATTTCAAATCTTAATCACGCGAAAGCTTAAGCTTCATCTAACGCCAATCAAACCTTCAAATTACGAATCAAACCTTTTCAAAAAGAATCAAACTCTAGCCAATGTTCAAACGTCTCATTAGTTATCTATGGATTATTCTGTCGGGGCTGGGGCTTTCTTCCTGTGACTTATTCTGGGAAGATCGTAATTACAGTCAGGTAGATTATCGACTGTTTAAAAATACGGCCGTCTGGCCCCTGGCGAAGATATTGGATGCAGAAGAAATGGACGAGATCCGGGATTTTATTCGCAAGAATACCTTTGATCTGGAAACCGTTGAACGCCGCTACGGACAAACCCTGCTCATGATTAGCGTGCAAAAAGGTCAGACCAAAGCCACCCAGGCTTTGCTCGAAGCAGGAGCTGATCCTAATGCCCATACTGCGTACACCGGTTCTTCCCCCATGCTTGAAGCAGCCCGCCTTCAAAACCCGGAGGCTGACAACACGGTTATTCTAAAATTGCTATTAGCTCACCAGGGTAATCC
>CAJYHS010000270.1 GCA_913774715.1 uncultured Siphonobacter sp. | reverse complement strand
GGACGGGCTAAATTTACAGAAGGAAATATGGGCTTGACGGCTTCGGCCTACGACAATGTCATTGCGTATTGGGGTTCGACGCACGAAGACGTTTGGAAGGTAACCAAAAAGTATCCGCATCTAGCGGGATGTTTTGTCTGGTCGGGTTTTGATTTTCTGGGTGAACCGCATCCATACGCCTGGCCCGCCCGAAGTTCGTATTATGGCATTATTGATCTGGCTGGGTTTCCGAAGGATGTCTACTATATGTATCAGTCGGAGTGGACGAATAAGCCCATGCTGCATCTGTTTCCGCATTGGAACTGGGCTAAAAACCAGACTGTGGATGTCTGGGCTTATTACAACCAGGCCGACGAGGTAGAATTATTCCTGAATGGCAAATCACTCGGAGCAAAGAAGAAAACGGAAGATCAGTTACACGTGCAATGGCGGGTCACTTACGAGCCGGGCACGCTAAAAGCCGTTTCCCGGGAGAAGGGAAAAACCGTTTTGACAAAAGAAATTCATACGGCAGGTAAAGCCGCCAAAATCGAACTCGTGGCCGACCGCAAAGCCCTGAAAGCTGATGGTCGGGATTTATCGTTTGTTACTGTTCGGGTGCTGGATGAAAAAGGAAATCTCATTCCTGACGCAGGCCATCTGATTCATTTTGAACTGGAAGGCGAAGGAAGCCTGGCTGGAGCTGATAACGGTTTTCCTGCCAGTACGGAGTCTTTTAAAGCCCCGCAGCACCGAGCGTATAACGGCTTATGTCTGGCTATTATTCAGACGAAGGAAAAGGCTGGAAGCATCCGCTTGAAAGCTTCGGCGGAGGGGCTGCAGGGAGCAGAGATTGAATTAGTCAGTCAATAGTTGTAGGCTTGTAAAAGAAGTAATCTGTTCATTCAAACTTCCCGAAAGTTTTAAACTTTTGGGAAGTTAAATTTAATACCGATACCACAGCCCACTTTCCCGCCGGGAACTGGAACTTAGCATTTACCAAACCAGGCTGGCAGGGAAAAGCTGACAGCGGAATGTATCTATGAGATTGAATCGCCTTCCCAGATTACTTTTCTTGTTAGTAGGAGTAATTAACACCACCTTCGCTCAAAGCGGCAGTGGGTTGAAAAAGCTGGTACCTAATCCACCGGCATCAGCAAACCCCTGGGTGTTCTGGTACTGGATGCAGGCGGGTGTTTCCAAAGAAGGCATTACCGCCGATCTGGAAGCCATGAAGCAGGCCGGAATCGGCGGGGCTTACCTCATGCCCATTCAGGGGCCGAAAAATCCGCCGGTGTATACGCCCACGGCCCTTCAGCTTACGCCCCGCTGGTGGGACATGGTGCGGCATTCCATGCAGGAAGCCAAACGCCTCGGACTAAATATGGGTATGCATGTAAGCGATGGTTTTGCTTTAGCGGGTGGCCCCTGGATTACCCCGGAGATGTCCATGCAAAAAGTAGTATATGCTACGGTCTCAGTGCTTGGAAATCAAAATTTTTCAGGAAAGCTACCACAGCCCGAAACGCGTGAAGGCTATTATCAAGACATAGCCGTTTTTGCGATACCTACTCAGGTTACGGAAACTCCAACGCCCGTTGTTACTTCCAGTCAGAAAGACCATAATCCTCAGTTTTTGCTCGATCCGGCGAATAAACAAAGCTTTCGAAGTGATACCGCGGGCTGGATTCAATACGCGTACGCCCAGCCCTTTACCCTTCGCTCGCTTCTGGTGAAAACGCCGGGGAATAATGTACAGGCTCATCGACTGAAAATTGAAGCCAGTGACGATGGAAAAACCTTTCGGCTGGTTACGCAGCTTCAGCCACCGCGTCACGGTTGGCAGGATACGGATGCTGACGTTACTCACGCCATCCCAGCCACAACGGCTCGTTATTTCCGCTTTACGTACGATAAAAAAGGCTCCGAGCCCGGCTCCGAAGATCTGGATGCGGCGAAGTGGAAACCAACCCTCAAACTAACCGGATTAACCCTTTCCTCCGAACCTAAAATTCACCAGTTTGAAGGCAAGTCTGCCTTGGTTTGGCGGGTGAGTCCGCGGTCGACGCAACAGCAGATTTCGACGGATTTGTGCGTTCCATTGAACAAAATCATTAATCTGACGAAGTCAATGCAGCCCGACGGGAGTCTGAACTGGCAGGCACCGGCGGGGAACTGGACCATCATCCGTATGGGGCATACGTCTACGGGGCATACCAACGCAACAGCAGGTGGGGGTAAGGGCTTGGAATGCGATAAGTTTAACCCCGAAGCCATCACGCTTCAGTTTAACAGCTGGTTTGCCGAAGCTCAGAAACAGATTGGCCCACAGTTGAGTAAGGAAGTTTTAAAAGTTCTGCACGTTGATAGCTGGGAGTGCGGCAGTCAAAACTGGTCAGTTACCTTTCCCGAAGAATTTAAAAAACGTCGGGGGTATGATCTCATTCCTTATTTACCCGTCATGGCGGGTATTCCTTTGGCGTCTGCGGAAGCTTCGGAGCAGGTATTATACGACGTGAGAAGAACCGTAGCGGAGCTGGTGGTAGACAAGTTTTACACGACACTGGCCGCTTTGGCCAAACAACACAGCGTACAGTTTTCGGCGGAAAGTATCGCCCCAACGATGACCAGCGACGGACTGGCTCACTACAAAAAAGTCGATATTCCGATGGGCGAATTCTGGTTAAACAGTCCCACGCATGACAAGCCCAATGATATGCTCGACGCAACGTCGGCAGCTCATATCTATGGCAAAAACATCGTTCAGGCCGAAGGCTTTACCACCGTTCGCATGGACTGGTCGGAACATCCAGGGATGCTGAAAACCTTGCAGGATCGAAACTATGCTTTGGGTATTAATAAGTTAGTATACCATGTATTTTCCCATAACCCCTGGCTCGACCGAAAACCGGGCATGACGCTCGACGGCGTGGGCTTATACTTTCAACGCGATCAGACCTGGTGGAAACCCGGTCGGGCGTGGGTGGATTACGCCGAGCGTTGTCAGGCTTTGTTACAACTCGGAAAACCCGTAGCGGATATCGCCGTGTTTACGGGCGATGATCTGCCCCGTCGTTCGGTGTTACCCGACCGACTGGTTCCCTTTTTGCCCGGAATTTTTGGGAAAGAACGCGTGACTGCTGAAGCTCAGCGGCTAGCCAATGCAGGCGAACCTTTACGAATCAAACCCATGGGCGTCTCGCATTCGGCGAACATGGCTGATCCGGAAAAATGGGTGGATCCTCTGCGAGGTTATGCCTACGATTCTTTCAGTGCGGATGCACTGCAAACGTTGGCGAAATCCAAAGGATCCGATGTAAGTTTTTCTCCCGGAGCTGATTACCGGCTGATCGTCGTGCCGGGCAAACATCCCCTCAATGTCAATCAGCCCTACGTGACGCCGGAGACGGCTCAGAAGTTAACCGATTTAGTAAAGGCCGGAGCCACGCTTTTGATGGAAGATCAGGCGTTGTTCCCGGCGGGAAAGGGCGTAAAAGAAGTGAACAATGACCTTTGGGAAGGACGCTTCGCCATGGAAAAGGGAATCGTGGTGAAGAAATTCGGCAAAGGGCAGGTATTGCAGTTACCTTACGAACTGGAATCCTTTCAATCCTTAGGAATCGAACGAGATATTGATTTCCGAGAATCGGATGGAAGTTATGCCAAAGACCTCGCCTGGACGCACCGCCGAACTACGAATCTGGATTTGTACTTCATTGGTAATCAGCAGGAAAAAGCCAGAGAAGTTTCGATTTCTTTTCGCATAAAAGGCAAACAGCCAGAGTTATACGACGCCGTAACGGATGAGTTAATGGACGCTTCACAATGGAAAATTCAGAAGAATCGTACTGAGTTAAGCCTTCGTCTGGAGCCGAACGCTTCGGTGTTTGTTATTTTCCGAAAACCTACTTCAAAGCTTACTTCGACGGGCCAAAACTGGAAGGTATCGCAAGCCAAGCAATCACTTGATCAGCCGTGGAAGGTTCAGTTTGATCCAGCATTTGGCGGCCCGTCTCAGGAGCAAACATTCGCAGCGTTAAGCGACTGGAGCAAGCATACGGATTCCTCGATTCGGTATTATTCGGGCACAGCTACGTACAGTCAAACCTTCCAGTGGTCGCCCGAAAAAGGTCGATTCTGGCTGGATTTGGGTAAAGTAGCCAACATAGCCGAGGTAAAGCTCAATGGTAATTCCTGCGGCGTAGCCTGGACGTATCCGTACCAAGTAGAATTAACCCCTTACCTGAAAGCGGGCGAAAATCAGCTCAGCATCGAAGTCAGTAATACCTGGGCCAACCGCCTCATCGGTGATCAGCGGTTACCCGAAAATCAACGAGTGACGAATACCACTGCTCCGTTCCGTTTAGAAGGCAAGCCCTTGCTGGAAGCAGGGTTGTTGGGACCGGTGAAGATTGTTACGAAGTAAGGTTGTTTATTTTTGAGTGAAGCTCAAGGCGAGGGTGAACTTTTGGAGCTAGAAATCTTTTGCTAGGAATAAAGCTTTGCTGGATAACACCACTGGGCCCATACAGAACCAATGCAATTGACAATCAATTAAAAGCTTCTATCATGATTTTAAGATCTGCTCGACATACGAATAACATCGCCGCTCTTCAAAGCTTTTACACTGAAATTCTGAATTTGAAAGTGCTGGGAAGGTTTAATAATCATCAGGATTACGACGGCGTTTTCCTGGGCAATGACAACGAGAATTGGCATCTTGAATTTACTCAATCCAAGGAGCCAGCTAACCATCGATTTGACGAGGATGATGTCCTGGTGTTTTATCCACAAACGAAGACCGAGTACGATTCTATTTTGTCCACTATTGAACAACGTAGTATCGCTATTCATCAGGCGAAGAATCCTTATTGGAATGAAAATGGAATTCTAATCAAAGATCCTGACGGGTATGGCATTAACATCAGTAATTTGAGGGTTGAGAATCAGGAATAGGTTAGTATCAAGGGCAGTTTGCAACTGCCTTCAGCCGCAGACTGACATTCATTCATCGTTCCAGGTCATGAAGAGGGCTACGCCTCATTTTGCTAAAGGGGCGTAACTCCATAATTTTCGTAGGTCAATGTGCGAAAATTAAATAAAAAGGGACGTTAGTTCTGTAATCTAATGAACGTAGATGGCAGGGCTAACACCCCTTTTTAATTCTACTTGGTGTTTCTACGAAGATGTAAGGACTACGTCCCTGAAAAGTATCAATCTGTTTCAATGGTTAGGGCAGGGGTTACGTTAGCTTTTGTTGTAAATGTTCAGTAGAGAGCTATTGGAAAGAAAGTAAGGGGATACAGATTTTGACGAAATAGTTGGAGTAATAGAAAGCAGAGTCTATATTTAAGATACTTAAATCTTAACCAGGACTATCTATTATGAAAAAAATGTATGTGTTTTCGTTACTTACTCTGATATGTTTCGGATTTAATAAAGCCGAAATAAAATTAAAATCAGAGAAAAATATTTATTACTTTTTCTGTTATTCTCGAGCACTGGCTAATAAAGGATCACTAGATAAAAATAAGCTTTTCTATACGCCGATTCAGGAGGTAGAAGCAACAGAGGAAGAGATGAAATTTTATACAAAGAAATTTGCAGACTATATTGATAACCAATGTAAGTCATCCGATAAAAAATGTACGAGCGATTTGAATATGTATTTGGATAAAGGATCGGCTGATTCGGTATATGAATCGATTTTAAATAAGTATCAAAAAGATGAAAATTATACTACACAACGATTGGAAATAGATTTTTCTAAGTAAAACAAAAGCCCCCCATCAACTTATTGATGGGGGGCTTTTGTTTTCGTATACCTTACTTGCCACTAGAAATACTCTTTTATTCTTGAGAGTGATTTGAATGGACTGGTAAGTTCTTTCGCTTCGTTCGGGATGACAGAGGTAGATTTTCCGTATGATCCATTACCCCCGAAAATCAAACCGAGTCATGGGTTCCCAGCTCTTACCTTCGTGTTTCAGCAGCCACAAATGATCCAGAGGCATTACCTCTGAAAAAGGCCGATCTTTGAAATAAGGCCAGGCCAGCTGAAATTTTTCTTCGCTTAAATCCCGGTAAGCAATGGTCAAATGAGGAGTGAACTGTTGCCGGATCTGGGGTAATGACAGACTTTCCTGGGCATAGGCCGCTAAGGCGGAATACTGCTGCTGCATGCGTTCCGTTTTTTCAACGGCCACATAAATAACGTGACTCTTCCGACCAGTAAAATGGCCGAATCCCTCAAGCTGGATGGACTCAGGCTGAAAAGAACTAGTTAGGTTCATGACGTCTGCTATCGCCAGTTCCACCGATTGTTCGTGCATGGTGAAAGGCGGGAGGTACGTGATGTGGGGTAAGACCCGCATCCCCCGAATGCTGCCATACGTTTCGGCGACATGCCGTTTGTAAAACCAGACCTGTTCGGCTATAGATTCCGGAGGCAGGGCTGCTATCAGATACCGGATGGGTTGAGAAGGCATGGGAACTATGGGGGTGATGATCCGGCAATATAAATGAGCTTCCGCTGAATCGGCCCGTTTCATCTATTAATCGAATGTAAATTATCTCGGAAAAGCGTATTTTGCATCATTAGGCTTCATCATTAACCAAACATTCTTTTCCCCGCTATATGAGACAATGGAGTACTCTGTTGCTGCCGATGTTGCTGTCCGGCAGCGTATACGCTCAGCAAAAGCCCGTAGTAACTACGCAGGATTACGCCCGTGCTGAGCGTTTCCTGACGGCCACGCAACAATACGTAGATAACCTGCCAGGCCGACCTACGTGGCTTTCGGGGGACCGTTTCTGGTACCGAAACCTGACCGCTCAGGGTAGCGAGTTTATTCTGGTCAATGCTCCGAAAGGAACGCGAACCGCAGCTTTTGATCATCAGAAGCTGGCGGAAAATCTCTCCAGTGTTGCGAATAAAAAGTATACAGCTTCGATGCTGCCCTTTCAGGAGTTTGCCTATTCGCCGGATGAAAAGTTTATCACTTTTTCGGCGGCTGGTAAGTCCTGGAAATGTGACCTGAAATCGTATCAGATTACGGCCGAAGCCGCTTCAAAAAGTAGGACCGAACGTCGCATTGAAACCCTTTCCCCCGACGGTAAAAAAGCCGTTTTTATTAAGGATTATAACCTGTGGATGCGGGATGTGGCCAGTAATGAGCTGACGCCATTGACGAAAGATGGTGTAAAAAACTTTGGTTACGCCACGGATAACGCGGGCTGGAAGCACTCGGATCGGGCGGTGTTACTATGGTCGCCGGACTCTAAGAAAATCGCGACCTTCCAGCAGGACGAACGGGCCGTAGGGGATATGTATCTGTCCACCACCAATATAGGTCATCCCAAGCTCGAAGCCTGGAAATATCCTTTACCCGGCGACAGTGCCATTGCGATGATTCATCGGGTGGTTATCGAGGTGGAAAATCCGAAGGTCGTTCGCCTGCAGGTAAGCCCGGATCCGCACCGTTCATCGCTGGGCGATGACATCAGTCGGGGAGGCGAACTCAGCGATGTGCAGTGGAGTGAAGACGGTTCGCAACTGGCGTTTGTTTCCACTTCCCGCGATCACAAACAGGAAAAAGTACGAATCGCCGATGCGGTAACGGGTGCCGTTCGGGAGGTTTTTAGTGAAACCTCAGCCACGCAATTCGAATCGGGTCAAACAGCCATTAGCTGGAAATACCTGCCTAAAACGAAAGAACTCATCTGGTACTCGGAACGCGATAACTGGGGGCATTTGTACCTCTACGATGCCACAACCGGGCAGCTTAAAAATCAGATTACCAAAGGCAACTGGGCGGTATTAAGCCTGACGAATGTGGACGAAAAAAACCGGACGATTTACTTCATGGCCGGGGGCAAAGAGACGGGTAATCCGTATTTCGCTCACTTATATAAAATCGGTTTCGACGGTAAAAATCTGGTTTCCTTAACTCCTGAAGTGGGTAATCACCAGATCTCGCTTTCACCGTCGGGTAATTACTTTAGTGACTTATATGCCCAGCCGGATGTGCCTTCGGTATTAACCGTTCGTAACACTAGCGGCAAGGTGATGGCTACGTTAGAAAAAACCGATGTTACCCGACTGAAAGCAGCGGGCTGGAAAGCTCCCATTCCGTTTTCGGCGAAAGCCCACGATGGGAAAACGGACGTGTACGGATTACTCTATACGCCCACCAATCTTGATCCGAACAAAAAATATCCGGTCATTGATTACATCTATCCCGGTCCGCAGGGAGGTAGCGTGGGTAACTGGGGCTTTGCCGCTTCCCGCCGCGATAACCAGGCTCTGGCCGAACTGGGCTTTATTGTGGTAGAACTGGAAGGTACGAGTAACCCCAAACGTTCGAAGAGTTTCCATGACATGAGTTACGGGAACATGGCTGAAAATACTCTGCCCGATCAAATTTCAGCAATTAAGCAACTCGCTTCGAAGTATGCGTACATGGATACCAGCAAAGTAGGCATCTGGGGGCATTCGGGCGGTGGTTTTGCCACAGCCTGTGCTCTGTTTGTATACCCGGATTTCTTTAAAGTAGGGATTTCAGAATCGGGTAACCATGATAATCGCAACTACGAAGACGACTGGGGCGAGCGATACATTGGTCTGGAAACGAAGGGTAAGGATGGAAAATCGAATTACGAAAATCAGGCCAATCAGGTGCACGCGAAGAATCTGAAGGGCAAACTCATGCTCGCTCATGGCATGATGGACGACAACGTACCACCGTATAACACCCTGCTGGTAGTGGAAGCGTTGGAAAAAGCAAATAAGGATTACGATCTGGTAATTTTCCCGAACAGCCGACACGGGTTTGGAGAATATTCCAACTACATGATGCGTCGCCGCTGGGATTACTTCGTGCGGCATTTATTGGGAGCTGAACCGCCGAAAGAATACCTGATTAAAAGCGTAGCTGATCCGAGGAATGAGGTGAGGTAATAATTTCAAAAAAAGTGGCTGGTGTCTCCACCAGCCACTTTTTTTGAAAAACATTTTTTGTTAACCCGTAGAGACATCGATTTATCGCGTCTAACCTCTCTTTGGCGAAACGGGTTAGTCTTGACAGGTAAATTGATTAGCCTAGTTAGTAAGAAATAGTTTGACGGAGAGACCAGACGCGATAAATCGACGTCTCTACGTTTGTTTATCGCACTCGCTCTGCGTTGCTCTTGCGGATCACAGATCCTCAACAGATTGGTTCTGGATTGCAAATCCAGAACAGCATGGTAATGAGTGGGAATATTTGGCTAAACACCAAAAGTGCCGAGAGTTAATCCAACCATCTTTAGGTATTAAGGGTCTTTATAGTGACTAAACTAAATACTATGAAAAAGCTCTTCTCTAACTCAATGATTGCCTCTGTATCCATTTTCGCACTGTTACTTTTGGTATCCTGCAGTAAGGACAAACTGATAATTGATGAAGGAGATGCGAACAAGAAAGCAGTGGGGAGTTGGCATCTGACAGAAGTCAACTCGGGGTGGATAAGTAAAACACCTTTACCTGCTGAAAAAATAGAACTAGCGATTGATAAAAAGCAACAGGGAATTATTTATGTAGATGGTGCTGAACTTTTACGCTTCGAATATAGGCTGGAAGAGACTACCTCCAATGATCTAGTGTATACAGTTATCCAACAATCTGTTAAGTCTAAATTCTTTTATATTCCAGAAAAAGGTTTCTTTAAGCTAAATGCAAGGAAACTCATTATTGGAGATTACTTGGTAGCAGATGGTATAGAATATACGTTTAATCGGTAAGTAGCTCACTTGTTCTGCTCTTTCGGATTTGCAATCCGAAAGCCCTCTGTCAAGGATTTACAATCCGCCATTTCTAACAACTTTTAACACTTGCCTTAACAACTATTAACGTTCTGATCTTTAAGACATTATTGTAGGGTTATACTTTCGGTGCTTTGAATAAACCTTTCTCAAACCGATCCGATTAACTCTACTTTATGAAAAACTTTCTACGAACGAACACCCTGTTGGGGTGGTTGGTGTTTAGCGTTGCCTTCCTCACGTACGCCCTTACGGTCGAGCCCACGGCCAGTTTCTGGGATTGCGGCGAATTCATTTCCTGTGCCTTTCGACTGCAGGTACCGCACCCGCCCGGAGCCCCGATTTTCCTGATCATTGGCCGCCTATTTTCCTTACTGGCGGGTAACGATGTCACGCAGGTAGCCTACTGGATTAACATGGTTTCCGTAGTAGCCAGTGCCTTCACCATTCTGTTCATGTTCTGGACGATTACCTTACTGGGACGAAAAGTAGTCGGGAAAACGGCTGAGCAAGTTACGGGTAGCGAAGCCATCGGCATTTTCGCGGCTGGCGTGGTAGGTTCCCTGATCTATACATTCAGTGATAGTTTCTGGTTTTCAGCTGTTGAAACGGAAGTCTATGCCCTTTCGTCCTTTTTTACGGCTCTGGTTTTCTGGGCCATGCTTCGCTGGGAGCTGATTGAAGACGAAGCCACCGCTAATCGCTGGATTATTCTGGTAGCGTATCTGACGGGCATTTCCATTGGGATTCACCTGGTTAATCTCGTGATTATCCCGGCCTTGGCCCTGATCTATTATTACCGCAAAAAACCGGATCAATCCTTTTTTCAGAGCGTGCTGGCGATGATTGCTGGGGTATTGATTCTGGGTTTTATTAATGGGGGATTATTATCCGGTCTGGGAGCCGTCATGTTCGCGGCGGATCGTTTCCTGGTGAATTCCGTGGGCTTACCTTTTAATTCGGGGGTTTGGGTAACGTTACTTCTGTTTTTGGGAATCTTAAGTTACGGTATTTACTTCACCCAAAAGCGGCACAAATCTCTGCTGAGTACGGTCCTATTATCCGTGTTGTTTATTATGATTGGCTATGGTTCGTACACATCGATAGTGATTCGTTCCAACTACCATCCGCCGATTAATGAGAACGATCCATCAAACCTTATTAATTATCTGCATTACCTGAATCGCGATCAGTACGGAAGTCGTTCGCTGTTATATGGACCTCAGTTTACGGCTCGGGTCACGGATTTTAAACGCGGAACGCCGCAGTATAAACAGGACGGCAATCGCTATCAAATCTACGATTACGAACCAGCATATGTCTGGGAAAAAGATCAGTTAACCTTCCTGCCTCGATTGGGGTCCAACCAACCCGGTCATGATGAAGTATATGCGGCTTCGCTGGGCTTAGCCAAAGATCCAGTAGATCCTTCCCGGTATCAAAAACCCACTTTCGCTCAGAACTTACAGTATATGTTCAGTCATCAGATGGGCTTTATGTACATGCGATATTTCCTATGGAATTTCGTAGGCCGTGAAAGTGATGTCATCTGGGCTGACTGGTATCCGCGACTGGGAAAAACCGTTGACTTACCCGAAAGTATCCGAACCAATAAAGGCCACGACAATTTTTATTACCTGCCGCTTATTCTGGGGTTACTGGGCTTTGGTATCCAGTTCATGAAACGCGATAAAGACTGGCTGGTTATCGCTGTAGCATTCCTGATGACGGGGCTTGCTCTGGTCTTTTTCCTCAATGCTCCGCCCGTCGAACCTCGGGAACGTGATTACATCTACGCGGGTTCGTTTTATTTCTTCGCTCTCTGGGCGGGCTTGGGCGTATTAGCTTTGCAGAATCTGTTACAGAAAACAGCCCGAAAACCAATGCTGGCTGCTTCGCTGGCGGGAGTTTTAGCTTTAACTGTGCCCGTGTTAATGGGAGCCAAAAGCTGGGATAATCACGATCGTTCAAACCGGTACGCAGCCACAGATTTTGCTCGTAACTTACTGAATTCCTGTGCTCCCAACGCTATTCTGTTCACGGGCGGAGATACAGACACATTCCCACTTTGGTACGTGCAGGAAGTCGAAGGGTTTCGGAAAGATGTTCGGGTCTGTTGTTTATCCTTACTAGGAACCGAATGGTACATCCAGCAGATGAAAGAAAAAGCCGATGGCTCGGAGCCCTTGCCCATTTCACTGGAAATGGATAATTACCGGAAAGGCATTAACGATCAGATTATGTTTTCGGAAAATCCGAATGTGAAAGAAGGCATTGATCTGGTCGAATACCTGAAGCTGGTAAAGGAAAATAACCCCGCCATTCAGGTTGAAACCACAATCGGCTCACTGAATGTATTACCCTCCCGAATCTTTTCCCTGAAGCTGGATCGGGATACCATTCAGAAGTCCGGCGTGATCGCCAAGGGCATGGAACCCCTGTTTACCGAAGATCGCATGACCTGGGATATTGGTACCGGTGACATTATTAAAGATCGCCTCATTCAGCTCGATATTATTGCTCAGAATCAATTCAAACGCCCGGTTTACTTTGCCTCAACGCTTTCCTCGGCCAGTTATCTGGGGCTGAAAGAATACATGCAGATTGAAGGCTATGCCTACCGGCTGATGCCGTTTAAAGTGTCTGGTGCTACCGACGGCTTTGTGAATACGGACCTCATGTACGACAAAATGATGAATCAAATGTCGTGGCGGGAAATGAATAACCCTGACGTTTATTACGATGATACCATTCGCGGAGCACCTGTGGTGTCGGCCCGACTGGCATTTTACCGATTATCCACCCAGCTCATTCAGGAAGGCAAGCTAGACACGGCCAAAGCGGCCCTTAATCGTTGTCTGGAAGTAATGCCTGATCGTTCGCTTCCCTACGATCAGGTCTCCGTAAGCTTCATTGGTCCGCTGATGGCGGTAGGAGAGCAATCCAAAGCCCTGCAAATGGCTCAGACGATTATGCGGCGTTGCGACGAAAACCTAAATTATTACTACGCCACTCGCGGCGACCGGGAAGATATCCGGATGAATCTGTTTCAGATGAATCGGGTCGTACAGCAATTGCAGGAAGCCAAACAGGAAAAGCTGGCAAAAGCCTACGAAAGCCAGTTTGAGCGGCAGTATCAAAAGTTTGAGAATCGCTTTGTGGAGGCGGAATAATAATCCGTAGAGACGTCGATTGATCGCGTCTAATGTTCTTAAGCAAAATGGTTTGGCCTTGATAAGCAAATTAATTTGTCGAGAGAAACACACTCTAAATGAGGAACAAGACGC
>CAJYHS010000269.1 GCA_913774715.1 uncultured Siphonobacter sp. | reverse complement strand
TATTCTGAAATAACGTCCCTGCTTTTCCGTTAAGCCTTAGATGGACTGGTTCGTAGTCAAATTAAATTTTATAAAGATTGAACTTTCCACTTGCCAAATCCTTTAAAAACTACAAATTTTGTAAGGGAAATTGACTGATTCCGAGAATTTTTCGGGGAAATATGCAAGAAGTTAAAAGAGGAATTATACAAGGGGTGGTGGTGCTCATCGCTCTCATATATTTAGCGAAGTTATTCTACTTACAAGTTGTGGATGAAGGCTACTCGGAAGCCGCCGTGAACAATGCAATTGAGAAGGTTGTACAGATTCCGTACCGGGGCCAAATCTATGATAGGAAGGGCAATTTAATTGTCTATAATACACCTACCTACGACTTGTACATCACGCCCAAGAAAGCCCGCATTCCTGATACACTCCGCTTATGTAATTTACTGGGAGTTACCAAGATGCAATTTGATAGTATGTATTCGGTGGCTCGAACGTATTCCAAGTTTAAGCCTTCATTATTCATGCGTCAATTGTCGGTCGAAGACTTTGCCCGGATTCAGGATGCAATGGTGGATTACCCTGGCTTTACGTTTGAAACCAGTGCGTTTCGAACGTATAATACTTCTGCGATGGCTAATGCCCTGGGGTATGTAGCCGAGGTCAGTCCTAAGTTGCTGGAAGAGCAGGAAGAAAAAGGCGAAAGTTATTACCGTCAGGGTGATTACATTGGTCAAAGTGGACTAGAGCGTTACTATGAAGAAACACTTCGGGGGCAACGCGGTATGAAGTACATCATGAAGGATGTACACGGTGTGGTCAAAGGTCCCTGGAAAGGCGGTAGTGCAGACGTTTCGCCCATCGCCGGGAAAAATTTATATACGTCGATTGATCTGGATTTACAGCAATATGCGGATAGTTTATTCCAGAATAAATCGGGGAGTCTGGTAGCGATTGATCCAAGTACGGGGGAAATTCTGGCCATGGTTTCGTCGCCTTCCTATGATCCTAAATTATTGTCAGGACGGAATTACTCGAAGAATTACGCTAAACTGGCTCTAAATCCCTTTAATCCCTTATTGAACCGAGCCCTGCAGGGAACGTATCGTCCGGGGTCAACCTTCAAAACCATCGAAACACTGGTGGGTTTGCAGGATGGAGCCATCACTCCCAGTACCGTTTTGGGGCATTCAGGCATTCGGATGAATTGCCACTGTGGGGCTGGTTCGAGTAACCTGCACCGGGCCATACAGCTTTCTTGCAACCCTTACTTTTACCACGTGTTCCGCCGCATCATTTATAATAACGATGAGAAAGACGTGTTTAAAAAATCTAAAGTTGGCTTAACCCGGTGGCATGAACGAGTAGCCAAATTTGGAATAGGTCAGAAACTGGGCGTAGACTTGCCTTACGAGAAAGCCGGTTTATTACCCGATGTAGCCTATTATAACAAACGTAATAAAGGGGAGAATAACTGGAAATTCTCCAACATCTATTCGGTGGGCATTGGGGAAGGAGAGTTGCTGGTAACTCCTACCAAACTGGCGAACGTAGCGGCAATTATTGCCAATCGGGGCTGGTACATAACGCCTCACTTAGTACGGTCAATTGGTTCACCCAAAAACGATCCACTACCTCAGTTTAGAGAAAAACATTCGGTAGATGTAGATACCCGCCATTTTGAGACGTTGATCGCGGGAATGTCGGATGCGGTTCGCAATGGTACGGTAATGCGGGCTGCGGTAGTTCCAGACCTGGAAATTTGTGGAAAAACGGGTACGTCCCAGAACCGCCCCGGTCAGGACGATAACTCAGTATTTATCTGCTTTGCTCCAAGAAATAACCCTAAAATCGCCATTGCGGCCATCGTTGATTATGGCCGTTGGGGGGGGACAACTTCGGCTCCGATTGCCATGATGGTAGCTGAAAAGTACATCAAAGGAACCGTGACTCACAAAGGGCTGGAAAGGGAAATGATGAACAAGTATCTGTTACGTTTACCTGAAGCCTCAAAAAAGAAAAAGCTGCTGGTCAAGCCGACTCCAATGCAGACCAAACAAACGTTGATTGTACAGAATGGAAAGGTAATCGCCATTCCGTCTTCTTCTACAGCACTACCGAATTTCTCAGTTAATGATTTCCTGTCGGATTTATACGAATAACCGCCGTTCACTCTGACATTAATAACATACGAAATTGGCTTCTCGCGAGAATAGCATTTTAAATCGAATTGACTGGGTTACCATAGCCCTGTATCTAGCTTGTATAGTGATTGGCTGGCTGAATATTTACGCCGCAGTCTATAATCCTGAGCAGCCTATAAGTATCTTTAATTTTGAGACCAACTCGGGTAAGCAGTTGGTCTTTGCTGGTTTTTCGGTGCTGATTATCATTGCCATACTGGTCATTGATTACCGGTTCTGGGAGACATTTGCCTTTTATATCTACGGGTTCATTCTATTGTTACTCGTGGGAGTTCTGTTTCTGGGGGCTGACATTAAAGGTTCGCACTCCTGGTTTAGAATTGGACCGATTGGATTTCAGCCAGCAGAGGTCGCCAAGATGGCTACGGTCCTGGCCATTGCCAAATATCTAAGCACACCGGGGACGAATCTGGCCAAATTCAAAGATCAGTTTACCGTGGCTATTTTCATGTTAATTCCCATTCTGCTGATCCTGTTATCAAAAGAAACCGGACAGACGCTGGTAATTATTGGATTAGTCTTAATGCTGTATCGGGAAGGATTACCAGGTATTTACCCGTCCATTATTATTGTTTCGGCAACCTTGCTGATCCTGGCTCTTACCGTTGAAACACTCAATATTGCCATTGCTCTGGCCGTTATTTCAGGTATCGTCTTGTTTTTCATGCCCCGGTATCAGCGAACCCGAAAGACGTATATAACCATGGGGCTCATTTATGTAGGGTGCCTAGTAGTGGTTTGGGCGACGGATTTTTTCATTCATAATGTCCTCGCACCTCACCAGCGTTCACGGATAGAGGTGTTGATTGATCCTAACAGCCACAAACGAGGAGCTGGATGGAACGTCATTCAGTCGAAAATTGCGATTGGCTCAGGGGGTGTTTTTGGCAAAGGCTTCCTCCAGGGAACACAAACGAAGTTTGACTTCGTACCCGAACAAAGTACCGATTTTATTTTCTGTACAGTAGGCGAAGAACACGGATTTTTCGGCAGCATCGTAGTCATTGGCTTATTAATAGCTTTGATTCTTCGGTTGATATTTATCGCTGAACGACAGCGAATTAAATTTGCCCGGGTCTACGGGTATGGTGTAGTATCGATCTTCTTTTTTCACTTTCTGGTTAACATCGGCATGACGATTGGGCTCATGCCCGTGATTGGAATTCCGCTGCCTTTTTTTAGTTATGGAGGCTCGGGGCTATGGTCGTTTACCATTCTGCTTTTTATCTTTTTGAAATTGGACGCTCAACGGTCGCTGATTATGTCCCGCGTATAAAGGCTTTTACCGTCGGAACCTTACCTGTGCCTTTTAGCCTAATTCGGGGTTAACACCTGTAGAGATCTGCGTATACTCGTAGGTAAATCTCTGCCGTCCTATGGTTATCCTTCAAACCCAGCAACTTGAATTCTATTTTCGACGGGATCAGCCCATTGTTAAGAACGTATATCTTAATGTTCCGCAAGGTTCTATCTTCGGTTTTTTAGGTCCTAATGGTGCTGGGAAGACCACTACCATTCGCCTGATGCTAGGTTTACTTCGAGCCAAATCCGGCAACATTGAAATTTTCGGTCAGGAGCTGGAATCCAATCGCAGTGCCATATTTCAGAAGATTGGTTCTCTCATTGAATCTCCCTCGCTTTACTTGCACTTAACAGGCAAACAAAATCTGGAAATTGCCCGACACTATACCCGAACGCCAGCGTTCAGAATAGCTGAGGTTCTGACTCTGGTTGGACTGGAACAGGCCGCTAATAAGAAAGCAGGAGCGTACTCCCTGGGTATGAAACAAAGGTTGGGATTGGCGATTGCCTTATTACACCAACCTGAATTAGTGATACTGGATGAACCGACCAATGGACTTGATCCCGGCGGAATCATCGAAATGCGGGAGTTAATCAAACAACTAAATCGGGACTTAGGTATTACCTTCTTCGTTTCGAGTCATTTGCTAGCCGAAGTCGAGCGGATGTGTACTCATGTAGGAATCATTCATCAGGGGAGCCTACTTTTTCAGGGAAGTATTCAGGAGCTGAAATCGGCTCAGATGCAGCAGCGAACCCTTTATATTGATACGAATGATCACAAAAAAGCTCAGGCCATTTTGATGGATTTGAGAACACAGGTAGTAGAGGGGAAACTAACCCTTCCCTTTGAAAGTAAAGCTCAGGTAGCGGCTCTTAATCAGCTGTTGGTAACGGCAGGTATAGAGGTCTATGAACTCAACGTTCAGGGGGCCGATCTGGAAGAAATGTTCCTGCACATGACCCGGTAAGAGTTCATCCATTTATTACCTTCATATAGAATTCTATGCTACTAACGATACCTGCTTCTTTTCGAATTGAAGTCCTGAAAATCCGTCATACGGCGGCTGTGTGGTTAACGCTTGTCGGAGCTCTTTTCGCACCGACCATTTTAGTAATAGGGTATCTCTCCAAACCTGAAGTTGGGTATGTAGGAGCTAATGTGAATGCCTGGGATTTATTCATTGGGCGTACCTGGCAGACTGAAATTGCCGTATTCATTCCCTTCTATGTCGTACTGATTAACAGCCTGATTGTTAACATAGAGCATCGTTCCAACACCTGGAAATATGTATTTACCCAACCTTTTTCCAAGGCTTCCGTCTGGATTGGGAAATTACTACTTATTCAGAGCCTGATAGTATTGCATTTCCTGATTTTTAATAGCCTGACGCTTGTTGCCGGGGGAATTCTGGCTTTGATTGATCCGAAGTATGGTTTTGCGAATCACGGGCCAAGTTTGGGTATTGTACTGAAATTTATTGCGAAAACTTTTATAGCTACGCTGGGGGTTTCAGGTATTCATTACTGGCTGGCTACACGCATTAAGAATATTATTGTACCGATTGGTATTGCTTTGATGGGAATCGTACTGTCAAGCTTATTGATTCAGCAACAGTGGAAATACATCGACTGGTTTCCCTATGCATATCCATTGTTATCATTCAGAAAATCCGAAGGATTCCTTATCCAGCACGAATGGATTAGTCTAGGGTACTTTATTGTTTTGAATACACTAGGGTATCTGGATATTTCCCGTAGAAATATGGGGTAATGATTCGAAGAGCATACACTCGCTGTGGTTTGTTAATGCAGGCCACAGCGATTTTGTTTGATAGGAATGAGTAGGTGCAAAAGGAAGCGAACGTATTAATCAGTATTGACCAAATAAAAAGTAGGACTTAAGAATGAATTAAAAAAGATTATCTGCTTGGATAATATTTTAAGGATCATGTAATTTTAGCGGTTTTTTAACATCCCCTACTTATAAATATGTCTACCTCCAGCTCTCTGACGGCGAGCACCACGCGTTCCGCTTATACCATTATTCTGGTTGCGGCCCTGGGGTATTTTGTCGATGTATATGACCTGATTCTTTTCGGCGTAATCCGTAATCCAAGTTTGTTAGATATAGGAGTTCCCGAAAATCAGTTGCTTGCTCAAGGAACTATACTGTTTAACTGGCAAATGGCCGGAATGCTGCTGGGAGGAATTTTCTGGGGCGTTATCGGTGATAAGAAAGGCCGTAAATCAGTTCTCTTTGGCTCTATCCTGATGTACTCGCTGGCCAATGCCATTAATGGATTAATCAGCGACTTAACGATCTATGCCGTATTACGCTTTGTTGCTGGCGTAGGTCTGGCGGGAGAACTTGGAGCCGGAATTACGCTGGTGAACGAAACGATGCCCAAGGAAAAACGAGGGTACGGTACGCTGATTGTGGCTGGTTTCGGAGCTTCAGGAGCTGTTTTCGCGGCTTTATTACCTGAGGTTATTCCTAACTGGCGAATTTTGTACTTCATCGGCGGTGCACTGGGGTTAGCCTTACTCACCCTGAGAATTGGTACGTATGAGTCCGGATTATTCGAAAAAGCAGAGCATAGTAATGTCAGCAAAGGTGATTTCTTAAGCCTGTTTACCAATCAGAAACGATTGAAAAAGTATCTGGCCTGCATTTTCATTGGCATTCCTATCTGGTACGTGATTTCAGTACTGGTACTTTCTGCACCGGAGCTGGTGAAGGCCTTGGGCATTCAACATATCCGGCCTAACCTGACAATTGCCTATCTCTATGCTGGCCTTTCCATTGGCGATTTGGTAGTAGGGTTAATCAGTCAGCAAATCCGGAGTCGTAAAAAAGCGATTTACCTTTACTTGTCTTCGCTCACGGTATTAGTAGTATATTACATGTACTCGCAAGGGCTTTCCTCGCAGGAATTTTACTGGCTCTGTTTTGTACTGGGCTTTTTTGCGGGATACTGGGCCATGTTTGTTACCATGTCGTCCGAACAGTTTGGGACGAACCTTCGGGCCACGGTGACTACTACCATTCCCAACTTTGTACGAGGAGCCGTTATTCCTATTAGCCTGCTATTCAAGGGATTTATTCCTTCGCTGGGCCTAATGGGTTCTGCCTTGACGGTAGGGCTGGTTTGCCTGGGGCTGGCTTTTATTTCCAACTGGAGTGTGGAGGAAACGTTTGGTAAAGAACTGGATTATCTGGAATAAAGTATTTGCGAAACAAATTCCACGGACCGTCGGTCTGCCCAGCACAGGCCGTCGGTCGTTTTTTCGTAAAAGCCGCAGTGACCACCCGTCAGAGGCGTTTCAAGCCAAAGGAAATCCGATTCTCGGGCGATTTCCCGGGGAGAACAACTTTCGGAAAGAATGGGATCATTCTGAGCATTAATCATCAGGGTTGGAACCTGAATGTTCCCAACAAAAGGTAGGGCCGAAGTAGATTCGGCGTAGTCTTTCCATCCCAACAAAGGAGAAACGTAGGCATTGGTAAAATCATCGAGAGTGCGGTACTTTGCAAATGCTGCGTACTGCTTTTGGGGAATCAGATGCTGCCTTTCAGCCATAAACTTCCGAAGTTTCCGCATGAAATACCATTCGTAGAAGGTACCCCGACAGGCTGCCATACTCCCTACCATATCTGTCGGAGTTGAAATGGCAACCATAGCTTTAATAGATTCGGGAAGGGCCGATCCCAGTTCGCCTGCGTATTTCAGAATCTGATTTCCTCCTTTGCTGTAACCCACTAAAACCAGAGAATGATATCCCTTACTCAACGCATGAGCGGTGATTTCCTGTAACTCATCCGTGCTACCGTGCGTCGTGATTTTTTCCAGCCGATTACAGGTACCGCCCAGTCCCCGGTGGTTCCAGGCTAGAATGTCGTAACCGGCCTCATTAAACGCTTTAACTCCGCCCAGAACATATTGACGCGTACTATTGCCCAGATAGCCAGGGGAAAGGATAACCAGCGGTCTTTTGGTATTAGTAATCAGTAAGTTATCGTTAGCTCCGTTCAGAGAGAAGCTCCAGTCCAGATCAATGAAATCTCCGTCCGTTAATTCTAAACGTTCTCGACTGTACGTTACCCCATGAACCCGTCTAAAGGCACTAGGGTATACGGTCGAAAGATGTGGATTTTTAAACCATTTGGGGGCCTGGTAAGAAGAATGAGTCAATAAGGGCATCGGATAAAGATACAAGGAGTCCTGGACTGATTCGTAGATAATTTTCGAAAAATGAGATAAAATTTTTCTCTTGTCTGAATGAGGTAGTAGGTTTAAAGTGTAGTTTAGGTGTACCAAATACCAATTAAGTGTTGGCATAGTCCTTTCACCTAATATCTACCAGAAACTTTTGGAGTAGTTTCGTTTCACTATTGATTGTTTTCCTGCCAACATGACAGGTCTCTGCTATATGAATAAAAAGAAGCCCAGTTCTCTTACCAACCTGCAACTAGTCGAAATGTCTGAATTTGACAGTATGGAAATGATTCCTTTGTCAGCCGGGGATTTTGATGAAAATGACGATCCTGCGGACTATGCGGAACAATTACCCATATTGCCCATCCGTAATATCGTACTGTTTCCAGGGATGGTGATTCCGGTGACGGTGGGTCGTCAGAAATCTATCCGTCTGGTAAAAAAACAGTATAAAGCTAAGAATAAAGTAGTTGGCGTGGTAGCTATGGCTAACCCGCAAAAGGAAGAACCTACGCCGGATGATCTTTTCCGGGTGGGAACACTCGCCCAGATTCTGAAAATGATTGTTCTGCCAGATGGTAATGTAACGATCATTGTACAGGGGAAAAAACGCTTTCAGATCCAGGAATTCCTTAAAGAAGAGCCTCATTTTCTGGCTCAGGTAGATTACATCGATGATAACTTTCCGGCGAAACCGAATCGGGAGTCGAAAGCCCTGATTCAGTCTTTACGGGATGCAGCTCATAAATCGTTGAACCTGAATCCCGAAATTCCGAGAGAAGCTCAGATTGCACTGGATAACATCGAGTCTAATAACTTCCTGATTCATTTCCTTTCGGCTAATACCAATGCCGATCAGCCAGAGAAACAGAGCTTGCTGGAAACCTTTGATTCAGTAGAGCAGGCGACGAAGTTATTGGCGGTTATGCTGAAGGATATTCAGTTGCTGGAAATGAAACGGGAAATCCAGACGAAAGCCAGCAGCGAAATTGATCAGCAACAACGGGATTATTACATCCGCCAGCAGATCAAAGTACTTCAGGAAGAATTAGGCATTGATTCGCCCGAACAGGAAATTGATGCCATACAGGCGAAAGCAGCTCAGAAAAAATGGAGCAAAGAGGTGAATGACCAGTTCCAAAAGGAAATCAGTAAGTTACGCCGGACGAACCCCATGTCGCCGGAGTATCCTATTGGTATGAATTACCTGGAATTAATGGTCGATTTACCCTGGAATGATTATACCAAAGATTTCTTTGATTTGAAAAAAGCCCAGAAAATCCTTGACCAGGATCATTTCGGGCTGGAAAAAATTAAGGAACGGATTATTGAATATCTGGCTGTATTGAAGATGAAGGGCAATATGAAAGCCCCGATTTTATGTCTTTACGGCCCTCCAGGGGTAGGTAAAACATCTCTGGGACGTTCCATTGCGAAAGCTCTGGGACGCAAGTACGTTCGAATGGCTCTGGGTGGCGTGCATGACGAATCAGAAATTCGTGGTCACCGGAAAACCTATATTGGTGCAATGCCCGGTAAGGTGATTCAGAATATTCG
>CAJYHS010000268.1 GCA_913774715.1 uncultured Siphonobacter sp. | reverse complement strand
CGAATGAGAAAATGGACGAAGCCATTCTTCGCGAATTTTATAAACTATATGGAAAAACGCCCCCGGCTTACGTTATGCCCATGAACATTAGATGGATGGGCAATAGCTCGGTGGCTACCATCCCTACGTTACTTCATCAGGTCCTCTCAGAAGAACTACAGGGTTACCATCTGCAACCTAATGATCTTATTCTATTGGCTTCCGTGGGTGCAGGCATGCACATCAATGCCGTGGTCTATCAGCTATGAGCGATGCCTTGATAGGGCAGACCCTGCCAGACCCGCACTTTTACAAGGGCTTAATTTTACGCTGGGATTCATGAGAATGTATTACTGATCATCACGTTATTTTATATCATGGCGTTACTCTACCTGATGATCTGGCATTGGAGCAGTACATCTCTCATTACGTCAGTCCCCCTTAACTACTTGTATTATATGTACGTAGCGGCGGAGCACTTTCATTGGTCAGGCGTGATAGCAATCGTCAGCTACTTTTCACGTCCTGGCTCATGTAGGTGTACCCAATTGAGTTTTTAGTTTACAAGGGTTACTTGCATTATCTTAATAAATGGCCCGTAGCACTAACGCTTTCGTAGGGTAGGCTCTCCATTCGTTTTTTCTCGACAAAATACATCTGTATATCCCCTTTTCCTTTTGCGTTGACACTACCCCTAGGCTGAAACGTGAAGCTGCTGTCGTCCTTTAATAAATAATAAACGGTTTCGCTTACATTTACTTTTCCTGGCTCGCTGTTACTTTCCATTCGGCTCGCCGTATTTACCGTATCGCCCCATACGTCGTACTGGAATTTCTTGACTCCTACAATACCCGCAACTACAGAGCCGCTGTGAATACCAATCCGCATTTCAAAGGCAGGTTTGCCGTTTGTATCGTTCTCTATTTTGCGTGCCGTGATAAATTCCTGCATGTCAAGAGCCGCTAGAACGATGTTCCGGGTAGCTGCCTGATCCTGATTGGGTAAGCCCCCTGCCGCCATATAGGCATCACCAATGGTTTTTATTTTCTCGATGTTGTATTTTTCTGAAATAAGATCAAAAGCCCTGAAACAGATGTTAATTTCTTCCACCAATTGTTGCGGGGTCATTTGCTCGGCCGTTTGCGTAAACGATTTAAAGTCACTGAAAAGAATGGCTACCGAACTGAAATTTTGAGCTTCCACGCTGCCTTTTTCTTTCAGCTCTTCGGCAATTTCTTTAGGTAAGATGTTAAGCAGCAGGTTTTCTGAGCGATCTTTCTCTTTTTGTAAACGTTTCTTTGATTTACCTACGAAGCGGAGTCTACTCCATAAGCCAATGGCAAGAATGGATAGGAAGGCTGAAGAAAGGATAATGAGGTTTCGCTGCTCTTCTTTGACTTTTACTTCTTCCTTATGTTTTTGCTGAACCAGGTAAGCCCGTCGGGCATGAGACACGCTATCGAGTAATTGCTGTTTCTGGTATTGCATGGCCTGGGTTTGACTGACCATTTCCTCTATTCGTTGACTGTCTTTATAGGCGATGACCCGTTCGTGGAAATCTAAAGCCAAGCCCTTGTTTCCTAAAGATTTATAAGCTTTGTATAAACATTCACAGGCTTCTAATTTTAGCGTCGTAGTTCCTAAAGTTTCGGCAATTTTCAGGCCTTCCCGGCAGCTTTCAACGGCCTGCGTCTGTTTCTCCGTATCCTGTAATAAATTTCCCAGAGCAATTTTTAAGTTGCCGATGAAATGAGTATTATGGGTTTGTTGAGCAATTGCCAGGCTCTGGTTATAGTATGAAAAAGCCTGATCTGGCTTGTGCTGTCTACTAGACAGGCTTCCTAAATTATAAAGTACTTCTGTCTTCCTTAATTTATGGTTAAGCTGATTGGCTAGTGTTAAGGATTGGTTGAAATACTGGTAAGCCTGCGGGTACTGTTGCTTTTCCAGGTAGATTTCACCGATTCCATTAAGAGATTGGGTGATTGATACGGAATCTTTTAATTCTTTAAATAAGACATATGCTTTCTGATAATAAACCAATGCTTTGCCATAATCCTTAATGGACCGGTAAATCATCCCAATGTTGTGCGTGGTAGCGGCTGTAATTTGAGGGTCTTTTTGCGTTATTTTCAGGCTAATAACTTGCTTGTATAGATTTAGTGCTTGTAGCTTATTACCCAAAAAGTAATGCAACCCTCCCATGTTATTCAAAGCCGAAGCAACTCCTTTCACATCATTAGCTTTTTGATAACTGACTTTGCTTTGTTCAAAAAGCCGAAGCGTTTGGGTATAGTTTCCCTGGTAGTAATACACCAAGGCCATTCGGTTGATGCTATTCCCTGCGTTACGTAGGAGGTTGAGTTTTTGATAGATTTCCTTTGTCTTTTCGAAGATAGGCTTCGCTTGCGAATACGCACCCTGGTCCAGTAATCGGTCTCCTACGTTAAACAAACTATCGGCCTGCTGTTTTGCTAACTCGTCAGCAGAAACTCTTGACTGAGCAATAACCGATCCTGCTATAAGGAAGGTAAAACATAAGAAATGGCAAAATCGGTAAATAAACGTCACAGAAGGAGGGGTATTTTGAATCACAGAGGATATCTATTACACTAATCTGCATGATATCACATTATCCTTTAGAGAGGATAACGTATACAATCAAAGTTACGGATTCACTGGTAAAAGCCATTACCAGGTATATAATTAGCTAGAGAGATGTGCTGGTATAACACCCCAAAGCAACCGGTTAAAGCTACTTAGCCAACGAAGGACAATGGAAAGGATCACTTAAAATTCATTACGAGTACAACCAGCGGAAAGATTAGCCATTTTACAAACTAACTAGGTTAAATAGCTTCCACGCTACTTGAATTCAGACGGAATCAATTACTTTATTTCTGTGGACTGATGGATAGAAACATATTCACTGGGGGTTTGACCGAAATACTTTTTGAACTCTCTGCTGAAGTATTTGCGATCATTAAAACCCACGGAATAAGCTACCTCATATACCGCTAAGGGTTGACTTATTAAAAGCTGTGCCGCTTTCTTGAGCCGAATGGTTTTTATAAAATCATTAACGGATAAATCTGTTACGGCTTTTAACTTTTTATAAAGCACAGGAGTACTCATCGCCACTTCTGACGCCAGCATGTTAACTCCAAAATCGGGATGATCCAGGTGAGCTTCTACAATACTGATAAGCTTATGAAGAAAAATTTCGTCCTGGGTGTTAATGGGAATTTGCTGCGGCTCGAGGGTCATCATACGGCTGTACTTCTGCCGCATTTTTTTTCTGGAATCCAGAAGGTTACGAATCTTGAGCTTAAGAATTTCAACATTAAAAGGCTTCGTTATATAATCATCTACGCCCAGCTCTAAGCCACTGACCTGATGAGCTTGACTCGCACGTGCCGTCAGGAGAATCAGAGGAATATGGCTGGTGCGATCATCCATTTTTAGTTTCTTGGAAAGTACGAGTCCATCCATTTCCGGCATGGTGACATCGCTAAGAATCAAATCTGGAATTTCGCTACTGGCTCGTTGCCAGCCTTCCCAACCATTTCCCGCTGTGAGAATCCGATAGTCAGAATGCAGCACCTGCTGAAGAAAATCAAGTACTTCCAGGTTGTCTTCAATCAATAAAAGCGTTGGCTTCTGTTGATGATCCGCCAAAGGAGTGAACGGTTCCGGTGGCAGGGAAGCTAGGGGAATGCTGGCTTTCCAATGGGGTACATCCGAGGATGGTTTGGATGAATAGTGAAAAGCATGTGTAGGTAATGTGATGGTGAAAGTAGTTAAGCCTGTTTTGATGGCACTGGCAAGTGTGCTTTCAACCGTCAACGTTCCATGGTGTAGTTCAACAATACTCTTAGCCAGAGCCAGACCAATGCCATATCCCGTATTTTGCTGAAGAAGCTCCTGAACCTGGAAGTAGTTATTGAAGATTTTTTTACTGTTTTCAGGAGTAATCCCCTGGCCTGTATTAGAAATTTGAATGCATATCTGATTGGGTTGCTCCGAAATGGAAACCTCAATGCGGCCCTGATCAGGAGTAAATTTAAAGGCATTTGTTAACAGATTATACAGCACTTTTTCCATTTGCTGGGGATCAAAAAAAAGTTCGAAATCCGGAGCTTGGGTGGAAAAAGAGGTTTCTATATGGTGAGATTGGGCTACGTCTTCAAACGAGGCAAAAATTTCACTTGCAAAATCTACGATATTTAAACGGGTAACTTTAAGATCGAGTTTCTTTGATTCTACCCGGCGAAAATCCATTAATTCACTCACCAGTCTAAGCAGTCGGTTCGAGTGGTTTTGTACCTGTCGAAGCTGTCTGGAAGCCATGGGATCCTCTCGAAGGGATTCGATCAGGGTATCAACGGGACCAAGGATCAAGGTTAAATGCGTACGAATCTCGTGAGAAATATTGGTGAAAAAATTCAGCTTTAACTGGTGTAACTCCTGATTTCGCCTGAGTGAAGCCCGTAGCCAGAAGAAGCGAATGATCATGAAAAGTAACCCGCTAAAAAGTATCGCATACATCAGATACGCCCACCAGGTAGCCCACCAGGGGGGAAGTACTGTAATACGAAGTGAAACGGGTTTAGGCGTCCAGATCCCATCATTATTAGCTGCTTTGACCAGTAAAGTATAGGTGCCCGGAGCAAGATTAGTATAGGTAGCGGATGGAATTTTAACGTAATTCCAGTTTTTTTCGAATCCCTGCAATTGATACGCGTATTGATTTTTTCCCGACTTAATGTAGTTAAGAAGGGCAAAGTCAAAGGAAAAAATATTTTGATCGTACGTGAGAGTAATGGCTTTGGTAAGGCTGATATCCTGAGGTAAAATTCCTCGATCATCCCCAACCTTTACGGGTTGGTTAAAGAGGTTAAGGGAGGTAAACATTAAGGGAGGTAAAAACTGATTCAGTACAATTCGATTAGGGTCAAAGCTTACCAGCCCATTGTTGGTGCCAAAGTATAAAGAACCCCCGGGGCTCTTGAAATAAGCTTGGGGACTAAATTCATTGGCAGGTAGCCCATCACTGATTGTATACGTCTTAAAAGTGCCTTGTTCAGGATTAAAACGGCTTAGCCCGTTCTCCGTGCTAAGCCACAAGTAATGCTGATCATCTTCGATGATACCCAGTACATTATCGTTAGCCAGTCCGTCTTTTTCGGTAAAGGTCGTGACGGATATCCCATCCGGATTTAACCGGCTAAGTCCTCCGTAATACGTACCAATCCAGATGTGACCTTTGGCATCTTCTGAAACGCAATTGATAGTACTAGATTTCAAATGCAACAGATTCTTTTGAGTAAACCAGGTAATCTTCTTTCCAGTAGAATCCACCCGGTTCAGCCCTGATCCCGTAGCAATCCATAAGTTTTTTTTAGAATCAAGAAAAAAACTACGAATGCCATTCCCTGTGATTTGTAGCGGAGTAGAGTGGGTATGTATCGATTGAAAAAGACCAGTGGCGGGATCAAGTACGCTGATGCCATCCCGGTCGGTGCCTACCCAGAGGTTACCTCGGGCATCTTCAGCGAGAGCAATGACGTTGTCTGAGGCCAGCGAATGTGGGTTAGCAGGGTTGTGTTTGAAATGGGTAAAGCGTTGCGTCTGGGGAGAAAAAGCATTGAGACCTCCCAGGTGCGTACATACCCACATCGTACCTTTCTTATCCCAATAAATGCTTTTTATGAGATTGGAACTGATGCTAAAAGGGTTATAGGATTGATGTTTGTAAGCCTGAAAAGAATTGTTCTCGATAGTATAGTGATTAACCCCCCCGCCCTCGGTGCCAACCCAGAGTTTGCCATTAGCATCAGCGGTAATATAACTGACGACATCATTACTTAAGCTATTAGCCTGGGGCTTATTCTGATAAATGGAAAACGGCGTAGACGAAGAATAAATAATATCAACACCACGGTAATAGGTGCCTACCCAGATCGAACCATTCGTATCTTCGAAGAGTGAATATACTGAATTCTGACTTAGGCTTTTCCGGTTTTCCGGGTCATGTCGATAGGTTTGTAGCTGCTTGAGATCTGGGGTATACGTATATAAGCCTTCCAGGGTAGCAATCCAGATTTTTCCCATTTTATCCAGCATAATCTGACGAATGTTCGGATCAATCTGTGCCGGCAGCGGGGTAGAAAAGTGTCTGTGTTGATACAGGTTTACTCCGCCATATCGGGTTCCGATCCAGAGATTCCTGTCATCATCTTTAGCCAGACTCGTAACAAAATCATCCGTTAAACCGTCTTTCTTGGTAAACCAGCGGTATCGGTACGTTTTGTTTTGTGGGCGAAGTCGAAGAAGGCCTTTAGCTGTTCCAATCCAGAAGTTTCCTTCCGCATCTTCCATTATACTCCGTACTTCCAGAGGAGATTGAGAGGCAGGAGCTTCAAATAAAGTTTGAAAGGTAGTTTTTTGAGGGTTGTTTAATAACCGTACCCCATTGGACGTGCCCACCCAGATTCTTCCTTTTGAATCTTCAAAAACGCAGTGAATGGCCAGGTTATGGAGCCCCTGCCGCTTTTGATCGGGGTTTTCAAAACGTCGAAAGCTATCTTTCTGGGGGTCGTAATAGTTGAGGCCCTGCGTAGTGCCTACCCATAACTTGCCCCGAGAATCGTTTAGCAAAGAAAGAATGTAGTTATCCGAAAGGGTAGTGGAATCCGAAGGATCATTTTTAAAAGCCCGGAAGTTTCTGGTATCGTAACGATTAAGCCCGTACCGGGTGCCCATCCAAATAAAGCCGTGGCTATCCTGAGCAATGGCCAAGACTGAGTTTTGAGAAAGACCATTCTCTGATCCCAGATGATTGAAAGCAATGTTTTGCCCATGGCATAGCCCCCCCCATAAGAGTAGAAGTAAGCTCAGAAGTTTTCTAGACAGCAACGGGTTCATGCTTTGAACAAAGACTAGTAAATACAATTATCCACACCTTAACAAGAAGACTTTTTCAGCTTATACCCTCTTAGTAAATCGAAGATACCAAAATCAGGAATATTTCAAAAGAGAGATTTTCTTGTATTATATAAACTCGTCTTGCTAAAGAAGTTTTTATCAAGCCCCTAATCTGAGCTTAGATGGGTCTTTTTCAACTGGTTTAAGATTTCCACCCCATTCTTTAAAAATTTTGCCCGTCTTCACTTACTCGCTTTTCTGAGTTTTGACAGATCATTCACTAAGCCTGTTTTTATTACCTACACACTACTTCAATGATTCGTTCAAGGAAAGGCAAGCCAGGGCCATTGTCACTGCAAAATATCTCTCCCTGCCGTACTTGGCTTAGAGAGACTCTTCTCTTACTAGGGTTCATGGGAGCCCTCTTGCCGGGATTTTCTCAATCCTCGCAACGCGTAAGGGGAAAAATCACCGATGAAAAAGCCGAAGCCATTCCCGGAGTTAGTATCGTTGTTAAAGGTACCTC
>CAJYHS010000267.1 GCA_913774715.1 uncultured Siphonobacter sp. | reverse complement strand
AGCCAAATCCCGCTTGCTGGTGGCCGTTCCGGTTTCCCTGTTACTGATTTTCGTACTCCTGTTTTTTACGTTCGGTTCGGTCAGGCAGGCGTTAATGATCTACTCAGCCATTCCGCTTTCGGCCATTGGAGGAATCTGGGCTCTTGAACTTCGCGGCTTACCCTTTAGTATTTCCGCGGGTGTGGGCTTTATTGCCTTGTTTGGTATCGCCGTTTTAAATGGCATTGTCCTGATTAGTTATTTTAATCAGCTGAAAGCAGAAGGACATTCTTCTGTTTTCAAACGAATTCTGCGGGGAACGGCAGTGCGTTTTCGGCCCGTAGTCATGACCGCAGCAGTAGCCTCTTTGGGCTTTCTTCCCATGGCTCTTTCCACAACGGCCGGAGCGGAAGTGCAACGTCCCCTGGCGACGGTGGTTATTGGGGGGCTGGTGTCGGCAACTTTATTAACACTGGTCGTGCTTCCTATTCTATATAGCTATCTGGATCGTTCCGTGAGGGTTCGTAAAAAAGCTTCTGTCGCGTCAGGTATTCTTGTATTCGGCCTATTGCTAAGTGTCCCTGGTCAGGCTCAAAAGCTTACCTTGGCACAGGCGGTAACTCAGGCCGTCGAACGGAATCAGCATTTACAATCGGCAGATGTTTCTGTTCAGGTACAGGAAAAACTTCGTCGGTCTGTTTATGATATTCCCAAAATCAGTGTGGATTACCAGCGGGGACAAATTCAGGGGGTGAACCGCGATTACACATTGAATGTGGTGCAAAGCTTTGCCTTACCGGGCGTATATCAATCCCAACGCCGCTTTCAGGAAGCCCAGGTGGAGGTAGCTCAGCAAAATTTCCGGGTTACAAAAAATGAACTGATTCGTCAGGTAAAGCTCTCCTATTATGATCTGCTGGTTTTGCACGCCCGGTTGAGAGTTTTAGAACAGCAGGACTCTGTTTTCACCAAAGCCGCTTTTGCCGCAGGGGTACGACTACGCACCGGAGAGAGCAACCGACTTGAACAGGTTACGGCTCAGGCCCGGCAACGGGACATCCGAACGCAGATCCGGTCGTTGAACACGCAAATCAACATGGCTCAGCGAGCGTTGGGAATCTGGCTCCAACAGCCTGAAGGGGTGGAAATTGACACGAGCCAGTCGCTGCGAATAACCTCACGTGCGAACCTCTCGATTCATCCCGAGAGCAACCCGCAGCTTCAATTACTAGCCAGTCAGCAGCAATCGGACGAACGCCGGGTCAGCATCGAGAAAAGTCGTCTGCTACCGGATTTCAGACTGGGCTATCTAAATCAGTCTTTCGAACGATTGGGTGGATTTCAGGCTGTACAGGTGGGGGTATCGTTACCCATCGTTTCGGGCTGGTACCAAAGCAGAATTCAGGCCGCCAGGCTCAATGCTCAGGCTACCAGACTTGAATACGAATATCAGGCTTCCCGATTAATTGGACTTGCCTCCATCCATCAACAGGAAGTAGCCCGCACGGCTCAGAATCTGGAATATTACACCTCCACGGCTCTGCCGCAATCTAACTTCATTCTTTCCAACGCCGAGAAGAGTTACGTAGCTGGAGAGATCGAATACGTGGAATTTGTTCAGGCGAGTCTACAAGCCTGGCAAATCAAGGAAGAATACTTAACGCAGGTAGCTGCTTATAATCAAGCTGTCATTGAACTGGAGTCGTTGGTACTCCCTATTGAATAAATCCATGAAAAAATTCCTTATACTGGGCTGGATTGTGCTTGCAGGCTGCCAGTCCGAACCCCAAAATTCAACCCTTCAGGTCAATTCAGCTCGATCGGATTCAACTGCTGTGAGTCAGGCACTTATTCCTTTACCAGTAGCAATGGTCAAGCAAGCAGGCATCGAACTGGGAGCTGCGGAGGAAATTAGTTTATCAGAAACTATTCAGGCCAATGGAATCATTCAGGCTCCCCCCCAAGACGTGGCTACCATCAGTGCTCCGCTGGGGGGCTTTGTCAAAAAAATGAATCTCCTGGAAGGAAGCTTCGTTCCAAAAGGACAGGCCGTTATTGAGCTGGAGCATCCGGATTACATCAAACTTCAGCAAGAATACCTTCAGGCTCTGAGCCGGATTGATTTCCTGGGCAAAGAATTAGAACGTCAAACCGAGCTTGAAAAAGAAAATGTGGGTGCCCGACGAAAACTCGAGCAGTCTGATTCCGATTACAGAGCTACCAAAGCCCTGGTAGCATCACTGGAAGCTCAGTTAAAACTACTAGGTTTGAATCCCAAGTTAGTTCGGCAAGGGTCCATGTTAAGTACCATCCAGTTGCGGGCACCTTTCAACGGTTATGTAAAAACGTTAAATGTCAATATCGGTCGTCACGTCAATGCCAACGAAGCATTAATGGAAATAGTCAACAAGCAGCATTTGCACGTTGAATTAAACGTCTTTGAAAAGGATATTGCTAAAGTGAAGGAAGGCCAGCTCATTCGCTTCGCTTTAACGCAGGGCAATACCCAGCAGCAAGCGGCTCGGGTAGAGTTAGTAGCCAAGACCTTTGATGGAGACACAAAAACGGTGAGAGTGCAAGGACACTTACTGGCTAATAGTGAAGCGATGGTTCCGGGAGCTTACGTCAGAGCTCAGATTGTAACGGATCAAAAGAAAGTAGCTGCTCTTGCCTCGGATGCCATCGTTCGGGATGGCAAAAAAAGCTATGTCTATGGGCTTGTCAAAAAGAATGAGCAGTATTACTATTTCAAAAAGATCCCTGTAAAAACCGGGACTTCAGAAAAAGGATATACGGAAATTCACTTACAAACCTCCTTACTCCTGGTTAGGAAAGGCAGTTACTTCATTAGTGCCGAAGTAGCTAAAGCGGAAGGATAAATCCATTAGTCATGGGCGACGCTTCTTAGCAGAAAAGTCTCCCATGGCATTGTCATACACTAGTTTATGCAGGAACCAACCATAAAACCTACAAATGCCGAACGCGGTCAGAAAACGACGCTGATAGGCATTGCGATTAACTTTGCTCTGGTCATCATTAAGGCTTCAGCGGGTGTTTGGGGTAATTCATACGCCCTTGTCGCGGATGCATTAGAGTCCGCCACCGATATTGTTACCTCTACGTTTGTCTGGCTGGGTTTACGGGTTGCCGCCCGCAAGCCCGACGAGAACCATCCCTACGGTCATGGTAAAGCCGAGCCGCTGGCTGCAATACTCGTATCTTTTGCTTTGGTTGGAGCCGCTATTCTCATCGCGGTTCAAAGTGTTCAAAACATCCGAATTCCTCACGAAACACCCGAAGCTTTTACCTTACTCGTACTAGCGGGAGTAGTGCTGGTAAAGGAAGTGCTGTTTCGCAAAATGAATCAGGTTGGGTCGGAAGTAGAGAGCAGTGCCGTCAAAGCCGACGCCTGGCACCAGCGAAGCGATGCCATCACTTCACTGACGGCCTTTATCGGCATCAGCATTGCACTGATCGGCGGGCCCGGCTATGAATCGGCGGATGACTGGGCTGCCTTATTGGCTTCGGGACTTATCGTCTTTAATGCTTATCATATTTTCCGGCCTTCGTTTGGGGAAATCATGGACGAATCGCCTTCGGGCAACTGGCGATCTGAAATTGAAACCATTGCCTTAACCATTCCAGGAGTCGAAGGCCTCGAAAAATGCGTGGTACGAAAGACAGGATTTGAATACTTCGTGGATCTACACCTGGAAGTGAACGGAAACCTTACGGTACGACAGGGTCATGCTATTGCTCATCAAGTCAAGGAGGCAATAAAGACTCAAAAACCAGCCATTTATGATGTATTAATTCATATCGAACCTGCCTCCTGAGTTATGAAGAAATGGATCTGGTTAGAGCTGCTCTGCTGCTTCTGTGGGTAGAGTAGCTCTCATCAGTTACTCCAGCAGCACTGGAACGCTGACCATAGCCAGCCAGTAGAGCTTATCCTGCAAACCGATATATGGTCCAGTAGAGAGCAGCTCGTTCTTTCTCTGGTTAACCCCTGTCAGAGTGAGAACGCAAGTATATCTCAAAAAATGAAGAGATATTTTAAAACGATCGTTTTAGTAATGATCAAATTTTATTCATGTGCTAAATTCATTTATGACAAGGCTCATAAAGTTTACAGTTTTAAATAGTAAAAAAGCGTTTATGACTACTAAACAATACTACTTTTCAACATGAAAATTTCTTATTTTTTTTGCCCTATCGGCAGAACTTACCAGTGTTATGATTCTTGTTTATTTCGATGATGATCTAACCTTTGTCTGCTGTACTAATAATTCAGTTCGAGAAATAAAAATGAGCATTCTACCATTCAAACAGCGATTCCTGATAAATATTCAGCTCCTAAAGGATTTATTTACAAACATCATATCTTAAAGACCATAATTTACAAAACAATATTCTTAGATTTTCATGAATATAGACCCAGAACAATGAGCTATAGGTCTATATTTAAACAGTTTGCCCATTAAATTATTTATTATCTAATAACCATCTCTACATCAAAAGTTTTATAGATGTTTACTCGAACAACTGGAGAATGAAAGTCTTTTCACAGAAGACTTGGAGGGGTTGATCTGTGGTTATAAAAACTTTAAGGTTACCCTTCATTTTTAAAATAAGCAATTAGCCTAGGGTAGATTATACCAGGATTTAAGACTGTTATTTACAGAAAATATACTTGTAATTGCTAAGCTGATAGACACTGGTGTTACCCTTGACCTAAGAGACTAGGTCACGAGTTGTGGATGTTCACTTAATCAGTAGTAACTCAGCTTAAACGTAGATTGGGAAGACGTTGGCTCGGGGATAGTCTTCTCAGCCGAATAACCCACCAGTTATTTAGTTCCAACAGCGGCATACTTAAGTCTTGGAGAGTTACAAAAAAAGCCTATTTCAGAAAGATACCCGCCAGTATCCATAGAAATAGGCTCTATCTATTTATGTGCTGCTTGTTTGGCAAAGATACTTAACTCTTGCCCAAATCAATCTATCCTTGACAAGTATTTTAGACACGATTATTATTAATTCTTTTTTTGAACAGTAGACGTATAGGCTTACTTACTCGTTTGATAAATAGTAAGTCCATTTGTTTATCTATGGTTATCCGCCTTTTGCGGTTAAATATTTTATTTGACTATAATTTTGGGGTATGTATTGTTAAAAAGAACACAGAAAATGCAGGTATAGTAAGAGTGTAAATTATTGACTTACAAAGGTTAATTCTCTCTCAAGAATGTCCTTGCCCGACCCTTGATATAGCCTTACTTTACTAACCAATAGATTTCATTTCAAGACCATAACTTGTTTTAAACCTAAGTGCTGATTAAGAGTTTAACTCTTATTTGAAGGTTGAAAGAATACGCTGATTATCCTTGATTTCAGGGTATCCGTGCTGAAAGAAAACGCCCTGGGGTAACTCCTGAATTTGGCGTTTTCTTTTTCTACACCTAAAAAACATAGGTAAGCGGTCATTCCTCAAATCGGGTTCATTTACTAAACCAAAAAGAAAAACTTGAGTAGTCAAGATATCCATTACCTATCCAACTCTTTTCTCACTATTTTTGATGCACTACTCTACACTACCACTCCAAGGTCAACAATGGTTGAAGTTACTGGATACGCTGGAAGATCCGATGACTTTTTATAGTCTATGCTTTCTTACTTATCGTCTGGCATCTACCCGCCGTTTCACCTTAGAGCAGTGGAAATATATGTTAGGGAAGACGCATCTCTCCTATGAAGCTTCAGGGATGGAGGCGATGGTACTTCGATTGCAAATGGACCAGATTATTGAAAGGGGGCGACAAACTCCACCTAGCTACAAGATTACTACTAACTACCGGCAGGCGTTAATACATCTGTTAGCCGATAGTCCAGATCCCAAGCTGCCTTACCTGCGAAGCCTGCTGGATCATTTATAGTACTCCCAGTAATTTTACTAGAAATAACGTTATCCCGGTCCAGTCGTTACACCCTTTAGCATGAACGTTTCTCTGCTTCTTGGGAATCCTGTATTCTATCGCTTTCCTTTTATTTAAGCCCTGCAAACCACCCAATTGGGCCTGTAGTCGATCGATACAATCCGCCTCAGGCAGATGAATCTACCAGTCATGCCTGTTGAAAGTAACCCGGATTTTCGCAACCCTTCACGTTGGCTTTCAGAATTAGTCCAGACACCACCAACATGGCTTTAATCAACTACCTATCTTAGAAAAGAGGAAGTAATCACGTAGATACACGCAGGCACCTTCCCTTTGGAATAGATCACACTTCTTCATAAATGTCTGTCTTCCTCATTGATTTCAAGATCATTGATACTGGCGTACCGTTTAGCCATCAGGCCGTTTTCATCAAACTCCCAATTTTCATTACCGTACGCTCTGAACCATTTGCCCTCTCCATTTCTATACTCATATTCAAATCTGACTGCAATTCTATTATCCGTGTGTGCCCAGTATTCTTTTTTGAGTATATAGTCTAATTCTCTTTCCCACTTTTTGCTTAGGAATTGTACTATTTCTTCTCGACCATTAATGAATACATCTCTATTTCGCCATTCGCTATCAATGGTGTAAGCCATGGATACCTTTTCAGGGTTTTGGCTGTTCCAGGCATCTTCTGCCATTTGAATTTTCTGTTTTGCCGTTTCTAACGTGAAGGGAGGCAAGGGGAGTTTCTGTTCCATGTTTGGAGTTATTAAAAATAGAAATTATAGTAAAGCATTTAAAATTTCTTTCGATCGATAAACCAACTCATTTGATTTAAATAGTTGGCTTTCTATAAGTGAACTTTCAAATAATAAATAGATGTGATCGGCTAGCAAACCTTCTCCAAGTTCCTTGATAAAGAAGTTTCTGAGGTCGTTCTTATGGGCTTGTATAAGAGTCAATATAGAACCTTGCTCCTTTGATATTTCTGACAGAATGTTCAGGAAACTGCAACCTCTGAAATTCTCCTTTTCATTCATGTAAACAATGAAATCAAAGGCAGTCAGCAATCTTTCCTTGGTGACGTTTGACTTTGAACAATAGTTAACAAGTTCAGAAAACCAATACTCATGTCTGGCATTCAGGAACGCAATGCAGAGATCATCTTTTGATTTAAAATGGGTATAGAAGCTTGCTTTGGCAACATTAGCTTCACTAATGATCTGATTAATGCCGGTGCTGTTATAACCCTGCCGATGAAACAGGCCTGAGGCTATGTCAAGTATTCTTTCCCTGGGTGAATTCATATTCGTTGCTCTCATGGGACAAATGTATAACGAAAAATATAGACAGACAAGTCTGTCTATATTTTTATTTTCAATTATTAGTAATTAACTGTTCAACGTATGCTTAACCAGTATAGAGGAAGGCAATTCCATCGGCTATAGCCTAGATAAAGGAAGTAATTTAGCTTGTTGCCGCAGGAGGGCAATAAGAACTGGGCGACGTTAAGAAAGAGTGCCTCTTTTTAATCGTGAGTAATTGACATCGTTGATCGTAGAGGCATTCGCCGAACCATACCCCTATAATAAGCGGGATGGTAAGACGGTCTGTTATCTAACCAGCTTAACTCAAGATCATGTAGCATCAGTATAAAAAACCATAGGATTAGTATATTGGGATGCCTACCTGAATAGAGCCCATGAAACTACCGAAAGAATACTTTGACCTTACCATAGAAGAGCTTCAGTCACTAGCGAACTGGGCGGCGGATTGTGCAGAAAGATCATTACACATTTACGAGAGCCTGGAAAAGAAGGATAGCCACCCCCGGCAGGCTATTGTTATGACAAGAGAATTTGTAACGAAAGGAAAACGGACCAATGCCTTGAGGAAAATAGCGTTTGAAGCCTATCGATCTTCTTTAAGCATAAAAGACTCCGCAGCCTCAGCGGCTGCCCAAGCAGCAAGTCTTGCTGCCGCTAGTGCTTATACTCATCCTTTCAAAGACATACATCAGGTCAAACACATCCTTGGACCTGCAGCTTACTCAGCCTTAGCTGTCGAAATTCAGCAGAATAACGATCCTGCCGTCGGTGAACGAGAGATTGAATGGGCAGTCACTACTGCAAATAACGCAATAGCTGAACTGCTAAAAAAGATGCCTGAATATGATGGAAGTGACTTAAGAATAAACCAGCTTTTCTCTCTGCTCAACCGAGGCATCAGAAGTAAATTCATGTAAAAGATCTACATTAGTGTTCCATTACAAATGACCCTTTGAAAGGCTTGACATCCTCTATAAAAGTCTCACAGTCAAGAACTAATGGTATTTATACAGCCGTAAGCTTTCAAGTACAGCAGATGATACACCTAAGCGTGTGCTCCAGATAGTAGGGAAAATAGTCATTTGCTGATTGAATGGTTTTATTCAGCTGATACAGGGCCCCTATTGAGCCGTTATTTTTACCTCAGAAAAGTACCCTTCAGTCCCTACATCTACCCATAACCCAATACCCCCGGCACGCACTTCGTGTTTCATTTCTTTAACCACTAATGCCGGCTGAGACGCATGATTCAGGTACAGCTTCGCCTGCTTGCCTTCCACGACGATTGTTAGTGTAATCCATTCGTTCAGAGTCATATCCGCATAAGACTCATAGCGTCCGGGTTCTTCTTCTCTCAGGCGGTCAAACTTGAAATGTGGGTAAGCATAGTATTGAATCGAATGATTCCGGCGTACCTGATCATCAGCCCGGCCGTTGGTTGGACGGATATATATGCTTTCATAATTTGAATTAGTATCATCCACGCGAAAGGCAACACCAATAAAGCCGCGATCGGTGGGGGCAGCATTTTTTAACAAGCGACTCAAAACTTTCACCTCAATCGTTCCATTCGTAAAAGTTACGCCTTTCAGCCGCACAAAGGTTGGTTCATCTGCTGCTTTAATGGTAGGATCTTTGACTACTTTGATGGCCTCTTTTCCCATCATCCGCTCCCAAGATACCGATACTTGATTGGCTACAACTTTGTCTTTTGAAAGCAATACAGACTGGGCCTGAATTGTAGTGACACTCAATAGCAGGCCGCTTATAAATCCTATACTCTTACCTTTCATTCTGTCGATGGTTTTACTATACTGATAGATTAATACTGACTCAAGTCGCTGAGACACTTACTAAGAATCCCATATACCGAGCAGCAGATGATGCTCCAGCGAGCATTCAGCAGCAGTTGCTAAAAGGAGTTCTATGCGTAGTCAACTTCTAACTGACAGGTCATATACCAGTAGTGTTGAACCGTAATGAACTTTATCCTTTGCAAAGATCAGGTGAAGAAATGGCTCCCGGAATAATCTATCTTAAGAATTAGGCTTAAACTAGGTTAAGTGCTCACCAGCTTGGGAAGCAATGTCTTTTCTGACTTTACTTAAAAATTCGGGCGTAATATCCAGATAGGAAGCTATTTGAGTATTGGGGAGACGCTGAGCTAATTGTGGATATTGTTTCAAAAAGGCGGAATAACGTTCCTGAGCCGTAGAGCTGATACGCTGTAAAACCCGGTTCTGCATTTCCACATAATTATTCTCAACAATGACTTTAAAGATTCGAACAAGTTTGGGAATGCTGGCGTAAAGCGAATAAAGATCCTGTTGCTCCACTTGAATAATGCGGGAAGGCTCAAGAGCTTCGATAAATAAACTACTGGGCTGATTCGTGTGAAAACTGCCAATGTCAGCAATCCACTGATTTTCAGCGGAAAATTGAAGATTATGTTCCGTCCCTTTCTCATCGACAGCGAACATTCGCAAACAACCTTTGACGACAAACGTATACTGTTTACAGGGAAAACCTTCCTGCAGAAGACTTTGCCTTCGGCGAATGGTACGTTCAACGAACCGCTTAGAAATGAGCTGTTTTTCCTCTTGTTCCAAAGGAATATAACTTTCAAAGTGATCGAGCAGGGGCTGTATATTCAATGCAGGGTATGAAAAGGGATGAATGCAAAGATGCAGTAAACGCTCAGAAGTTTAGTTCTACATTAGTCATACATAAGTGAAAAACATGTAAAATGCATTCATTAGTGTTAAGTAAAAGCAGGGACGGCACTAGCAGAAGAATAAGTAGGTCTATTACGAATAAAAAAAGGCAAAAACTTCCTTAATTCTGTCGTATCGCTTAGCCTGAAATCTCCCTGCGGCTGGATGCTTACGTACAGTAATTCGGGTTTAGGATAAACGAACCTGATTTGGAGCTCACTAATCTTTCTTCCACTGCTTTCACAGAGAAAGATTGTTACCTGACTTTTGCCAAATGGAAGGAAAGGTCCAGCCAGGCATAACTCGCCTTCTACTTGAAAAGAGACGATCTGCGGACTCATCTCGGCAGGTAAAACCATTTGGTCATCTACTTTGAAATAATAGCCAGTGGGTAATTCATCCGTATTTCGAATGACTACAAAGGCCTGTTCTGCCATCCGCCCCAATTTTACCTGATGGTAACCTGTCCGGAGCGGATGGTATGTAGGTTGGTAACAGTATCCATGACTACGGTGGTGCCCAGGTTTCGTTTCTCAATAGACGTAAAGTTTCTAATGATCAGGTCCAGCCGGGGTCTTTGACCTGGCTCATTAATCAAAAAAACGATGGTTCTCCGGGTTCAGGACAAGAGTCTGAGCCCTTGAAGCACTATTACCGAAAAGCACCAAGGTGAAGAGCACCAGGAAAGTCCATTTTTTCATGTTACTAGGATGGTTCAGTGGTCAGACAAAAATGAACAAGTCTCAGGATTAAAAAATATGGGAATGTGTCATCAGCGTCCGTTGATGTGTCAAATGCACCTGCTAAGTATAAGCGTTTGAGGCTTATACTGAAAGCTCATTACTTTGATGGATCCATTAGCAGCCTGACTGCCTAACCTCGGTAACTATGAAGAAGTATGTATTCATGATAGCAACCTGCTTTATTTTCATAGGTTGTATGCATGAAGTGACTTGTGAAGAATTAGAAAATCATTTCAGGAATCTAGATGTACAGATGATAATAACCGACCCGGATACCAGCCCTAACAATATCTTTTCAGTCAAGGGAACGGACCTTATTACTGGTAAAAAGAGAAAATTTACTGATGTAGAAGGTTACTATCTGTTTTTCCACCGAATATGTGGAGATCAATATTTGGAAGAAGGGGATACGTTAATTAAAGTAAAAGGAACTACTGTGTTTAATTTCCATAAAAAACACGGTGTTTGTAAAGCTTATGTCTCTTGTGATGGGATGTACTTTGATCAGCCTGATTCACTTAATCATTACTGATATTTTTTAGGGATTTATACAAATGCCTTAAAGCGTTTGTAACGGTACAATCATAAAATAGAGGTTACCACCTACTTGACGGCTGGGATCTTGAATTCTTCATATCTGTCTTACCCTAATTACCTGGAATATACGTAACAAGCCTGCTTTTTTTCTTGTCAAAATTCTCAGATGACTGTTTTAGATGCGGTGATTTGTTTTCCTTTTTTAAATCTAGGTATTCGTCTGTGAGGTAAACTTCCGCTGTCTTTGTCTTTTGTCAAAATTCGGGATAAAACAAATAGAACATAAAGAGGTTGTTTTAGCACCATTGATAATATGTATACGATATAAGTAATCAGATCAGAGTTATGAAATCAGTAAAGTCCTGAATGGCTTTTGAAAGTCAGTTCAGGACTTTATGGTTTTTTCTCACGGGAGCAGATAGTACCTACTGAGTCGTACCCTTATTCATGAGAATACCTAAACACAGTATTTCATCTCACAAGTTTTCTATCAAAACTATTGGTTTATCCGCTTTACTCATGAATCTAACGCAGCAAACTATTCTCATTACTGGAGCTACTTCTGGCATTGGCCTGCATTTGGCCCGTAAACTACACCAACTTGGTAATCAGGTTATCGCCTGCGGTCGCAATCAGGAGCAACTCGATCAGATAGCGGGTGAACATGACGGCATGGTTACGCACCTCTGTGACATCTCCGATGAACAGCAACGTCTGGACCTGGCCAGCTGGGCAACGACGCATTATCCTGCTCTAAATGTAGTGATCAATAACGCGGGAATCATGCAGACCATAGACCTTACCCAGTCCATTGATTCAGCTCGAGTATTGACCGAAATAACCACTAACCTGCTGGCACCTATTCACCTGGGCAGCTTGTTTGTGGAACATTTAAAACAACAATCCGTAGCGGCTTTAGTGAATGTCAGCTCAGGTCTGGCGTTTACTCCACTGGCTAGTGTACCCGTCTATTGTGCAACGAAAGCCGCTTTGCATTCCTTTACTCTTTCCCAGCGTTACCAGCTGCGGAATACATCCGTACGGGTATTCGAAGTCGTTCCT
>CAJYHS010000266.1 GCA_913774715.1 uncultured Siphonobacter sp. | reverse complement strand
CCGAAAGATGGACCTACCGAGAAGTATTCGCTTAAACACTTAGTAAACGCTCTGTCAGTAATTTTTAATCGTCCCGTGAAATTTGCGGATGATGCAATCGGACAACAGGCCATTGACCTGGCAGCCTCTCTGCAACCCGGTGAAATTTTGTTACTCGAAAACCTTCGTTTCTACAAAGAAGAAGAAAAAGGGGACGTAGCTTTCGCCGAAAAATTATCTAAACTGGGTGACGTTTGGGTAAACGATGCCTTCGGAACGGCTCACCGTGCTCACGCTTCTACGGCGGTTATCGGTCAGTTCTTCACGGATAAAGTAAGCGGTTATGTTATGCAGGCCGAGCTGGATAATGCTCAACGCATTCTGGATAACGTCGAGCGTCCGTACACGGCCATCATGGGTGGTGCGAAGATTTCCGATAAAATTCTGGTAATCGAAAAACTGCTCGATAAAGTAGATAACCTGATTCTGGGTGGTGGTATGACGTATACCTTCACGAAAGCTCTGGGTGGTCAGATTGGTAACTCCATTCACGAAGATGACAAAATGGAGCTGGCTCTGGAACTGATCGAGAAGGCAAAAGCGAAAGGTGTCAACCTGATTATGCCTCTGGATACCGTAATGGCCGATAAATTCTCGAACGATGCCTCCAAAACCACCGTTCCTGCCGGTCAGATTCCTGAAGGCTGGGAAGGTTTGGACATCGGTCACCAGTCAATCGCGGTATTTAAGGAAGCCATCGAGAACTCTAAAACGATTCTCTGGAATGGCCCCATGGGGGTGTTTGAATTCTCCAACTTCGCTATTGGAACCAACGCCATCGCGGAAGCAGTAGTGAAAGCCACGGAAGAAAACGGTGCCTTCTCGCTGATCGGTGGTGGTGATTCTGCCGCTGCAGTTAATAACGCGGGTTACGGTGATCGCGTAAGCTACGTTTCTACTGGTGGTGGTGCTCTGTTGGAATACATGGAAGGCAAAACGCTTCCCGGAGTAGCTGCTCTGGAAGCTTAAGAATAAATGCTTAGAAAAAGCCGACTCTGTAAAAAGGGTCGGCTTTTTCTATTTCACACCTTTAATAAAAATCGCGGCAAGCTCTATTCATTCACATGGAATCACTGAATTGTGGTATTTCCTGAAATCCATTTTAGCTGAACCTTTGTCACACCTTACTAATCAGGTAAACGTTAACGTTTGTTCAACCTAAACCAATTTCAGAAAATGGCTACTAAAAATGGCACCTCCGTTCTTTCCAGTGATCCTTTTCAGGGTGAAACACTCACGCTGGAAGCCCCTCAAGTAACTGAAGATACCCTCGAAAAAGTAGAGGGCTACTTACCCGGCCGCACGGCTCAGGACGATGACGAAACCGCCAGTCCCAGCAACCCCAAAGAATCTGCTTTCAGTACGGAAGAATCCGGCAGCCTGACGGGCCAGCAGGAACCCTTGAAAGATGCCTACTATGCCAGTTTCCCCGAAGAAGAGCTGCTATCGGAAGTAGTTATTTATCCGGATGAACGGGTACGCATCACGGCCACCACGACTTATCCCTGGCGAGCTATTGTGGCTTTACGAATGACCGCTCAGGATGGTAGTCGCTGGATTGGTTCAGGCTATTTGGTTGGTCCGCGAACAGTCATTACAGCGGGTCACTGCGTGTTTATGCACGAGCATGGAGGCTGGGCGAAAAGTATCGAAGTGATAGCCGGATTAAATGATGCCTCCCGCCCCTATGGCTCAGTTATTGCTACTGATTTTAGAAGTGTGACGGGCTGGACGCAAAGCAAGAACCGTAATAACGATTACGGAGCCATTATCCTTCCTGCCAATGCCCGCCTTGGCGATACCGTTGGGTATTTTGGTTTTGCGGTACGAGATGATAATTATCTCAAAGCGAATGCTTTAAACGTGGGCGGTTATCCTGGTGACAAAGGAGGTAATCAGCTTTGGTGGATGGCTCAGAAAGCCTCGTCGGTTTCGGCCCGGGTCATTACTTATCAGATCGATACGGCGGGCGGACAAAGCGGTTGCCCCGTGTGGGTAAAAGTGGGCGAAAGTCGATATGCAGTAGGTATTCACACGAACGGACACAGCTCGGGTAATTCGGCTACCCGCATTGTGCAGGCGGTATATACTAACATTCAAAACTGGAAAGCCTTAGGTTCATGACCATTGAAGGACAGCTGGTAACTCAGCAAAATCAACCCATTCCGGATGCAACCATCCTGATTCAGTCGGGACCGGGAGCATTCTCGGAAGTGGCAGCATTAACGGATGCAAACGGAAAATTTATCCTTTCAGGATTAAATCAGTCCGGTGCTTATCAGGTACTCATTACTACAGCGGTTCAGCAAAAAAGCTTTACCGTACACGTTCCGGCTACGAGTCAGACATTTGTTTTGTAAGGGAGGAAGACCAACTAGCCCTGAAATAACTCAGGGCTAGTTTTTTATTATTCTCGCAGCTGGGTCTCTACATTTTTTCTTTGATTGTGCCGCGTACCTCGCAGTTCATCAGTAGAGACGCGACTTCCTCACGTTTGGCCGGGGGATGGAAGTTATACACAGGTAACAAAAAAACGCCTCTTACCCAGACGCGATGAAGTCGCGTCTCTACCTTTTCAAAACCAAAATTTCGGGTTAAAAGGTGTTTACTATCACACAGATTCGCAGGTAAACCCTCGCACTCATTAATGTATGTAAGGGTAGAGCTTCAGTAAGGTTCTTCGCCCTGAATGACAATCTCCTAACCTTCGCTCTTTCGGATTTGCAATCCGAAAGCCATCTGACAGGGATTTATAATCCCAATCAGCAACAATAACCGCCTTTACCCAGACGCGATAAAGTCGCGTCTCTACCCTTTGAAAACCCGAAAGAGCGTTTTTTTTTACTCCTGTATTTTAAACTTCTTCGCCAGGGCAAAAACATGCTTGAACGATTGCGTGGTTAGCTGAGCATCCTCCAGAGCATTATGGAATTCCGCATCTTCGCGTTCCAGCCCAAAGTAACCAGCAATGGCTTTCAGACTCAGCGACTTGGGCGTGGGTTTTCCATTGGCTTTCAGCACTTCGAATGTGAAGTAACCCAGGGTGTGTAAATCGAGTAACTTATTGGAATATGGCCATTTCAGTTTTTCTTCACGATAAGCAAACCGCAGGAAGTTAATGTCATTGATTACCGACTGACCGCTGATGATTACGTCACGCAGGTATTGCGAATTATCGACCGTTTGCGTTCGTCCCCGCAGGCGGCCTAATTTCTCCAGAATCCATTCTTCAAATTCCGGGATTACATCGTAAATCATCGGAGCGTCTTCCAGGTCACTAAGACTCAGACCGTGAATGCGGGCTGAATATTCCGAAAACGCTTCCTCATTTTCCGGGTACACATTCGTCAGATACGTTCCCAGTTCATTCCACTGATCATCGCACAAAACGGCACCGATTTGAATAATTTCATTCCAGCCGGGCTCGCCGCCGGTCATCTCAAGGTCTAATACTAAATAAGGCATGGTTTGATCATGAAGATTGCGGCCAAAGATAAGCGGCGGGGTTGTTATGCAGAGAAGCTTGTCGGTAAAATGATGCTGGAGGATTACGTAAATCTATTTAAATGATTGCGTAGATTATTAGAATAATACAAATTTAATCAAAACTCAACGGCCCTTTTTTGCGTTAATAATATAGAAAGCCACGAAATACACTTCCCTTCGAGAGTTTTATATGATTGCTATGATGTCCAGAACGCTGATTAATCCTAAACGCCGACTTATTGAAATAGAAAAAGCTATTATTGCTCAATTTGACCTGAAAAAGGTTGCTTTTTTATACGCTTCCCGGATTCTGGTTGGGGCGGCTATTACTTGGTTAGTGCTTGATCTTCTCCATATTGAGAAGAAAGAATGGGCCTTAATCTCCGTTGCTATCGTTTCCGAACCCGATTTTGGTGACCTTCGCCGTAACACCATTTCTAGGATTATTAATACTATTAGCGGTTGTTTGATCGGTATTGTTTTCATCATTCTGACGGGAGTTAACATCTATTCGCTCTTCCTCGCCATTGCTGTCGCGATTTTCATGAGTACCATTATCAAGAAGTATCCTTCCAGCTGGAAACTGGCACCTTCGACGGTTATTGCGGTCATGACGCCCGCCATCTTCCAGCAGGCCTCCTGGCAGGATGCTCTTCAGATTGCTCTATTACGGACCTCTGAGGTCATGCTAGGCTGCGTGGTTGCCTTTAGCGTAGGCTGGTTTTTTTCGCTCTTCAAAAAGAAAGCCGAATAAAATTTCCGCTTCTATCCGGAAATACACGAAACTTGCAAAATCATAAATTTAGACTGAAAAATCCAGTACTCTTAGGGTATAAGCTGCGATGAAAGGGTCTTTAGGTAATAAAATCTAACAAGGATGAGTGTATTTAGTCTTGCCGGAAAAACGGCGGTAATTACGGGCGGTGGCAGCGGCATTGGTAGAGCCATCAGTCTTTTATTTGGTAGCCAGGGAGCCCACGTTCATATTCTTGATTTAAGTGCCGAAGGTGCTCAGACCGTTGCTGATGAAATCACGCAGGCTGGTGGTGTAGCTGCCGTTCATGCCGTAAATGTAACAAATCAGGAAGAAATGCTGGCCGTTTTTGCCCGGATTGGTTCGGTTAACATTCTGGTTAATAATGCCGGGATTGCTCACGTAGGTAACCTTGAAAAAACCACGGAAGCCGATCTTGATCGTATTTATAGCGTAAACATCAAAGGAGCTTACAATAGTCTTTTCGCAGCCATTCCACTGATGAAGGCTCAGGGTGGCGGGGTGATCCTGAACATGGCTTCGATTGCAGCTCTGGTTGGCATTCCTGATCGGTTTGCGTATAGTATGAGCAAGGGTGCCATGTACGCCATGACCCTATCGGTAGCGAAAGATTATATAAAGGATAACATTCGTTGCAATAGTATCTCGCCCGCCCGCGTTCATACGCCTTTTGTGGACGGCTTCATTGCTAAAAATTATCCCGGAAAGGAAGAGGAAATGTTTGCGAATCTCTCGGCAACTCAACCCATTGGCCGCATGGCAAAACCCGAAGAAATTGCTCAGCTGGCTTTGTTTCTCTGCTCGGATGCGTCGGCATTCATCACGGGCGTGGATTACCCCATCGACGGCGGTTTTACGACTTTAAATAATTAATACACCTGAAGGGGTTGGTGCACGTAGAGCTAATCGTAAATCGCTTATTTTGCGGCTGACATTTCTACGTTCATCAAGCCCTTTTGTATTACCTCTAACTCTCTCCAATGAAAAAGTTACTTGCCTTACTCTGCTTAACCACGTTACTCTTAGCATTCCGGGCCGATAAGCCTAAAAAAATTATTTTCTTCGGCGATTCCATTACCCAGGCCGGCGTTAGTCCCACGGGTTACATCACCAAACTGGGTACCTTACTCGATAAAAACAAATATGAGTTAGTCGGTAAGGGTATTGGCGGCAATAAGGTTTATGACCTCTACCTGCGGTTGGAAGATGACGTACTCGCTCAAAAGCCGGATGTCGTAGTCATCTGGGTCGGTGTGAATGATGTGTGGCACAAAGCCAGCTCCGGTACTGGTACCGATCCTGACAAATTCATCAAGTTCTATCAGGCTCTGATCGACAAAATGAAAGCCCAAAATATCAAGGTGGTATTGACGACCCCTTCGACGATTGGCGAGCGTTATGATAACACGAACCAGCAGGACGGCGACCTTAATAAATATAGCCTGTTTATTCGCGAATTAGCTTCCAAGAATAACTTACCGCTGATTGATCTTCGCAAAGCCTTTATGGATTATAGTCAGAAAAACAATCCTAAAAATGAAGAAAAGGGCATTTTAACTACGGATCGCGTACATTTGAACGATGCTGGTAACCAGTTTGTAGCCGAACAAATGGCGAAAGTATTGCAACAGATGTAGCTTATTTCACCCCCCGAAAGTTTTAGAACTTTCGGGGAGTTTATTTATACTTTGATCCTATGAAAAAATTAATACTCATCCTGTTCACCTTAAGTACTTTTTGGGCTCAGGGACAATCCTACCAGCCCACACCCGAGAATCTGGAAGCCCGAAAGTGGTTTCAGGATGCCCGGTATGGACTGTTCATCCACTGGGGCGTCTATAGCATTCTGGGCGACGGCGAATGGGTAA
>CAJYHS010000265.1 GCA_913774715.1 uncultured Siphonobacter sp. | reverse complement strand
ACCAGGGATCGTTTTTTCAGCTTACGGCGGCTCAGGTGGTATCGATTGCCATCATTGTAGGCTTAACCTATCTGAATAGTCGCGGTGTAAAAAATGGTGTGGTGGTTCAAACCGGGCTAACCCTGATAAAAATAGTTTCACTGGTTGGATTAACAGCCGCTGGATTAATCTGGGGAGCGAAAGCTGAAATCTGGGAGCAGAACTGGCAACAAGCCTGGACCCTGGCTCAGTTAACTCCAGCAACGGAGGGCGGAATCCAACGAACGTTGTTAACGGGTTTGGCTAGTTGGGGAGCTATTGCTATTGCCATGAAAGGAACCTTATTCTCCAGTGATTCCTGGCATTCTATTACGGCTATTGCGGGCGAAGTGAAAAATCCTAAAAAGAATATTGGCTTAAGTTTGATTTTAGGAACGCTAATTGTCACGGTTTTATACGTATTAACGAATGTGATGTATCTGGCGGTTATTCCTCTGAAAGACATCGCTTTTGCTCCTAATGCGAGAGTAGGAGTTGTGGCCGCTGAGTATATCTTCGGCCCGGTAGGAACAACGGTAATGGCCGTACTTATTATGATTTCAACGTTTGGCTGCAATAACGGTTTGATTCTGGCCGGAGCACGGGTGTATTATACCATGGCTCAGGATGGTTTATTTTTTCCGAAAGCCGGTCGGCTCAACAAAGCTCAGGTGCCAGCGTACAGTTTATGGATTCAATGCGGCTGGGCTTGCCTTCTATGTTTAAGTGGAGAGTATAACCGGCTACTGGCACTGGTGATTTTCGGAGTATTGATTTTTTACGTGTTAACCATTGCCGGGCTCTACATCCTTCGCATCAAAAAACCAGACCTTCCCAGACCTTACAAAGCCTGGGGATATCCGGTATTACCTGCCATTTATCTGATCATTGCCAGTTCATTAGCTATTCTTTTATTAATCTTTGAAAAAGAATATACTCTTCCAGGCCTGGGGATTATCCTGATTGGAATCCCGATTTACTACTGGATATTGCCCCGTCGTAAGTCGGTTGCTCAGCCCTTTGTTAATTCTGAAGAAGAAATAATGTAGAAAGGAACAGAAAAAGGCGATGGATGATTCATCCGTCGCCTTTTGTATGCTAAGGCTGAATCCGAAGATCCCGCTGCCGTTCGAGAAAAGTTAATAGTTTCGTCAGCGTATCTACCCGAGTCATATCATAACCCGCCGCCCGGGCGGCCAAAACGGGGTTTTCATAGATGTAACGAATCTCCAGCGGTCGTCCCTGATCGAAGTCGAGTTTCATACTCGGAGCATAAGGCCGCATGCGTTGCGTATACGCAATCATTTCATCGGCAAAAGATTCCGGGAGAGGACTGCCGCAGGCATTCGCTCCGGCAATTACTTCCAGCATGATTTCTTTACTTAACTGAACCGTTTCGGGGTTTCCCACCAATTGATCCGTCGTGGTATTTAAAATAACGGATAGACCATTGAAGGGGATGTTCCAAACCAGTTTTCGCCAGCGGAGTAACTGTAAATCAGGAGTAATAACGATAGGCAAACCCGTCGTCTGAAAAACGGAGACGATCTTTTCCAGATTATCTACGTTGGCAAGGTGATAAGAACCTAATTCCAGTCGACCATTATCAAAATGCTTGATAACGCCGGGGCCAATTTTACTGGCCGACACCCGGGCAATGCCTCCCACGATGGACACGTCCGGAAAAAGATCGGCTACGTCCTTTTCTACTCCTAATCCATTCTGAATCAAAATGACGACGCTATCTTTTTTTAAAAGCGGAGGTAATAAATCGGGTAATAACTTTTCATTCTGAATGCTTTTCAGGCCCACTAAAATTACGTCTGATTGAGGCATATCCGTAGTCGTGCTGTGGGCATGAACCTTCGGAAGATGAATAGAACCCAGATGAGCAGAGGTAATGCTCAGGCCCTGTTCTTTGACCCAATCATAATCGCTATTAAGTAAAAAATGAACCTCCTGGCCTGCGTGGGCCAGCATTCCACCGTAAAATCCACCGATTGCTCCCGTTCCAATAACTGAAAATATCATTATTCTTTAGTCATAACTGTCGCTACAAAAGTAAAGCGTGAGCAACGGTACAAAACATAATCCTAATTATTGATTGAGCAATTTCTTTTTCTGGGTTTCAAATTCTTCTTTTGTCAGAACGCCCTCATCCATTAAAACCTTGAATTTCCGAATTTCGTCGGCTACACTGAAGCTTCCGGTAACCGGCGTGTTCAGTCGGGAAGCATAAGGCTCGGGAATCATGACTTCTCCCGCTTCAATGGCATTGTCGAGTTCAACCCAGTAATTTACCAGATTCCCAACGCCAACCCGGGCAATCACCTGATAACCCGTTCGTTTGCTTCCTTTGACTAATAAGGATTTCACTTTTGCCTTTTTGCCGTTAAAGAGGGAGGTTAAGCGATCCCGCTTGTCATGATACTGATAACCCGGCGTTTCGTAGATGAAGGCGAAATACTTATTGGGCATCGTGCCGTTTCCTAACGTAATTTCTTCCCCTTCTTTTAATACCCAGCCCGTTTTAGAGACAAATCCATCTCTGATCAGGTATTGTTCAATTTCTACTTTTTTTAAGTTATTGTAGTCGGGACGTTCTTGAGCATACGTTAGCGTAGAGACTAAAAGCAGTAAAATAAAAAGGATTTTCATGGCGATTGAGTTTTGATTGAATGCTCAGAAAACTAAGCAGGAATCCAGCATCTGGCAAACAGTTGCGACGTTAAAAGTAGTTAATGATCACTTAGGGGAAGAGTTACTCAGCGGACTCATGATGTACAGACAGAAAGTCTGAGGTTTGGTCGCTACTAAGGGCGGACCGATCGCTCTTTATACATTGTTCTAATGCGGATTGATAGATTCATTATTTGAAAAACATCTTACCTATGCGTCGTCTCCATTTTATACTGCTGAGTATGATTTCCTGGGCTTCTATGGCTCAAACTCCAATTGTAATTAATGAGAAAAGTGCCACTCAGCACGGTCCAGAGAAGGGTTCGCTACTCATTATTGGCGGAGGAAAAGTAGGTCCCGAAATCTGGAGTAGGTTCGTAGAACTGGCGGGAGGTAAAGAGAAAGCCAGGATCGTCGTAGTCACGGCGGCTGCCGGGGATGAAGAAGCTCTGAAACCTGAGCATGTCGAAAGTATTAAAAAGCAATCGGGCGTGACCAGAGTAACTTTATTGCATACCAAAAACCTGACGGAAGCGAATAGCGAAGCCTTTATAGCTCCTTTGAAAGAGGCGACGGGAGTTTATTTTATTGGAGGAAGGCAATGGAGACTGGCTGATTCGTATCTCAACACCTTGACCCATCAGGCTTTTTTTGAAGTATTAAATCGAGGGGGTGTCATCGCCGGAAGTTCAGCCGGAGCGAGTATCCAAGGGTCATTTTTATGGCGTGGCGATACGAAAGGTGCCCATATTCTGGTGGGTGACCATACGCAGGGCCTGGGCTTTTTAAAAAACTCGGCGATTGATCAGCATTTATTGAAGCGAAATCGGCAGTTTGATCTCATTGATTTCATCAGAAAAGCCCCCGAGCTGATTGGTATTGGACTGGATGAATCTACTTCGATTGTGGTTCAGAAGGACGTTTTTGAAGTAGTAGGCAAGTCATTCGTTGCCGTTTATGATTATCAAACGAACCTGGGAAACGGAGCTGCTCACGTGACGAACAACCGCGAAGAATTCACCGCCTCTAACGGGGGCTTCATCCTTTTAAGCGAAGGGCAGAAATATGATCTTAAAAATCGGAAAGTGTTAATCAATAAGTAGTTATTGAAAAACTAGTCGTGTGTCGACACACGACTAGTGCCTTATTTCCCGGTAGGGTTACCTGCAAAAGCCAGACATTGCATGGCGGCTAAGCCCCACTGAGCCACGGCATTGGTGGAAACACCCGCCGCTTCATCAATCGGATTTAATACTTCTGGTCCTTTCAGATGCTTTATCTTTAAAGAAGGATCTTTGATACCCGCAGCGGCCGCGTAAAATTCTTTCCAGGCTCGCTGGGCGAGTTTGGCATCTTTCTTACGATAAGCGGCAAAAGCCGTTAGTCTGGAATGTCCCTGACCCAGGTTGAGTTTCCCTAAATCCTGACCTAGTACTGCCTTTTGTTCTTCAGGAGAAGCATTATACAGTTCGCAATACTGAAGCCAGGCCTTTTCAAAGTTGGGATCCTTCACGACATCCACTAATTCAAAACAGATTTCTGCCAGGCCAAAAACCGCCGAAAGGTGAGAAACAGATAATTGGGATTCAGGAGCCATGCGGAATTTCCCAGTACGTAAATCCATGTCTGAAACACCCGTGAAAAAACCATGTGGCTGCTGGGCGATGGTTTGCATACTGTTGAGTAATTTCTGACGAATTTCGGGATTTTGTGTCCGTTCCCACTCGGTCAGCCAGGCTGCCGCAACGGCTCCCCAGTCAGTACCAAAAGACACGCTGGCGAAGTTTCCTTGAGGATCGTTTGACGGGGCTTTTTGATGAATCTTTCTTCCGGGAATGATTTCACGCAGGGTTTTAACAGCATAAATCTGCTCTTTCATTAAATCTCCAACGCGTTCGTCCGCAGTCAGGTAATAAAAGAACCGTCGATTAGCTACCGTGCTGATTCGCAGTTGCTTCGCACTGCAACCCCAGTGCTGGACATTATGCCGGGAGCCCAGCGGGCTAAATTTACCCACATGATGCACATCCACTTCGCCGGTATGACGCGTCATCGCTTCAGCCATGCGAAAGGCTTCGTGCCGACCCGAATGCAGGAAGTAATACCAGAGCCAGAGATCCGTGGAAAGTTCGGAATTATCCCAGGCAAAGCCGCCCACATCGTATTTCCAGGTATGCCGGTCTGAATCATACGAATGCATGACATCCCCATAATTCCAGAAGCCATACCAGTTTCGCTGTTCTACCAGTTTCTGGTAATAATCAAAGTAATCGTCGAGTTGTCTGGTAATGAGTTGAGCCGCCGAATTCTGGGTAGAGGGCAGACTCCAGCAGTTACCAAAGACACCTATTTCCTTAATATATTCCGGGCTAACGACCAACTGAGGTGGTTGCTGAATGGTTTGGGCAATGTCTACTAAGCGTTCGTGACTGGGGGTTTCCTCCAAAACCCAGACCTGTACTTCGCTTGTTCTTGCCACACCAACGGCTGTTCCAAAGCCGGGCTCGTAATCTTCATATGTTATATCCAGACCTTCCCGTTGTTTCTCGAAGGTATCCTGACCCATGCCATCGTGGTAAAACCGTAAATCCATAGCCGAAGCTTTCGGTGCCCAAAGCCAGAGGGTTAGTCCTGCTGTTTCAGTATGAGCCTTACGGATGTCAAGCTGGGCTGGGAAACTTTGCCAGAAATTACGAATGCCAAACGCTAATCCACCCTGAGGCGAACCTATATAACCCGTGCCGGAAGCTCGCTTGCCCAGGTCTGACTGAATCCAAGCATACCCCGTTTGGGTTCTTTTCTGAATCTGGAATGCATCACTGGTAGGCTGGAATAAAGTATAATCGCCAAAAGCCGGGACGTATTGAATATGGCTCTGGAAGTATTCTGACAAAGGTTCAGGAACGGTTTTCCCTGCTACTTGGGCCTGACGAACCGCCGCCCCCGGATCTCGCCGAAGCCCCGTTAAGCCCTGAACCGCTTCACCAAAAACACCCTGATCCTGACCTACAAATCGGATATGACGATTATAAAGACGATCTTTTAAAGGTATATCAAAATGAATCCCTAGCCCTTTGACAAAATGCTTCTGTTCATCACCATTGAAAATGATCGTATGAACGATGCGAAGGGCTTCACTATTTTTATAAAAGTATAGCCTGATAACAAACGGAAGCCAGTCGGAATGACTGCCTTCCACCTTTATGACAGATCGAAGAGGGCCATTTTGCTCCACAGTAACGCTGGAAATAAGGCCCTGAAAAACTTCAGAGGTCTGATGACTTTCTTCATCCGGCGAGCTTTGGGGTTGCAAGACCAACCGACCATTCCGAGCAATGGTTTTCTGGTTTCGACGGAGGGAACGAATAATCACATCTCCTTTTTTTAGCACCTCACATTCCATAACGCCCGTTTGCACCAGTATGTGATGTTCGTTCTCGGTCACCAGAGCAGGAATGGCGTTCCGTTCATTTGTTGCCACCTGAATCATTTCAAGTTGCTCCGGTAATGATTTATTCGCTCCGATTGCATGGCCCGTCCATTTGAGTGAACCGTCGGGCCAGTAAGCTAAGGGCCAGGTTTGTAAGGCATCTGTTTCCCGAAGTTGAAAAGCCGTTCCTGCTTTAACCAATCCTTTAGGCCAGGGGACACCCCAGGTAGTTCCGGTAGAGACTGATTTTTTATCCAGCCAGTGGAGCTTTACCGAAGGAATAACAGCTGTAGAGTCCTTCTTTTGCCACCGAGCCAAAGGGATTCCGGCCAGGGTAATAGAGCTGCTTTTTATGAAATGGCGACGGGAAACAAGTGGGTTCATAGTCAATAGAGATGCTGAAGAAGAGACCGGGTTTTCCCAGGCTTCCCCCAATTTCCCTTGAATATTCTCTTACCTTTAACGCTTGGTTTCTGATAATACCTGCTCTTGACACTATGAAATTTTTATTCGTTTCTACCTTGCTAATGTTTTTCTTCACCGTAAGCACGCAAGCTCAGCAGCTGATTTTTGAAGATGATTTTTCAAAAACACTGGATATGAAAGTGTGGAAAGTAGAAATGGAGCAGCAGCCCAATTCTTCCGTTTTTATTAAAGATGGTAACCTGATATTAGATACTCAGGGAGGAGTGACGGTCTGGTTGAATCGTTTGTTGAAGGGAAATTACGTTATCGAATATACGCGAACCATTGAAATGGATCAGAAGGTGAATGATCGTTTATCCGACCTGAATCAATTTTGGATGGCCAAGGACCCATGGCAAGAAAACCTCTTTACCCGATCCGGTGCATTGGCTTCTTACGATTCGTTGCAATTGTATTATGTCGGGATGGGGGGAAATTATAATTCAACCACTCGTTTTCGTAAATATCAGGGGAACGGGGAGCGAACGTTGCTGCTGGAGTATGCAGATCAGGAACATATGCTTCTGCCAAACCATAGCTATACGGTCAGAACCGTGGTTCTGAATGGCAAAGTAAGCTTTTATGTGGATGGGAAATTGTATTTTACGTACGATGATCCTACTCCCTTACAAGAGGGATATTTCGGGTTCCGCTCCACCAAATCACGCCAGTCCATTAGTGAAATTAAGATTTATCAGCTGGATTGATTCATTGCATTAACGCATGCAAATCGAGCTGATCTGACGGCGTCAGGTCCGCTCTCACCGTTCGTTCTAAAAACGTTAATGAATTCTGGGTATACTCTTGACTGCTTGCCGTAGTACAATCAGAAGGAACGTAAATTTCATAGTCCCGCATATAGGCGTCCGTGGCGGTAAATACAATGCAGGAATCAGTAGATATGCCTGTCAGAATCAGACGTTTAACTTTAAAATAGCTTAATAAGGTCGACAGAGTGGTCGCAAAAAATGCGGAATGTTTAGGCTTGAGCACAAAGTAGTCATCAGCTTCCGGTTTAAGAATTGCGGCTAAAGCCTGACCTTTGACCTGATCGTTCAAGACGTGATCAATCACTTCAGTAAAATCAGATCGCCAGCGTCCAAAATTGTCGTTTGCGTAAATAACCGGAATTTTCAGACTTCGAGCCTGTTTCTTTAAAAGGCTAATGCGTTTAGCAACGTCAATGGAAGAAGGAATGAAATCTGCTCCTTCAGGAAATTCTAAGTCATTAATCATATCAATTATGACTAAAGCGACTGGGCAGGAATCGGGTACATTGCCGTGAAGATCGTTGTGCGGAGTATTCATAATTGGTAAAATTTATATAAATGTCGTTAACGTATAGCCTTGACGTTTATATAGACCTATGAAAAACGCAATACCAGTCGCTGCACGCTCATGGCGTGGAATAATTTTCCCCGTCTCGTACGAAATCCATTTCCATTGAGTTTTTCGGCAATATGAGCGTAAGTCAAGCCTTGTCCGCGATACAGACGAGCCAATTCAGCGGCCTGTCGGTTGGCCTGATGAGTTCGGGCATTTTCGATACGAATAGCCCGGCCTTTCTCCACGGCTTCCAAATCCAGATTTTCAGGTTTCCCCAATTGAAATCCCTGCCGTTTCTTCTGCCGAAGAGCATTTCTTGTTCGTTCTGAAATTAACTCCCGTTCGTGTTGAGCCAGTACAGCCATGATACCAATGGTTAGGGTATTGGCATCAGGAATGTCACAGGCTACAAAATCGACCTCGGCATTGCGGAGCGTAAAAATAAATTCGGCATTTCTGGAAAGTCGATCAAGCTTGGCAATGAGCAGGCGGGCTTTTTGTTGCTTGGCAAAGGCAATGGCTGCCTTCAGTTGAGGACGCTCCGATTTTTTACCTGATTCTACTTCGATAAACTCCTGAAGAATGGTTTCCTCTGCTCGCACGAATCTTCGTACAATTTCCTGCTGGGCCGCTAAACCCAGCCCTGATTTTCCCTGAGAAAGCGTAGAAACGCGATAATAAGCAACGTACTGCATGGATTATAAGCAAAACTGATCGACAAAAGCTCTCAAAAGTAGCATATTTATGGCATATATAACATTTTACAAATGGACGTTTATAAAATGTTATGCAGGTAAACAAAAAGAATGTCTGGTTTTAGAATCCTTTATTCACTGGGATTGGTCAGGGAAAAAGCTACAGAGCATTCTCAGGACGAAAGGTAATAAGCAGAATTTTTCAGAAGAAGGGCAGAGATGCGATACGGATTTGCCAATACCGAGGCCAATTAAATCAGTAATCGTACGAGTGATTTACACAAATTAAGATTGGTAAAGGTATTACTACAGTATATAGGAATAGTAACACAAGAATGAAATTATGAAAATTAATAATGCGAAATTATGAGTTCATTTTATGATAAAAATTCTAGTTATTTGACAGATACGTATATTTAATAATTGGGTTGTAATGTGTCAATAAATGTATTACAACCCAATTATACTTCACTATAATACTGAGAACGTTATTAAGATATTATTCTAAATTCTGTGCATATACAATTTCAAATAATATTTTTTGTAGTAAGTAGCTAATGATATATTAAACTAAAATACAGAATTACGTTAAATTGTTAATATAACTGAAATATTATAAGTAACAATTTGCTTATATGTATAGTTTTTACGGCGTAATGCATAGAGAATTTTATATATTACTTTATAGAAAACTTGGGTATTGCTGATATATAGATAATTGATTTATAAATAATTATACATTTAAATTATTTTATAGATTACTAGTTATACCGGCTCAATAAAAACGTTTGAAACAGGAGTTACCTGTTCAATAATTTCCTGCTTTAAGTCTGAAACCGCTTGAATTAACTGTTCCCCAGATAGATTTGAATTAAACTTAACCTGTTGAATTACAACTACTTGTTCAGGACCCATTTGAAAAGTAAGTTGATTATATAATTGCACTGTTTTAGCAGACTGAATGGTTAGAGCTCTTACCTGATTACTAATCTCAGGGTCGGCTCCTTCGCCAAGTAATAAGCTTTTACTTTCTCTGGCTAATACAATAGCTACTCCCATTAGAATACAGCCAATCAAAATAGAAGCGGCTCCATCAATATAGGGGTTTTGTAATTGATGACCTAAAAATACACCCAGGAATGCAATGATTAAACCCAATACATCTGACGCATCTTCAAAAAGAACAACGAACGTAGAGGGGTCTTTACTATCCTTTACGGCTTGCCAAAATGGAGTTGTCCCTCGTTGCGTATTAAAGGCTTTGATGGCAGTAACTAATGAAAAACCATCCAAGGCAAAGGCGATTCCCAGTACAATGTAATTCCAGAAAGGATCTTCAATAGTATTCGGGTGTTGAATGTGAGTAATGCCTTCATAAAAGGAAACGCCGCCGCCTACCGAGAAGATTAACAATGAAACGATGTATGAATAGAAATATACTTCTTTCCCATAGCCAAAAGGTCTATTTTCATCCGCAGGTTTCTGACTTCTTTTAATACCTAGCAATAATAAAAATTCATTCAAGGTATCCACCAGGGAATGGATCCCCTCGGATAACATGGCCGAGCTTCCAGTGATGGATGCCGCAATGAATTTGGTCGCAGCAATGGCCAGGTTTGCTCCCAGAGCGGTGTAAATGGCAAATTTGGTAGAAGGCATATACAGATAGAGATGAGTAGGGAATTTGAAGGTAATAATGCTAAGTATGCTTTTAAGTAAAAATTAATTCCACTATAAATCAGGGTATTATGTTTCAAAATCTTGCTGCTTGTATGATTCTTTTGCGGAATATGGTGAATGAAAACCTGTGTAAAGGTCACCGCAGCAAGCGTGTTTTGCCGGGTAACCACCTTAATTCTATAAGAAGATGGCAGTAACTACAACCGACATTGAACAACTAGGTATTAATACCGTCAGAGTCCTGTCCGCCGATGCGGTTCAGAAAGCCAATTCCGGTCACCCCGGAATGCCCATGGGGGCTGCTCCAATGGGGCATGTGCTTTGGGCTCATCATATGCATTATAATCCTAAAAATGCTGAATGGCCCAATCGTGATCGTTTTTTACTTTCGGCGGGTCATGGCTGTATGCTGCAATATAGTTACCTGTATTTGACGGGCTATAACCTGACGATGGATGACATTAAGAATTTCCGTCAGCTTCACAGCAAAACGCCTGGTCACCCTGAATATGGCTTACTGGATGGAATAGACATTACTACCGGGCCTTTGGGGCAGGGATTTGCCAATGGGGTAGGTTTTGCCATTGCCCAGAAACATTTAGCCGCTCGGTATAATAAGCCTGGTTTTGAATTATTTGATTACAAAATCTACGCCATTTGTAGCGACGGAGACTTAATGGAGGGCGTAACTTCCGAAGCCGCTTCTATTGCAGGTCATCTGAAGTTAGGTAACTTGATTTACCTCTACGATGATAATAATATTTCGATTGAAGGAAATACAGCGATGACTTTCGACGAAGACGTAGCCAAGCGTTTTGAAGCCTACGGCTGGCACGTACAATCGGTGGAAGATGGCAATGATATTCAGGCTATTTCTCAGGCGGTAGAAAATGCGAAAAATGAAACCGAACGGCCTTCGCTTATTAAGGTTCGCACGCAAATCGCTTATGGAAGTCCGAACAAGGTAAATACGGCAGGTTCGCACGGATCACCACTGGGCGAAGAGGAAGTGAAGTTAGTGAAGCAGAATTTTGGTTTCGATCCCGAAAAATCGTTCTATGTTCCCGATGAAGTGCTTGATTATTACCGCAGTATCGGTGCAAAGGGTGAAGAGCTAGAGAAACGCTGGGACGAATTGTTTGCTGCTTATAAAGAGAAATATCCAGAATTAGCTGCTCAGTATGAACAGGCACGTACGCTGAAGTTACCCGAAAACTGGCAGGAGGCTATCCCGACGTTTAGTGCCGAAGAGGGCAAAATGGCCACTCGTAAAGCTTCGGGTAAAGTGTTAAACGCATTGGCTCCAATCTTACCAAGCTTAATGGGCGGAGCAGCTGACCTGGCCCCTTCTACCGATACCATGCTGAAAGACTATCCCTCTTTTTCGGCGGAAGATCGCTCGGGTCGTAACTTTCATTTTGGGGTTCGGGAGCATTCCATGGGAGCCATTCTGAATGGCATGGCCATGACCAAAGGAATTATTCCTTACGGAGCTACCTTTCTGATTTTCTCTGAATACATGCGTCCACCGATTCGCATGGCGGCTATCATGAAGATCCGTACGGTTCTGGTGTATACCCATGACAGCATTGGCCTGGGAGAGGATGGTACCACGCACCAGCCCGTGGAGCAACTCATTGCTTTACGAGCGATGCCTAACATCGTAGTGATTCGCCCGGCGGATGCCAACGAGACCGCTCAGGCCTGGAAAGCAGCGATTGAACATACTACGGGTCCGGTCGTAATTGTGCTTACCCGTCAGGATATTCCTATCCTGGACCAGAACAAATACGCCAAAGCTGACAATTTAAGTAAGGGGGCGTACATCCTCTCTGATTCGGAAGGAGAACCAGATGTGATTTTATTAGCAACAGGTTCAGAAGTTTCCTTAATTTTGGAAGCTCAGCAAAAATTAGCTGAAGAGTCGATTCAGGCACGGGTAGTGAGTATGCCTTGCTGGGAATTTTTCGAGAAACAGGATGAGGCTTATAAGGAAAGCGTATTGCCTAAATCTCTGAAAAAGCGACTGGCGGTAGAGGCCGCCTCACCCGTAGGTTGGCATAAATATGTCTCTGATGAGGGAGATGTCATTGGGATGACTACCTTTGGAGAGTCGGCACCGGCGAAGGATCTTTTCAAGGAATTTGGATTTACTGTAGAGAATGTAGTCAGCAGGGCTAAAGCGTTGCTGAATAAATAATGAACGAGGGGCTGGTACAATCGAGTATCAGCCTTTTCTTTAACCATTATAGCTATGAAAATTGGAATTGCAGCCGATCACGGAGGGTACGATCTCAAACAAACCCTCTATCAGTTTTTGCTGGCGAAAGGATACGAAGTAGTCGATTTCGGAGCTCATTCGCTTGATACCCAGGATGATTACCCTGATTTTGTCATTCCTCTGGGAAAAGCCATTGCTAATCAGGAAGTAGATCGTGGCATTGCCGTCTGCGGCAGTGGCGTCGGAGCTTCCGTAGTGGCTAATAAAATAGGGGGCGTTCGGGCGGCTTTAATTAATGACCACTTTTCTGCTCATCAGGGCGTTGAGGACGACGACCTTAACCTTCTATGTCTTGGAGGCCGGATTACGGGCTTCATGGCAGCTCAGGAATACGTGGATGCATTCTTAAATGCAAAATTTTCCGGGGCCGAGCGGCACCTTCGTCGTCTTCAAAAGGTTCACTCTTTAGAACATATCGTTTAGTTTTCATTTAAACAGTTACTATCACCTATGGCAACCAATCGTGTAAAAGCAATTTATGAACACGGACAGAGCATTTGGCTCGATTTCATTGAACGGAAATTTATCAAGTCTGGCGAGTTACAGAAATTAATAGATGAAGATGGCGTTCGCGGGATTACTTCAAACCCAGCCATTTTCGAAAAAGCCATCAGTGGCAGCTCTGAATATGATGAGCAAATGAAAGAGCTGGTAGGTCAAAGTGAGGAAGATATCTTTTATGCCCTGGCTATTAAGGATATTCAGGATGCTGCTGACTTATTTGATGGCGTATATAATGATAAAGTGGTAGGTGCAGACGGATACGTGAGTCTTGAAGTCTCTCCCGAACTGGCTCGTGATACTGAAGGAACGATTGAGCAGGCTCTGGATCTCTGGAAACGCGTTGATCGTAAAAACGTAATGATCAAGATTCCAGGAACGGCTGAAGGTCTTCCTGCGATTCGCAAAGCCATCAGTGAAGGGTTGAATATTAACGTTACCCTGCTGTTTAGCCTGGATCGTTACGCGGCCGTAGCAAACGCTTACATTGAAGGATTAGAAGATCGCGTAGCAGCAGGTCAGCCAGTAGACAATATCTCCTCAGTTGCTAGTTTCTTCCTGAGCCGTATCGACGTAGCCGTTGATCCGAAATTACCCGAAGGCAGTGATCTGAAAGCGAAAGTAGCCGTTGCTTCTGCGAAGAAATCATACGAAATCTACAAAGAAATCTTCTCTAGCGAACGCTTCAAGAAATTAGAAGAAAAAGGAGCAAAGCCTCAGCGTCTGTTATGGGCAAGTACCAGCAGTAAAGATCCTGCTATTTCCGATACGTATTACGTAGAAGCCCTGATTGGACCTAATACCGTGGATACCGTTCCGATGGAAACACTGGTAGCTTTCCGTGATCATGGTAATGCCGCTTCTACACTGGAAAGTGGTATGGATGAAGCTACGCAAACGCTTGATTCTCTGAATGATTTAGGAGTTAATCTTGATGAAATTACCACGAAACTCGAAGAAGAGGGTATCGAAAAATTCATCGCACCTTACCAGAAACTCCTCAAGGCCATCGCCGACAAAGTGGCTTCTTTCTAATTAGTTGACCGTTTGCTGTTTTCAGTTTTCAGTAACTGTGTACAAAAATAACGCTTGCCTTTTGGGCGAATAGTTATCAGTGGCAGGATAACTGAAAACAGCAAACGGAAAACAGTAAACTCAAACTCATGAGCACTGAGCAGTATACTATGGGGATGATCGGTCTGGGTACGATGGGCCGTAACCTCTTATTAAATATGGCGGATCATGGCGTATCCGTTGCCGGTCATGATACCGACCAATCCAAAGCCGATCTTCTGGAAAAAGAAGGGGAAGGCAAAAAAGTGAAGGGTTTCGTAAACCTTCCTGAATTTGTACAAAGCCTGACGAGTCCACGTACCATTATCATGCTGGTTCCAGCGGGTAAGGCCGTGGACAGTGTTATTGAAAACATTACTCCCTTACTTTCCGAAGGCGATATTCTTATCGATTCAGGTAATTCACATTTCACAGATACCAATCGCCGGGTAGATTACCTGCAAACCAAAGGAATTCATTTCTTCGGAATGGGTATCTCGGGTGGGGAGTCAGGTGCCCGTCGTGGACCAAGCATGATGCCCGGTGGCGACAAGCACGCCTACGAAGTAATGAAGCCTGTTTTCGAAGCGATTGCTGCGAAAGTAGACGGTGTTCCCTGCGTAACCTACATCGGCCCCGGAGCCTCTGGTCACTTTGTGAAAATGGTGCACAACGGTATCGAGTATGGCATCATGCAGTTGATTGCTGAAACCTATGGTCTGTTGAAAAATGGTCTGAAGCTTGAAAACGAAGCCATTGGCCAAATTTTTGCGAAGTGGAACGAAGGTCGCCTGAAGTCATTCCTGATTGATATTACCAAGGATATTTTTGCTTATAAAATTCCAGGTACAGATCGTGAGTTACTGGATGACATCAAGGACGAAGCAAAAGCTAAAGGAACAGGTAAGTGGACTTCACAAGCATCCATGGACCTGGAAGTTCCCATTGCTACGATTGATACTGCCGTTGAACAACGCGATTTATCGAAGTACAAAAAACTTCGTGAGCAGGCTTCTGACCTGTATAGCACACAGGCTCATGGCATTGATGCCGTTAAAGAAGAATTCATCGATGCACTGGAACAGGCATTCTTCGCGAGCATGGTTATTACTTATGCTCAGGGCATGCACATGCTTTATAAGTCGTCTGTTTCATACGACTACAACCTGAATCTGGCGGCGATTGCTCAGATCTGGCGGGGTGGATGTATTATCCGTTCCGAATTCCTGACTGACATTACCAATGCTTACGAGAAAAATCCTGAGCTGGAGCATTTGCTACTGGATGAGGATATTAAACAGCAAATCATTGCCGCTCTTCCCGGTACGCGTACGGTAGTAACGGCTGCGATTCAAAGTGGTATTGCGGCCCCCGCTTTTACCTCTGCGATTAGCTACTTTGATGCCTTCCGTACTAAACGTCTGCCTTCTAACCTGATTCAGGCTCAGCGTGATTATTTCGGAGCACATACCTACGAGCTTATTGGTAAGGAAGGTGTTTTCCATACTGAATGGGTAAGTAAAGAAGATGTGAATCTGGTTTAATACCATTCAGACTGAAGAATTAATAATCTCAGACGGGTAAGGGGATCGTGTCTGGTTTTATTATAAACTCCGAGAGCGTTTGCTGTCGGTCCGTGAAAGTCAAACCTTTTATCTATTAACCCCATGGAATCAACTACAAGGCCTACCATATTCGTCATATTTGGCGGAACGGGTGATTTGAACTCCCGGAAACTGGCCCCCGCATTATATAATCTGTACCTGGACGGGTACCTGCCCGAACAATTCGCCATCATTGGTACGGGTCGAACCAAGCTGACCGACAAGGTTTTCAACGAAAAGATTCTTGAAGGCATTAACTCTTTCTCGCGTAGCGGAAAAGCGGCTCCTGAAAAATGGGCTGAGTTTTCCAAGCACGTATCGTATCAGGTTTCTGATCTGAATGCAGAAGAGACGTACCAGGAATTTGGTAGTCGTATTGAAGAATACCAGCAAGCCTGGGGCGAAAAAGCCAACGTGATTTATTATCTGGCGGTTTCTCCCAATTTCTTCCCCATCATCGCGGAAAACATCTCAAAAGCAGGTCTGTCCTCTGATACGGAACGCGTTCGGATCGTGATTGAGAAACCGTTCGGCCATGATCTGGAATCAGCTAAAAAGCTGAATGATCTGCTGGCAAGTATCTTCCATGAGAAACAGATTTACCGCATTGACCATTACTTAGGGAAAGAAACGGTTCAGAACATCATGGCGTTCCGTTTTGCGAACTCCATTCTGGAACCCCTCTGGAATCGCAGTCACATCGAACACGTTCAGATTTCGGTTACCGAACAGTTAGGCGTGGGCGAACGTGGCGACTATTACGACGGGGCCGGTGCTTTGCGGGATATGATTCAAAACCACTTGCTACAATTATTGTGTCTGGTGGCGATGGAACCTCCCGTTAGCTTTAGTGCCGATGAAGTACGTAACCGCAAAGTGGACGTTTTGAAAGCGATGCGTCGTTTCTCCGCCGAAGATGTGCGTCTATCAGCGGTTCGTGGTCAGTACGGCGGTGGTTGGATGGAAGGCAAAGAAGTAAACGGATACCGGGAAGAGCCTAAAGTAGAAGAAAACTCGAATACGGAAACCTTCGCGGCCATTAAGTTCTTTGTAGACAACTGGCGTTGGAAAGGGGTTCCATTCTACCTGAGAACGGGGAAACGGATGCATCAGTCTGCTTCGGTAATTTCGATCCAGTTCAAGGAAGTACCTCACGATATTTTTCCCTCGGGCATCAAAGATAGTCTTCCACAGAACCGTCTGATTATCAGTATTCAACCCGAAATGAGCATTCGTCTGCAAGTACAGGCGAAACGTCCCGGTCTGGATATGGTTCTGAATACGGTAGATATGGTGTTCGATTACAAAGGCACCTATACGCACCAAACGCCCGAAGCATACGAGACTTTACTACTCGATACCATGCTCGGCGATCAAACGCTCTTTATGCGTGGTGACCAGGTAGAAGCAGCCTGGGATTTATTAATGCCAGTATTGAATACCTGGGCTTCTAAACCCAGCCTGAGTTTCCCCAATTACGCCGCCGATTCCTGGGGTCCTGAGTCTGCTGAAGCACTCATTGCCCGCGACGGATTCCACTGGTTTTCTCTTCCTCTGAAAACAAAAAAACAGTAAAGGCTGTCTGATTGTTAAAACCATAGAATATGAATATTCGTATTCTATGGTTACTATTATCAACATGGTTAGCAAATGATGGCTACACCGGTATGAACTATTCATCAATGCCTGTCAACCATTGCTTATTAGAAGAACCTTATGAAAATTACAATTGGGGATACCGTAGAAGAAACGCTCGAAAACACCGCCCGGTATTTTGTAGATACGGCGGTTCGGAATATTGACAAAAAAGGAAGTTTTTCCGTAGCTCTTTCGGGAGGAAGCTCCCCTAAAAAAGTCTATGAAATACTAGCTTCTAAGTACGCGACGGCCCTGGATTGGCAAAAGGTTCATTTCTTCTTTGGGGATGAACGTAATGTTCCTCAGGATCACGCCGACAGTAATTACCTGATGGCGAAAAAAACGTTGTTTACGCCACTAGGCATTCACCCTAATCACGTTTACGCAGTAGATACCAGTCTGGAGCCTGCTGCTGCCGCAGCTGCGTATACGCAGACCATTGAAACTTTTTTTAAGGGAGAAAAAGCCAGCTTTGATTTAATCCTGCTGGGCTTGGGTGATAACTCACATACCGCCTCTTTATTCCCTCACACGGATATTCTGGAAGATGATAGCGTGTCGGTTAAATCCGTCTTTCTTCCTGAAGAAAAAGTATATCGCATTTCCTTTACGTTTCCTCTGATCAACCAGGCAAGCCGGACGGCATTCCTAGTGTACGGAAAAGGAAAGGCAGAAGCCGTGCGACACGTCATTGAAGATCCTATTAACATTGCCGAATACCCGGCTCAGCTCATCGTACCATCCAATGGTTTTTTGATGTGGTTCCTCGATAAGGAAGCCGCTTCAGAATTAGCAATGAAAGATCCAACGGGTGTATTGAGTTAAGATATACAACTATTTCAAGAAAAAGCTGACCTCAATCAAGGTCAGCTTTTTTATTGGCTTTCTAATAAGTTTATCTTATTGAATTATAAGTAACAAATATTGGAAAAGGATAACTTATTTGTCGAATTTTGAGTTTAATTCTGGAAATAAGACAATTCGAAATCATGAAACAAAAGCAGGGACTTATCATTACACTCGGACTATTAACTGCCGTTGCTCCCTTTTCGATTGATACTTATTTACCGGCCTTTACGGTTATCTCTCAGGATCTTCACGCCGATATTAGCTACGTGGCGTATTCATTAACCAGCTTTTTTATTGGCATTTCTTTAGGCCAGGCTCTTTGCGGCCCTTTGTTAGATCGCTTTGGTCGAAAGAAACCTTTAATCATCGGGCTAAGTATTTACGTGCTGGCCGCAATAGCTTGTGCCAGCGTACAAAATATAAACTGGCTGATTGCCATTCGTTTTCTGCTGGCTTTGGGAGGTTGCGTCGGCATGGTAGCCAGTCGGGCAGTAGTTCGTGATTTGTTCACGCCTCAGGAAATGGCCGGGGTTTTATCCACCTTGATGCTTATTATGGGCGTTTCTCCCATCATTGCTCCAACCATTGGAGGATATATTTCAGAAGTAGCTGGCTGGCGGTATATCTTCGGATTTCTCGCTTTGGTTGGAATCACGTTGATCATTATGGTGCTTCGGTATTTACCTGAAAGCAAACCGGCCGACCCCAGTATTTCTTTAAAGCCGACCCGAATTTTAAGGGATTACGCGACAGTTCTAAAAGAGCCTGTCTTTTCCATTCATTCGCTGGTGGCGGGTTTGGCTTCCGGTAGTATGTTTTCCTACATTGCGGGTTCGCCTTTTGTGTTT
>CAJYHS010000264.1 GCA_913774715.1 uncultured Siphonobacter sp. | reverse complement strand
AAACGTTAATGAACGAAGGGGATCACTTCCCCCGACTTTGAGGGGTAGTAATTGAGCTTTTATCCTGACTGAGCCGTTCGTAAAGAAGCTTTGGTTTGATACTTCGCCAGTAGATTTCCTGTTCAATTTCAGCGGGATGCAAAAAATTCTTCTGAAGAGCCGTGAAACGCTCATTTAATGCTCTGGACTGAGCCATCAGCGTTTTCAATTTACTTAGGGTTAAAGGAATCTGACTTCTAGCAAAAGTTTCATCGTTCACTTCTTTCTCTAGTAGTTGATACCTAAGATACTCGATCCGAATGTCGGTCATCAGTCGGTAATGATCGAATTCTTCCTGATTACGAGTGGGCATAAGCTGTTTCAACGTTTGAGCCGCCCAAACGGTACTGTCGAGCAAACTTTGCAAACTCATGGCTGAAGGAGATAGTACTTTCCCCTGCCGGACTTCGTAAGGAGTAACGGTCAGGGCTTTGTAGAAAAGCTGGGCTTGCGAAGGTGTAAAATCATAATTTTTTTGGGTATACGACTCAATGAACCTGGGAATGTCCAGGGCCTGTTCCGTTTGCAGACTTTCGCCGTAGGCGGTTAATAAAAGATTGAAAGCGGACAAAGGATATACCCGTCGAATGGCGTATAGATCAACAATATCGGAGGAAGATTCGAAGACGGGTGAGTAGATACCGGAAGTAGACCAGGAAGTCATTATCAAACCTGTATAGCCCAGTTTTTTGGTCATGGGAATAAAATCCCGGATGTTTCTGAAATGTTTGTCCCATTGAGTAACGAAGTAACTATCGGGGCCACTGCGAAGGGCGGGGGCTCCCCAAATCTCAAACCCGGTTTCTACTAACTTTTGGGGATCACCGAAACGGTTGAGGGCCCAGCCGTAATTCCAGTCGACCAAGATCGTTTCTTTGGGCAACAAATGCAGTGCTTCCGGATGTTTCAAGGCGATATCCGCCCATAGTACCGGACGTTTACCCAGGCTGGTAACTAGGTCACAGAGCATTTTAATATGATCCACGAAAAGCTTGGATTTCCCTTCCATTGCAGCTTTTGCCCGACAACGGTCACAATGCCCGAGTAAATACGTTTCATCACCACCAATGTGAAAATAGGGGGAAGGATGTGTCGATACCAAGTCGCTAAAGAGGTCGGTAAATAAGGCTTTGTTGAGGGTATCTTGCAGTGGACAAACCTGTGAATAGTCTTTCTGATCTTCCCGCATGCCCATGTACCGGGGATTTCTCAGAATGTATTCCACATGACCAAAACTTTGCTGCAAGGGGACGACCTCAATGCCCAGCGTTTTACAATAACTGATGAACGAAGTAACCTCTGATCGACTATAGGCAAAGCGATTGGAAATCATGGGATGTTTTTCGAAGGGATAGGTAGCCTCCCATTCCATGATGAGTGTATTAACGCCCTGTTTCTGGAGTTTTTGAGCCAGCTCTTTTAGGGCATTGACGGTTAATACCTGAATGCGTAAATCCAGATGAAAACCTTTGACAGGAGCTGATTTCTGGCTAACAGGCTGACTGTAACCGCTATTCAGCAAGAGTCCCAAAGACAGGATTAGTCCTAGTAATTTCTTTATCATCATCAACAATGTTTACCGCCAGCTTCTGAGCTTGTGACCAAAAAAAGCATAAAATACCAGGTAGAGGTAACAGGGGATCAGCACTCCATAGGCTTGTTGTAAGGAATAATGATCGGCGAAGTAACCATAAACCAGGGGCATCAGAGCATTTCCGCAAAGTCCCATTATTAATAAGGAACCCCCTTGTTTGGTAAACCTGCCCAGTCCGTCGAGTGCTAAGGGCCAGATCCCTGCCCAAACGAGTGAATTAGGTAACCCCAGGCTCACCAGAAACCAAAATGATACCGGCATATTATGACTTAAAACGTTCACGTTACCCGAAGCCAATAAGATGCCGAGACTGAATACTACGCCCAAAATCGTGCAGATCCGTAATGCATTTACCTGTTTCAGAAAACGCGGAATCGTAACAATTCCTATCAAGTAACCCAGAATGGTTGCAGCTAAGATATAGGAAGGGAAACTTCGGGCTTCCAGTAAACTAACGCCCGTCGAACTGGCATACCCAATGACTGTATCAATGGCAATGACTTGCGAGCCGACGTGAAAAAAGATGGCTAAAGTCCCCAATACCAAGTGGGGAAACTGGAAAATGCTGGTTTTATCTGAATTTGCTTCCGAGAGCTGCGGACTTTCTTCTTCCGTGTTGATTTCGGGCAACGACGAATAACGAACCCCAATACCTAGACTGATTAATACGACCCCCACGCAGGCATAAGGAACCATGACCCGCCGGATCAGTTCGTCCAGTACCTTCGAGCGGGTTTCCGGACTTAGCTGAGGTAAGCTTTTGAAAAGATCGGCGTCCGAACTTCGTAAAATGACGGCTGCAAATAACAGTGGGGCAAGGATACCCGCAGCTTTATTGCAAATGCCCATGATACTGATGCGTTGGGCCGCCCGTTCCATCGGCCCCAGAATGGTCACGTATGGATTGGCCGCCGTTTGTAAGACGGCAAGTCCGGTTCCAATGGTAAAGAGTCCGGTTAGGAATACCTCATAGGTGCGGGTATACGCCGCAGGGATGAATAGAAAAGCCCCCGCTGCCATGATGAAAAAACCGAACATCATGCCCTGCTTGAATCCTACTTTTTTGAGTAAAACCGAAGCAGGCATAGACATGACCAGATAGGAAATGTAAAAGGCAAAAGCCACCAGATAGGACTGAAAATGCGTGAGTTCACAGGCAATTTTGAAGTACGGTATCAGGATGGAATTAATCCAGGTGACGAAGCCAAACACAAAAAACATGACCCCAATCATCACAATGGGGCCAGCCTTGGAAGGCTTCACTTTCTGATCAATGGTGTCGGTTTGAATCATAACGGCTAGGAGAGGTAAAGGGTGGAAAACTAAGCTATCGCCCCGTACGAGTCCTGATCGACGTAAAGGGTGCAGTCGGGATGCTTACGTAAAATGGTAGCGGGGCAATTCGTATGAATAGCATCGTTCAGCACAGCTTTGACGGCCTGCTGCTTCGTTACACCCGGAACCACGCAGAATAAATGACTTCCGGACAGCAAGGCAGGAATCGTTAGTGTAAGAGCTTCTTTCGGAACCGCATCAAGGCTAGGGAAGCACCCATCATTTACCTGCTGTTGCCGACAGATCGAGTCAAGTTCAACTACTTTAATAATTTGGGGATCATTAAAATCTGCTACGGGAGGATCGTTAAAAGCAAGGTGACCGTTTTCACCAATGCCCAGACAAACGATGTCAATGGGAGCTTCCGTAAGCAGATGAGCATACTTTCGCAACGTAACCTTTACGCTGGGTTGATCGTCGATCAGATGCGTTCGATAGGGCTTAACCCGGTCAAAGAGACGTTTTTTTAGAAAAGAACTGAACCTTTCTGGGACATTTGCAGGCAAGCCAACGTATTCATCCATATGAAATACCTCAATTCTCGACCAGTCCATACTTTCCACCGAAGCGAGGTAATCCAGCAACTCATTTTGAGAAGGAGCAGCGGCGAAAATCATTCGAATGCGTTCTTTTTCACGAAGTAATACCTGAATCTTAGCTACCACATCTTTTCCTGCCGCTTCGCCCATCGCCTGGCGTGTGGCAAATACGCGTACCCGAAGAGCGTCGACTAATTCTGTTGTTAATTCCATGGTTTGAATAAGACCTTATTTGTTTCCCTACAGTAATTTACATCTTCATACTGTGACGAATCTGAAAGCAAAGTCGAGGGGACTTATGAATCATGATTCCGGTATGTTTTTTGTAGAAACGCGACCGCTGGAATGTACGATCTTCCCTTTCACGAAAGTGAGGTCAACCTGATAGTCTTTATCAAAAACCACCAGATCGGCGTCTTTACCTATACTTATATTTCCTTTCCGGTCATGCACTCCCAACATACGAGCGGGCGTACTACTGGCCATGCGAATGGCTTCGGGTAACGAAACTTCCCCCAACTGAACCATATTTTTGACCAGTTGAATGCTGGTCACCACGCTACCCGCAAACGCTGAGCGATCCGGGAGTTTGGCTACCCCATCTTCAATTAATACGGACAGGCCATTTTTTAAGGAACCCAGCACACTTCTGCCTTCGGGCATCCCGGCTCCCCGCATGGCATCCGTAATCAGAGCGATTCGGTCCGCTCCTTTGATTTTATACACCAGTTTCAGAAGAGGGGCGGGCAGGTGAATACCATCGGCAATCAGTTCGACGTCCATATCCAGTACTAATGCACTTTCGATGGCTCCGGCGTAACGGAATGCGTTTCGACGCGTAACCCCCGACATGGCAGAATATAGATGTGTAGCTAACGTATAGCCATTATCGTACGCTTCCAGCACTTCTTCGTAAATGGCATCGGTATGAGCAATGGCGGCCAGAATTCCCTTTTGGCGAAGTCGTCGGCCAAACGCCAGAGCTCCTTCGAGTTCTGGGGCTGCACTCCAGCGAACAATGGAGGCAGAATAGGCCAGAATTTCTTCGTATTCCCGAGGGTCGGGATTGCGGATGTAGCGAGGATCCTGGGCTCCCCGCTGATTCAGTGCGAAATAGGGTCCTTCCAAATGAATACCTAAAAACTCGGCACCTGCAGAATTAGATCGCTTGGCTTGTTCGTAGCAGTCCAGGGTTTGAAGTAAGTCTTCTTTTTCAGCGGTCAGCGTAGTCGGCACTAAAGATGTTGTGCCAAAACGGGCGTGCAATTTGGCGATTTCCAGGAAAGCTTCTTCCGTTCCGTCCATGAAATCATATCCGCCCCCGCCATGCACGTGTATGTCCACAAAACCCGGTGAAATGAACCGCCCCTTTACATTCATTTCCGGCATATCCGGAAGCTCTGCCGAGCCTTCATGAATA
>CAJYHS010000263.1 GCA_913774715.1 uncultured Siphonobacter sp. | reverse complement strand
GATCTAAAAGAGGCCGTCTCCCAAACCACTTACAGGGTTGGGGAAGTTACCTACACCCGGGAAAGCCTGATCTCGTTACCTGATCAGGTAATGGTCATGCGGCTGACGGCCAGCAAGCCGGGCAAGTTAAGCTTCACCGCCTCTTTTTCTTCGCCCCATCCTAACGCCGAACGCCACACAAGGGCTGGTAAAGAACTGACGCTTTCCGGATTGACCTCGGATCACGAAGGCGTACAGGGACGGGTGAAATTCAAAAGCCTGGCTCGCCTTAAAACGACAGGGGGTAGCCTTTCTACTACCGATACCTCGCTTACGGTAACAGGAGCCAGTGAAGCTATTGTGTATATTTCCATTGCTACCAATTTCAATAGCTATCAAGACCTAGGCGGTGATGCAGAAGCCCGGGCAGTGAAGTATTTGAATCAGGCCTATGGCAAATCCTACGCAGCGATCCGAAAAGGGCACATTCAGGCGTATCAGAAATTTTTTAACCGGGTGCAATTCGATCTGGGTACTACCGAAGCTGCTTTGCTGCCTACGGATGAACGATTAAAGAATTTCCGGTTTGGAAATGATCCGCAACTGGTGACGCTCTATTACCAATATGGCCGTTACCTGCTGATTTCGTCCTCTCAGCCCGGTGGCCAGCCTGCCAACCTTCAGGGCGTCTGGAATCACCGGATGCGACCCCCCTGGGACAGTAAGTATACGATTAACATCAATACGCAGATGAACTACTGGCCCGCTGAAAAAACCAACCTGACGGAAATGCATGAGCCCCTGTTTCAGATGATTCGGGAGCTGGCAGAAACGGGAAAGGAGACGGCAAAGGTCATGTACGGAGCCGGTGGCTGGATGGCTCACCACAATACGGATATCTGGCGGATCAATGGGCCCATTGACGGAGCGTTCTGGGGAATGTGGACCGCCGGTGGTGCCTGGCTCAGTCAGCACCTCTGGGAACATTACCTCTATACGGGTGATGAGGCCTTTCTAGCATCGGCGTATCCGGTTTTGAAAGGAGCAGCCCAGTTTTACGCAGATTTTCTGGTCGAACACCCCAACTATCACTGGCTGGTGGTTACTCCGAGTACTTCCCCCGAAAATGCTCCGCAGGCCCACGGGGGCTCGTCCGTAGATGCGGGCACCACGATGGACAATCAGATCGTTTTTGATGTATTCAGCACGGCCATTCGGGCCGCAGAACTGCTCAAGAAAGATGCAGATTTTGTGGTTCTTTTAAAAGAAAAACGCCGCAAGCTGCCACCCATGCACATTGGTAAACACGGACAATTGCAGGAATGGCTTGACGATGTAGACGATCCTGACGATAAACACCGCCACGTATCGCATCTGTATGGATTGTTTCCCTCCAGCCAGATCTCGGCGTATCGCACGCCTGAATTATTCAACGCAGCCCGAACTTCGCTTCAGCAACGGGGCGACGTATCTACGGGCTGGAGTATGGGCTGGAAAGTAAACTGGTGGGCAAAGTTGCAGGATGGCAATCACGCCTATACCTTAATTCAAAATCAGTTAACGCCGCTTGGGGTAAACAAAGAAGGAGGGGGTACTTATACCAATCTCTTCGATGCTCACCCGCCTTTTCAGATCGACGGAAATTTTGGATGTACGTCCGGTATTACGGAAATGCTGATGCAAAGTGCCGATGGAGCGATTCACGTCTTACCCGCTCTACCCGATGCCTGGCCGCAGGGAAGCATTTCGGGACTACGGGCCAGAGGAGGATTCGAAATCGTTGATCTGAAATGGGAAAAAGGAAAGCTGACGCAGGTAAGTATTCGGTCTACTCTGGGTGGGAATCTACGCCTTCGAACGACCCATGCCCTGAAACGCACCGATGGATCGACCCCCAAGCAGGCAACGGGCACTAATCCTAACCCCTATTACTTTACGGAAGAAGTTCTCTCGCCAGTGGTTTCAGCTCAGGGACCCAGTAATCCCTTTCGCGTCAAATCAACCCTGCTCTATGACATTCCTACCCGAAAAGGAGAAGTGATCACCCTGAAGAATGAGTAAGTACTACATCTCAGCCTGACTACGTATAGTTTGCGTTCCGGCTTATGAATAAAATTAAAACCAGAAGCTAATCGATTAATAGCTATTAATTTTTGGATATATTTAAGAGTGGCTAGCAGGAATTTTCCTGCTCGGGATAGGGTGTGGTCGCAATAATCTAGATCTTATTGAAACTGTTATTGATTAGGTAAGGCAGTTCTGATTCAACATCAGAACTGTATACAGCGGCAAGTGGGCATGAAGAAAGTCTTCCGTTTTTTACTTTTATTTTTACTGCTTATCCTGAATGGGCTTGGGGTAGCTGCTCAGAAATTGCCCCTGGGGTTTCGGAGTTATTCTACTAAAGACGGTCTCTCCTCGAGTACGGTATATGGGTTATGCAAGGATCATTTTGGCTTCCTCTGGTTAGCCACGGAGGATGGGTTAAACCGGTTTGATGGTACCAGTTTTAAAACCTACCGGCATGATGCCAAAAAATATAAAGGGTTAAAGGTTAACCATATTACGGTGCTTTTTGAAGGGACCAACGGAGATTTATGGATTGGTACCAACGGGGGTTCGCTGAGTTATTATGATCGTCTCTCGGACTCCATCATTCCGTTTGAAGAGCTGGGAGATTTAAAAAAAATACAGCCGGCCATTACTCACATCACGTCTGATTACCGGGGAAATATCTGGGTTACCAGCTACGGAGCTTTATACATTATTGACCCTGCAACAAAGAAATTAATGGGTGGGAAACCCTACCAGAAGTTACTAAAGAATTTTGAAGGCCAAACCTCGCTATACGCCTTTCAGGATCGCCGGCATCAGATGTGGGTGGGGACGGATCAGGGCTTGTGGTTGTATGATAAGAATTACAATCTAATCAGGCATTACACCCACGAGGAGAATAATCCCGGCAGCTTGACGCATAACTACATTTCGACCATCGTTGAAGACAGTCGTAATCAGATTTGGGTAAGTACGATTGGGGGATTAAGCAGGCTGGAAGCCAACGCAGACAGCTTTAAGAACTTTACGTACACTGGGGGGGGAAACTCCGTGAGCAGTAACACCATTTATGCCTTAGCCGCCGATGATCATGGCAAGCTTTGGGTAGGAACGGATGAAGGCCTGGACGTACTGGACTTGACTACGGAACAGATCGTGACGTACGGGCCAGATAGCCGGGATCCGCACAGTCTGAGCAGCCGATCCATTCGATCTATTCTGCTGGATGATAAGGGAATATCTTGGGTGGGAACCTACCAGGGCGGCCTCAATAAGTACGATAAGAGTCAAAGTCATTTCAAACTCAAGCAAAGTAATGTCTTTGATCCTTTCGGATTGAAATCCTCCACGATTACTTCTTTTGCCGAATATGGCGATCACGTCTTTGTCGGAACGGATGGGGGTGGATTGCACGAATACCTGCCGCAAAAAGATCTCTTCAAGCAGATCAAATTGCCCAATGACAGTAAAAATATCCGGCACGATTTGAGCATTCTGACGCTGGAAATGGGTCGTCAGCAGCAACTCTGGATTGGCACGTATCTAAATGGATTGTTTCGTTATGATCCTAATCGTCAGCAGTACGTCCGCTACAAAAAGGGCAAGTCGGATCAGGATTTAAACAGCAATGACATTTTTTGTCTGAAAGAAGACCGGCGGGGAAATCTCTGGATTGGTACCAATGGCGGAGGTATTAATATTCTGGATGTCAAAACGAACACGGTCAAAAAGCTGGTGAGTCAAAGTGACCGCACGGATGATGTCACCCAACCTTCCAACAATTACATCCGATCGTTTGAAGAAGATAGATCCGGTCGAATCTGGGCGGGCACGTTTGGAGGAGGGATCTCCGTTTATAATCCTGAAACCCAAACCTTCACCTTTTATAACAAACGCAATAGCGGCTTACCCAGCAATTATATCATCTCCATCAAAGAAGACGCCAAGGGGACCATCTGGGTGGGCACCAACGGCAATGGTCTGGCCTATCTGAGTCCCGCCGCCAAGCAGTTTAAAGTGGTGTCCGAAAGTGATGGTCTCATGAACGGGGTGGTCGTCAAGATAATAGAAACGCCCACCGGAGAACTCTGGCTCAGCACCAACAAAGGGCTTAGCTGCTTCAATCCTACTACGAAACGATTTAAGAACTATACTCACCACCATGGGCTTCAGAGCGGAGCTTTTGTTTTAGGAGCTGGCCTACAGCTCTCGACGGGTGAACTTTACTTTGGCGGGCAGGATGGCTTTAATCA
>CAJYHS010000262.1 GCA_913774715.1 uncultured Siphonobacter sp. | reverse complement strand
ACCCTGCTTCTTTTCAAAAACTCGATGATCTTCAAATTCGCTGGCCTAAATTGATGAATATGGCCGTAGGGTACGGCATTGATAACATGATCTCCGCTGATTATGAGAAAAGTGTGGCTTTGGGCCGTCGTCCCGTTCGGCAGTTTTTTATCTCACCTGATCTCGATTTGACCCGCATTCCTACCAATTCCAATTTGCTTCGAAGCTTACTTTTTATTGCTAATTGCTTCAAAATTCCGGCTCCTGCGGTAGAGTTTCGGGTTTCTAAAGTTCCTCCCAAATTCAAGGTAAAGGTACATCCGGTTTACTTTTAGTTGTTAGTTGGGAAACTTGTAAAGGTAGGGTTTGCTACTTAGGTTTGATTGGAGAAGTGATACTAAAAAAGCCATTGCAACGCAACGGCTCTCTTCGCAATCTTACAGTGAGTTGGTACTCTTATACGGCCTGAAATTGTTGTTCGTAGGCAGAACGCAGCATCTTTAATGCTCGTCCCATCTGGGCTTCTACGGTTTTAATGGAGAGATTCAATTTCTCCGCGATTTCCCGGTACATAAGCCCTTCTTCACGACTCATGCGGAAAATCAGCCGGCAGCGTTTCGGTAACGCCGAAATATTCGTTTCAATGAAATTGCTAACAATCTGATAATCGTATTGATCGGCTAGACGATCTTCTGACAAAGGCAGCGAATTGGCTACTTCGGGAGTGATTTCGTGCAAATGTAATTCGTGACGATAGTGCTTTAAATAATCGAAAGCCAGGTTACGTACCGAACGAAATAAATAGGACTCAAATGAGGTATGAATCTGCAAACGGGAACGGTTCGTCCAGAAATGCATAAACACGTCCAATACTACTTCTTCGGCCAGCTCTGTCGAGTTCAGAATTTTTGTTGCATATACCAGTAATCGCTTATGATACCGATGGTACAGATCGGAAAAAGCGGTAGCGTCGGCATTTTGAATAAAACGTTCAAACAGTTGAGCAGTAGTAACCTTCGATTTTGCCACTGTTGAGCGTAAAGTAGGACGGCGGGACGTGCTGTTCATAGACCTGAGATTAGTAGATATCACATTCGATTATTCCTGGAAATCTGACTTTTACCGAATCAAATTCTGGCGAAATCATGGAATGATATTAGGGGCAGTAATAGCCGTATACCAAAGGAATATGAAAATATTTTCACGCAACCGTTCCCGAAACCGTTCCCGGAAACTATCTTTACTTCAGTTTTTTTGCGGTAAAGTTCAATTTATACTTTTTGGCCTCTAAAAGCAGCCCTTTTCTATGTAACGAATAAATTGTATTATTTATAGAAAAGCTGCTTCCCTCTATGGCGAATACACCTATTATTACTCTGAAAGAAATTGCCCGTCAATTGGGTTTATCAAAATCCACGGTTTCCCGGGCTTTGCGGGATAGCAGTGAGATTGGAGCAGAGACCAAGCAACGGGTACTGGAGTTAGCCCGGGAATTAAGTTATACCCCTAACCCGATTGCCTTAAGTCTGCAACGAAGCCGCAGCCAGACGATTGGAATTATTGTTCCCGAAATCGCGAATTCATTTTTTAGCTCGGTTATTAGTGGGATTGAGGACGTGGCTTACCGCATGGGTTATTACATCATGATCTATCAGAGCCATGACTCGGTAGAACGGGAGGTAACCGACGTTCGCAACATTCTGGTGCGTCGGGCGGATGGCTTGATCGTTTCTACGGCCAGCCAGATTCGAAATCTGGATCATTTTCATACCTTACAGGAGCAGGGTATTCCAGTAGTTTTCTTTGACCGGAAAGTAGAAAATTTTCAAACGCATCAGGTGATTGTCGATGACTTTGACGGTGCGTTTCGAGGGACAGAACACTTGATTGAACAAGGCTGCCGTAAACTGGCTTGTCTGACCGGGCCTCAGCATTTACCGATCGTTCAGCAACGGACGGCTGGCTTTAAAGCGGCTTTACAAAAACATAACTTACCCATCCGAAACGAATGGTTAGTGGAAGGCCCCTTTCGGCAAGTGAGTGGAAATCAGTTAACTAAAGAGTTGTTCTCGGATCTAACGGATCATCCCGATGGAATTCTGGCGGCTAGTACGAGTATAGCTCTGGGAGCCCATTTAGCCATTCGGGAAGTCGGGATGAAAATGCCCCATCAGGTTTCTCTGATCGGATTTTCTGATCCTCCCATTGCTCCCTTATTAGATCCACCTTTGAGTTCAGTCGCTCAGCCGGGTTTTGAAATGGGACAACAGGCAACCGAGTTATTAATTGATTTAATCGAAAAGAAAGGGAAACCAATTCGTTACCAAACCCGGATTTTGCAGACGGATTTGATCGTAAGAAGATCATCGCAACGGGATTAATCAATAAAAAGCTCCGGCGTTTCAACGTCGGAGCTTTTCTGATTTGGGGTAGTCAGGATATTAAAAAAGAGTACTCATCCAGTTCTTCAAACGTTCCGTCCATTTATCGGGCGTGGTTTTATTATTCATCCCAAAGCCATGGCCGCCCTTCGGATAGACGTGTAACTCGGCAGGAACCTCGTTTTTCTGTAGAGCTTGGAAAAAGCTGATCGAGTTATTGACTGGAACTGCCTTATCATCCGCGGCATGAACCAGAAAAGTCGGAGGCGTTTTTGAAGTAATCTGTTTTTCGTTGGAATATTCAGTCTCTAGTTCCGGTGTAGGTTTTTTACCAATCAGAGCGTCGTGTGAGCCCATATGGGTAAACGTCGGATCCATAGTGATGACTGGGTACAATAAGATCATAAAATCGGGTCGAACCGAAACGTCTGGCCGACCTCTCCAGCTACCCACGGGTTTTTCAAAATGCGTTCCGGCGGTGGAAGCTACGTGACCGCCCGCCGAAAAGCCCATGATGCCAATGCGATCCGGATTTACGCCAAACTCTTTCGCTCTGGAACGTACCAGACGAATGGCTTGCTGAGCATCCATCAAAGGTCCTATTTCATTTACTTCCAGTAAGTTTTGAGTAGAAGGAAGTCGATATTTCAGAACGAAAGCCGTCACCCCAGCTTCGTTGAACATTTTCGCGACATCAATACCCTCGTGGTCGATAGCCAGAATGTGATAACCGCCGCCTGGGCAAATGATAACCGAAGTGCCGTTAGGTTTAGCGGGTTTATAGACGGTAATGGAAGGCTTCGTTACGTTTTTGATTCGGTGAAAGTCGTCTTTCCCAGACCCTTCCACAATTTCATCCGTGATAGAAGCTTTTGGCCCCTGATTAGGAATGGGGCTAAAGTCATAAAGAGGGATAACCTGTTGAGCCTGCACGTTTAAAAAGAGCATACTGCCTATTAAAATCAACCAAGTTTTTTTCACGATAGTATATTAAAGATTTAGAGAGTGAATAGTTTGATACGCCTGAAATAGCATCGAACCCAAGATAACCCTATTTAGGTATACTGCTATAGTACTTGTTTGGGTTTGGAAGAAATAGCTGATCTTCTTTTCAGGCTTTGTCCTATGGAAATCAGAATGACAGCAACGACGATAATTCCTGCCGCAATGACTACTTTCAGAGATAAGGGCTCATGCACAAATAAATAGCCTAATAGCAAAGCAACCAAAGGGTTAACGTAATTATACGTGGCTAATAAGGTTGGAGGAGTACGTTGTGATAACCAGCTAAAAACGGTAAAGCCCCCTAAGGATCCAAAAATAAGCAGGTATGCGAATGAATAAAGCGTACTTGAATTCAACAATGAAACATTAAGTAAGGGAAATTCCCCCGTAACCCAGCTTCCCGCTAATGTTACGGCACCGCCACCCAGCATTTGCATGGCTGAAAGATAAGCCGCTGAATAAGGCAATTGAGAGCGTTGCGAAATGACCATTCCAAGGCTCCAGCAAAATGTAGCCACCAGTAATGCCAGTATTCCCAGCGTAAAATGGGCCGAATCGCCTTCGAGAGAAAATGAGCTGAAATCCAGCAGTAAGCCCACACCGATGATTCCGATTAGAACCCCAATAAGAACCATGGGGCTGGGAATGGTACGAAGCCATAACCATTGTAATAGCACTAACCAGATTGGGACGGCTGCTACAATCAGAGCGGCATAACCCGTAGGTACCCAGGCGACGGCGATACTTACGCCACCATTCCCCACGCCTAGCAGCAAAGTACCGATAATCAAAGAGGTAATCCAGGCTTTTGAACTTGGCCGAACGTCTGGTTCAGTAATCTTCGCCCAAATCATCATAAGTATTCCCGCTGAAAAATTTCGAACACCCGAAGCCATGAGTGGAGGAACCGTTTCAACAAGATAATGAATAGCCAGATAAGTGCTGCCCCAAGCCAGATACAGGTAAAGCAGGCCTGACCAGATTTTTAAAGTAGAGGTGTTATTCATAAAATAAAAAAATCGTAACAAAGGTATAGGAAATCCCAATGGAGTGGGTGGCCTCTGTCAATCGATTCCCTGAGGATACATCTGGTTTAAGTACTACTTAACTTAAAATAGGATTAAAATCGACTTAAGTATTTTGTTTAAGACAGCCTCCATGCGTAATTCAAACCCAGTCTGGATCTATCACTAATTAGTTACCATTTGTTGGTAAGTATGATAGAGAGCCATTCAGAAGTGAAGTAGATTATTGAAAGCGATTGAGATTAAAATTTAATTTCTCAATTGACTTTTTCAAATAAGAATAATCAAACTTCTATCCGAAAGTTCATGGATCGCATCCGTTAGAATAGATAGATATTTGGGGCTTGCCCCATTAACGATATAAAAAATTTTATCAGAGTAGTTTATAGTGGGAAGGTTGAAAAACTCCGCTCGTTTGAGTGGAGTTTTTTCTTTAGGTACCAACCGCCAGACCAATCGGGCTAAGTAATAGCAGATGTTAGTTATTCTAGCCTTTTGCCAGGGGCTGAACTTAGGCCGAAAAAATAGAACCTAAGTTTCGTGATGTACTCGTGACCAGAGCAAAATTATTGGGTATAAAATAGACTCGCGGGGCAAATAAGAGTTTGAATAAAACCTTAATGTTTAATTCGATGAGCTAAAAGCCAGATGGTTAATCCCAAAATAACGACTAAAGAGAGGGCAACCCGAAGCGTAGCTGCTTCCGCAACAAACCCGATGAGAGGCGGACCCATGAGGAATCCGGTATAACCTACGGTAGAAACAGCGGCCAGGGCAATGCCCGCAGACATCGTTTCAGATCGGCCCGCTTCGGAGTATACGAGAGGAACGACTGCGGCAACGCCAAATCCGATAATCAAGAAACCGATGATAACCGCAACTGGAAACGATACGCTTACGGCCAATGCCATACCTAAAGCAATTCCTAGTCCGCTCATTTGTAGCATTTTTCGAATCCCGTAACGAACCGTAAGCCAGTCGCCCATGAAGCGGCCCGCAGCCATGGTGATGGTAAAGGCAGTATACCCAATTGAGGCAACAGATCCGCCGCTCTGACGGTAATAGATTGATGACCAATCGGCCATAGCTCCTTCAGTAAGCATGCAGCAGAAAGAAATTAACCCCAGTAATAACAAAGCCCGGTCGGGTAATACGAATAAGGGTGTATTCTCTGTACTCGTTTGTTCTTTTCGATCCGTGCTTATTAAGGACCGATAGGCAAAAAGGGCAATAATGGCCTTCGACGTGACGGACATGCGCACGGCCCAGGC
>CAJYHS010000261.1 GCA_913774715.1 uncultured Siphonobacter sp. | reverse complement strand
GTTTCGAGAGAATTAACTAAACTGTTTGAAGAAACCGTTCGGGGAACCTTAACCGAACTGATCCAGCACTACACCGATCACGCTGATCGGGTGAAGGGAGAATTTGTGCTGGTAGTAGCCGGAGCGTAAGTTTTCAGTTTTAGTATTCAGTTTGTTAGCTTGTTTAGCGTTTTGGGTTTAGAGTCAAGGGAGGCATTACTCAAACTCTAAACACCAAACTCAAAACCCTCCACATGTTCCTCCGTCGACTTATTTTATTCATTTTATTGGCATTTCCGCTTTGGTCAGAGGCTCAGCAGCTGAGTCCGACGGCCAAGGTTAGTTTAATTACCGTTGGCCCAGGTGATGAGATTTATACTTTTTTTGGCCACACGGCCATCTGGGTGTATGATCCGGGATTGGGAATCGACAAAGTGTACAATTATGGAACGTTTGATTTCCGGGCTTCGGGCTTTTACTGGAATTTTCTGAGAGGAAACCTTCCTTATCAGCTTTCAACATCTCCGCTCGATTATCCAGATCCGCAGTACAGCTTACTGGAATACTGGAAAGGCGAAAATCGGAGTGTCATTGAGCAGGTGTTGAACTTCTCGCCACAACAAAAGCAGAGTCTCTTCGAGCTGATGGAAACCAATGCCCGGCCCGAAAACAAGACGTATCAATATCGGCCCTACTACGACAACTGCTCAACCCGCCCCCGCGATAAAGTTTTTGAGGCTGCTGGTGACAGCATTCGTCTGGATGAGAAAGATACTTTCCTGATTGGTAAATCATACCGTGACTGGATGAATGATTACTTGCACCAAAGTTACTGGTCACGGATTGGCCTGAACCTGGCTTTGGGTTATCCCATTGACCGCATTACTACGCCCAATCAGTCAGCGTATATTCCCAATAACCTGCTTCGAATGATCGATCGAGCGAGAATCGTGCGTGCCGATGGTAAATCTGAAAAGCTGGTACTACAAACGAATACGCTTTTTGAAGCTACGCCTGTTGAAACCAGTTTTCTATGGAAAAGCCTTTTCTGGCTCGTAATGGCTTCCCCGTTACTTATTCTCATTGTAAGGAAAAACAAAATTCGCCCCGGCGGTACGTTTGATCGAAGCTTACTTTTCGTTACTGGCGTTTTCGGGGTCATTCACACCTTATTATGGTTTGGAACCAACCACGGCATTACCGACTGGAATTACAGCATGTTTATTACCAGTCCTTTTAACGTGATTGCCTTTATTATGCTATCCCGCCGGCCGAAATGGCTGATGTATTACTTCATCGTGGCGATGGTTTTCGTAGTAGTCGGAACGATGTTACAGTTCTTGTTCTGGAAAGGCATGTATGGGTTATTGTTCCTGAATATTACCCTTTTCTTACGGTATCGTCATCTGGCTCTATATTGTAAAAAATAAGTCATTACCAAAAGAAAGAGGGCTGTCATTCATGAATGACAGCCCTCTTTCGTAGAGACGCGACTTCATTGCGTCTGGGGTAGAGGCAGTTTTGAGTTACCTTTCCATTGTTACCATTTCCCAGCCAGACGCCATAAATGGACGTCTCTACGCGAAAAGGCAATCGTTAATTTCAGGTAGAGACGCGACTTCATCGCATCTGGGGTAGAGGCGGTTTTATTACCTTCCCATATGCTTGTTTCCGGACAAGACGCCATAAATGGACGTCTCTACGTATAAAACGGTTCTTAATTCTCCCGAATATCCATCAAAATTCGCCAGTCTTTGGGTAGATAATTATTCGCCCGATTTGGCAATACTTTCACCCATCCTAGCGAATGCCCCTGGTGGGTAACTAAATGCCAGCCTTTTTTAGATGCTTCGTAGGGGAAATCTTCACGCTTCAGGTAACGCAACGCATTCTCCCGGTTTAATTCTAGCCTTGGAATGGACTTCTCCGAAACTAATGTACTTAAGGCTAATTCATGATCGGGGATCAGGTCTTTTCCGGCCAGTTTTCCGAGTCGAATTCCTGCTTTACGAAGGTATAACTGCTGACTAATGATTTCGAAATCAACCCGATGATCTGGATTCAATAGAAAAAAGTCTCCATTTTTTTCTACCCATTCGTAAGATTGAATATTATCGATCCAGTCAGCAAAAATCGCGGATTCCTGCTTACGGGTTTTTCCTTTTCCGGAATAATTCATCCGAAACTGAACTTCATCCTGATCTTCTGTTTTACGGAAAGCGGCAATGAAAAAGCCTTCACCCTGCACCTGATCGGGCCAGAAACGATACCCGTAATTTTTATCTTCTGTGTATACCTCTACAATTCCCTCCGGTGCTTCTGAAAAGGCAAGCGAAGTACAACCAAATGACTCCGAAAACCAGTCCAGAATATCTTCGTTTTCTGAACGGGAGTAGGAGCAGGTCGAATAAATTAGCACACCGCCCTCTTTCAGACAAGACCAGGCATCAGCCAGAATGCGTTGCTGACGCTGCGAACAAAGGGCCACATTTTCCTCTGACCATTCATGAATAGCGTCGCTGTCTTTACGGAACAGGCCTGAACCGGAGCACGGAGCATCGACTACCAAGACATCGAAAAAGCCGGGTAACCGCTGGAAATCGCGGGGGTCATTGTTCGTTACAAAGGAATTGATTCGTCCCCATTTCGTCAGGTTATCTGTCAGGACACCTGATCGGGGGCGAATGACTTCATTGGAGACCAGAAGGGAATCTTCATCCAGCAAACTGGAAAGTAAAGTACTTTTCCCGCCTGGGGCTGCACATAAGTCCAGTACTCGCAGAGGCCCTTCAGGTGCTACCTGTTTGAAAAACGCTTCCAGGAACATTGAACTGGCTTCCTGTACGTAATACGTACCCGCATGAAAGAGTGGGTCCAGCGTAAAAACGGGACGCTCGGGTAGGTAATATCCGTACTCCGACCACGGAATTGGGGTGGCGTCGGGGGGGGGATTAATAACCTTAAAAGGATTTAATCTGATGGAAACGGGGGCTGGTTGCTCGTGAGCTTCCAGAAAGTCGTTTTTATGGAAACTGCTTTCATTCTGTAAGGATTGAAGCAGGGAATCAGGAAGTTGCATAAAGGTTACTGAAGTATTTTCTTCAAAAATTTGACAAATCTACGATTCAAAGATGTTGCCTTTCGATTAAGAATTGTCTATTTTCATCACATTATGAAAAAAAGGAGCATTGCTTTTTTGAACCTTTCAAAGAAAAAATGCTTTATTTTGCTTCAACGATTGTCTTAATCCGTGAAATGAACTATTCAATTAAACAAGAAGACGGCTACCAATTCATTGACGAAGGACAGGGCGAAATTGTCATGATGCTTCATGGCTTATTCGGTGCTCTTTCGAATTGGGACTCGGTCATTAATACTTTCAGGGATCAGTATCGGGTGATTATTCCCTTGATGCCGGTTTATGAAATGCCCCCTCGTGAAGCGGGTGTCGAAGGCTTAACCGCTTTCGTTGAAAAATTTGTAACGGATCGTAATCTGACTGACCTGACTCTGGTAGGGAATTCTTTAGGGGGTCATATTGCATTACTTTATACGATTAAGAATCCATCGAACGTGAAGCGTCTGGTTTTAACGGGCAGTTCGGGATTGTTCGAAAATGCTATGGGTGGTAGTTATCCCAAGCGGGGTAGTTACGAGTATATCCGTGAGCGGGTTTCGTACACATTCTACGATCCTAATGTCGCTACGCCGGAGTTAATTGAAGAATGCTTCGAAATTACGAACAGCATTCCCAAGTGTATGAGTATCGTTCAGATTGCTAAGTCTGCCCAGCGTAACAACGTAGGAAAAGATCTGGATCAAATTAAGGTGCCTACTTTATTGATCTGGGGACTGAACGACACGATTACACCGCCAGCGGTGGCCCATGAATTTAATCGGCTTATCCCAAATTCAGAACTGTTTTTCATTGATAAATGTTGTCATGCTCCCATGATGGAACATGCAGACGAATTTAACCAGATCCTGGCTAAGTTTTTGGAGCGAACGAAAGAAGCCGCTTTGTTCGAAAACTAGTTAAGCTTTGCGTAATTCAACATTCTGTCTTACTTTAACAAAGGTACTATCGAGAAAACCGGACTAGCATTCACAATAACCCATCGCCTTATGCTCGCTGAAGAATTGATTGACCCCTTATTACCGACTTTGCGACCAACGGATACGGTTGGAAAGGCTCTGGATTGGATGCAGGAATTTCGAATGACTCAGTTAGTTCTGGCTGAAGAGGAACGTTATGCCGGAATCCTTTCGGAAGAGCGATTGATGAATGCCGATGAGGATGATTTTCTGACGGAAGTACAACCTGAACATCCAACGGTTTCCGTGCAGCCTTACCAGCACGTATACGATCTTCTGCGGACAACGCAGCTGTATCAGCTGGATGTGTTACCTGTAGTAACTGAAGACCAGACTTTTGTTGGAAGTATTGCGGTAAATGAATTACTAAAACGTTTTGCCGCTGATTTAGGGACGCAGGAAGAAGGGGCCATTGTGGTTCTCCAGATGGACGACCGGGATTATTCGATGAATGAGGTAAGTCGTTTGGTAGAATCCAATGATGTGAAGATTATTAGCAGTTATTTCAACAGTGGTAACTACGAAAATAACCAGCCGGGACGATTAACGCTCAAGCTGAATCGTCGGAATATTAAAGCGGTGATTGCTACTTTCGAACGTTATAATTATGTCATTGAATCCGTTTTTACTGCGGAAGCCCTTGACAATACCGATCAGGAACGGCTGGACTTACTGCTTCGTTACCTGAACATGTAAGATTAACTTTTCCTTAAAAAAAGGTCTCGCTTGCCAAAGTGAGACCTTTTTTGTTGAATCGAGAATAGTTTTTTAGAAAAAACATAGGAAGAACTTTACCTATACAATGATGAAAAACGCCCCTCATTCCGAAGAACTTAAACCACAAAAACATAAATTCTTTGAAAGCTTTTCTTCCTGGGTAACCCGAGCTACAGGAAGTCCGACAGCTTTTCTCTCGGCGTTAGCAGTAGTGCTGGTTTGGGCCATTTCCGGACCCTTTTTTCACTATTCTGAAACCTGGCAGTTGGTAATTAATACCGGAACGACCATTATAACCTTTTTAATGGTATTCGTGATTCAGAAGGCTCAGAACAAAGATTCCGTATCCATTCAGCTAAAGCTTAACGAATTGATCGCCGCTACTAAAGGGGCGAGTAATCGACTGGTTGGCGTAGAGACGCTGGATCAGGATGAGTTGGATATTCTGTGTAAACACTACGAAACACTGGCTGAATTAACCCGCAAAGCCAGCGATTTAAGAAAATCTCACTCTATCGAAGAAGCTTATAAAGACACGAAGGATAAGCTTAAGGAAGAAGAAGGAGCTACGCCAGAAGCGATTTAGGTATCAATTTTAGAAAGTGTTGTTTGACTACAAAGAAGGGCTGGTGTTTTCACCAGCCCTTCTTTGTAAAGATAATTCGAGATTAAAGATTACCAGCGAACCTGTCCATCTCCCTGGATAACCCACTTCTCTGTAAGCAGCTTTTCCAGAGCGAATGGGCCGCGGGCGTGTAGTTTCTGCGTACTGATTCCGATTTCAGCCCCTAAGCCAAATTCACCGCCATCGGTAAAGCGGGTAGAAGCATTGGCATAAACCGCCGCCGCATCCACTTCTTCGAGAAATCGCTGACAGGCTTCTGCATTCTCAGAAATGATCGCCTCCGAATGCCGGGAGGAATAAACCCGGATGTGTTCCAGAGCTTCGTCAAGTCCGGTTACGACCTTGATTGTGATTTTATAATCGAGCCATTCTTTGCCGAAATCTTCCAGCTGAGCATGTCGAAGGAAGGGGTAACCCGTTTTTTCTAATACATAATACGCCGCTGGGTCGGCGTAAACTTCAACGTTCCATTTTTCGAAATCTGCACAAAGCATGGGTAGAAACGCCGAAGCCACGCCCTGATCCACCAGAATACAATCGAGTGAGTTACAAACGGAAGGACGTGATACCCGGGCATTAACAACAATATCACGGGCTTTTTCTAAGTCAGCTTCTTCCTGAATGTAGGTATGTACGACTCCAGCTCCGGTCTCAATAGTCGGGATCAGGGAATGCTGACGTACGAACTGAATCAGAGCACTGGAACCTCGGGGAATAATAATATCAACATAACGCGTAGCAGTCAGCAACTCTTTCATTAACTCCCGGTCGGTGGGCAGCAGGGTAATCACTGCCGGAGGCACGTTGAATTCCTGCAATACCTGATGGATTAAAGTAACCAGGTATTGATTGGTAAACCAGGCATCGCTACCGCCACGTAAAACCACGGCGTTACCTGAACGCAGACAAATCGCCGTTACATCAATCGTTACATTAGGCCGGGATTCGTAAATAACACCTACTACGCCTAGCGGAACGGCTATTTTTTTTAGATCTAAACCGTTGGGTAACGTCCGCTCCAGCAGAATTTGTCCGCTGGGGTCGGGTAACTGAGCAATATCCCGGACGCTCTGGGCTAAGCCCTGAATCCGCTGATCATTCAGTAATAAACGGTCCCACTTCGGATCGCTCTGCGGCATTCGCTCCAGATCTTTCTGATTTTCATTTTGAATCTGAGTGGATTGCTCCAAGAGAAGAGCTGCCAGCCGATTCAGAATTTCCGCTTTCTGCGAATCACTCAGTCGCCGAACCGCCGGAGCCGCCGCGTGAGTGGCTTCGAGTTGGGGAAGAATGCTCAATTGTTCCGTTTCCTGCATGGGAGTGATGAGTTTTCAGTTTTCGGTTTTCGGTTTATAGTTTTCGTAATAATGAGTACATACACAGAAGCTGGCTCAATTGAAAACGGTAAACAGCAAACGGAAAACTACAGTAATACAATATCGTCGGCGTGAGCGACGTCGAAGTTTTGGGTTTTTAAATTCTGGGAAACCGTAATGGACGATTCACGGGCTTTGGCGACGGCGATAATCTGACCGTTTTCATCCGTAATTTCAATCACTTCACCCCGATCAAATTCTCCCATCACCTCCGTAATGCCCACGGCTAATAAACTGCGTCGGGATAATAAAGCTTTGACGGCTCCATCATCTACTTTCAGTTGGCCCGTTACCAGACTAGCCGTACCCAGCCACTTTTGCCGGGCTTTCAGGGAGACCTTATCAGGAGTAAAAACGGTTCCGGTTTGTTCTCTTAATGCGTTCAGGATGCCTTCTGGCGTATGGATACCAAAGATCACGACCCGAATACCCATCCGTACCGCACGTTTGGCGAAGCTTAGCTTTGATACCATCCCGCCCAAACCCACAGCAGATTTGGAAGTATCGGCCATGCCCAGAATATTCTCATCAATCCGCTCGACGCGGGGGACAATGTTATTTTCTTTATCCAGTAAGCCTCCAACGGAAGTGCTGAACAATAATGTATCTGCTCCTAAGCCAGCCGCTAGTAGCGTGGCTAGTTCATCATTATCCGAAAACTTCAGCTCCAGATCTGATACTACGTCATTTTCATTGGCAATCGGAATCACTCCGTTTTCCCAGAGCGTTTCGTAGGTCTCTTTTAATTGCAGAAACTGCGGTCGATTGGCAAAGTGACTGCGTTCGCAAAGGTTTTGAGCTACGGGGATACCGAAAGCTCCAAAATACTTGGCGTACAACCCTAACAAAAGCGGATTTCCAATGGCCGCAGCGGCTTTGCGTTGTGTTAATTCCCCCCGATATTCTTTAAGGAACGATTTACCCGCACCTACGGCCCCTGAGGAGACTAGAACAATGCGGTACTGGTCGTGCAACTGAGCAGCTTGCCGGGCAATTTCAAGAATCGTTGCTTCATTGATCTCACCATTAGCTTTGGTGATGCTGGCTGTACCGAATTTGATAATAAGAATAGGCTTCATACTGCCTACAAAGGTAAACGATTGGTCGGCAATCTATATAGGGTTGGTGTAGATTGAATATTTGACGATTATTGGTTTGAAAAATAAGTTTTTTGGGCTTTAAAAATTATAAATCATTAAAAGTAGGTTTATAAAAATTGGTTATTGTTCTATTTATTTGCTAAAACACGAAAAATAGATGTAAATGAGTGTTTGGTATATGACCAAATATTAGCTAATTTTAGGCTCGGAAAGGAAAATATTTTTTCATCAAAATCACCTTATGCTGAAATTTTATACTCCATTTTTCTAAAAGTCCCATTTAGGTCGCACGCATACCACAAAACCATCAAACTCTTACGAAAAGATGAATCGTCGTAATTGGCTTAAAAACTCAGCGGCTCTGACTGTAGGAGCGACCGCCTTACCTACTCTTCTGCAAAAAGCCTATGCAGATCCAGCAGCCCGTCAGGAACTTTACATGGATTTATCCCATGAGTTTCGGGCAGCGATGCTGGCAGATGCCATGCCTCCTGCGGCAGTAAAAGCTCGTTTAAGTGCGAATGAAAACCCCTGGGGACTTTCTGTAAAAACGAAAGAGGCCGTAAACAGCTCGCTAATGGAAGCCAACCGCTATGCAGGCCGGGCTTCTATGGATTTATATAAGGTAATTTCGGAGAAAGATGGAATTCCGATGCCACAAAATCCTTCGGGCGGCGGTGGCTGGGGTGGTGCTTCCAAAAGTTACATTAAATTAGGTTGTGGTTCGACGGAATTATTGAATGCCAGCCTGATGCACTTCGGCTCCAAAGGAACGATCATGGTGGGAGATCCCTGCTATATCTCGGGAAATGACGAGAAGTTTCCGATGGAAAAAGTAAAGCTGACGCCCGATTACCAATATGATCTGGACGCAATGGCAAAGAAGGTGGATCCAGCTAAACATAGTCTGATTTACATCTGTAACCCTAATAATCCAACGGGTAACCTGTTACCTGCCGACAAGCTGCGGAAGTTCATTGATGAGGTTTCTCCTAAAGTTCCAGTATTAGTGGATGAAGCTTACATTGATTACGCAACAGACCCTAAAACGGATTGTATGGTAGACAAAGTAAAAGAAGGTAAGAACGTAATTGTTCTTCGCACGATGTCTAAACTTTACGCCTTTGCAGGTATGCGTCTGGGATATGCCCTGGGCAAGCCTGAGTTATTGCAGGATATTTCAAAATACACCATGAATGGTTTTGGCGTATCACTGCCGACAATTATGGCAGCACAGGCGGCTTTCGCAGATACGGAAAACTCAAAAATGGTATTAACCAAGACGACAGAATCAAGAAAATATACAGCTGATTTCCTGAAAAAGGCGGGTTATAAAGTCATTCCTTCCTACGCTAACTTTATGCTCTTTCCAGTTAGTATGAAGGGGAATGAGTTAACTTCCAAGTTAATGCAGGAAGGCGTAATGGTACGGAACTGGTTTTTCGACGGACAACACTGGTGCCGGGTTTCCATTGGTACAATGGATGAAATGAAAGCCTTCACGGACGCGTTCACGAAGGTAGTTTCCTAATCCGGCTTATTGGGTTACTCTTCGTCCGGTATGATTAACAATGGCGTTAATAGTCATATGATTAATTCAAGCTATGATTTTATCATACCGGGCGAGCTTTACTTTTTAACCTAGCCAACCGCTTTCTTCCCCATATGACCAGAAGAGATTTTATTGAAAAGTCAGGTAACAGTTACCTGGCTATGGTTGCTTTGGGCTTTCTTTCAGGATCGCCTGCCCAGGCCTTTCACTTACCCCGTAACGAAAAACCCAACGGCAAGAAGGTTATTATTCTTGGGGCTGGTCTGGCGGGTATGTCCGCGGCCTATGAGTTAGGTAAATTAGGGTATGAGTGTGTATTGCTGGAAGCTCGCGAACGGGCGGGTGGTCGTATCTGGACGATTCGAAAAGGTACGACGGAGACGGAGATTGGAGGGGAAAAACAGGTTTGTCAGTTTGATGAAGGAAATTATTTAAACGCTGGGGCCGCCCGGATTCCACACCATCATCAGTTGACGGTTCAGTATTGCAGAGAACTGAAAGTGCCCGTCGAGATTTTTGGGAATCTCAATGAAGCGGGTTATCAATATTCCGAAAGTAACCGCGGAGCTTTGGCCAACAAGCGGGTAAGAGCCCGTGAAATTCACGCCGATATGCGGGGGTATCTGACCGAGTTAGTGGCCAAAGCTATCGATCAGAATGCTCTTGATCTGGAAATGTCTAAAGAAGACGTGGATCGTTACGTGGCCTGGTTACGGGAAGAGGGAGATTTGGATATTAATAAAAAGTACAAAGGCTCGGAGCGTCATGGCTACGAAATGGCTCCGGGAGCGGGCTTGCAGAGTGGCAAAATTGCTCAGCCTTATGCTCTGAAAGACATCGTAGAGTCAGGGTTAACGCATCCGGCTTTCGCCAATGTAGGCGAATATACGTTTAATCAGCAGCCCGTTCTGTTACAGCCCGTGGGCGGAATGGACATGATCCCGAAAGCTTTCGAGAAAGTATTGGGAGAGAAGATTAAACGTTCCTGCGAGATTCTGGAAATCCGCAAAACCAATCCAGGGGTACGCATTGTGTACCAGGATAAGAAAAGCGGACAGAAACTGGAGATGAAGGGCGATTACTGCATTTGTACCTTACCCTTACCCATTCTTCGAAAAATCCCCTCCGATCTTTCCGGTGAAGTACAGCGGGTAGCCGACTTCGTACCTTACATGGAAACCTGCAAAATCGGAATGCAATTCAAACGCCGGTTCTGGGAAGAAGATGACAAAATCTTCGGCGGTATTACAAAGACCAACATGGACATTACCCAGATTTTCTATCCGGCTCATGGCATGTTAGGCGAAAAAGGGGTGCTGAAAGGCATGTATAACTTCCACGGATTAGCCAAAAAAGTGGGAGAATTATCGATTGCGGATCGTCAGAAACTGGCTTTTGAACAAGGATCACGCATTCATCCGCAGTATAAAGACGAATTTGAAAACGCCTTTTCATTAGCCTGGCATAAAATCCCGTATTCGCAGGGCGGCTGGGGTATTTATTCTGATGCCAATCGCCATCGGTTATACGCCACAATGACGAAAAATGACGATGACATTTACTTTGCGGGCGAACACGCCAGCAACCTGCCCGCCTGGATGGCCGGAGCCTTTGAATCGGCCCGTTTTGCAGTAGATTTATTACATAAACGGGTTTCGGCGGGATAATATATTTTGAAATTAATCTTCGTTAAACCAGGAGATTAAGGAACTGACAAATCATTGATAACTCTACAACTGTAGTCTTATGAAGAAAATTTTCTTAACGCTGGGCGTAGCTGCTTTCTTTTCTTTAAACAGTTGGGCTCAGGATGCTGAGAAACGTCCGATTACTTCGGCTGAATTTGATGCCGCCAAGAAAATTGCCGTAAAGAATCTGGAAAAGGACAGTTACGTGAAAGCCGGAAGCTTCATTCTGGATCGGGTAGGTGATCCTTTCGTATTCAAGTTTTCAGACGGTACCGAACGTCGGGTATATCTCTATAAATTGTTTGAAACTGAGAAAATGGCTGAATTAGGAATGTATGCCATTTATACAACGCCTAAAGATGGTAAACTTCGCCAGTTTCCATTACCAAGCCCGGATGCTCCCGGAGACGTTTGGGGTAAATATATTGACGAATTAAAGTACGGAGAAGATGCCATGAAAGGTATGGCGTCGTGTATTGCTTTTGTACTGACGAAATCTGGTGTGGGTGGAGCACCAGCGGCGGCTCAGGAAGGGGAGAAAATTGAATACTGTTTTCCGGCAGAAGCGTTGGTAACCTTAGCAAACGGCACAACAAAAGCCATCTCGGAAATTACTGCTGGTGACGAGGTACAAAGTTACAACTCCGTGACCAAGTCTTCAGAAATAGCTACTGTGGAGGAACTTACGGTTCATGCTGATCAAGCTTTTGATTTAACCCGATTAACTATGGTTGACGCAGCCGCTAAAGTAACGGCATCCGCTACGACCCACTGGGAAACAGTTGCCCTGGAAGCCACGGCTAATCACCCCGTTTTAACGGAAAGTGGCATAAAGAAGATGAGTGAAGTTCGGGTAGGCGACGCCCTGTATTACCGCGATGCCGAAACGAATACACTTAAGAAATACGAGGTCTTTACGACGCAGTCAGCGGTTCGTTCGGTCAACAAAGTATATAACCTGAAAACCGATAAGGCTACCTATGTAGTCAATGGAACGGTGGTTATGACCAAGTAATTCATTACCCATTTTGTACATCCAAACTAGTTTCATAAATTAAATTTCGGGAAGGTATTAGTAAGGATTTACCCCTTCTCGAAACTTAAAAGTCAAGTAAATTACTGCCTTAATTACTCTCTTTTAAGTTATTGCGGCTTTCTCTTAACCAAAACTCGAACATGCCCTCACTACCTGTAGTGGGGGCTATTTTTTGTGGGATGCAACTTATAAAGCCGATAATCCATCTTTACATTATCTTCAACATTAACTGACTTCACCATGATCAAATCAGCTTTACTAACCCTTTCCGGAATCATTACTATATCGCTTGCTGCTCAGGCCCAAAACTGGCAACAAGCTCGCTCAATAGGCAATTTTACGGCTATCCAGGCCAATAGTGGCATTGACGTATACCTGACGCAGGGAAACAGTAATTCTTTGAAACTGGAAGTGAAAGGATACGAAGAAAAAGAAGTAATTACGGAAATTAAGGACGGTACGCTGATCCTGAAAATTGATCGGAATGGGCCTTTCGGCAATTGGGGAGCCGGTCGTTCGGCGAAAGCTTATATTTCTTTTAAAACGCTGGAAAAACTCAGAGCCGGGGGCGGTTCAGATGTATACTCTCAAAACCAATGGAATCTCAAAAATCTAACCATGGATCTGGGCGGTGGTTCTGACGCTCGTGTAGATATCAAAGCGGAGCATCTGGTCTTAACCGCGGGTGGTGGCTCGGATGCGTATCTCAAAGGTAGTGCTGGCGTGTTTGATGCAGTAGCGAGTGGTGGATCAGACATTAAGGCTTCCGGTTTTAAAGCCGGAATCGTCCGGGTGAAAGCCTCGGGAGGTTCAGATGCTCATGTACATGCCGACGATGAAATTACCGCTGAAGCTAGTGGTGGAAGTGATATTAACTATTCCGGTAACGCAAAAGAAGTTGGCGTTCGGAAATCAGGCGGCAGTGATGTAAATCGCCGGAATTAATTTGTTGATTCAAATGTATGCTGCCAGCGGAAAAACTGGCAGCTTTTTATTGAGAGGGAGTTGATGGTTAACCGTTGTGCTACCAGCTTTTTCGCTGGTAGCGGTATTTCCTGTGAATACGTACTGAAAGCCTGTTTCTAATAGTTAGCTTGCTCAATTAAAAGTTGGGTTGCCAACAAAAAAGGAGGCGTATCAAGCTGATGTAGATTAGCTTTTATGTTTAATAATAGCGGGAAAAGGATAGGGTAATGGGTAGGGGGAGGCATCCGCAAACTGGCACCGCTGCTGAAGGGCAATGCGTAAACGGAACATGTATTCTGCTCTAGGAATTTCAATCGCTCCGTACCGTTTTACATTGTCATTAATAAACTGCGTATCGAGTAAATAATACTGGCGTTCCCGCAGTCTTTCAATCAGGTAATGAAAAGCCACTTTGGACGCATTTGGGACATTATAGAACATTGATTCTCCATAAAAGGCCCCACCAATGGCTACACCATATAAACCTCCCGCCAGGGTATTATCGACGTAAGCTTCTACGGAATGGGCATAACCCATGTCATATAATTCAGTATAAGCCGTAATAATTTCTTCGGAAATCCAGGTGCTATCTTCACCTGCCCGGATGCGGGCACAGCCCCGCATAACGCCTTTGAAATCATGATTGATACGAATCTCAAACGTTTGTTTATTAAGAATGGGGCGTAAGGATTTGGCTGGTTTATAGGTATCAATAGGAATGATTGCCCGGGGTTCAGGGGAGTACCAATACAGGGTGCCGTCTGAATCCGCCATAGGAAAAATTCCACTCATATAGCCATAGAGCAGATCGTCTGCTGTAAGATTAGTCATTGGTTCGGAACAAAAATTTCATGGGCTTCGTTAAACATATGAAGGTCTTCATGATCTGACAAGTATAACTAATGTAAAGAAAAAAAATGTACAAAGTTTGCAAGAACGCTTTCGTTTTTCTAAACTTTGCGACGTTTTCAAAATTATCTCCAAAAGAAAATGAATTCACAGGCCATTATCGAGCCTTTCTTTAGCATCCTGCCACCGCGTCGGCCATTCTTCAGGCCTGAACGACGGAGGCCGGTTCGCCTGTGATTTTTGGCCGTTCCGGCACACTATTTTCTTCCTTTTAGGGTTGTATGAGTCGTTAAGCAAGGCTATCTGACCATTAGCCAGTGTACTTTCATTCAACACAAGTTCCTGTTTTAAGTAATCAAATGAACGAATATAAAGTCCAGATTGCCTCGAAAGAGCATCTGTACCTTGCCGAAGAAATTTGCTGGCACATGGAAGAAAGTGCCAAGCAACGCGGCACAGGCATTGCCAAACGCTCGCCTGAATACCTCCGTCGTAAAATGGAAGAAGGAAAAGCCATTGTTGCAATGACGCGTAGAGGAGAATGGGTAGGCTTTTGTTATATTGAAACCTGGGATCACGGTAAGTTCGTGGCTAACTCGGGTTTGATCGTCCATCCAGACCACCGGAAGAGTGGTCTGGCGAAGATGATTAAGGAAAAGGCTTTTGAGCTTTCCCGCCATAAATATCCTAATGCCAGAATCATTGGTATCACGACGAGTCTGGCCGTGATGAAAATTAACTCCGAGCTGGGTTATAAGCCTACTACATTTAGTGAGTTACCCGTAGATGATGCGTTCTGGAAAGGCTGTTCTTCCTGCGTAAACTTCGATGTGCTGAGCCGTACGGGTCGGAAACATTGTCTTTGCACGGGAATGATGTTTGATCCTTCCTGGGAAAAAGAAAAGGAAAAAAAGCCGAAGTGGAACTTCCTGAAAAATGCTAAAATCTACGAGCGTTGGAACAAAATTAAACAACGGCTTTTGTTGAGGCATCACGAAAAAGAAGAAATCGAAGAACCCGTTCATTAGTTATTCACGAATCGTTAACTGTTGCATAGTTAATGGTTATACGTTTTCGTATAATTTTGGCGGGTGGGAGAGATTCCTTCCCGCTTTTTTATAAGTATTTATTGATTGAACATAACCAGGACCGGAAATCATAGGCCTAACCTCCAGAAACCGCGTTTCCGAATCCGCACTCAACCAAATTCCATGAGTAAACCCAAAGTTGTATTGGCGTACAGTGGTGGTCTTGACACCTCTTTTTGTGTGAAATACCTGTCGGACGATCAGGGCTATGAAGTTCATTCCGTATTAGTGGATACTGGCGGATTTACCCAGGCAGATTTACAGCAGGTAGAACGCAATGCCTATGAATTGGGGGTAGCCAGCCACGCCACGCTTGACGTCGTGAATGACTATTACGAAAACTGTCTGAAGTATCTTGTTTTTGGTAACGTACTGAAAAACAATACGTATCCGCTGTCGGTAAGTGCCGAACGGGTATTCCAGGCCTTGGCGGTGGCTGAGTATGCCAAGCAAATTGGAGCAACGGCCGTAGCTCATGGCAGTACGGGTGCGGGTAACGATCAGGTTCGCTTTGATATGGTGTTCCGAATTGTCGTTCCTGAAGTAGAAATCATTACCCCAATTCGTGACTTACGTCTGAGCCGGGAAGCAGAAATTGAATATCTGAAAGGAAAAGGCGTGGTTCGCGATTGGACGAAGACGACTTATTCCATCAATAAAGGGTTATGGGGAACGTCAGTAGGAGGGAAAGAAACCTTAACCTCAGACGGATTTTTACCCGAAGAAGCTTGGCCTACGCAATTACAACGCCAGGACACAGAAACGGTAACGCTTGATTTCGTAGCCGGTGAACTGAAAGGGGTAAATGGCGAAAGCTTCGAAAACCCAGTAGATGCGATCCGTAAATTACAAGACGTGGCGGCTCCGTTTGCGGTAGGTCGTGATATTCACGTGGGCGACACTATCATTGGTATTAAAGGACGGGTAGGTTTTGAAGCCGCCGCTCCGCTGATTATCATCAAAGCTCACCACTTACTCGAAAAACACGTATTAACCGAACAGCAGATTTTCTTCAAAGAACAACTGTCTGGTCAGTATGGTAGCTTGTTGCACAAAGGCCAGTTCCTGGAGCCAGCCATGCGGGATGTAGAAACGTTCCTCGAAAGCACTCAGCAACACGTGACGGGTCAGGTACAGGTGCAGTTACAGCCTTACCGTTTCTTTGTAACGGGTATTACCTCACCGTTTGATCTGATGAGTAATGTCTTTGGCAGTTACGGTGAAATGAACAATGCCTGGTCCGGTGATGACGTTCGCGGCTTCTCGAAAATTGCTTCGAATCAGACCATGATTCACCGTAAAATCACTGAGTTGAACGACTAAAATGGAGTTGTGGGTTGTTAGTTATTAGTTGATAGAATTTGTTTTAACTACTAAAAACTGACAACCCACAACCCACAACTATAAAATGAAAGTTGGTATCATTGGAGCAGCGGGCTACACGGGTGGTGAGTTGCTTCGTATTTTAATCCATCATCCTGAAGCAGAGATCGTGTATGCTCATTCGAAGAGTCAGGCAGGGAAACCCGTCGCTTCTACGCATACAGACTTATTCGGAGATACAGATCTTACCTTTTCGGAGGAATTTCATACTGATATAGATGTGGTTTTCCTGTGTTCGGGACACGGCGAATCGAAGAAATTTTTGGCGGCAAACCCAGCCTTTGAAAATCTGAAAGTCATTGATTTAAGTACGGATTTTCGGGATGAATCCAATGGATTTGTGTATGGGTTACCTGAATTACAAAGAGATACCATTCGTCAGGCTCAGAAAATTGCGAATCCCGGATGTTTTGCTACGAGCATTGAGCTGGCTTTGTTACCATTGGCTCAATCAGGGTTGTTAACGAATGATGTCCACATTTCGGCAGTAACTGGAAGTACCGGAGCGGGACAATCCCTGAGTGCCACGAGCCATTTTAGCTGGCGGAATAATAACATCAGCATTTATAAAGCTTTTAACCATCAGCACCTGACCGAAATCGGAATGGTATTGAGGAAAGGTCAGCCGGATTTTTCGCAGGCCATTAACTTCATTCCCTACCGGGGTAATTTCACGCGGGGCATCATGGCGAACGTGTATACGCCTTATGGCGGAACGCTGGAAGAGGCGAAGGAGCTTTACCGTTCCTACTATGCATCGCATCCCTTCACCCACGTAAGTGATGCCAGCATTGATGTCAAGCAGGTGGTGAATACCAATAAAGGCATTGTTCATCTGGAAGTGGCAGAAGGTAACCTGCTTATTACCAGTATTATTGACAACCTGACCAAAGGAGCTTCTGGTCAGGCGGTTCAAAACATGAACTTACTATTTGGACTGGACGAGAAAACCGGTCTGAATCTGAAGTCAGTCGGTTTTTAAATGAAGCGTTTGATTGGGTTCGATAAAGTTTGATGTCGTTTGAGCATTTGATTGAGTTTAAGGAAAATACCCAGGAACTCAAACGTATTAAACCTCTCAAACCGAATCAAACTTCAAACCGAATCAAACCCCAAACATAGCATTCAATGAATCCATTCAACGTCTATCCGCTTTATGATATTGAGCCTGTGAAAGCTCAGGGGAGTTACCTCTGGGATAAGAAAGGCGATCAGTATCTGGATTTATACGGTGGTCACGCGGTTATTTCTGTAGGCCATTCCCATCCTTATTACGTGGAAGCGATTACGCGTCAGCTTTCACAAATAGGGTTCTATTCGAACTCGGTTCAGATTCCCATTCAAAAAGAATTAGGACAGAAACTGGGCGAACTTTCGGGTTACCCAGATTATTCGGTCTTTCTGGTTAACTCCGGTGCCGAGGCGAATGAAAATGCCCTGAAACTGGCATCTTTTCATACGGGACGTAAAAAGGTTATCGCTTTCAAAGGAGCTTTTCACGGACGTACTTCTGCGGCGGTAGCTGTGACGGATAACCCGTCTATTGTTGCCCCGATCAATGATAACTCACACGTTACCTTCATTCCTTTCAACGACGTGGAAGCTTTGAAAGCGGCCATGAGTGAAGAAATCTGTGCAGTAATTGTAGAAGGTATTCAGGGCGTGGGCGGTATTAAAGTTACGTCGGCTGAATTCCTTCAGGCCGCTCGTCAACTGTGCGATCAGTTTGGCTCGGTATTAATTCTGGATTCGGTTCAGTGCGGATATGGTCGTAGCGGTAAGTTTTTCTCGCACCAGTTCACCGGTGTTGAGCCTGATCTGATTACGACGGCCAAAGGCATGGGTAATGGTTTTCCAATCGGGAGCGTTCTGATTTCTCCGAAGTTTCATGCGAAATTTGGGTTATTAGGTACAACGTTTGGGGGGAACCACCTGGCCTGTGCGGCGGCAGTAGCAGTTCTGGATATTATGAAAAATGAGAATCTGATCGAAAATGCTGCCAAACAGGGCGACTATCTGTTTGAGCAACTGAAAGGAATCGGCGGCATTAAGGAACTTCGTGGTCGTGGACTCATGATTGGCATTGAATTCGAACAACCCGTAGACAAGATTCGCGATACACTTTTATTCGATCATAAAATTTTCTGCGGTTACGCAGGTAAACATACCTTACGCTTATTACCTAGTCTGGCCATCGGCCAGCCCGAAAGCGATCGTTTCCTCGAAGCTCTCGAGCAGGTCATTGCGGTAACAGCCTAGTAGTTTTCAGTGTACTGTTTTCTGTTTACAGTTGTTGGTTCAAACAATATCTGTAAATAGAAAACTCTCAGCTTTAGTCTTTTAAAGAACAGTTATTCGGTAGGCGAAATTGAAAACCGCAAACTGAAAACTGTAAACTAATCCTATGAAACAATTTCTTTCCGTACATGATGTTCCTGACCTGCCGGGATTGGTGCAGGAAGCTCTTCGTCTGAAACAAAATCCCTTTGCGGATGAACAGTTAGGACACCATAAAACCATTGGATTACTGTTCTTTAATGCCAGTCTTCGTACCCGCCTCAGCACGCAGAAAGCAGCTGAGAACCTGGGTATGAAAGTGATGGTGATGAACGTAACGTCGGATTCCTGGGGGCTGGAGTTTGAGGATGGAGCCATCATGAACGGAAATAAAGCCGAACATATTAAGGAAGCAGCGGCGGTAGTAGCTCAGTATTGCGACATTATTGGAGTTCGGAGTTTTCCTTCTTTAACGGATCGGGCGAAGGATTACGGGGAAGAGGTAATTAAGCAGTTTGTGAAATATGCAGGAGTGCCTATCCTGAGTCTGGAGTCGGCCACGCGTCACCCCTTGCAGTCACTGACCGATTTGATTACTATTGAAGAATACAAAAAAGTAGCTCGTCCCAAAGTGGTATTAACCTGGGCCCCGCACGTCAAAGCCTTGCCTCAGGCCGTTCCTAACTCTTTTGCGGAATGGATGAACGCAGCGGATGTGGATTTTGTGATTACCCACCCTGAAGGCTATGCTCTGGCTCCTGAATTCTCAGGTAATGCTTTGGTAACTCATAATCAACGGCAGGCCTTTGAAGGGGCGGACTTTATCTACGCGAAAAACTGGTCTTCTTATGAGGATTACGGCAAAATCCTGAATAGCGATCCCGCCTGGAAGATCACGCAGGAGAAAATGGCTTTGACCAATGATGCCAAATTCATGCACTGTCTGCCCGTTCGCCGGAATATTGTCGTAGACGACGCCGTGCTGGATTCACCTGCTTCGATTGTCATTCACGAAGCGGGTAACCGGGTTTGGGCGGCTCAGGCGGTTATCAAGCAAATGTTATTGAATTTGTAAGTTTGGAATCTCTGGAGATTTCCAGATTAAAGAATGAATAACATGCTGACAGTCATTAAAATAGGAGGAAATGTAGTCGATAACCCGACGTTACGGCAACAGTTCCTCAAAGATTTCGCTGAATTATCCTTACCCAAAATTCTGGTTCATGGTGGAGGAAAAATTGCTACGCAGGTAGCCGTAAAACTCGACGTAGAGACGGTCATGGTAGAAGGTCGTCGGGTAACCGATGCCGCCATGCTCGACGTAGTTACGATGGTGTACGGCGGATTGGTGAATAAACAACTTGTCGCTCAGTTACAGTCACTGAATTGTAATGCTCTTGGTCTTACCGGAGCCGATGGAGGGATCATCCGTTCCAAAAAACGCACGGGCTGGAGTGTTGACTACGGCTTCGTTGGTGATATCGAATCCGTGAACGATGAGCAAATCAAACGTTTTTTCGAAGTAGGATTGGTGCCTGTTTTTGCTCCTTTGACATTCGACCCATCGCTGGCTTCCATGCTGAATACTAATGCTGATACTCAGGCTCAGGCCATTTCGGTTGCGTTAGCAAAGCATTTTGAAGTAAATTTGGTATATTGTTTTGAAAAAAAGGGCGTACTGACTAATCCCGACGACGATTCTAGTGTCATTCCAGAATTGTTGCCTGAAACGTACGCTGAACATAAAGCTTCTGGTGCTATTTATGCCGGAATGGTGCCCAAGCTGGATAATGCCTTCAAAGCCCTAGCCGATGGCGTAAAGCAGGTAACCATTTGTCACGCGGCTGATTTGCGTCAGGCCGTAGCCGAGGGTACCGCCGGAACCCGAATCAGGCTTCAGTAACCGACTCTATTATTATACGCAACACCTTATGAATCACCTCGACTCCCAAGTACAAGGCTATCTTTTAGGCACTGCCATTGGAGATGCAATGGGCGTTCCGGTGGAATTTTCAAACCGTAAGTTTTTAAAGGAAAAACCAGTCGCGGGCCTCAGGGCATTCGGCACACACTACCAGCCTGCTGGAACCTGGTCAGACGATAGTGCATTGACCTATCAAACGGTTGAAACTTTAATTAATGGTCTGAATTACCGGGAATTAGCGAATCGCTTTCTGAACTGGTATCACCAGGGCGAATGGACCGCTAACGGAGTTGTTTTTGATATTGGTTTTGCTACGCGTAACTCACTTGATCGTCTCGAAAATGGGGTAGAACCCACCGAGGCCGGAGAGGTAAGCGAGCTTTGTAATGGAAATGGTTCGCTCATGCGGATTCCGCCCTTAGCGTTTTATTTGCATTATCGAAAACCCGCCCTTACCGTAGCTGAGCGTTTTGAACTGGTTCGGAAAACATCAGCCATTACCCATGGACATATCCGTTCAGCTCACGCCTGCTTTATTCTGGTGAGTTATATCCAGGAGTTACTTTCCGGAAAAGATAAGATTGAAGCGTACCACAGCATACAGAAAACCATGTGTCCGTTCTTTGAAGAAACGGGCCCGGCGGATGAATGTGAGTTATTTGCCCGAATCTTAAAAGAAGATATTACTCAAATTCCTGAATCTGAAATATATTCCTCCGGGTATGTAGTTCATTCACTGGAGGCAGCTTTGTGGTGTTTCCTCACTTCAAACTCCTTTTCAGAAGCCGTTTTAAAGGCCGTGAATCTGGGTGATAATACCGATACGACAGGTTCGGTAACGGGTGGTTTAGCAGGCGTTTATTATGGAATTAAAGAGATTCCAGCTGAATGGATTCAGGACATTGCCCGCAGGGAAGACATTGAAAATTTAGCGGAGCGATTTACGCAGTCGCTCTCTGTTTAACACCAAAAATGGATCGGATCTGCGGGTCTGGTCCATTTTAACTTTGTACGTATGGCCATTGCAAACTTGATTGAAAGCCTAACCAGCGACTCTATTGAATTATTAAAACGACTTATTGCTACGCCTTCATTCAGTCGGGAAGAAGACCAGACGGCGTATTTGATTGAAGAATTTTTTCGGGAACGGAATATGCCTTTTTCCCGTCTGCATAATAACCTCTGGGCAAAGAATAAATACTATAACCCAGAGCTGCCAACGGTATTACTCAATTCACACCATGATACCGTAAAACCCAATCCGAAATGGACTCTGGATCCTTTTAATCCGGCCGTGGATGAGGAGGGTAAACTCTTTGGTTTGGGTTCTAATGATGCGGGGGGCTGTCTGGTTTCGTTATTAGCGACGTTTTGTTACTTCTATCACCGTACCGATCTCAAGTATAATGTCATTTTTGCGGCTTCTTCCGAAGAAGAAGTATCTGGTAAAAATGGCATGGAGTTACTCTGGAATTCTGGAAAACTGGGCGAAGTAGAATTTGCCATCGTTGGAGAACCTACGCAAATGCATCTCGCCATCGCTGAGAAGGGATTACTTGTGCTGGATTGCATGGCTCAGGGCAAAGCCGGTCATGCGGCCCGGGAAGAAGGGGAAAATGCTCTTTACAAAGCCCTGGATGATATTGCTTGGGTTCGTTCGTTTCAGTTTCCTAAAGTGTCACCTATGCTGGGGAATATGAAAATGTCGGCGACGGTAATTCATACTGAAAACCAGCAGCATAACGTTGTGCCGGCCAGCTGTCATTTCACACTAGATGTCCGAGTCACCGATCAATATACACTGGAAGAAACCTGTGAAATTATTCAGGCTCATATGAAGTCTGAAGTACAGGCCCGTTCGGTGCGTTTACATCCTTCAAGTATTCCTGCGGAGCATCCAATTGTGAAGGCCGGTATCACTCTGGGCCGTAATACCTACGGTTCACCCACCACTTCTGATCAGGCCGTAATCGGTTGTCATTCGCTGAAAATGGGACCAGGAGATTCCGCCCGCTCTCACCAGGCCGATGAATTTATTTATCTGCACGAAATTGAAGAAGGAATTCAACTGTACATTGAAATGCTCAAGTACGTCGTTTTAGCTAGAGAGGTGGCCTGATAAATTTCCTGAATCGCTGGGAGAACCGAATCTTTTTTCCGAGTTTTGATTTCTGTAGAATCATTCTAAACATTATGGAACAAAAAGCGACAACTCCTGGCTGGAAAGGCTGGATTAAACGGTTAGGCTGGGCCGGCTTTTTTTTCTTTCTGATTAAAGGCTTACTCTGGCTCGCCCTTGGTTATTTCGGACTGAAGATTTTCGAATAATAATTTTAAAAGAAAAGGCTAACCTACGCAGGTTAGCCTTTTCTTATGATCAGATGTTTGAATACAGATGATACAATACCCTTACCACTTCTATATAAGTTTTACATGAAGTAACTCTTTCGTCTTTATCCAGATAATTCCCACGATTACCATAGTCAGACTTCCTCCAATCAGAACGGACGGCACGGCACCAAATGCTTTTGCCAGTACCCCTGATTCGAAGGCCCCAATTTCATTGGAAGTACTAACGAAAATACTATTAACAGATAGGACTCTTCCCCGAATTTCATCGGGTGGTACTAATTGTAAGATAGCCTGCCGAATGACCACGCTGATACTATCAAAAGCTCCCGTAAGAAATAACATGGATACAGATAACCAGAAGTGCGTAGACAAGGCGAAAACAATGGTTGCGAGTCCAAAGCCAGCCACTGCAATGAGCATATTAAGCCAAGCTTTTTTGACAGGAGAATAGACGGCCGTTCCAATGATGGTAAGCACGGCTCCAACGGAAGGAGCCGCCCGAAGAATGCCCAGCCCTTCAGCTCCAACTTTCAGAACGTCTTCTGCAAAGACGGGTAATATGGCTACTACACCTCCAAAAAGCACCGCTACCAAATCCAATGAAATCGAATATAGAAGAATCTTACTGCCAAAGACAAAACCAATCCCCTCCCTAATACTCTGCCAGACACCCACTTCTTCGTGGGAAGGTATAGGAATGGGTTTCTTTTTGATGAATGAAAAGAGGATAAAAACAATCCCGATACTGGCAATAACCAGCCACATCGTTCCTGACATGCCCATCCAGCTGTATAAAAAGCCCGCTAATCCGGGACCCAAAATAGCTCCTGTTTGCCAGAAAGTACTGTACCATGAAGCTGCATTAGCATATACTTCGCGTGGGGTAAGAAAAGCTTTCAAGGAAGCCGTAGCCGGACTATAAAATCCACGGGCAAAGCCAATCAGTGCTACGACCGAATAGATAATCATGAGTAGAAAGCGATCATCATGAATGGCACGAGTCTCGGGTAAGGTAGCCCAATGAAGAATGAAAGATCCTGCCAGAATTACGGATAAGCTGAGGAGGATAATGGTCTTCTTATCATATTTATCAGCCAAATGACCGCCTAGTAAGGCCAGTGAAATATAAGGAATGGCTTCGGCCAGACCTACCAAACCCAGAGCCAGCGGGTCATGCGTAATGCGATAAATTTGGTACCCTAGCACTACTTCCTGAATCAGAATTGCCGTGGTGAAAAAGAAACTCCCGAGACCATAAAAGGTAAACTCTTTATATCGCAGGGCTGCAAATGGATCGGTGGGCGGGGTTTTCATGGATAGAAATAGTGTCTAACTAATTAGGGCGTAAAAAACACAAATGCCGCGTGTTTTACATGAAAATAGCCTTAAAATAAAAATGAGGTCACTGGATAGCGACCTCATTTTTTATTGTCAATCTCAGATTAAGACTGAGAAACTGAATTCATTACTTCCGTTTGTTTACGGATGGATGCTTCGTGAATCAGGCGGTATAAATCTTCTACGAGATCAGAGTAGAGACCTAATTTTTTCGCCATTTCCGCACGTGAAGCGTGAACTTGCTTCCAGCGATCAATCTGGAAGATCGTTACACCATTATCACGTTTGTATTCACCCATTTTCTCAACAATGGCCATACGGGTAGCTAATACTTCCAGCAATTCGCGGTCGATATTATCTACTTTCGCCCGGAGTTCATCCATGTGGCTATGGTACACGGAATCAGAAGAATCTGACTCACGAACCTGCATGCTACGGAGCAATTCGCCCAGAGCGGCAGGAGTTAATTGTTGAGATGCATCTGACCACGCTTCATCAGGATTACGGTGTGACTCAATGATCAGACCATCGTAATTCAGATCGAAGAAACGTTGCGTTAATTCGCCCAGGTATTGACGTTTGCCCGCCATGTGGCTAGGATCACCAATGATGGGTAGGTTAGGTAACTGACGTTTCAGTTCAATTGCTACCTGCCACATGGGGGAGTTACGGTATTTCGTTTCCTGCATGTTAGAGAAACCGCGGTGAATAGCCGCTAATTTCTTCAGGCCGGAATTTTGAAGACGTTCCAGAGCTCCAATCCAGAGAGCTAAATCAGGGTTAACCGGGTTTTTAACCAGTACTGGAATATCAACGCCTTTCAAAGCGTCAGCAATATCCTGAACATTAAAAGGGTTCACCGTGGTACGGGCCCCGATCCACAAGATATCAACGCCGTATTTAAGAGCCAGTTCAATGTGATCAGGACTTGCTACTTCGATAGCCAAGGGAAGACCTGTTTCTTTTTTAGCAGCTGCTAACCAAGGCAAAGCTGCTTCGCCCATTCCTTCAAAACTTCCGGGACGGGTACGGGGTTTCCATACACCGGCACGAATCACGTGGGCATACCCCTCTTTTGCAATTTGGGTAACCGTATCCCAAACTTGTTCTTCAGTTTCTGCACTACAGGGTCCCGCAATCATCAAGGGCTTACCGTTGGTGTTGATCCAATCCTGTAAAGGCACAATATCCAGCGTCGCACTCATCTTGTAAATCGTTAATTAGTAAGCGTTTATTTGTTCAAAAAGCCTGGGGGCAGTTTATTATGATGAAGTGTAACGTCTAAGCCAAATCTTTTATGGTTAAACTGACATTAACAAACTTAAAATCAGTTAATTAACCTTTCAAAGGTAGGCTTTTTTATTAAAAAAATCAGCACTGACTTGTAAAAATGCAGAGCGTTTCATCTTACCTTTGTAATCGCTTTTTGGAAATTATAAATTCTGAAAAGCTTTCGTAAAGAGTATTCCTAGGACGCTCTAACCTGAACCTGACCGCTATATTCACTTTCACACTAACACGGTTCACTTCCCATGCCCAAAATGGACATTTTGAAAGCTCCGAGTCATCAACAACAGGAAAAAACTATTTCATTTGACGACACTTCGGTAGCTTTTGCTAACCAATCCGACTGGCAACTCAAGAAGACCTTTTTCATCTTCGCTGCCATGAATCGAAATTGGCTTGTAAAGATAGGCACCTTTTTCATCAAATTGTTTTTAATGCTTAAATTTCCTATCAAAGGAGCCATTAAAAACACCATTTTTGAGCATTTCTGCGGTGGTGAGACCATCGAAGGTTGTAATGACACCATCAGGCAACTTGACAACGCTCACATCGGCACCATCCTGGATTATTCGGTAGAAGGAGAGGAGTCAGAGGAAAGTTTTAACCATACCGTGGAAGAGATTCTTCTGACGATCAGAAAAGCGGCGGAGTCGCCTGCCGTGCCTTTTTCCGTGTTCAAGGTAACGGGTATTGCTACGGTTGAGTTACTGGAAAAAGTACAATCTGGTAAGGAGTTATCGACCGAAGAAAATGCAGCCTACAGCCGGGTTAAAGCCCGCATGAATACCTTATGCCAAGCAGCTCACGATCTCCACGTTCGGATTTTTATTGATGCTGAGGAAACCTGGATTCAGGATACCATTGATGCTTTGACTTACGAAATGATGGATTTATATAACCATCAGGAGTGTATCGTCTGGAACACGTATCAGATGTATCGTACCGAAAGTTATTCTAACCTGGTCAAAGCTACGGAAACGGCTCGTGAGAAAGGATACGAATTAGGAATTAAACTGGTTCGTGGTGCGTATATGGAACGGGAACGTCAGCGAGCTCACGAAATGGAATATTCTGATCCTATTCATGCGACCAAAGAAGATACGGATCAGGCTTATAATAAGGCATTGCAGTACTTTCTGGACAATCACGATATTCTGTCGATCTGTTTGGGTACGCACAATGAATATTCATGCCTGCTGATGGTGCAGAAAATGAAGGAGATGGGAATCGCGGCTAATGATCAACACTTCTGGTTCGCTCAGCTACTGGGTATGAGTGATAACATTAGTTTCAACCTGTCACATGCGGGATATAACGTGGCCAAGTACGTTCCTTACGGACCAATCGAAGCTGTTATGCCTTATTTGTTCCGTCGGGCCGAAGAAAATACTTCGGTGGCTGGACAAGCCAGTCGGGAATTTACCTTACTGAAGAAAGAAGTTCGCCGCCGAAAAAGAGCCATCCGGCAGGATGCTTGTAAGAGTAGAAAGGCGGCTCAGCAAGCCTAATAAAAAACCCCGTTCGTCAGAATGGGGTTTTCTATTAATAGGATAGTTTAGCTTTTTGAGTTGTTCTTAGCAATTTTTGTACTTTATTGAATGACTTACTCGATTAACCTATTTATTTGTAGGTTGATAATTATTGATTAAATGAAGAAGAATCCTCTGAAGTTTTTTTTGCTTACCCTTTTTGTCATCATTGTTGATCAGGTAGTCAAGCTACTGGTTTTCAAGAATATGTATTTGGGGGAAGATATTCCCGTACTTGGAGACTGGCTGAGTATACATTATGTACTGAATCCGGGAATGGCTTTTGGTATGCAGCTGGATCATCCCTATGGAAAACTGGTTTTAACTTTATTCCGCCTGGTGGCAATGGGAGTCATTGCCTGGTATTTAACTCGTCTGGCTCGAAAGAATGCTCCTGATGGATTATTATGGTGTATTGCTGCTATTTTAGGAGGAGCCATTGGGAACGTAATCGATTCGACTTTTTATGGTGTATTTTTAGGCAACGCCCCTTACGATGCTCCCTCTGCGTGGTTCCACGGTCAGGTAATCGATATGGTATTGTTTAATCCCTGGGAGGGTTATTTACCGGAATGGATTCCTGTATGGGGTGGATCGTATTATACAAGTCCCGTTTTCAACATTGCTGATTCGGCTATTTTTCTTGGCGTGGTGTTCATTCTGATTTTTCAGTCTTCGTTTTTTAATGAAGAAGAAAAACCCAAAGAAGAGCAGGCTACCTCGGTTAAAGATGATATTGAGCCTATTAGTGATTCTTCAGAACAATAAATTTTTCACTACAGCCATTTACGAAAAGACCGGCAGACTATAACTCTGCCGGTCTTTTCGTAAATAAGGATTGGTAGTTATCTGATGAATGAACTACAATAAGTGTTGTCTCTCTGAAATGCAGAAGGCCAGACTTTTCAGCCCGGCCTTCTGCATTTATTATCGAAATATCTAAACCTTACTTATTGCCAGGTTTCTTAGCTGGAGTAGTAGCTGGTTTAGCAGCACCAGCTGCTGGCGTCGTGGCAGCGGGTTGTTGAGCAGCGGCAGCCGCTTTCTTCACAGCTTCTGGATCAACACCCATTTTCTTAAAGATCAGGTCTGTTACTTCCGTAGAAGGATCAGCATAAAGAACCACTGGGTTCAGCTGAGTGCTGATCGAGCTGCTTAAGATAAAGGTGTAGTTATTTTCTTTGGCAACGGCTTTGATAGCATTGTCAATGTCAGTTAACAGAGGCTGTAATAATTGTTGTTGTTTCTGACCTAACTCCACCTGAGCGTTTTGCTGAAGTGTTTGCAGACGCTCCTGAATGCCTTGTAATTCTTTTTGTTTATCAGCTTTGATTACGTCAGACATCGTGGCTTCTGCCTTCTGGTAAGACGTGTATTTATCCTGCAGATCTTTTTGGAGGCTCTGCATTTGGTTTTGATATTGTGTACTGCGAGTTTGTAATTCGGCTTCTACTGCTTTTGATTTAGGATGTCCTGCTAATAATACATCAATATCCGTATAACCAATTTTGGGGGCCGACTGGGCGTTCGCGTTTAATCCTACGAAGGCAAGTGCAGCGGCGGTCAGAACGGCAAAAATTTGTTTTTTCATTTGATTTACTGCTTAGTCTTTGTGTTTTGCGTTGGTGTGTTTGTTTGATTGGGGTTCGCTTTAGGATCGATACCTAACTCTTCTAAAACATAATCAGAGTAATCGTCCCGAGGATCCGTATAAATCATGGCAATTCCTTCCGAGGATTTATCCAGAATCATACGAAGCTGTTTTTGGCGGGCTACTTTCTCAATGGCTCGGTTAAGTTCATCCATAACGGGCTTCAATACATCTTTCCGTCGTTGATGATACTGGCCATTGTATCCAAATATCTTGTTATTTAACTCTTTAACGTCATTTTCCCGCTTCGTGATTTCCTGGCGACGTTGTTGTTTCATGCCGTCAGTAAGCAGGGGTTCTTCAGCTTTAAAGGCTCTTTCGAGTTTTTCAATTTCAGCATACTTGTCAGATATTTCCTTGGTTCTGAGTTGTGTCCAGCGATCCATTTCACCGTTCACTTTCTGAAATTCGGGCATTTTACTGACAATATACTCGGAGTCAATGTATCCAAATCGCTGGGCCATCGCAGGACTTGCCTGCCATATGAACGCCAAAAATAGGAAAAATACGCTGTTTCTCACGAGTTAAAGAATCTTATAACGATTATAGTTCAGGCTAATCTATTAATATTTCTTAATCAGCATTTATCGGATTTGCTGCCCAATGGTAAAGTGGAACTGGCCTTTACCTGCGGCCTGTGTACCATTGGGTCCTACGTTACGGTCAAATCCGTAACCGTAATCGATACCAATCATACCAAACGCAGGCATGAAGATACGGGCACCAATACCAGCAGAGCGTTTCAATTCAAACGGATTGAAGTATTTGTAGCTATCCCAGTTGTTACCCGCTTCCATGAATCCCAAAACGAAAACAGTTGCTGAAGGATTCAAAGAGATGGGATAACGAAGTTCCATTACGTATTTATTGTACACTACCCCACCATTTCCTTCGTAACGGCGAGTAGGATCCGTACGTACGTTACGGTCATCGTATCCACGTAAGCCAATGATATCCTGGGCGATGGCAAACTGGCCCTGGCCTGAAAGACCTGAACCCCCTAATACGAAACGTTCCATTGGGATAATGCCCAGGCGTTTGTTATAGTTACCCAGGAAACCCATGTGAGCTCGTGTATGGAAAACCAGTTTACCCGTAATTGGAACGAACCAGGACATATCAAACATCCACTTATGGTACTCTAGGAATCTGTATTTTTCCTGAGCCTCGGTTGGATTCCAGTTATCGGGACGGAACAGTGAGTAGGGAGGCGTTAAGGTAGCAGAAATCGATAAGGAAGAACCCTTTCTGGTATACTGAGGGTTATCCAGATCGTAACGCGTTAAAGTCGTAATCAGTGAAATGTTATTAGCATTACCCGAGCTAAAGTTCTGAATCAAGATCGGGTAGTTTTTGAACTCATAACGCATATACGAAAGAGCCATGTTCAAACCGAAGCGGTTATCAGGACGACGCAGACGCTTACCTAAGCTGATGGAAGCACCCGTCGTATTGAAGTAGCCTCTTTCGTTACCCAGTGACGTAGGAACGCCACTTCCGTAGCCATAGCCATAATTACTTCCGTAGCCATAACCGCTATACATGCTACCGCTGTAATCGAAAATACGGTAGATCTGACGGTTAATATTGAATGAGAAAGCATTAGGCTTCTTGCCACCTAACCAGGGTTCAGTAAATGAGAGAGAGTAATTCTGGAATTGACGACCGTTAGCCTGGAAACGAACGGCCAGTTTCTGTCCATCACCAGCTGGAAGCGGACGCCAGGCTTTAAGGTTCGTAATGTTACGAGCCGAGAAGTTATTAAACACAACCCCCAGGGTACCCACGAAACCGATGTAACCACCCCAGCCACCAGAAAGCTCAATCTGGTCAGATGCTTTTTCTTCAACCGTGTACTCGATATCTACGGTATAGTCATTACGGGGAATAGGGTTAATACCAATTTTCTCCGCATCAAAATAGCCCAAACGGCCTAATTCCTGTTGGGTACTTACAACGGCCGTTTTAGAGAATTTCTGGCCGGGTAACGTAAGAATTTCACGAAGAACTACGTGATCAGAAGTCTTGGTGTTACCATTCAAAATAATCTTGTTAATGGTAAACTGTTTGCCTTCGAAGATATTGAAATTAATGTCGATGGAATCGCCTTCAATCGCGGTTTCTTCTGGATTAGCACTAAAGTATAGGTAACCTGCATCCATGTAAAGGGAAGAAACATCATAGCCAGGACTTCCCTGTAAACGTTTCTGCAACTCTTCAGGATTGTAAACATCACCTTTTTTGATACCCAATAAATCGGTCAAAACGGAGTCTGAATGCAAATAATTACCTTGCCAGTTGATATTTCGGAAGTAATATCTTTTACCTTCTTCCAAGCCCAGGTAAACGTCAACCGTCTTGTGGTCATGTGAGTAAACGGAATCCGCTACGATGCGGGCATCGCGGAATCCTTTCTTATTATAAAACTCAATCAGTTTTCCTTTGTCTTCTTCAAACTTCTTGGGAATGTACTTGGAGGGAGTGAATACGCGACCAAAACGCATCTGTTTGGTGCCCTTCATTTTATTCCGAACCGTTGCTTCTGACAGTTGTTCCCGGCCATCAAAATCAATATCATGAATCTTGATTTTGGGCCCTTTGTCGATGGCAACGGTAAGTGCCGCATTGTT
>CAJYHS010000260.1 GCA_913774715.1 uncultured Siphonobacter sp. | reverse complement strand
GACTTAGGCAGAAAATAACCGTCAATCACCAAAGGAAAACTTCCCGGAGCGGCTTTAGCCGTGGCTTCCAGCACCTGCGTGGCGGGTAAGGCCCGCAATTCAGCCAGCGATTTTGCTCCCAGAGAAGCCGCGAAGGCAGCCCCTTTTTTCTCGGCTTCGGCTAATGAAACCGGCGGTAAGGTGCCTAGCAGGGAACCACTTTCACCGATGGCTTTCGAAAAGAGGTTTTTCGATAAAGGCGAAGCCATCTGAGCACTCACTGAAATAGAACCAGCGGACTCTCCCGCAATGGTTACCTGCGAAGGATCGCCTCCGAAGGCGGCGATGTTTTCTTTCACCCAACGTAAGGCCGCCATCTGATCCAGTAAACCATAGTTGCCTGAAGCGTGATGAGGGGATTCCTTCGTTAACTCGGGGTGGGCCATAAACCCAAAAACGTTGAGACGGTAATTGACCGTCACGGCAACGATTCCTTTCTGAGCCATGCTTTCGCCGTCGTATCGAGGTTCGGAACCGTCCCCCGCCATAAAGCCGCCGCCGTAGAAGTACACCAGTACGGGTAATGATTGCTTACCAGCGTTTTCAGGAGCCCAGACATTGAGATACAGACAGTCTTCATTCGTACCTTTAGAACGGAAATTCATGTCCCCGAAAATAGGACGCTGCATGGCTGAAGGACCGAAATGATCGGCTTTGTAGACGCCACTCCATTTTTTTACGGGTTGAGGCTCTTTCCAGCGTAGATCACCTACGGGCGGCTGGGCAAAGGGAATGCCTTTAAACGTTCGTACCCCTTTGGTTTCACTGATTCCTTCAAGAGTACCGTCTTTAGTTTTAACTTGTGGAGCTTTTTGGGCCCAGGCCGAGGCGGCCAGTCCCGCCGCAACTAGAAAAATGCCTAGCGTTTTCATTGGTTTGAGGAACTATTTAGTAGAAGTAACGACTGATTTAACTTAAAATGTTATTATTGTCGCAAAGTGCAACAATAATAATCGCTGCGGTTGACTTTGCCAAACTTGTCAGTAAATACATGGTTTCTAACGTAACTGATTCTCATCATCCTTCCGTCAATGACGCTTCCGGGGCGGGTTTTATCCCGCATTTAGCCCTGGATTTTGTCATCATTGGTTTTCACGAACAAGAGCTTAAAATTCTGGTACTTGAATACGAAAACACGGGCTTATTTGCTCTGCCGGGAGGATTTATACGAATGCATGAGGACCTGGAAGATGCTGCCCGCCGGGTCTTACGCGAGCGGACGGGGCTGACGGATCTGTATCTACAACAATTTCACACTTTTGGCAGCGTGCAGCGGGCTGACCCTGAACCCATGCGGGCCATTATGCAGGGAAAGGGTTTTTCTCCCCAGGCACACCACTGGCTACTTCAGCGGTTTGTGACGGTAGGCTATTACGCTCTAGTTGATTTTACGAAAGTAAGTCCTCAACCCGATCTAATGGCCGATCGCTGCGACTGGCACGATTATGGACGTCTGCCAATACTCATGCAGGATCACTTCGAAATTGTACAATTTGCCATGCAGCATTTACGAGCCAATCTCGATCAGGAGTTAGTTGGATTTTCCTTATTGGGAGAAGCCTTTACCATGCAGACTTTACAGAATCTATACGAAACGATTTTGGGAGAAAAACTAAATCGTTCCAGTTTTCAAAGGCGAATGCTTCAATTGGACTTATTGGAACGGCTGGAAAAAAGGTATACAGGCAAGGCTCATAAGGCTCCCTATCTGTATCGCTTTAAAAAATTGGGAACGGCTCATACCTCTTTATAAAAATTCCTGCCGTCCTTTAGGTTTTGAAAAGTGTCAGAAGAAAACATGCGGGCGATTGAGTTTCTATTTTTTTCCAATTATTTTCTGGGCCTGCTGGCTCTCATGCTTTCGCTGGAAACGGCTTTTCAACTGGATCTGCCTTTCGCATCTCCGGCCTATTACCTATTGATGGTTTCGGCGGTTATCGTCTATTATACCGTTGCGTATACCATTCCGGCAACGGCTCCGGCTTCCCGTAATCCCCGAAGGGAATGGTATCGTCAACATGCCCGATTTGTCCGCATGAGTCAGGTTATTTTATCCATTATTGGTATAGGTTCAGCCCTGCTGTTACTCGTTGAATACGGTAAAAATCTTACTTCATTACCCCTCATCGACTACGCATTTATTACCCTGGTACCTTTGGCAGGCCTGTTGTATTATGGGATGGGCTTGACGCTCAATTTGCGAGATACAGGATGGTTAAAGGCTTTTGTTATCGGCTTTGTCTGGGCGGGTTGTGTAAGTTTAATGCCCGTTTTTGAAGTACAGCTTGAACACGGAGGACTCTTACCTAATGCCAAACTACAAATCTGGTTGTTCATTAAAAACTGGATGTTTTGCACGGTAAATGCCATCATGTTCGATCTCAAAGATTATGCAGACGACGCTAACCGTCAACTCAAAACCTTTGTGGTACAGTTTGGACTTCGAAAAACGATTTACTTCATTCTCATTCCTCTCTTATTAATCGGTGTTTCTTCTTTTTTTGTGTTTGCCAGTTACCAGCATTTTTCTCCCCTTCGAATCGCTTTCAATGCTTTGCCTTACTTTGCCTTACTGGCAGTAGCTTACGGACTTCATCATCGGCGGAAGATTTTGTATTACCTGATTGTCATTGATGGTTTGTTGTTAGTGAAAGCCTGTTGCGGCATTGCGGGAAGTTACTTGGGCGGTTAATGAAGATTTTAAGCAAAGAAGTACTTTGAAAATCGTTACTTTGTAAGATGTCACTTTTTATTACATCACTCAATTCGGGCAGTAACGGCAATTGTTACTACGTAGGCAACGAAGACGAAGCGATTCTGGTG
>CAJYHS010000259.1 GCA_913774715.1 uncultured Siphonobacter sp. | reverse complement strand
TAATAACCTCGGTGCCGGAGCCACGCAGTCAAGTAACTCCTATGCTGACCGCTACGCTCTGAATTCTCAGATGGGGCGGATCAACTATTCGTACGATAGCCGTTATTTATTTACTGTAACCGCTCGTCGGGATGGTTCTTCCGTATTTGGAGCAAATACTACTAAATACGGATTGTTCCCTTCAGCAGCCTTGGGCTGGAACATCAGCAACGAAGAGTTCATGAAAGGTCAGACGCTGGTGAACAACCTGAAGCTGCGTTTCTCTTACGGTAAATCCGGCAACGAAGCCATCAGCGTATACCGCACCATCACGACTTCGAACACGGGTCGGGCTCCATTTAACGGCATCAGTACCATCGGGACTTTTCCGGGTAACTTAGGAAACGCAAACCTCCAGTGGGAAACCACCGTTAGCCAGAACTTGGGTCTTGATTTCGGTTTATTCAATGACCGGATCAACGGTAGCCTGGAAGTATATAATAACAGCACGAAAGGATTGTTATTACTCCGCAGTATCCCCATCATGACGGGCTATTCCAGCGTATTCGACAACCTCGGTGAAACGTCGAACAAGGGTATTGAATTAACGCTGAACACCCGTAACATTCAGGCTTCTGATTTCAAATGGGAAAGTACCATTGTTTTTGCGTCCAACCGCAACCGGATTGTGGATCTGTACGGAGACAAAAAAGATGATTTAGGTAACCGCTGGTTCATTGGCCAGCCCATTAGCGTGATTTACGACTATAAATTGGCAGGCGTATGGCAACAGGGCGAAAGTTCGGCTGATGTAGATCCCGGAGCCGTAGCGGGTGATCTGAAATTTGTAGACATTAATGGTGATAAGAAAATAACTCCTGATGGTGACCGCGTCATTCTGGGACAAACCGCTCCTAAATGGACGGGTGGCTTTACCAACACCTTCCATTATAAAAACCTCCACTTGAGCGTGTTCCTGCAAACGGTTCAGGGAGTTACCCGTAATAATGCTGATTTAACCTATGCCGATGAAACGGGCAAACGGAATACACCCGTGGAAGTAGGTTACTGGACGGCTGAAAACCAGAGTAACACTCGTCCTTCGCTGGCTTTTAGAAATCCACGTGGGTACGGATACGCTTCCGACGCCAGTTATACCCGGCTTAAAGATGTAACGCTGAGTTATGTGTTCGACCAGAAGTTATTAGACAAGTTACACCTCGGCAGCCTGACGGTATATGCCAGTGGCCGTAACCTTTACACCTTCACCAACTGGATTGGCTGGGATCCGGAAGCAGTACAGCAATCGCGTGGTACACAAGGAAATTCTAGTGATCCTAACACCAGCTGGACTAACAACTACCCTGTGACACGTTCACTGGTACTGGGCTTAAACATTTCGCTTCGCTAATTGCGACTTACACTCTGGAAACGATGAAAAAGACTATATTAAAGCTTTCGGCTCTGGCGGCCATTGCTCTGACTACTTCCTGTCAGAAGAGCTTTCTGAATGAAAAACCTTATTCCGCTTATACCCCTGTCACCTTAAATGATTCCCTGGGCTTCAATGCCTCGCTGGTCGGATTGTATAACCACACGAGTACCTATTTCTCGTGGTCGGATCAGCAGGGCTGGGTAAGTGTATGGCAGGTCGGAACGGACGTTGCCAACGCTACCGCTCAGCAACAGGGTATTGAGATTCCGTACTACAATTACACACTGCTGACTCCCACTGACGGAGCGGCCGCCCGTACCTGGAACCGGAATTACGTGATGATTAACCTCACCAATACGATTATCAACGGAATTGAAAACCCAACGTTAACCGGAATTAGTGCAGGAGGTAAAAACAAAATCAGTGCCGAAGCCAAGTTCTTCCGGGCTTATGCCTATAATAACCTGGCTACCTGTTTTGGTGGTGTCCCCGTGATTACAACCGCTTTGACGGGTCCTAAAACGGATTTCGTTCGGGCTTCACTGGACGAGGTTAACAAAGTAGTCGTAGAAGATTTACTCTTCGCGGTGAACAATTTACCCGACATCGAAAGTGTGCCCACCAATACGAAAGGCAAGTTATACGGCCGGGCGAACAAGTTCATGGCAATGCAGTTACTCGCCGAAGCATACCTCCGCATGGATAAGCCCGATCTGGCTGAAGCTCAGCTACAGGCTATCATCAACAGCGGTCGGTTTAAACTCGTCAAAGGACGTTACGGTATCCAGTCCACGCAAAATGGTGATTATTACCACGATATGTTCATTTACGGGAATCAACGCCGCGTACAGGGTAATACCGAAGCCATCTGGGTACTGGAGCAGGAAAATCCCAATACGGTTGTAGGCGGTATTACTGATAACCCACAGCAGCGTCGGGTATGGGGAGCTTCGTATCATAACGTAGCCGGCATGGCTCTGTCGGATTCAACGGGCGGTCGTGCTCTGGGTCGCTTACGCCTCAGCAACTGGGTATTGTATGAACTTTACAAACCCGGTGACATCCGTAACTCCCAATATAACCTTCGTCGCCGCTATATTTATAACGACGCTTCGAAGCCCGCAACGTTCGGTAAACCCGTTCCTTACGCCGGTCCTGATACGGTGTTTAACCTGGCTCCGCACACGACAAAATGGTACGAATTCAACCCGAACGATACGTTTGGTTATGCCATGATCAAGGATTTTGTCCTGATGCGACTCGGTGAAACGTATTTATTATTAGCGGAAGCTCAGTTCAAACAAGGCAAACTCGAAGCCGCCGCCACCAGTATCAATATGCTTCGCGAACGAGCTTTCTCTAACTACCCAATGGTTGGAAAAGTGGCTGCCTCAGATATTACGCTGAACTTCATTCTGGATGAACGGGTTCGAGAGTTAATCGGAGAAGAGAACCGCCGGATGACGCTGATGCGTACGAAAACGCTGGTGGATCGAGCTACTCGTCTGAACGGAAATAACGGGTTCAATCCGACTCGTGGTCTAAGTAATACGCACTTATTAATGCCGATTCCTTTGACGGAAATTCAGCTGAACAAAGACGCGGTTTTAGAACAAAATCCCGGATATTAAGCATTGATTATCCGATAGTCCTGGCTGGAATCACCAGTCAGGACTATTCTCTTACCTCCCGTTTGACATGAAAAAACTACTGATTCTTCTTGCCTCTATTACTCTATTTTCAGGAAGCAGTGTTGCCCAGACAACCAGAGAATTTACCCCCGGCGAACGCTGGTATGATGAAAAAGGTGAACTCATCAATGCCCACGGCGGCGGTCTGCTTTACACGAAAGGAACCTATTACTGGTACGGAGAAATTCGCGGCACATCGGCCTCGGAAGGTGTAAGTGTGTATTCCTCCAAAGATTTGCATCATTGGAAAAATCAGGGTGTAGCTCTGGCTAAATCTAAAGATCCCTCCAGCGAAATTGCGGTGGGAGGCCTGATGGAACGTCCCAAAGTGATTTACAACCCGAAGACGAAGAAATACGTCATGTGGTTTCACCTCGAATTACCTGGTAAAGGGTATGATGCCGCCCGGGCTGGAGTCGCTATTAGCGACAAAGCCACCGGTCCTTTTACCTACCTGAAAAGTTTTCGTCCGAACGGACATATGTCGAGGGACATGACGCTTTACGTAGACGACGATGGCTCGGCGTATCACGTGTACTCGGCCCGTGATAATTACGACCTACGCATTGCTAAACTAAGCGACGACTTCCTCTCCGTCACTACGCAGGATTCGCTCCTTTTCAGTAATCACCGCGAGGCTCCGGCTTTACTGAAAAAAGATGGAAAATATTACCTTATTACCAGTGGTTGTACCGGTTGGAAACCTAACCAGGCCAGTTTGCACGTCTCTGAATCGCTTTTCGGTCCCTGGAAATTACTGGGGGATCCCATGAAAGGTCCGAACGCTAAATTAACTTTCGACGGGCAATCGACTTACATTCAGGCCATTCCAGGTAAAAAAGATGCCTTCATTTTCATCGCCGACCGTTGGAATCCCAAGGACTTGAAAGACAGCCGTTACCTGTGGTTACCCATTCGGTTTGAAGGCGGGCAGCCCGTCGTGGAATGGGTGGATCGCTGGAGTATAAAGTCGGCCTTTCATAATTAATTCCGGAATGCAGGTTATCTTTCAACGTTAACCTCATACTAGCAAGGAATTCCTGATATTATATGAAAAAGCTAAGCCTCAAAACCCTCGGGTCCGTACTAACTCTTTCGCTGCTGCTTCATACCTCGCAGGCTCAGCAGGTCGAAACGTTTCCGCTCTCTTCAGTTCGATTATTACCCGGCCCCTTCCGGCAGGCCCAGCAAACGGATTTAGCCTATATTCTGAAACTTGATCCCGACCGGCTTTTAGCCCCCTACCGCCGTGAAGCCGGACTAGCTTCCTCCGTCAAAAGCTACGGCAATTGGGAAAATACGGGACTGGATGGTCACATCGGCGGCCATTACCTTACGGCTCTTGCCCAAATGGTAGCTGCTACGGGAGATAAAGAGGCCACTCGCCGATTGAATTATATGGTTAGCGTGCTGGATTCCTGTCAACAGAAAAATGGCAATGGCTACATCGGCGGCGTTCCGGGTGGTAAGGCCATTTGGGAAGAAATTAAGGGCGGTAAAATCGATGCCGGGACTTTTTCACTTAATAAAAAATGGGTTCCGCTTTATAACATCCACAAAACTTACGCGGGTCTGCGGGATGCGTATCTGATCGCGGGCAATCAACGGGCGAAATCCATGCTGATTGCCTATACCGATTGGATGCTTCACCTGACGGCCTCGCTGAGCGACGAGCAAATTCAGCAGTTACTCATCTCCGAACACGGCGGACTGAACGAAGTTTTCGCCGATGTTGCGGCCATTACGGGGGATAAAAAATACCTGAAACTCGCCCGGCGTTTTTCGGATCAGTCCACGCTTAAACCGCTTTTGAATCAGAAAGATCAGCTCAACGGTCTCCACGCGAATATGCAGATTCCCAAGGTTATTGGGTATTTACGAGTGGCTCAGCAGGATCAGGACGTTGCCTGGGCTAATGCAGCGGATTACTTTTGGCAAACAGTAGTGCATCACCGCACGGTTTCTGTAGGTGGTAATAGCGTTCGGGAGCATTTCATCCGGCCAGCAACTTTACGTCGATGGTTAATTCGGTGGAAGGGCCGGAAACCTGTAATAGCTACAACATGCTGAAACTGACCGAAGATTTATACCGTCGTCAGCCTTCCTCTGAATATGTCGATTATTACGAACGAACCTTATATAACCACATCCTATCTTCTCAAAACCCCGACAAAGGGGGCTTTGTGTACTTTACGCCCATGCGGCCTCAGCATTACCGGGTGTATTCCCAGCCGCAGGAAGGTTTCTGGTGTTGCGTAGGTTCAGGAATGGAAAATCACGGTAAGTACGGTCAGTTGATTTATGCTCATCATCAATCGAATCTGTTTATTAACCTCTTCATTCCTTCGGTTTTAAACTGGAAAGAAAAAGGGGTAACCTTAACCCAGCAAACGCGTTTTCCGGAAGAAGAACAAACGCAGTTAAGCTTCAAAGTAGCCAAGCCTACGCGACTGGCTTTACACGTACGGCAGCCCGTTTGGAGCAAAGGTTTTCAGGTGAAAGTAAACGGAAAGAGTGTTTCTACTTCTGTCGATGATAAAGGTTTTGTAATTATTGATCGCACCTGGAAAACGGGAGATCAGGTCAGCATTAACTTACCGATGACGACCACCGCTGAAGTACTCCCCGATTCTTCAGCCTGGGTGTCGTTTGTTCACGGCCCTATCGTTCTGGCCAGTGCTACGGGTCAGCAAAACCTGACCGGATTATACGCCGATGACAGCCGGATGGGTCATATCGCCAGCGGAGCAATGACGCCACTAGCTCAGGCTCCCTTATTGGTTCAGGCGAATCCAAAAGATCTAGTAGCGAGTATCAAACCCATTTCGGGCCAAAGCCTGCGATTTAGATTGCCCGGACAGACGACTGAATTACAGCCTTTTTATCAGATTCATGACAGTCGCTATATGATTTACTGGCCTTACACCGCCCCCGAAAATCAAAAAGCCCGATTGAAAGAACTGGAGAAAAGCGACGAGCTAACGTTGAAAATGGAGAAATCAACGGTAGATAAAATTGCGACTGGCGAGCAGCAACCCGAATCTGATCACGGTTTTCAGGGAGAGCAGACGGAAATTGGCGTTCACGAAGACGTGCATTTCCGTCGGGCCAAAGGCTGGTTTAGCTATTCGCTGAAAAACAAAAATCAGGCGGGCCGCTCCTTGCAGGTAACCTTGCACGCGGACGATGCTCCGCAGCGTTTTAATCTGTATTTCAACGGCATATTACTGGAAAAGGTGCAGGTAGAGAAAAAGGAGGGTAACGGTTTCTTCACAAAAACCTACGCATTGCCCGAAGCAGCTCAGAAATCAGATACCCTACTCATCAAATTCGAAGCCCCTGCCGGCTCAGAAACCGGACCCATTTATGAAATCCGGTTATTAAAGTAACTATCCATTCATGGGAAGAGCTTCTCTTCCCATCCATTACGCTCTTCTCATGATTAAATCCATTTCCCTAAGCCTCATTCTACTGGTTTGCACGCTGATTACGTACGCTCAGCAACCCCCTTCGGCAAAGGACGTTTTACAGACTATTGAAAAGGCAAATGCATACTGGCAAACGAATAATCCAAAACACGGTCGGGCATTCTGGGACCATGCAGCGTACCACACGG
>CAJYHS010000258.1 GCA_913774715.1 uncultured Siphonobacter sp. | reverse complement strand
CAGTGAATTCAAGACCAGAATATCAAAGGGTAGCACGGGAAGATAACTCCCTAAGGAAAGAAAATCCATGAAGCCTTCGAGCACCATCAACTGCGCTTTACCTGCCCTTAGATGCGTAAAGCTTTTGGGCGAAGAAGAACCTTTAAAGTAGGCACTGCGCAGCTCGTAGCCCCCGGCCTCATTTTTAAATCCGATGGCTCGATACCGCTGGTCTCTGATCTCATAAGCGACCTGCTGGCAATAGATCTTTAGAATAGCTGGATCGATTCTTCTCGACTCAGCGTAGGCTAAGAGTCGGGGATCCCAAAGCGGTACGGCCGAAATAATCTGTATGCCTGGCGGGGGGTTAGTAGCCTGGGCAGGAAGCGAAACAGGGGCCTTCCAGACCGGCATCTCTTGTAGTTTTTCAAGTACTTCTTTAGGACTGCACTGCCAAAGCTCGCAGCCCAGATCAATCAAAGTGCCCCCTTTGCCCAGGCCGTGATCGTACCAGAGATTGAGACGAATATCCACCTTAAAGGAAGGCGTGCGCTCGGCGTGTAAGGGCGAGTGATACCAAAAGTTCTGGCCGCGTATTTTACTGGGCTCCTGATGGTATTTTTCTAAGAACCCCGCAATGGACAGGGCTTTGGCTTCTTGAAAAGTCATCGCTGAAAAGAGTTGCGTTGAAGAGAAACGGTTACTAGTAAATCTACTGGTTTAGCAAACCTAGCATCAAAACAAGGTCCTGAAGACTATCTACCTTTCGCCTACTTGAGCAGGCTCTTTCAATGTTCTACCAGCAGGTCACTTTTGCATCTCTGCGGTAGAGCTGCAGAAGTGAAAAGGTACAAAGTTCGGAGCAGCGCAATTGAAAGCTCAGCAAGCAAAACCTATAATAAAAGCACAAGCCCTCCCCTACCGCCTATCGATAGGGGTAAAGCAATGGGCCCAGGTAAAATTGGAAAAGCGTTTAAGTAGCAGCCCGGAAATATCCGCTGGACTCAAGTGCATTTTTTTAACCCATTGACTGGGTTGCTCAATGCTCGATTCACAATAGCTGAAGTATAGCTCGTGCTTGGTAGCTGACTTCTTACGAAAGCTAAAGAGGTGAGTAGACGGCTGCCTGGGAGCATGCGCCCCGGATTGAAGAAAGTCACACCCTAAAAACCAGGCGTTGCAGAGCAACCAAGTTACGGCCAGAATTAGTCTAAATACAGGCCAGGAAACCGTGTGTAGCATAGCGAGATATTGGTTTGTTATGAATAGCGCCAGGTAGCGGCGGCTTATGTAGGCAAAACAAGCTCTGGCGAAACTTCGACACAAGTACCATTTTAGTGGTACCCCCTGGTACCCCCCCAAAAAAAGGCCAAAAATCTTTAAAAAATCCTATTATAAAAATGTTTTTTTGCAAGATACTATCTGGTTACCTTTTAACTTTATGAGATAATCTGCCCCTCAAATGCAAACATTAATGGCTCTTGACTTAAGCTTTTCGCTTGCTAAACCCTTGGTTCGGGGGATTCGCTGGAGCAATGTCCGAAGAGAAAAATCTGCCTTGAAAATAAGGCCTCAATAGCTGAGCGTATAAGTGATGGATGCATGATCTATATCCATGGAAAAAGAAATTCTCCCGAGACTTTTAACATCAACCTCAGTATAAAATAAATCCCTTGTATCCTCCGATTTAAAACACGTGTCACTAATCATGCATTCCCCGAGTTCCTCTCTTAAAAACACTACGATCCTGCTTGATTTAGTAATCGACTTAGTCTAATCTTAAGGCTAGGGTTTCTGGATGAAGTAATTCGTTCCATTGCTATCCAAGACAGTATTTGCATCATAGAATAGAGACAACTATAGTGAAACGGAATAGGGATGATAGGAACCGAAGGGGCTATGCTAAGTAGTTTAGCCATCCCAGAACTTTTCATGTAAAGGGTACAAGTGGTTAAAAGATTCAGGCTCCTCCTGTTAAAACACCAATCAAAAACTGGACCAGATAAGTCAGATATCTGGCTAATGTCAATAAGTCAATTAAAAAAAGCTGTTCATCCAACAATGCAGGTCCCCTACCCCAACGCTGGACAAGTATATCACATTTTAAGAGTCAATTGCCATACTAGAGAGTAAAGTAAAAAATGGGATTATTTAAGGCTTCCTTGAAATGCTTATTGATAAAAAAGTAGGCTTATAAATGACTATAAGCTACTTAAAAGAAGGCTCGAACATCGACCTTCTTTCATTATTCTAGAGTAGAGCCTAAGCTCTTTAGCCAGGGATTTAAAGACAGTATGTATTTCCTTTTTGCGATAGGTACTGCTGGCTTCAATCCGTGGGAGCATTTTAGAATCATGCTTCCGTTGGCTCACCAGCGGTTGAGGCGTAACTTAAAGTTTATATAAAAATCGTGAGGGCAATCTGCAAATGAACTGCGTTCTTCTTCACTCAACGCCTGTACAAAATCAATAAAATGCTGGGCCTCTTGATTGTCCTGCAAAGGAGATATTATTATTATCTCATTAAGGCGATTGGCATACATGGTACGCAAGGCATTCCAAGCGGTCACTACCGAATCTACTGCTTTAGGTTAAGGTATAGTATGAACTACAGGTGTAGTTTGTACCTTTACTTTCTTTCGACTGAAAGCTTACTTATTACCAACTACTTTTGATAGGTAAGCCAACGGGTTTTTAACATCATTCTGCTATTCCAGATATGCAGGTCCGATTTCCAAGTTCGCTTTCACCTGATTGAGTCCATACTTATCAATTCAGCCCTGGTAAGTAGAATTCGAAACGAAAAACGAAATACGTTTTCAATTGCCCAAGCAAAGGATGTCTGCAAACAGATGCATCTTTCAGGGGAAGAAAATCAGCCGGCTCATCTGAGTGCTCCTATTGAAGAGTCGGTTTACCCTGGAGTCCAAATCACGCGGTATGTGTATATGGTAGTTTAAATAGTCAGTTGAAATACTCAAGTATTCGCTTTTCAACTCTAACAGATAATGCTTTACATCGGGATGGAATCCGGCCAGCATATACGTCTCATCATTTTCTAGTAAAGGTTCAGCTTTCCTATTGAGAACAAACATGGTGATATGGCAGGGTTTACCTATGATTTTACCAATTTATGAGAACGTGCGGTGAGATAAATACAATACTGCGTCTCTTAATGTATCATTCTGAAGGCCAGAACCGCGTGATCCGTTTTCGCGGATGAGTTCAGCAAGGCTGATGGGTTGAGCAAGAAGTACGTAAAAGTATGCTTTCATAACATAGGTCGGCGAATGCCTTTTAAATTTCGGATATACAAAATGCTATGATACACCAAAGTAGATATTCAAATACCAATGAAATCCTTTTGCTTGATTAAGGGGTATAATAAGAGCTATGATAGGTTAAAGAGTATTCGAAACGGCATAGCTTATAATGATGGATTGATTACAAGTAGGATATTTACTTTATATATTTTTGAATTATGATCGTTTCTCTGAATACCCATATAATTTCTTATTAATGACATTGTATCGTTATTGAATCGTTATAATATCTATTATTAATAATTTTTTTGTATGATCTGTTTCTTTAAATCAGCTAATATTAAAGGCAACACCGATACGTAAAAGCTATGAAATCCTATATAAGGCTATTCTAAAACGACCTGTTGACAAAATTGATACTTCTCAATAGATTAAAGATCAATAATCTAGTACGTTCCAGGTGTAAAAACAGTGCTTAAAATACTACTGCTTGCTGTATATTAAAATAGGATTTTAAGGTGCAGGATAGGTACCTAAAGTAGTGCCTTTATTAGTGGTACGTGCCGTAACGGTTTAAGGTCTAATTTATATGCTACTTGATATAGTACATATTCAAGGTGTAAATTCAGTACTTAATATAGTACTAGTTATAGATAATAAACTTATAATGATTCAAGGTGTAGAAAAAGTATATGAAACGCTACTATAAAATACCTAAATAGGTGCAGTTTTAGGTGTAATTCATACACTATATATACTACCTGATATAGTACCCATTCAAAGGTGTAAATCCAGTACTTAATATAATGCCGATTACAGAAGCTAAACCTATAGTGATTTAAGGTGTAAAAAAAGTATATGAAACTCTGCTTTAGAATATACTGATATAAGCAGTTTTAGGTGTAGTTTATATACTATATCAGGTATCGTATAAAGTACATATTTTAAGGTGTAGACTAAGTACCTAATATGATACTGATTATAGATGATAACCCTACAGTGATTTAAGGTGCAGAAAAAGTTTATAAAACGCCGCCATTAGTGTATACTGATATATGCAGTGTAAGGTGTAGTTTTTGTACTGGATTCGATACAATATATAGTACCTTACCTATAATAGAAAGGTTCACAGTTAATATTTAATACGCCGTTAAGGCAGTAAAACAAAACCAATATAGGTGTAAAAAAAGTACCTGATATACTACTGCATCAGGTACTTAAAATTTTTATCAATCAGATGTGCGCTCAGCAAATAAATGGATACTAAATGTAATATTTGAAAAAAGCTGGTCTGTTAAATCCTTTCTTTACCATACGCAATAAGCTAGTATAACCAAACCCTTTAGTTATCTTTCTCTCGCTCTAATTTCTCAAGTATGGCTTCTACAATCCAGTCATGCGTTGATACTCCGAGTTTGGGACTCCCTGGTTTACGAGGTCTTTTTTCACGCTCCAGGTCAATTGCTGAAAGTATACCAGAAGTCAGCCGGATATTAAAATGCTTAACCGTATCTGGCGTTTGCGGTAGAGCCTCTTTAGTCGTTTTACCGCCTTTATTAATAGTGGCTTCAATTTGAGCCTCGCTGGGTTTCTTCTTAACGGGTGGCAGGGATACGCTCATGGGCTGTAACATATTTAAAAAGTTCTTCTATTTCCGATACGGCTTTCTTATCAGGCTCCTCCATTTCAAATACAGCAAGTCCTTTACTAGCGGCGTTAGGATAGGCTTTCCGGTTCTTCACTAAGTGCGGAACGAAACTAAAGCTTGGCTGAGTCGATAATGCTTCCGCAGCTTCCCGGTTATCCGCCGATGTGATGTCGGCCCGATTCAGAAATACATGGACGGTTAAGGGTTCGAGTCTACTCGATTGAATTTCCTCCAGCATCTCATTGAGTTTGGCCAGAGTCCACACATCATGGCTACGCGGCTGAAAGGGTATTAACGCAATGTCTGCGACAATTAGAGCCGATCGCTGACTCGTCGTATCACGACCGCCCGTATCAATAACAATATGGTCATACTTGGTCTTCATGGTTTCAACCTGCTTGCGAAGGTTGGCACCCACTAACTGAACCAGTGTATAGCCTACATTACCCTCTAGGGTATACTCACGCCAGGTCGTGAAATCAGAGGCCGTTCCCTGTTCGTCAGCGTCCACCAAAAGTACATCAAATCCCTGTCTGGATAGCCAGATAGTAAAGTTCTCAGCTATAGTACTACGTCCAGAGCCGCCCTTTATTCCGCTTGTCACATAAATAGCCATTGGGTGAAGATTTAGTATTTGAATTTGTGCTGGTAAAAGTATAGATAAAAGGTGAATAAGACATACAAAAAACAGTATTATTTTTAAACCTATTTCTAGGTGTGTTTTTAAACCTGAATCAAGTACTTTATTTACGTTCATTTTGGTAATTCATTGATTATTTTCCCTGTATTAGAAACAATTACAGAAATAAGAATAGAATAGATAGCTAAAATATTGCATCATTCAATTACAAGGCAAGTAGCTCATCAAGCCATCATGATCTTCAAAAAATAAGACAGTAGCTAATGAATATCATAGGAAAAGCAAAGGTATAGGACCTTAGCCAAAGGCACTAAATCTGTTTCAAACAAAGACCAAGAAACGAGCACTGCCAATGGTGAGACATCCTGGTACGCCTCACCATCGGCAGTAGAATAACTTTGAACTTACGCAGTAATCACGGTTATTTTCTTTTACCAATGCTGGGTAATAAAATAGTAATGATGCCTAGCAGAGGTAGATACGAGCAAACGGAAAATACATAATTGATGCTGGTTTGATCCGCTAACCATCCCAGTACGGCTGAGCCAATCCCACCCATACCGAAAGCAAAACCAAAAAATAAGCCAGATACTAAGCCAATTTTTCCGGGAATTAAATCAGTGGCATACACTAAAATGGCTGAAAACGCCGAGGATATAATCAGCCCAATGATCATGGCCAGGAGAATCGTTGTCTCAAGTCCAACGTGGGGCAAGAGCAGGGTAAAGGGGACAGCTCCTAATATGGACACCCAGATGATGACTTTTCTTCCAAACTTATCACCCAAAGGTCCCCCTGCAATGGTACCCAGGGCAACCGAGACTAGAAAAGCAAAAAGATAAATCTGCGACTGCTGTACCGTTACCTTAAACTTGTCTATCAGGTAAAAGGTAAAATAGCTCGTCATGGAAGCCATGTAGAAATATTTAGAAAAGATAAGAATCAGTAAGACCAGAATGGATACCATGATTCTTCGATTTGATACCTGAGAGGATCCACTAAAAGCTAATGTAGTGGCTTGAGTAGCGGCCTTTACGCGCATATTGTGTTGGTACCAGTTACCTACGTATGTTAACAGGAGTATGCCTAATACGGCCAGTACGCCAACCCAGCCTATGGCTCGTTGGCCCAATGGAACTACTATCAACGCCGCCAGGACAGGACCTAATGCACTTCCTGCATTACCGCCCACCTGGAAAATGGATTGAGCTAACCCCTTTTTCCCTCCTGAAGCTAAATGAGCCACCCGTGAAGCTTCGGGATGAAAAATCGAAGATCCTATGCCGAGCAAACTCACGGAGGCTAAGAGGTAGTAAAAGTTACTGGCAAAGGCGATGCACAGCAAGCCCGAGAGAGAAAAGAGCATACCTATCGCTAAGGATCGGGGAGTAGGGCGTTTATCCGTGTATAAACCAACAAAAGGCTGTAAGATGGAAGCGGTAATTTGAAAGACCAGTGTAATAATTCCGATCTGAGCAAAGCTCAGGGAGAAATTGTCTTTTAAGACGGGGTACACGGCCGTAGTAACCGACTGAATTGCATCATTGAGAAAATGAGAGATGCTGACGGCAAAGAGGATAGGGTAGACGGTCTGTGACGCAGCTAAGGGTTGAATACCATCGTGACTTAAGGTTTTCATGCTGAATTAAATTTTATTCATCAGGTCATCTGATGTTTAAGTGGAAAATAAGAGTTCTTGTTAGTTGGTACCATAGAGTTATCTAATTAAGGTTGCTATATCCTGTTAGAATCCCCTGATAATCTTTTTAGAGATTTCAACTGCAGCCCTAGCATCTTTATTTTGGAGGTGAATAAATAGCTCTTCATGAAGCTTTTGGCTTGCTAAAGGATTGAAAGATCCCTCATAATCATTGATGAAGTGCTTGGCGATATGAGCAGATAAGGTTTTATAGAGTTCGTGTAGAATTGTATTACCACAGCTTTCAGCGATGATAGTATGAAAGACAATGTCGGCTTCAATACTCTCTTTCAATAAATGCTGTTTAGCAAACGAATAACGATTATCCAAGCTTTCCCGCATGGCTTGAAGGTGTTCCTCCTTCCGATGAATAGCGGCCTTTTCCACGATTCTGAGTTCTAACAACTGCCGTACTTCAAAGGCTTCTGCATAATTGGAATTGTCAATCACATGGTCAATGACCATATTACCGGTCTGACTGACAACCAGTGTTCCAATACCCTGTTGAACCTTAATGAAGCTGGACTGTTCAAGGTATTTGATCGCTTCACGAATGGTAGATCGTCCTACGCCAAAGGATTGCATCAGCTCCGGTTCAGTGGGTAACTTTTCGCCAACCTTGATGGCTTGACTCGTTATTTGGTGACGAAGTTGCTCGGCAACTTCCTGAGCTAAAGACTTACGCTGAATGGGCTTCATGGCAAACATAATATCATCTGATGTTTGCAAAGGTAGAAAATTTTGAATCGGTGCTTAAAGTTTTGTGAGTTAATTTCTAAAATCGTACCTTCTAGATTATATACCTTGAAAGGGATGACTTATAGAGTGTATGACTATCGATTACGCAGAACATCAACCAGCCGAGCTGCTTCAACCTTTTGTGTTTACTTTCTGGAAGACACAAAATACTAGTGGAAAAGAAAGCCACTATACCATTATTCCTGATGCAGGAATCGAGCTAATTTTTTCTATAAATCCTACCCAACCACTGCAAGTAACGCTGTTTGGCTTATCAACCCATCTCCTGGAGATACGCGTTCCTGACCAAGCAGTCCTTTTTGGAATCCGGTTCAAACTATTAGCCGTTGAATACCTGCTTCAGACCAGGCTGCCTACAAATTCCAGCCAGCCCCTTTCAATGGAATTTGGACATTTAAAGCTGCACACGCAAACATCGCTAGCCAGTTTCGCTGAATCTATGGGTGCCCTGCTTGAGAAAAATGTCCATTCTCGGGCCATTGATCCGAGAAAACGTAAGCTCCTGGAGTTAGTGTATCAGTCTAAGGGATCGCTCTCAGTTCATGAGTTATCGCTGGAAACGGGCTGGGCTGCCCGACAGATGAATCGTTACTTTAAAACCAGCTTTGGATTGCCCCTCAAGGAGTATTTATCACAATTGCTCTTCTTTTCCTCCTTACCTCAAATCGGGCAAGGTGATTTTTACCCGCAAGTCTATTATTACGACCAGTCTCATTTAATTAGACAATCGAAAAAGCAGACGGGTCATACGCCTAAACAACTTTATCAGCAGAGAAAAGCCCGATTTGTCCAAGTGGAAAGTTTGGGTAATTCATAGCATCAGGGCAAGTGTTTATCTTCAACTAATAGTTAGGATAAGGATCTCACAGTAAAACTTACCGATAGAAACCATTTGGGAAAAGGTAACTGCTGCGTTTAGTAACCGCTCCAGGATTGAACCTGAAACGGTTACCAAGGATTTTTTAATTACTCAACCTATTTGTTTTACCCAGATGGTTTTTACGCATAGGTAACCCCAGCAGACCTTTATTCAAATGAAGTAGGAACTACGCTGATTTCGATCATCAATCGGTCAAAATGAAAATAAAAACCAAAGGTGTTTCTTATTTTCTTTGGCTCACTTTCAAAGTGTAAGTCCTGACCGTGAAGCTCTTCGTAGACATTCATTACTGATTCTTGGTCAGGCTGATAAAAGCCAATATGAAAATTCTCTGGGTATTGGACGCTTGAGTCGCTATTGAGCGTTGATGACCAGAGAATCAAGACGAATGCATCGGTATTAGTTAAGACCGCAATTTTATCTTTCCGATTATCAATGCATTTGAATCCTAGGTGATTTACAAACAAGCGGATTGCTTTGGCAACATCTGTGACGACCAGATTAAGGTGATTGAGTTTCATGCGATGTATGTTTATAACAGCAGCAATTTGGAATTTTACTGTTTTTATAAATTGGATAAATCGGACATTTATCAATCGCCTAGAGCGAAGACTTCCTTTAGATACGTGTGTATAAGAGGATATCTAATGCTGTCGATTCTGGATTGTATTTTAATCGTACTTCCTTCAACTCAGAGACAGAATCAGAACCGGTAATTGAGAGCCAGTCCTTTACCTCCCCCAGGTAACCATTCCGGACGCAGGGAGAGTTGCGGATGAGAACGTATTTTTCTGTGTAATTCAGGAATGGCAATGCCACATACGGATCCAATTACAAAACCGGTTAATACGTCCGTTGGAAAGTGTTTACCCGCGTGCATTCGATTAATACCAACCCATGCTGGAGGTAACGCGGCTACCGAAAACACGGCTATTCTTTTCCACCCTCTGATACCATAATAATCGGTGAACACTTTTGCCGCGAAAAAGGTAGCCGTTGTGCTAAAGGATACGTGACCGCTATAAAAGGAATTGCTCTTGGCTAAACCCGTTTTTGCTTCCAGGGGTAAGGCAGCGTTGTAAGTGAGCGGTCGGGCTCTTCGAATGGAGTAGGCGGCGGCAAAGTATAACACATTGTTAACGGCATGAGCGGTCGTATACAGCGTTAATAAATCCAGAGCGTCCTGACGCATAGGCTTCCCAATCATTAAAAGCAAGGGACTGGCAATGGAAATATTCAGAAATAAATCGGAGCGTTTCTGAGCGGCCTCAAATCGGCTGGGGTCGTAAAATGCTACTCTTCTGTCAAATGCATTAATCTGAGAAGGACTAAGGGTTAGGACTTGTTGAGAGGATAGGGTAGCCTTTCGATCGAGTTCTTTAAACCCGAAATAAGACGCCGCCAGGGCTATTGTAGTTACGGGAAGTTGATACGCAGGATGTACCTCATACCCGCAAAAGGCGGTAGTATCTGATTGACCCACGACCCGGGTCAGTTGGAATAAGAGAATAATGGTGTAAAGATAGGGTTTCATATACTGTACTGATAGGGTAGTAAATCCCGTAACGCATGAGACGTAATAAACGTTGAAGTTACTCTACAAATGATTGACTACCCACGAGCCCAGTAAGTGTTGGTGCACCATACTTCTCAAGCAGCCGTATCAAAGTACTGTATCATTATGTAATAAACTTGATTATAAACGAATCTTTTCGGCCAAGGATACCTATTTCATCAGGGAAAATGGATACGCTAGGGGCCGTTTACGAAAATAGAATTTGAGTGAAAAAAGCAGCAGTGCCGGTTGCTGCCTTATTAACTCTAGAGAATGCATGGGAGTGGTAACGTTTTATAAGCTTCGGTAGGGGAGGTATGGCCTGAAGGAACCTCTGATGCTTCTGCGTTTCGATCTGCTATAGTTAAGTCAATCATTTACGGAATAACCGTATCAAAGCTTGGTAGGTTGTAGTTAAGGAAGAGTAAAATAAAGCATCTCCTAATGGTGAAATCAGCTCAGACCCAGCGAGAAAACGAAGGGTAACATCTAAGCGATACACTAATGAAATGAGCTTTACCAGAATAAGGCCGAATAGAAAGCTTTAGTGATTAATTCACTTTTTCGTAGCGATACCAGCCAAAGCTGCGAGGTTGGGGCAAGTGAAACGTAACGCTTGGACTAATAGATAGGGGAGTGGTAAAGCTTTTTCCTTCTCCAGCTAGCAAAGTGAATCGATACTTTCCTGGAGTCAGCGATAGTAGATCAAAGGACTTTTGGCTTTGCTCATTATTCTCTCTAAAAATCAGTACATATCCCGAAGTAGACGGGCTCAACAACGACTGAAAGCCCGTCCAGTGGGTGCCGGAAGGCTCCTCTCCGATAGGGAAGATGTGACCCTTATGCCACTCCCGACTATGTTTCTGGTAGATTTTAATGAGCCCAGAGAGCTTGAAAGCCTCTTCTGGCAAATTTCGTGCTTCCATCCAGGCCAACGGCTGACCGGGCATAGTCAGGGCAAACAAATAATCAAATGAATACTTGGCGGGGCTTAGAGGGTCATTTGCCAGATATTTATCCTGATTCCGCCATTTATTTAAAAACTCAATCTGAAGCCGCTGCGGAGGTAAATACCGGGACAACATCCATAAATTTCTCAACGTATAATGAGGATAGTAATTACCCCAGTCCGTATACCGATTTTCCAGAAACAGGTTGCCGTATTCATAAAAATAATGATAGCCGAAGCGACGGCCAGCAGTTACGTCCAGATTGAATAAGGCCTTTCCCCGAGTAACTGCTGTGACGGTATCCAGCATTCGCCGGAAATTGATTTCGGCTGGTTTGTCGGCAATCTTGACACCATCAATCTTCCACATGTGTATCCCGTAGCGGCGATACTGATCAATGAGCACCTGAGCATCGCGGGCCCAGTGTTTAAAACTGCTGTCCACACTGGGATTAAACCAGGTAGATAGTGAAATACCCAGCTGCTGGGCTTCCCGCTGAATAGTGGAGAACCCACCGGGGAATTTGGCGGGATCCGGCTCCCAGTAGCCGGGCTTTTGCCAGATGTTTGTAAAACTGCCGCCCTGAAAAGCCGAGTTGGCACTTTTGCCCTGTTGCCAGCCATCGTCTAACTGAAAATGGGTAACTCCCAGGCGGGCCGCCCGTTGTAATTCCTGACGAACGAAGGTTTCATTAATGTTTTTATCCTGCCCCCGATCACCCCAGGTATTGAGCAGGATCATCTCATCGGCGGGTGATTTCCGCAACTGCTGCTGGTAGGAGCGAAGGGCCCGTAACTGCTCTTCTTCGCTGCCACCGCTGATACCCAGAACCACGCTGTAGCCACGGGTCCATTCCTGCGGATGAATATCCTGAGGCGAAACCCCCAGACCCGCTACCTGCACCTGATTGTTTTTCAGGGTGAAGTCAAATCCCGGATAAGCCAGCTGTACACCCGATACCGGGGCTTCTTTTAGGAAAAACCATCCCGAAGAACGGGTTAGCTCATGGAACAATAATAGGTTGCCCCTTAACCGCAGTTGCTGGCGGTAGGACAATCGGGGATATTCCTGCACGAGTGTATTATTCTGATCCGTTGCGTCAAAAAACTCGATGGACTTAGCCTGAATATGATGGCTTGGCAGATTCAGGCGATCCAGAAAGATGGCCTGAGCCTGGCCTGCCTGCTGAGCGGCCGTGGATTCAATATTCCTTAAATCATAAGCCGAGGATTCCGCCGCACGCCCGGATTCTGGTAACCGGCCTTTGACGTAATAATCACAGGCAATGGCCGGGCAATCCGGATAAATGCGGAAGATGCGTTTCAACGATAATTCTCCCAGCTGGGTGATAATTTCAGCTTTCAGGTAAGCCGGAGTAGTGGCCGTTGCCGGAACCATTTCGCTGGTGAAACTTCCGCCGGAGGAAGAACGGATCCCCGGAGCGTAAAAATCGGGTTGACGCTCTAGCAGAGTCCAACGCCGCTTTTTCATTTTATCAATAACGGCAACCGTTTGCAACTGACCCTTATTAAACAGAAACACGCGTTCTATTCGGGAGTTACCCAGCCGCAGGGTGTCGCCCTGTAACTCGGCCCGGCAGGAAATTAATGAGGACTGGGCCGTACTGAGGAATGAAATCAGACTTAATAAAACCCACGTAAGGACATACTTCATAGCAAGAGCATAAAGTAGGGCAGGGCATAACCCCTGCCCTAAACTGGATCAATAACCAGGATTTTGTTTAATTTTATCTTTGTTAATATCGATCTGGGCCTGTGGAATGGGGAAAACGAGATTGTTCTCCGTCAGGGTATTGACCAGTCGAATCTGATCCTTCTTGCTATTCATTACCGGGATAGCCCGGCCCGTTCGTACAAGATCAAACCAGCGGTGCCCTTCAAAAGCCAGCTCCACGCGACGCTCCTGTTCGACTGCGAGCCGGAAGGCGGCCTGCGTGGCCACTTCCGCCGCCGTTTTGGCCTTCAGCCCTGCCCGGGTTCGAATCCGGTTCAGGTAGGTAAGGGCTTCCGGCTGGTAAGAAACTTCGTTTAGAGCTTCAGCGTACATGAGTACTACATCCGCATAACGAATGATTGGAATATTGTTGCCATTATCCCCCCGCGTCGCTGGAACATCGTAATACTTTTTGACATAATTAACCGGAATGGTCTGACCGCTGGCGTTTACGTAGGAGGTAGACAGAGAAAAATCCTTACGCACATCTCCCGTTTCGTACGCAGCAATCAAATCCGCTGAAGGCTGATTGTTGCCGCTACCGCCAAAAGCAATAACGATGTTACCCGAATTTTCGGGAGCAAAGTCATTGGGCCAGGGGTTGCCTTCACCCACCCCTCCGGATTTATACTGGACATCAAATACCGATTCCTTATGGTTCTTGTTTCCCACCCGGAAAACTTCAGCGTAACTAGGCAGAAGGTCATAGACATTTAGATCGATGACTTCCTTCAGCTTCGCTACCGCAGGAGCGAATTTCCGCTGCGTCAGGTATACTTTTCCTAGCAAAGCCTTAGCGGCTCCCTGCGTGGCCCGGCCCGTTTCGGCGGCGGCATAAGAAACGGGAAGAACGGCTTCGGCTTCCGTAAGATCCTTTTCGATTTGAGCGTATACTTCGGTTTGTGGAGAACGCCCATACGAATACCCTTCATCGGGAGTGTTCATGGACTTGATAACCACCGGAACATCCCCAAATGTCCGAACCAGATTGAAGTAAACCAGGGCCCGCAAAAATTTCACTTCGGCGATGTAACGATTCTTAAGCGAGGCGTCCATACTTACCGCATCGATCTTGTCGAGAATGGTATTATACCGGGCAATGGCATTATAACTATCATTCCACCGGCCATTGATGAAAGGATTGGTAGTTCGAATGTAAAACCGATCAAATTCATCCTGATCAGTAACGGAACCCGAGGCCGGAGGAACCGTATTATCCGAAGCCACTTCGCCGAAAACGTAACTATTTCCGAATACGCCCCCCATTTGCAGGGAACCATAAGCTCCGTTGAGAGCAATTCGAAAATCTTCGGCAGTACGGTAAAAGTTATCGGTTGTTCCCGCCGAAATAGGCTGGAGGTCAATAAATGAATTTTGGCAGGAGCCCAGCACAATGCTAAGACTCAGGGCCGTATAGAAAAACGTTGCTTTCATGATGTCAGTAGTTAGAGAATTATAAACCCAAGTTCAGACCAATGGTAATGGTACGGGCTAGTGGATAGTAGCCGTAATCAACGCCGCCGGTCAGGGGACCTTCGTAGTTACTGACTTCGGGATTGTAATTCAGATACTTCGTCCAGGTGTGCAGATTCTGACCTGATACATACAGACGGGCCTGTTCGAGGTGGATACGATTCAGCCAGGCTTTGGGTAACTGATAGCCCAGACTGATGTTCTGAATCCGGAGGTACGATCCATCTTCCACCCAGCGGGATGATACCGCATTGTTATTGCCGGTAGTCCGGGCGTTGGCCCGTGGCGTTACGCCGTCACCGGGATCACTGGGCGAACGCCAGCGGGAAAGCACGGTCGTAATTTGATTGGCGTTTCCTTCCAGGTTTTCAAAGAAACGACGGCTCAGATTCAGCACCTGTCCCCCTTGCGTGCCCTGTAGGGCAATGCTCAGATCGAAGCCTTTGTAATTGAACGTATTGGTAAGACTGTAAATAAAATCGGGCTGATTATTACCAATAATCGTGCGGTCGTCAGCGGTGATCCGGCCGTCGTTATTCACGTCTTCGTATTTCACATCTCCAGGGCGGGCGGTAGCATCGTGCGGGTAGGAGGCCAGGTCTTCCTGACTATTAAAAATCCCGATTTGCTTATAGCCGTAGAAACTACCGATGGGAGCACCAATCTGTGTGATGTTGGTTTCACCGATGCCACTGGAGCTTTTGATGGGATCGCCCGTGGGTCCTAAAGCCAGCACTTTATTGCGGTTAAAAGAGAGATTGGCACTGGTATTCCAGGTAAACTGGCCCGTCAGGTTACGGGTAGTTAAGCCAAACTCCCAGCCTTTGTTCTCCATTTTTCCAATGTTTTTGGTCGCCGTAGTAAAACCCGTCAGCGAAGGAACATTCACGGAAAGTAGCAGATCCCGGGTAATGCGTTGGTAGTAATCCACTACCAGATAAATGCGATTGGAGAAAAGTCCCAAATCAATGCCCGCGTCCAGCTGCTGGTTTTTTTCCCAGCCCAGCAAGGCATTCGCCAGCGAGCCCGGAACCAGCCCATTCACCAGGTTATTGTTAAAGGAATAGTTATCAGGATTCAGCGTGGCCACGTAGGGGTAATTGTTACCGAAGGCATTATTACCCGACAACCCATAACTCAGGCGAAGTTTCGCTTCTGAAAGCTGCGAAACCCCTTTCAGGAAATTTTCCTGATTAATCCGCCAGCCCAGCGAAGCGGCCGGGAAAGTCCCCCAGCGGTTTTGCGAACCAAAAATGGAAGAGCCATCCCGGCGAACGGATACATTCGCGAGGTATTTTCCCATATAACTATAGTTGACCCGGGCGAAATAGGAAATGGACGCATTCTGACGGGCACTCGAACTGACCCGTGATGTAGCTCCGCCCGCACTGGCATTCAGCGTTTCTACCAGATCGTTGGCATAGGCACTAGCCGAGCCGTCGCTGTTTTCGTAGTTGAGACGCGTGGATTCCATCCCTAGCAGTACGTCCACGGAATGGGCCTCCCGGAAAGTTTTCTTATAGTTGACATACTGATTGAAAAGCCAGCTCATACTCTGATCTGAACCAATTGTTCCGACGGCTAGGTTAGGCGGCAAAAGCTGATTTAACGGAATTCTCGACGTTCGGTACGCATTCCGGCGGTAGCCTGAATAATTGAGGTTGGCCGAAGCCCGATACTTAAAATTTTTCAGGAAGGTATATTCCAGGTAAGTGTTGCCCAGCAGGTTGGTCTGTGAATACCGACTGTTGTATTCCGTGATATTGGCTACGGGATTAGTAATGCCCGGATAATTGTAAGGAGCAGCCAACGCCGTCTGAGAAGAATACGTAGTTCCGTCAGCTGCGTAAATGGGAGCAAAAGGCATGGCGGATAAAGCCGAGTTAATGATTCCATTATCCCCCCAGTGTCCGTTGGACTGCACCTCCTGCTGAATTTTATAGGAGGGATTTAGCGTTACCCCAATTTTTAATTGAGACGTGACATTGACATCTACATTGGCCCGAACGGTGTATCGGTCCAGATTGGATTTTTTAATCACCCCTTGCTGACTCAGATACCCTCCACTGATGAGAAAACGGACCTTCTCTGTGCCACCCGAAACGGACAACTGATAGTTACTAATACGGGCTTTTCTAAAAATAAGGTCCTGGTAATTATAGTCAGGTAAGGCCGCTACCGCCGCTGGATCATCGAAATTAAGCCAGGGGAAGACCTCACCCCTGGGGTAACGATAGCGTAAGTAAGACGAAGGTCGGGCGGAGTTAGGGTCTGTAATGGAGGCTCCCGGCACATTGTCGAGATAAGCGTTATTGGAAGCCTCTTTGCCGAACTCGGCAAACTGCTGGGAATTTAGTACATCAATTTTTTTGGTTACCTGCTGAATACCGGTGAAAACGTCCAGATTGAGTCGGGTTTTACCAACTTTCCCACTTTTGGTAGTAACTAAAATAACCCCATTGGAGCCCTTCGATCCATAAATAGCGGCGGAGGAAGCGTCTTTGAGAACATCAATGCTTTCGATGTCATTACTGTTGAGCAGACTAAACACGTTTGGATCCACGATATTTCCATCCACTACAATCAGGGGAGTGTTTCCCGCTGAAATCGAACCAAATCCGCGAACCTTGATGGCGGGCGTACTGCCGGGTGTTCCGTTGTTCTGCTGAACGACTACCCCCGCAATCTTGCCCTGTAGGGCCGTTGCGGCATTGGATACGGGCATGTCTTTTAGCTCGTTCATGGGAACAGAAGCAATAGCTGCCGTTACATCCGCCCGCTTAACCGTGCCGTACCCGACCACTACGACTTCCGAGAGAGCCGTTTCATCATTGACTAACTGGATTGTTACCTGAGTTTGGGTGCTCACGGCTATTTCCTGGGTTTTGTAACCTACGTAGCTAAAAAGTAATACGGCAGGTTGCTCGGGAATCGCCAGCCGGAATGCTCCCTGCTGATCGGTTACCGTGCCTCGCTGCGTTCCTTTCAAGAGGACACTGACTCCGGGAATGGGTTCGCCTTTCTCATCAGTGACGCTTCCAGTAATGGTGCGGTCTACTGCTGAAGGGGTAGGCGTAGGAACCGAGGAAACAGACTGTTTTCGCAGGATAATGTACTGTCCTGAAACCTGATACGAAATCTCTAAAGGTGACAACAGGCGATTGAGCACTACGTCGAGCCGTTCCCGCTCCACTTTCAGGGTCACTTTTTTTGCGGCAGCTATGACCTGGGGTACGTAGAGGAACTTGATATGAGCGGACTTCGATAGATCCGTAAGAACTGATTTTAAATCCTGATTATCAGCCACGACAGATACGGGCTGATGAAGAATCTCCTGCGTTAATCCGCTTCGACCCACTGAGATTTCAGTGAACAAAAGCACCAACAGAAGGGAAAGGCTCATAGATCTGAGCCATCGATGTAAGAATGGAGTCCAGTGATTATTCATAAAAGGTAGAGGTTTTAAGGATTACCAGGGCACAAAGACGAGCTTACTCCCTGCCAGTAGCAGTCAGGGACGTCATGAAATCACGTACATACGTGCCGTAAACAAAAAAGCAGTAAACTCAGATTTAGGTAGAGAAATAGGAGTGGAGGCGAATCATAATAGGCTTTGTTTAGAGTGTTAAAATCAAAGGTTTAGCAGCCTTTAGCAGTGATGATGATCTGACTGCCCCAGACTTCATACGTGGCCCCAATCGTCTGACAAATGAGATCCAGCTTTTTGAAGAAGGATTCGTTGGATAAAGGAGCCGTTAGTGAACAGTTTTTTAGGAGGCCCGCGTCGTAAGTAATTGTGACGCCATAGGATTTTTCCAGCGTCTGAAAAACTTCAGCAATGGGAGCGTTGTCAAAGGCAAAAGACTGGGCTTCTTGCGTTGCCTGTAACAGGGTCGGAGACGGAATCATACTCTTGGTAAGCTTTTGACTGCCTGCATCAAATTGAACCTGTTCGTTGGCTGTCAACAGCAAAGAGGTTTTTGTATCCAGGGCGGAGTAAACGGCCACTTTGCCCGTCCGAACGGTAACCTTTACCTGCGAAGCCTTGGCAAAGGCAGTAATACGAAAACTGGTACCGATAACCTGCGTAATGAGATTTTTAGCAAAGACGAAAAACGGCTGCCGGGGATTCTTGGCTACTTTAAAAAAGCCTTCTCCCACTAAATGAACCTCCCGTTTATCAGCCTCAAAATGTCTGGGGTAACGGATCTGACTCTGCGGAGAAAGCATGACTTCACTACCATCGCTGAGCTGGAAAGTTAGCAACTGCTGGGTTGGGTTAACCCGTAACACCCAGGTTGAATCCACTACTGTAGCCGTAAGGGGTTGGGATATTTCCAATACTCCTGAAACAGGACGAAACCATACCAGAGCTATGATACTGGCGGCAGCGATGCCTGCTGCCCACCATCCCAGTTGAGGCCTTTTTTTTGAACGTACGTTACGTTCAGGCAAGGGCTGTTGCGTTTGCCGTTCAATGCCTTCCCACATTCGTTGACCCTGTTCAGAGCTGGGATACCTCTGCAACTGATCCAGTGCTTTGAAAAAAGCCCTGGCTGAAGTAATCGTTGCCAGCTGCTGCGGGTGCTTCTGGAGGAATGTTGCCCAGAACGCATCCGTTTCCATCGAAGGAGCTAGCACGCTTTTTCGGAAGTACTCATCATTAATAAATTCTTCGACAGAGAACGAAGAGTAGTCAGTCATAGTAGAGCTCCATAGAGGTGTATGTCCTCCTTTGCTATACCAGAGTAGAAAAAGTAAAAAGTGTCCCCTCGAAAATGTATTTATTTTTTACCAGACCCAAAAAATTCCGAATAATCCACTCAGCAAGCTCATTAACGTCGTTAGGATGGACAGGTGCTGGCGGAGCTCGGTAAGGGCTTTGTAAAGGGTATTACGAACGGCTTTTTCGGAAATGCCCATAATTAAGGCAATCTCATCTGTTCTGAAATTTTCGTAATACCGAAGGGTGACCACTTCCAGCTGACGGCTGGGCAAGGCTTTCATTAAGCTTAAAAGCCGCTGGGTTACTAAGGTTTCCCGCTCCTGATTAATCCAGCTCTGCTCCGTAGATTCCTGAATGGGTTCGCCTTGAAGAAGATGAAACGCGGTTTCTTTTTCGGAAAGGCGATGAATACTTCGACGAAGCGAGCGAAACAAGTAAAATTTGATGGAATCGGCGGCGGAAAGATTCTCCCGCATTCGCCAGAGGTCAATGAATAAATCCTGAACGGCGTCTTCCACTAAGGTAATTTGAGGAAAGAGTTTGTAGCCGTAACTGTACAGAATAGAATAATACCGCTCGTACAATTGAGCAAATGCTAACCGATCTCCCTGCCGGAGCAAATGCCAAAGCTTTTCATCGGTAAGCGTTTCCATCGATACAGGGGTTGGTCTATTACTAGTACTCACAATGTAACATTATATTATTTAGGCATAAAGTTATATTAAATAGTGTGTTATCCATTTACTAAATGAATAGATCGGTTTTCAGGCAGGTATGAGTGTGAGGTTCGTATGATTGGCCAGGATGGTTTGCAGTACATCAAAATAGGTTTCTCCCGTTCCCTGTTCAAGTTCCAGTAACTTTTTCCGGAAAAATTCGTGATTGAAAGGAGAGCCAGGTTTGAGTTTCTCCTCGTAATACGCTTTGGTAACTTCGTAGCCTAGAGCTGCACGACTTTGCTCCATATTTTTCCAGACGATAGACACCTGCTGAACATCTTTCAGTACGCCATACCCTCCGTAGAGTAAATCATCGAAAGCATCAAGACTGTTTCCTAATTCCCAGCTCTCTTCCTTCATGAATACCCGATTGATTTCTTTATAAAGTGAAGGAATGTCATGGATTTGGTCCCCTTCAATAATGAGTTGCATGGCAGATTACTAGATTATGGCAAGCCCTGTCTTTTTCATGCTGAGTGGCTGGTTCCAGGGTAATGCCGTTACTTGCCATGGAAGATACAGGATTAGTTGATGGATACGAATCGCTAAAATCTATAAAACAAAAAATAAGAATGATGGGCCACACCATTCTTATTATACTTTACCAAACTTGGGCCTTGGGGTTTATTCAAAACCTTCTATTCTTTTTCCTTATGCTTTTCATAGTCTATATTTCCGTAATCGCCATTGTAATAATCCCTGTAGGCGTTAGCAATTTCCAGCTTCGAATTCATGATGAAAGGGCCTTCCGCTGCAATGGGCTCCAGATAGGTTTCTCCGCCGAACACTAGGTAATCCGAAGCTTCATCGTTCTCATTGAATAAGGCGATACTTCCGGCATTTCTGTCAAATTCGATGAAGTCCCCCGCATTAAACTTTTCATCATTGATAGTAGCTGACTGCGTTGGTAAAAAAACGGCTACCTCTATTTGCTCCGAAAAATCCAGCGTCAAGTTGGCTCCTGGCTTTAAATGAACATGATAAAGAAACTGGTGGGAATAGTTGGGAATTTTTGACTCTACTTCTTCGAAAGAACCAACAATTACCTTAATCCATCCGCTTTCATGGGGAAGTGTCCGTAGTGGAACCTGATGGCCTTCAATGGCCAGATAGGCTGGTTTCTGGGCTTTCATAGCCGAAGGCAGGTTAATCCAGAACTGAAAAGCATGGATTTGTTTTAAATCCGTCTGTGAATCATGATTGAGCGTTTCATCGTGGATGATCCCATTTCCGGCATTCATCCACTGAATGCCTCCCGAGTGCACTTTGGCGTAGTTTCCTGCACTGTCAAAATGTTCGTCTTCACCACTGATAATATACGTTAGCGTAGCGATTCCCCGGTGCGGGTGGGCTCCAGTACCTTCTTTATTAACCTTCGTTTGAAGCGTTGGGACGATATGATCTAAAAAAACGAACGGCCCGACGGCATCAGCGTACCGGTTGGGCAGAATGCGATGGATGGTCAGATCGGCCATATCTGCTCTTTGGCCTTGCGTGGAGAAACTACTTTTCTTTTTCATAGGACATTCTTTCTATACTGGCGGTGCTGGATCTTGTCAATAAAGCGATTAATGGCTTTGCGTCTCTTTCAACCAAGGGATTACTTTCGCTCCAATTAACTCGATGGACCGTACTAACTGCTGATGCGTAAGTCCCGCATTATCCATTTGAAAGGTAAAACGATCTATTCCGCCCAGGGCTTGGCTATGTCGCAATAGCTTTTGAGCTACCGTTTCAGGCCCGCCGACCACAAGTACGCCTTCCGGCTCGATCAGATGGTCAAAGTGTTGTCTGGTAACCGGTGGCCAGCCTCGTTCCTTTCCTAATTTAGTCCATAAGGCGGCATAGCCTGGGTAATACTCAGCGATGGCGGCATGATCGCTTTCGCCGACATACCCCGGTGAATGCAGTCCAACTTTAAGTTCATCCGGGCGAAATCCAGCTTCCAGGCCCGATTTTCTGTACAGATCAATCAAAGGTCGAAAACGCTCGGTCTGACCACCAATCACAGCAACCATTAAGGGAAGTCCCAATCGACCAGCCCGCACGAAAGATTGGGGTGTCCCCCCGGCACCCAGCCAGATCGGAATTTTCTCCTGCACAGGGCGTGGATAAACAGGCTGATCTTTTAAGGCGGGCCTGAAGTTACCCGCCCAGGTAACAAACTCTTCCTTGCGAATTTGCAATAGCAATTCCAGTTTTTCTTTGAATAAGTCATCATAGTCCTGGAGGTTAAACCCAAATAATGGGTAGGCTTCTACTGCAGATCCCCGGCCCACGACCATTTCGGCCCGGCCCTTAGCAATGATATCCAGCGTTGCAAAACTTTGAAATACCCGGACCGGATCGGATGTACTAAGCACGGTAACCGCACTCGTCAACCGGATGTTTTGGGTACGGGAAGCCGCCGCCGCCAGTATCACTGCCGGAGCAGAGTCCAGAAATTCCTTTTTATGGTGTTCGCCAATACCGAAAACATCAAGTCCGGCCTGATCCGATGCCACTATTCTCTCCAGAAGCTGCTCCATGGCGAGTTGACTACTCAACTCATGACTGCCGTACATGGCCGAAGCGAAACTATCTATGCCAATTTCCATTGTGTTCCATTGATTAATACCCTTATAGAATCCCGTAAAGAGGAATTAACTAAAGTGGTTTGGAATGATGACTTACTGACGATACCTAACCCTTTCTTTAGCTGATTATTACGGGCAAAGTTCTGCCGCCTTACCCAAAAGAACGATGA
>CAJYHS010000257.1 GCA_913774715.1 uncultured Siphonobacter sp. | reverse complement strand
AAAAAACGGCCCTGAACCTTCGTCAGGACTTTCGTGGCCGCCTGATCATAGACCTATCCAGGCAATTTCATAGTGGGAGTGTAGTGCTGGAAAAAATCTGGAAAATGCCGATGGGGGAGAACCCTACCAGTTGGGAGCCGGTGTCAACCGAAGAATCGGATATGCACGAATTACCGAAAGACTTTGTGCTGTATCTGTTCGGTGCCGCCGTGCAACACCCCTGGTTTAAGGCCCGAATGATTGAGTATTACGGAGGTATCCCGGAAATTGAACTGTAAGCGTATGCTCGTTGATTTACAGTATGATACCGAGCAATTGCAGCCGGATCGGTACCGGCTGCAATCGGATATTTTGCTTCAGTCAAAGACCGGCCGGGTCTTCCGGATACCGGCTGGTTTTGTGACAGACGGGGCAAGCGTTCCGGACCTTCTGCAAGGCCTGGTGCATCCCGTATACCGGGATTTTCCGGCGGATGCTTTTCACGACTTTTTCTATATCTACAATGCTTTTTCAGGCTTCACCCGGAAGGATATAGACGCGTTTTGGCTGGAGTTTATGAAGCAATTCAACCGGAAGAACCACGTCCGGACGTACACTAAATATGCGTATGTCAGGCTGTTAGGCTGGTACAACTGGAACTATTACCACCGACAGGCCCGCTCTGGAAAACTAAAGCCCTTCGATGAATCGGGGGGCTTTTTTTGCGTCCTGTAAATCCCCTGAAATCCTGGCGAAGCTTGTATCCAATTCTTGCAAATACTAGACCTGGTTACATGCTCACTCAACTTTTAACAAACCGTTATGCGTTAGAACCTGCCTATCATGACCGCGTGGCTGAAGTAGTCATGCACCGAATTATAAACGGCAAAGAAAACCTGTTTGCCGGGCTGGTAGGAGAACGAAAAAAGCTCCATACCTGGAATAAATCGGCCGGGCTTACTCCCTACGGTTACAAATGGCAGGAGAAAATTCTTTCGTCTACCGGTCATGTTCTCATCGTTCCCGTCATTGGAGCCATGAGCCGTTACGGGGGTGCTTGTTCCTTCGGTTCGGAGGATATGGCCAACTGGATCCGGGCCGCCAACGAAGACCCAAACATTTCGGCAATTGTGCTTGAAATCAACAGTCCGGGTGGCGAAGTGGACGGTACCGGGGCTTTGGGTGCTGCGGTTAAAAACTCCAGAAAGCCCGTTGTGGCCTGGGTGGCTGGTATGGCAGCCAGTGCCGCATATTGGGTAGCCAGTCAAGCCCGGGAAATCTGGATGGAAGATGCCATTTCTTCGGAGGTGGGCAGCATTGGCGTTCTTTCGATGCACGTGGACCAGACGGGAGCACTGGAGCAGGAAGGGTATAAGGTTACCATTATCCGTTCCGACGGATCGGAAAGCAAGGCCTTATACAACTCCGTTGAGCCGCTCACGGATGAAATCGTTGCTGACGTGAAAACCTCACTCAATTCAATCCGTACGCAGTTTATCAGCACCGTGAAGGCAGGTCGGCCCGGGATCACCGATGAAAGCGTATTCAGCGGCAAAATGTTTGAGGGCAAACAGGCTAAGAAGCTCAAGATGGCTGACAGGTTTGGTTCTCTTCTGGATGCCGTTGTACGGGCTGATCAGCTGGCGAAGCAGGCAAATTCTCAATCTCAAAAATCCAATAATTCAAGTTCTATGAGCTTAAAGACTACCCTGGCGGGTGTTTTCGGCGTATCCGCTGACGATGCCGCTGAAGTAACGGAAGAGCAAATTTCGGCCCTTGCCGTATCCGTTGAAGAGCATAAACAAACGGCCGATGCCCTGGAGCAAGCCAATCAGAAAGTTGAAGCCCTGGAGGCTGACAAAATGAAAGCGGAAGGCGAACGTGACGCGGCTCAGGCTTCCGTAAAAGCGTATACGGATCTGGGTGTAGGTGCTGCTGAAGCGAAAACGGCTCTGGACTGGTACCAGGCAGAAAAGGCTAAAGGCGTAGCTCCTGCGGGTGATGAATCGGAAAATAAGCCTGATAAGCGTAAGGTTTCGGCCCTGACTCAGAAGGCTATTGATGCGAAAAACCGCATCCAGGCTGCCAAGAAATAGTAGCTTCAGAACTGGTAATATGTGCTAGTGTAAGTAACTGAATTTCAACCTTCAACTTTTATATTTTTTATGCCAGATTCATTTAATCTTGCTGGTATTGCGGCTGATCTGGCCGCCCATGCCCTGGACAATCGGGAACACGTTTTCACCAAATTACTTGTGCCTGGCGTTCATGAAGGTATTGCCAATAGTGCAATCAAGGCGATTGATTCATACATGACCTCTATTCCGGGAACGGATGAAGTGGTGCTGTCTGAGATTGCCATTGAAAGCGTATTGCAACCGGGCGGAAAGGATACCTTCAACCCCAAAGCCGGTGCCGTGAAGTTCAAAACCCGGAAGGGTAAAGTTCGTCAGGCAAAGGTTGACGTGCAGTTCTCTCATACGAAGATTGTACAGCTGTACAAATCGTATCTGGGGCAGGTCAAAGGTGGCTCACTGGATCCGGAAACGTTCCCCTTCGAGGAAGTGGTAATGAACCAGATCATTGCCCGGGCTCAGTCTGATCTTCGCGTGAAAGCCCTGTTTAACGGGATTTATAACGCGGCCGGTACCAATCCGGAAGACGTGATGGACGGCCTGCGGAGTCAGGTACTGGCCGCTATCGTAGCCAGTGAAGTGCCCGCCGGTAACATCATTGACGCTCCCGCCATTACGTCAGCCAACGGGGTAGAAGTGTTTGAAACGCTGGTGGATACCATTCCCTCGGAGTACCTGTATTCAGACCTGATTTGCCTGGTTCCGCGGGCCATTAAAACGGCCTACGAACGGAATTTTCGTAATGAGTACGGCAAGTTTACCCGTTCCGAATCGGAGAAGTCTTTCATTGAAGATACACAGATTGAATTCGTGGTGGAACCCGGTCTGGATGGCTTTACCCGTCCGATCATTACCCCCCGGAAGAACCTGGTTTATCTGTACGATGATGAAGGAGCCATGAACAACGTTGACGTTGATTACGGCAAACGTACCCGGGATATTGCCGTCATGATGGACTTCCAGGCCGGTGCCGGTATCGGTATTGCGGAACTGATCTGGACGCTGGATCCTCAATAGTCCCTGAATCCTATTCTAACAAAAATAGCCCTTCCAGAACATAGGGAGGGCTCTTTTTTAAAACTTCAACCTTCAATTTTTAGCCCTATGGCAACCGTAAATTTTGCGACTATCGACGCTCAATGCTTCCAGAAGCCCAACCCGGGCGGTCTTCGCCGGGTGTTGCTGGTGAACAGTCGTCACATTGTTGGAAACTGGCCTTCAGTAGCCGGTATTGACGACGAAGGCGAGATTGCCGCCCTTCCTGTTCTGAAGCAGGGTAGCAAATTTGCCGAGTACCTTTTTCCCGATGGCACCGCTGAAGTAAGTTCGGACGGGTCGGGTGATCCGGCCTATCAGTCGTACAAACACACCGTAGAATTCATGCTGGCGGGCTTTTCCAAAGAAGTTCGTAAGGAAGTCAAAAAGAACCTCAATGCGGGTTGCGTGATCATTGTTGAAATGAAGGATGGTCAGTTTGCCGTTTTGGGATCTTCTGATGATCCGATTTTCCTGAAATCCAGCTTTAAGGGTGGTAAGAAGGGTAATGATAAGAGAGGTTACACCCTGAAAGGCGATACAGACGGCATGATGTGGGATATTCCCGTACTGACTGCTGAAGCGATTGCTGATCTGGAGGTAACACCTCTGGAGCCCGTAGTTTAACCCTTTTCAATCACACTTTCCCAAGTACCTGAAATGAGCCGCTTAACGAAATACGACCTGATCAACCTGCCTGAAGGGGGCGTTTCCAAATATTTGTCCGGTGTGGGGCTGATCCCTCTAAACGAAGAGAGCCTGACCGATGGCCTTGTAGAACGTTTCCTGGATGCGGGTATGAGTAAGTACTTCGTTGAGCGGCCTGTTTCGCTAACCAAAGAACAAGACAATGGCCAAACAGACCAAATCGGCGGCGAAAGCGGCTCAGACAACGATTCAGGAGACTCCAGCAGTAACGGAAACGATTCAGGAAGCTCCAGCGACACCGATAGCAACGGAGACGATTCAGGAGGATCTGGCAGCACCGGCAACAGTAGATCCACTAAGCCGAGCCCAATTGGCAAGGGAAGCCGGACACGAAAGCCAGACCCCCAAAGCGGCCTCAAAACCAACGCCGGAACCGGAAACGGATAGCCGGGCCGAACGGATAAAAAAAAATGCCCGGAAGGAGTTGGTTGCTCTGGCTGCTGCCTCCGTGGAACGAGCAAAAAGATATACAGAAACGTCTGAAGACGATGCGTCTGACGGCGAAGGCGATACGGATAACCAGGAACAATAAAAAGCCTTTGGTGGGAAGTTGCGTTTGAAAAATCCGGCCGGTTTATAACGGGTCGGATTTTCGTTTTTTCAACCTTCAACAATCTGATCAATGAATTCTGAAGAAATACCCAGCCTGGTTGCCTACCTTCAGGAAAGCGGTTTTGACCTGGGTGAGTTTACCCTTTTGTTGTCCCAATACCAGGTTGAACTTTCTCAGCTGGAGCCGTACGCGTTCCGGGAGATGGATAGCCCGGATGGGATCCTGACGTACCTGGAGCTGGTGCAACGCAATGAGACGATTGGCCGGATGCTCCAGCTAATTTCGTCTAAGGCATAAGGGCAATGGCCTGTTTGCTTTGCTTGCATGAATCAGGAAACCTTACAGCAGCAACGCAGACAGGCCAAAGCCCACCTGGAACTAGTTGGGATGGCCTATAAACGCCAACGGGCTACCCTGGCTGAATACGAAAAGGCTAAGGAGGTTTACGAAGCTCTGAAGGCCGCTCAGCCCGTTCAGGAAGCCAGACGCGAAGAATACCAGCCCGAAAAGAAGCCGCTTAGTCCAGTTATCGAAAATCTGGTGAAAGAAGTTCAGCGGGAGCTTTTCGAGATCGACGCTTCCAAACGCAGGCTATCGAATCAGCTGGCCAGTATGCCGGTCGGACAAAAGTGCAAAGAACTGGTGGATCAAATTCTGAAGCTTCGCGAGGACTGGAGGGCCAAAGGGGATGAACTGCGGTACGTGATTGAACACGGCCAACGGCCGGAAGCAGAGCGGGAAAGCGAGTTTGACGAAAGCGAATACATCCGTACCCTTCCCCGCGAAAAGCTTGAGCTGGATCGACTGATCCGAAATGAGAAAAGCAATCTTTCCAAGCATCGTAAAAAGCTCAGGGATGCTTCCACGGACGCGAAAAAAGCTCACTATGCCATGCAGGTTGCTCAGTGTGAAATACGGATCAGTGCCATGCAGACCACCTTTAATGCCTTATCATGAAGCTTTCTCTACTGGATCGTATCTTTATTTATTTCGCCGTTGAAACGCTGTTGCTGGCGGGGTTTCACGGCCTTATC
>CAJYHS010000256.1 GCA_913774715.1 uncultured Siphonobacter sp. | reverse complement strand
AAACGACTTCGTAGCCTTCCTGCCATTTTTCGTAAAAATCAGGAATGATTTCCGGGGGATCCTGTAAGTCACCATCCATCAACACTACGGCATCTCCGGTAGAGATTTCCATTCCACTCAAAAAGGCTGACTGACTGCCGAAATTGCGGGAATGGGTAATGCCAATCACATTGGGATCTTTCGCACAGAGTTGTTCCAGAACCGCTTCCGTATCGTCGGGAGAACGGTCATTGACAAAGATGATTTCGTAACGAACCTTCATGGCATTGAAGGTTTTTACCAGACGCTCATACATGTAAGGCATGGCCTGAGCATCTTTGTAACAGGCAATAATGGCCGATATAACTGGATTCAGATAGGGATTTTCGAAGGCGGGAACAACCCGATCTTCATAGTTATGCTTTTGTTGCCAGTCGTAAGTACGTTGCAATCCTTCCGCGAGCGAAAACTTGGTTTCCCATTTCAAATCCTGACGAGCAGCCGTGGGGTCACCGTACCATTCAGCTAGGTCCCATTTCCGGTTCTGCATCGTTCCATACACTGCATCCTGAGTAATAGCAAACTGCTGCTGAACGGTTCTTACCAGATCAGCAATCGTTGTTTTAATGCCAGACGCGATGTTGTAAGATTTTCCACCAACAACGGTATAATCCGCCAGGGCGGCCTTGACGAAGGCAGAAATACAGTCGTCAACATACACGAAATCACGGGAAATTTCCGGTGAAACCAGTGGAGGTAACTGACCTTTTCGCACGTTTTCAATCAACCGAGGAATCAGCCGGTCGGGTTCTTCCCAGTCGCCGTAAATCGAATACAGCCGAAGGTTAACCGCCTTTTTCTGCTGAACCTGATTGTAAAACTGAACCAGATAGGCTGAAGAAACCTTCGAGACCGCATAATGACTATTGGGCTCAACGGGATCAGTTTCACTGGGAGCCGTGCAATTAAACCCATATTCCGAGCTGCTGCCAGCGTGGATGTATACGGTTTCTGACGTACAGTTTTCCAGAATATTAACTGTTCCAATAACGTTAGTTTCGTACGTCAGTGTAATGTTTTGCTGTTTGGAATATGCTCCGTAAGCAGCTAAATTAAAGACCGTTTTAGGCTTTAATTCATCAAAAACTCCTTTTACTGAAGTGGGAGAAACGATGTCACAGTGAATAACATTTTCTGCCGGAACATCCAGTAGCTTCAAACGCCAGGCCTTGCGGGCGTCGTGGGTAAGGGTATACACATCCTTGCGAATCGCAAAGAGTTTTTCAAACAAAGCAGCTCCGATAAATCCACTGGCACCAAAAACGAAAATGGGTCCACGCAGCTGCAATATATCGTCACGTAATGATTCGGTCATTCGATGGGGCAGTTTACCGTTTAGAGTTTTCAGTTTTCAATTGAGGCATAGAAGCAATAACTGACAACGGAAAACTAACAACGGAAAACTAATGAACGTGTTCTACAGATAGTTGATAGGTCTCAATGACATCTTTTTGGGCTTGCTCGTACAAGTCGGCAGACATGGGCAGGTAGTGCCATTCCATTCGGTTTTCCATGTAAGAGACGCCTTTACCTTTTACAGTATTGGCCACAATTACTTTAGGCTTACCGTTCCGCTGAGTACGAACCAGCTCAATCGTCTGAATAATGGCAGGAATATCGTGGCCGTCAATTTCGTGGACTTCCGCTCCGATGACTTCGTATTTACGGGGATCAGCAGAGTCACCCAGAATGTCCTGAGTTTGTCCAAATCCCTGTAAGCGGTTCCGGTCGATTAATACCACGAGTTGATCCAGCTGATTATTTACGGCAAAATGCAGAGCTTCCCAGGTAGTGCCTTCATTGGTTTCCCCGTCGGACATTAGTACGAAGGTCAGCAGGTCGTCCCCTAGTAATTGATTGGCTTTGGCAATTCCCGTTGCAATGGGTAAGCCATGCCCTAGCGATCCCGTCGCAAAAGGAATGCCGGCGTGCTTGTTAGGAGCCGGGTGAGCGGGAAGCGTAGTGTTATTCTTGTAAAAGGTCTGTAACGTATCGTCAGAAATTTCGCCAAGGTGGTTCAGGCAGGTATAAAGAGCTGCCGCTGCGTGACCTTTGGAAAGAATGAAGGTTTCCTGAGTGCGTTTTTGCTTGACTAGCGTACCGATCATCAGGTCAAGGCAACTCATAGAACAGCCAATATGACCAGCATTGGCCATTTTGTAAAGTTCCAGGGCTTTGAGTCGCAACTCTCCGGCTAATTGTTTTAATTCAGTTTCCAACATGGAAAATAAGGCTGGCAGTTGAAATTGTTACTGGTAATAGCAATGGAAGGATTTGTAGGTTCAAACGTTTTTAAAGTCTGAATGTTCGTTAAATCCAGGTATTTGTCGATGAAATTAATTCTGACACTACAACTTTGAAGGCCGGTTATGTAGCATTAATAGCGATACTTGGGGCCTTCGAAATCAAAAATCAAACGTTTTTTTCCAGTTGATTTTTGCCAAAGATACAACTTATCCGCTTCGGCCGGGTCCACTCGTTGCCAATAGGTAGCATCTTTGGGGAGATAAACGTTAATAAACTGAGCATCCATAATGGAAACTTTAATACCATACGTATACTTGTCCGCAGCACCAAAAACGTCCTTGACTCCGCTGGGATAGAGAATAGTATCTCCGGGCATATATAACTTCTTCAGCGTTTCAGCAGCCTTGATATAGGGATTAGAAATTCGGGCTTCTGATCGGTAAGTGTATTTCGGCGAACGGTCCTCATAAATTTCATTCAGCATTTTGGCAATGGCTCCGAACTGACTGATACAGGCCGCTAGAATAATAAGTTTACCCCAGAATGGAAGTTTTACACTTTCTCGAATCGCAATGGCAATGAGTATGATAGCATAGGGAAATGAAAATCCACCGTATCGCTGGGTGATGCCAAAGGTATGTCCGTTTTTTAGTGTCATCACCAGCAGAAAGGCCGTCGGGACAAACGTGAGCAAGGCAAAAAATAGAAGTAATGAACGTTCGGAAGCAGCTTTTTTTCGGGTACTGTAATAGATCAGGACGCCCAGAAGGATGCAGGCACTTTGTAAGGCCAAAAAGCCCCAGGGTTGGGATTTATAGAAAAATAGCGAAAGAATGGTAGCCATAATGGCCAGAATTGACCATTTAAAACGTTGATACAGTTGATACTGCCAGAGAGCAAATATGGATAATAAGGTAGTAAGCGTCCAGATGATGAAGTTAGTTTTCCCCGCCAGTCGATTCGCCAACCCATTGGTAATCCAGAACTGGTCAGCCAGCACGGGAGAAAGTTTAACCCAAACGTTTTGAGGGGTGGCCAACATTTCGGGAGACTGCGTGTCGGCTACTTTTTTATACAATTCGCCCTGATATTTCAGCGTATGCAGGGTGTATTCACCGCCTTTTCCAGGGGACATCCACCAGATCATTCCAGCAATGGGTAATAGTAAGGACAGGCCCAGTCCGATCCAGGTACGGATATTTCGAACGTATAATAAAACGTATATGCCGTGAATAGCAACGACAATAATGGCGAGTAAATGACAGAACCAGACTAACCAGGCTAGAAGACCATACCATAGAAATTTAGTCCAGTGCACTGGCGTGGGGGACCGGACAATGTCTAAAAATACGTCGGTTAATAACAAGGTAAAGAAGAAAGTCATCGAGTAATTACGTGCCTGATGACTATAAGCGATGAAGAAGGGTTCAAGAGCGATAACAAGGGCCACACTCAGAGCCAGCTTATCGCTTTTCAAATGTTTTTTTGTGAAACGAAAACTCAGAGCAACGGTTAACACACTAAAAATAACCGAGAGAAATCGAAGGCTAAAATCACTTAAGCCAAACAAGGCGACCCAGCCATGAAATAAAACGTAATAAGCCGGGGAGTTACCTATATCACTGCGATTAATGGCTTCGTAGTAATCAGCCATACGTTTAGGCCGCCAAAAATCCTGAGGAGTGAAATACTTCTGGTGAAGTTCAGGCTGGTTTGCACCTTCCAGTGCAACTCCCTGAGAAACTAGTAATGTTGATTTCTCGTCAAAAAATAAGCTATAGTCTCCGAGTGTATATAACCGAAGCCCAAGGGCCAGGACTAGAATTCCGGATAAAAGAACAATGAGTAGGGGTCGTGACATGGTACTAATTCGGACCAAAGAAGGCTGATTCAGTCGCGAAAATGGTCAAAAAGGCTGGGGGATGCAAATCTTAAAGGGAATGTAACGGGAAACCACGGCTTCTTCATCGTAGCTTAATAAAGGCTAACTATGGATGGAAGACGACTAATGAAAGAGCCGTTTTCCTGAAGGATGATTTCTCTTCGATTGCTGGAGTTTGTAAAAAAATGACTTCAATTCAGCATAATACGGTTTCTCCGCTGGAGCGTTACTGGCGAATAAGGAATTTATTTTGTCAATATTGTAAACTCAACCCGACGGTTTTTTCGACGATTTTCTTCGCTATAATTACTCACCAGAGGACGACTAGAACCATACCCTTTACAAATAATACGATCTGCAGCAATACCTTTGAAAACCAGGTAACTTTTCACGTGTTCCACTCGCTGCTGGGATAAGACAATGTTGGCATTGAAGTCTCCGAAATTGTCGGTGTGGCCTTCCATCAGGATTTTCATCGTAGGATGTTCTTTCATTACCTGAACCAGGCGACGTAATTCTCCAAATGAAGAGGAGTCTACTTCGGGCTGACTTTGTTCGAAATAAACCGTGTTCATCGTGATTTTCGCTCCTTCTTCAATCGGCACCAATAGCAGGTTCTTACGAATTTCGCGGTAACGTTTTTCATTTCTTAAATCCATTTCTTCGGAAATGGGATAAAATCCGGCTTTGGAAGCGTTCAGACCATACAATTTCCTGGTGGGAAGAATGAACTTATACTCACCCGTCGCAGGGTTGAATTCCGTTTGAATACTATCTTTCTCACCTTGCAATACCTGAGCAAAAATGTCAGCGTTGATTGGCTTTTTAGTTACCGAATGCAGCACATTCCCGGAAAGCATAACGACAGGTTCTGGTTTAATGTCCTCGGTCAGACGAATCCGGAAAATATCTTCTTTACCGTATGAATTTTCACTGGAGCATAAATAGGCAAACTCGCCCGAAGCAGGAACCGAGAAGAAAACGTCATCGGTAGGAGAGTTAATAACCGGTCCCAAATTTTCTGGCTCTGTCCATTTTTGCCAGCTATCATCGAGCCGACGGGTAATGAAAATATCATAGTCACCGTAACCGGGGCGACCACGACTGGAAAAGTATAGGGTCTTTCCATCGGCGGCCAGAAAGGGAGAACCTTCTTCTTCGATGGTGTTCAGGGTCGGCCCCAGGTTTTTAGGCGTTGACCAGACTTTTGAATCTTTCAGAAACGAAACATATAAGTCCCGACCGCCGTGGGTATCAGCCCGGTAGACACTCATGAGTAAAACCCGCTCATCTGCCGATAAAGCAAATTCAGTAGTATAGCGACCTTCCTGACGAAGAATATCGAAATTTTCAATCTTCATGGGTTTAGGAAAAGACCAGCCCGTTGGCGTTTTTCGTGAGTACGAAATTCCTAAATGCATGGTTCCGGTTTCGTCATATTCGTTCATCAGATAAGCCGTTCGGGAGTCGGCTGATATCGAGAAAAGCGAGTTATGGTCTCTGTTATTGAGCGGGCTACCAATATTCTGAGCCTTTTGCCAAATGCCATTCAATTGCTGAGAAAACCAGATGTCCTGGGGTTTTCTTTTGATGTCATCATCCCCTTCCTTAATGGCTTCGCCTTTATTTTCAGGATGATCCCAGCGGGTAAAGTACAGGGTTTTTCCATCAGCCGAGATAATCGGAATTAGTTCATTTGCTTTCGAATTGACCGCTTCTCCAAGATTTTCCTTAACGATTTTCTGCTCATTATACTTTTTAGAAAGATGAATGGTTGGCTTAAAGGCAAGCGTATCCTGAGAAATACCGATGGCATCAATCTGGGTGTATCCCGAACGACGGGTGGTATTCAGCACCACTGTTAAGGCAGACACCGGGTAAGGGGTGAGGGAAGCCAGCTTAATCGACCAGATTTTACCTTGTGCAGAGGGAAAAGGGGCAGAATTAGAATAAACCAGCTTTTCATCTCCTTTTTCATCGCTCAACCAGATTTGTTGAATACATCCGGCTCCGTAATTTTCGACAACAGTAATCTGTCGGACGGGCATCAACGTATCGAAAGACACTTTCAGAAACTCCTCACCGGAGTCAGGCTGAGCGGGCTGCCAGGCGGCACGTAAATCACCCATTTCTGGGCCGGAGTTAGGTTTGCCTAATGCCTGAATAGCTCTGTAGGATAGATCTTCGGTTTTGGTTTCGGAGGAAACCTGTAAAACTTTAGTGGCCCAATGAATACGTTGAGCAAAAGCTCCCAATTCACTTCCAAGAATAAAAATAAAAATCAGGCCAAGCGTTCTTTTCATAAAAAATACTGAGATACTTAAGGCGGTAATCGGACCACATGCCTTTTATGAATTTAAAGAAACGGAAAGCTGTCCAATAATCCATATTCTACTGCTGTAAGATCAGGAAAAAGCTTCTCATCTCAGGATTTACTTTATTAGTCGAAATTTAAAAGAAAATAAAAGTTAACCCGGGTTCAAACTTCTATTTTTGTAGGCAACCGGCCAAACTTCTTTTGTTTTTTTCTGATTGATTCGTCTTTTACAGAATTTAACCTTTGAGTATCAATCGGAATAATACTTCAAAAAATCAACGAATCCCCTTATGAGAAAACGCTTCATCAGCACGCTTGGGCTTGCCCTCATGCTGGGTGGACGCTTATGGGCTCAGTCGGCTTATCCCGATCAGTCGGCTCTGACTAAACGTCTCCAGCAAATCAATGCCCAGCACAAAAATCTAACAAGCCTCCAATCGATTGGTAAAACATCTACAGGAAAAGACCTTTGGGTTCTGAGTGTCGGACAGGGCGATGCCAGGAAAAAGCCCGCAGTGGTGATTATCGCCAATGTGGAAGGCTGGCATCTGGCCGGAACCGAACTAAGTCTGCAAACCGCCGAAAAATTATTGGCTCAGGCGTCAACCGATAGCGTTTCGAAGCTGCTGGCCAGCAAGACGTTCTATTTTATTCCCAGTTTGAACCCTGACGCAGCTGCCCAGTTTTTCGCTAAATTAAAATACGAACGTAGCGGCAATGCCCGGATAACGGACGATGACCGTGATGGTCGTACGAATGAAGACGGCCCGGATGATCTCAATGGGGATGGCTTCATTACTCAGATTCGAATTGAAGACCCTGAAGGTAACTATCGTCTGTCCAAAGGTGATTCACGCGTTTTGGTGAAAGCTGATCCTTCGAAAGGGGAGCAGGGACGATATCTGGTGTATACCGAAGGTATTGATAATGATAAGGATGGAGAATTTAATGAAGACGGAGAAGGCGGAATTCAACTGAATAAGAACTTTACCTTTGATTACGAGCCTTTTAAACCCGGAGCTGGGGATTACCCCGTTTCTGAACCCGAAAACCGGGCTCTAATTGACTGGTTGTACGAGAATAAAAACGTCTATGCCCTCATTACGTTTGGGATGTCGAATAATTTGACTGAGCCAAATAAGTTTGATCCGGCTAAAGCCAACCAGCGGATTATTAAAGGCTGGCAGGCGAAAGACATCGCTATTAATGAGTACGTCAGCAAGTTATACACTGGCACCGGCCTGACCGATGCTCCAACTTTAGCTCCAGGCAAAGGGGATTTACCGACCTGGGCGTACTATCACTTTGGTAAGTTTAGTTTTTCAACGCCGGGTTGGTGGATGCCTAAAGATACGACCAAGGCCGCCACTCGTCCAGCAACTATGCCTGCTTCGCGTCCCGGTGCGATGCCCGGCCGTGGTACAGCTCCCGCCGCCTCAGAAGAGGAAGTGACCATCCTGAAGTGGGCGGCCACGAATAACATTCCCGCTTTTGTAGAATGGAAGGAAATCAAACACCCTGATTTTCCTAACCAGAAAGTGGAAGTAGGTGGAATGTTACCTTTCGTCAAATGGAATCCTCCGGTTGCTATGTTAACGCCAGTGGCTGATAAACACGCCAGCTTCCTGTTATCCTTCGCGAAAGCCATGCCCGAAATTGAAATTGTGCATGTTAAAACGGAAAACCTGTCAGGGGGACTGAATCGGATCACGGTAGATGTTCACAATAAAGGTCTGATGCCCACGCATTCTGAAATTGGCAATCGTGTTAAATACGAAGACCGGCTGAAAGTGATTGCTACGCCCGCTAAAAATCAGAAAATCATTTCAGGTCGGACGCATCAGCTGGTTCGTACGGCCATCGCTGGTAACGGTGTCGAGCAAATGACCTGGCTGGTTTCCGGCACCGGAAACTTTGAAATTGAAGCATCCGCTGGTCCCACCGGATCGGCGAAAGTGAATGTTACCCTGAAATAACGACTCTACTGTCATCAGGATACACGGATGACGCAACATATTCATCACATGAAAAAAACATTAACGCTGGCCTTGTTGCTTTCCGGAGCTGCGGTCATGGCTCAGCAAAAAGAGCCAGCGGGCATTCGGGCCGTTGGTACGCCACCCAATCCGAAGGTTCAGGTGGCCTGGAATCGGTATTACGATTACAAAGGAATGCTGGATATTATGCAGCGAATGGTGAAAGCTCACCCTAATCTGGCTAAACTCGAAAGCATCGGTAAATCCCAGCAGGGCCGTGATCTGTACGTATTAACCATTACGGACATGAAATCGGGTAAACCGGATACGCAAAAACCAGCTTTCTGGACGGATGGTAACATTCACTCGAATGAGTTACAGGGTTCGGAGATGGCATTATATGCGGCCTGGTATCTGACAGAAAATCACGCCTCCAATGCCTTTATCAAAGAACTTTTACGCGATAAAGCTTTTTACTTCGCTCCAACCATCAACCCCGATGCCCGCGAAGATTTTATCTATAATGCCAACACGGCTAATACGCCACGGTCGGGGATGTTACCCATTGACGACGACGGTGATGGGTTAGTGGATGAAGATAATTTCGACGATCTGGACGGCGACGGTGAGATTACGATGATGCGTCGAAAATCACCTTATGGCCGGTTGAAAGCGAATCCTGAAGATCCCCGGATGTTGATTCCCGTAAAACCCGGCGAGCAGGGTGAGTACGAAATGCTGGGTTACGAAGGTTTGGATAATGACGGAGATGGTTTGATTAACGAAGACCGTCCCGGAAGTTATGATCCCAACCGTGACTGGGCCTGGAACTGGCAACCTGATTACATTCAGGGTGGAGCCTACAAATATCCCTTCAGCTTACCCGAGCCGCGTGCAATTATGGAATGGGTCATGAAACATCCGAACATTGCCGGTGCTCAGAGTTACCACAACTTTGGCGGAATTTTCCTGCGTGGTCCCGGTGCGGCAGAGGATGACATTCACTACGACCGCGAAGACGTGCAGGTGTACGATTACCTGGGGCAAACGGGCGAGAAAATGATTCCTTCCTACAAGTATGGTTCCATTCATAAAACGCTTTATACCGTCTATGGGGGTGAAATTGACTGGTTTGCCCTCGGTCGCGGGATCTTCATGTTCTCGAATGAGCTTTGGACATCGTATCTGTATTTCAACAAAAAAGGCGAAGCCAACGAGTTGAGGGCTACTCCGAATACAGAGCCTTATGACTTCGACCGTTTATTACTGCACGGTGACGCTTTTGTAGAATGGAAACCCTTCAAACATCCCCAATACGGTGACATTGAGATTGGTGGCTTCAAAAAGAACTACGTTCGTAACCACCCCGGTTTTATTCTGGAAACGGACGGACACCGCAACGCTGCGTTTACGATTTTTCACGCCAACCAAATGCCTAAAATTGAGGTGAAAGAAGTGGAAAAACAGGAGTTGGGTAACGGACTCACGCAAATCACGGCAACGATTACTAACAGTCGGGTTATTCCCACACACTCGTCGTTCGACGTAAAAAACAAAGTAAACCTGCCGGATTATATAACGCTGAAAGGTGCTCAGGTAGTCAGTGGCTTGCAGATGAGTAACCCCGACGGCGGCGGCTCTGGTTTTGGTGGACCTTCGCCCGCTTTCGAGAGTTACAAAGAGCAAAAGCTAAATCCTGATAAGCTCGAAGTGGCTAATATTCCCGGCATGGGTTATGTACGTCTTCGCTGGATTGTGAAGGGTAATCCCAGCAACTGGAACATTGAAGTCAATAGCCAGAAGGGCGGTGTTACAACGGCCAGCGGTAATTTTGAGAAGAAAAAATAAGAGTATCGTACAGAAAAACGGGTGCAAGGTTACCTTTTTTTACCAAACATTAGTCAGTTTCTAAACTGACTAAAGATTAAATGTAGAAACAGACGGCAGGTTCGCTGCCGTCTGTTTCTACATTTAATTAAAACCGACGTTCCTTTCCAGTGGTTAATCAAGCGAATCTTTCAGTTACTGAAATTGGATACGCTCACGCACCTTACCATTGGAGCCTGCGTTGGAGAGGCATTCCTTTCCAAACGCATGGGTAAAAAAGCATTACTCATAGGAGCCATTGCCCAGAACTTACCCGATATAGATGCTCTTGATGCTCTATTTCTGTCGCCCGCCGAAAATCTGCTGGTGCATCGGGGTATTACGCATTCTTTAGTAGTGGCGTTTCTGGCTCCAGTAGGATTTTCCTGGTTGTTGCGAAAGAAATTTTCTCAGGTAAGCTTCCTCCATTTTTATCTGTTTTTCCTGATTCAATTCCTGCTTCACGATTTTCTGGATGTTTGTAACTCCTACGGGACGGGCATCTTCGAACCCTTTAGCCATCAACGGGTTACTTTCAATTTGCTATACGTAATTGATCCTTTGTTTACCTTACCTCTGGTGATTTTTTGCGTGGCATTACTTTATCTGAAGCACCAGCATCCGGCCCGAAAAACCTGGGCTGGTCTAGGCGTGCTTTATTGCTTGCTGTACATCTCGCTTGCCGTTTTTCATAAGCAAAAGATTAACCATTCGATTGAAGAATCCTTAGCGAAACAATCAATTTCCAGTACGGAACACTTTACGACACCCACTCCTTTCAATAGCTTATTATGGTATTCGGTTGCCGCCGTACCGGGGGGATATCAGGTAGGATATCGTTCTGTTTTTGATCGTGGATGGACTAAATTCCATTATATACCGCAGCAGGAAGGGTTATTACAAGGTTTGCTGGATCAAAAAGAAGTAAAGGATTTAAAATACTTTGCCCGTGGATTTTACACCATTAGTAATGATGACTATGGATTGCAATTTAATGTTCTTCGCTTCGGACAGGTATTGGGCTGGGAAAATCCCAACGCCGCCTTTGCCTTTCACTTTTATCTGAACGCCGATTATGACAACCGACTAGTGATGCAGCGGGGACGCTTTTCGGGCTGGAATCGCGAAAGTATCAAACGAATGATTCAACGGATCAGTGGCGTAGAAGTTCCTAAAAAAATAGAGTAACCATGCATTTTTTACAAGAAATTGATTGGCTATTAATATGGGAATCCGTTTATGGATTGATCGTCTTTCTGGTTTGCGTTCGCATCATTTATGATACGCGGGCCAGTACCAAAACCTTGGCTTATCTCTTATTAACCGTCTTCCTGCCCGTAGCTGGAATCTTCATTTATCTATCTTTCGGTATCAATTATCGCAAGCGAAGTTTATACTCCAAGAAGCTGATAACTAATGATCAGTTACTGAAACAACTGCACGCAGAAGTTGTACAGATTACAGAAAAGAACCTGAAAGCGGATGATCAGGCCATACAGCAAAATCGTGAATTGGCGTATTTACTCCTCAACGATAATTTGAGTCCCCTAACGTCCCGAAATCAGGTAAAGTTGTTATTGAATGGAGAAGAAGCATTTCCTGAAATTATTAAAGCTTTAAAGAATGCCAAGCATCACATTCATATTGAATATTACATTTATGAAAATGATACTATCGGTAATGAAATTAAGGATATTCTAATTCAGAAAGCTCAGGAAGGCGTTCAGGTACGGTTTATCTATGATGATTTTGGCAGCCGATCCATTCGCCGATCCATCGCTCCTGAACTACGGAAGGCTGGCGTGCAGGCGTACCCCTTTTACGAAGTCCTCTTCATTGCACTGGCTAACCGACTCAATTACCGCAATCACCGAAAAATCATTGTTGTAGACGGCTGTACGTCATTTACCGGAGGAATTAATATTTCCGACCGATACCGAAACCCCAATGACAACGACTTATACTGGCGGGATACGCACATCCGCATCGATGGGCCGGGTTCCTATTACCTGCAATACATCTTTATGTGCGACTGGAATTTTTGTGCGAAAGATAATAAAATAGAACCCAGTCGACAGTATTACTGCGAACCTGATACGTCCCCTTCCGACGCCCTGGTTCAGATTGCCGCCAGTGGGCCTGATTCGGTGCAGCCTACCATCTTGTTTGCTCTTTTACAGGTGATTAACCTGTCCAGAAAAGAAATCCTGATTACCACGCCTTATTTTATTCCGGGTGATAGTTTACAGGATGCCCTGATTGTGGCGGCTTTGAGTGGTATCAAAGTCAAACTCCTGGTTCCGGGCATTTCGGACTCCTGGATTGTGAATACGGCAGCAAGTTCCTATTATGATGATTTATTAAGGGTAGGAGTAGAAATATATCGGTATCAGAAAGGCTTTATTCATGCCAAAACCATTGTGTCAGATGGTCATTTATCCGCAGTAGGAACGGCTAATATGGATCACCGAAGTTTCGAGTTAAACTTTGAAGTAAATGCGTTTATCTATGACGTAGACTTCTCTGAAAAATTACGGAAAAAGTTTTATGAGGATATTCAAAACGCTGAACTAATTGACCCCGAACAGTGGATAAACCGTCCAAAATGGAAACGATTACTTGAGAAACTGACACGCATGATTTCTCCCTTATTGTAAGAGCTGTAATATGGAACAACAATTAACATTTTAATTATTAAAACGTTTTAGTAACGTTAAACAAATTAATTTTTTAATTCTAACTGATAAGATGGAGTAGAATCAGAGAACCGTGCCTAGAACTTAGCGAGCAGAAAACCATGAGAAATCAATCTTTTCGGAAAATGATACGTATATGTCGTTTTAAACCCAGCTAATTATGAAATACATCATCTGCAGCCTGTTACTGGTTTTTGGTGGGTTGAATGAAGAACCACCGAAGGGATGGACCAGCACGCAAAATGGCACAAACACTGACATGAGGCCGAAAAATCTATCTTCGAAGCGGCTTTTCGTATATACCCTTTTTCCCGTTCAGCAGACTAATCTGTCGTCTCTGACGGAATGGCTGAAAATTGAATCCCGAAAAGATGCCACCAAGTACGGTTTTCTGACTCAGAATTTTACACCCGAAACGGTTGATGAAATTGAAACGCTGACGGGAAAAGTAGAGCAGAATGGTAAGCAGAAGATACTAATGTATATGGCTTTTACGGCTAACAATCAGTACTATCTGGCCCGAATTGTAACAGAACCCGACCAGAAAATGTATTCACCATACCTGTCTCAGGTGGCAGCTCACTTTTTGAGGCTAGCGAATTCAGAGGGTGTAAATGTTCCGGCTTTGCCTCAAGATCAGGCCAAGGTTACGAACGAACTGAAAGAAGTTCTGCAAAACTATTAAGCAATGGCATCGGGCGTTTGCTCCGGAATACGGGCCTTGGTGCGAGGTAATTTTCGAGCGATAAGTACACCGATCATAACCAGCACACCCGAAATCATAAATACATATTGAATTGCATAATGTTCGGCCAGCATGTCAGACGCGTGCTGGCCGACGTAATGTTGATAGATAAGTTGCTGTAAAAGAGCACTAAAGGCAATGCCAATTGAACCGCTTAACTGTTGCACAAGGGTATAAACCGACGAAGCAGGAGTTACCTGATTGGGTAATACCGCATTCATCGCAGTAGCAGTCAGGGGAGAAACCAATAAGCCCAGGCCAATGCCCCGGACTGTCATGGCAGCTAATACGAACGGCACGCTGGGCGTATTAATCTGTGAAAACAGAAACATAGAAATACTGACCAGAGCCAATCCCGCCATTACAAAACGCTTTGGACCATATTTATCGGATAGTTTTCCAGCTAAAGGCGTAAATATGGCCATCATCGCCGAATTAGGCAGAATCATCAAGCCCGAATCCAGTTCTGAAAATTTGAGATAACCCTGTAATAAAAAAGGTAATAAGAAAAGTCCACTAAACAGGGCAATAGATCTTAAAATAGTAATACAAATGCAAAGGACATAAAGCGGCCGCTCAAAAATACTGAGATCAAATAATGCTCCCGGACGTTTGTAGCTACGCTTGATAAAGATCGTAACCGCCGCTATCGAAATACCTAAAGGAATCCATACCTGAAATGAATCGATGCCTTTGCTGGATAACAGAGCGATGGCGTATTGAAAGAGAACGATAAAAGCCGTAAAATAGACAAAGCCCACCCGGTCGAAATGAATGTCTTTATCACTGGAACGATCCAGGAATTTTAATGATCGGGCCGCAATACTAATGGCAAGAATTCCAATGGGAAGATTAATGTAAAAGATGGAAGGCCAGCCAAACGCTTCTGTCAATATACCTCCCAGGGTCGGACCAATGGCGGGGCCGGTTATACCACCCAGTGACCACCAGCCCATTACTTTCCCGCGTTCGTTAGCCGGAAAAACCGTCGTTAAAATAGCCATTGCGGTAGGAGATAAGGCTCCCCCACCAAAGGCCTGCAAGGCTCGGGCGGCAATCAATTGCGTAAGGGTATCCGCAAGTGCACAACCAAGCGAGCCCAGAATAAAAACGCTTAAACTTCCAATGTATAATTTATAGAAACCCAGTCGCAACCGCAGCCAGTTCGTAAGTGGCATGAAAATGCAGAAGCCTAGCATATAAATGGTTATTACCCATTCGATCGAATCGACCTTTACGCCAAATTCGCGACTCATGGTGGGCAAGGAAACGTTGACAATGCTGCTGTCGATCCCGGCCATGAGGGTGCCAAGCATTAGGGGAATGAGTACAGAAGCAGGACTTTTCATTAAACAAAACCGTGTAAATAGATACGTAAGACCCTGAATTAAGTCCTTTGTATAAGTCATTTGGTCTGCAAATTGTTATTTCTGGAAGCCATTTCATGGGTAGGTGTAGGGCAGCCATGTAACAATGTCAAAACCTTTGCTATTTTTGTACTAAACCGATTGAACCTTCCTCGTGACCCTGTCTCACAAAACATCCTGGCGGAGCTTATACCGAAAACCAGCTGCTAGATTTTTTCTAGTACTGTTTACGGCTATGTTCGTCAATGGGGTTGTGTTTCGGCATGGTCACCGACTGGCGGATGGGCGAATTATCTCTCACGCTCACCCCTTCAAATCCCAGAACAAAGGACCCATTCAACCTAACTCTCACACGTCGCTGGAGTTATTATTGCTGGATGCCGTCTCCAATCCCGTTCTGGAGTTAACGGATTTTGAATTCATTGATTTTCAGCTCGTAACGTTAGCTGAGGTTTCGGTCTTTCTGATTGTCTACCAGGGAATTCGCCTCCTGCGGCCTTTCCTTTACTATTCCCATCGCGGGCCTCCGGTCCTGATTTAATTTTCGGGTCAATAAGTACATTTTCGTGTCTACGGAGGATAGATCCGTCTGGCTCGTCGGTGCTTGTTATCCCGTGTTTTACTTTCTCCCTTTCTTTCTTTAATACCCTAAACGGGCTTCAGGCCTGAGTAGGCGGTAGTTTGTACACGTACCGGTCTAGTCAGCGTGAGTTCGTGTGTGGTCCATTTTTTCCCGCATAAACTTCATGAAAAATTTATTTCTACTTTTCTGCTTCCTGATTTCGGGAAGTTTACTGGCTCAGAATTCACTTTCTGGAAAAATTATTCACAAAGAAGATAACGAAACCGTAGTCGGAGCAACTATCTACATTCCCGATCTACGCATTGGAGCGAGTTCGGATGTGAATGGGACGTATCGGATCTCTAACCTTCCCAAAGGCACTTTTACCGTTCAGGTGAGCTACGTTTCACATCGTACCGTTATCGAAAAAGTCACCATCGACGGAGCCACCACGAAAGATTTTACGATGGAGAATGCGGCTCAGTCACTTGAAGAGGTGATTGTATCGGGTTCATCCACGAAAACGGTTATCAAGGAAAGTCCCATTCCAATTGCTGCGATCACCCAGCTTCGTTTATTACAGCAGTCTTCTACCAACCTGATCGATGCCGTGGCTAAGTTGCCGGGGATGTCCCAGGTATCAACGGGAGCGGGCTTGAGCAAGCCCATTATTCGTGGCTTAGGTTTTAACCGGGTTATTACCATGCACGACGGCGTTCGTCAGGAAGATAATCAGTGGGGTGAAGAACACAGCATCCAGATTGATGAGTACTCAATCGATCGATACGAAATCATCCGTGGAGCGGGTTCGCTTATGTATGGCTCTGATGGGCTAGGCGGCGTAATGTCGGTATTATCTCCCCGTCCGATAGAAGAAGGCAAAATGGTGGGTCGTGTGTTGAGTAACTATCAAACGAATAATAACCTATATGGGATTTCGGCTCAGCTGGCCGGTAATAAAAACGGCTTTGTGTGGCTGGCACAGGCTTCCACTAAGTCCACTAAAAATTACCGCAATGCGTATGATGGGCGGGTGTTCGCCTCTAACTTCACCGAGCCCATTAACTTTAATGGTTATTTTGGTTTGAATAAGAAGTGGGGATATTCCCGCATTCACTTCCTGCGGACGTATCAGAAGTATAACATCATTAACGGAACACGTGACGCGTCAGGTCGATTCACGACCGCCAGTGTTACGGCCAGTGGTGAAGAAGTAGACCGTCCCGTAACTGATGCGGAGTTAACCAGCCGGGATTTTATTCCGTATAACTCTCAGAAATTGATCAATGAAAAAGTTTCCTGGAATAACCTGTTGAATTTCTCCAATGGATCTTCGTTATCAGGCGTCTTCAGTGTAGCTCGTAACACCCGGAGTGAATATGGTGACGTGACCCGACCCTGGGAGTCCCAACTGGATTTGTATCTCTACACCAATTACTATGACGTTCGTTACAATTTTGCGGCAAAGAATAATTGGGAAGTAAATGTCGGAACGAATGGCATGTTCCAACGACTGGATAATAAAGGTTTTCAGGTACTTTATCCGAACTATAATCTCTTTGATAACGGCTTATTTATGTTTGCCAAAAAGAGTTATGATCGGCTGAAATTGTCCGGTGGGGTTCGTTATGATATCCGTTTGCTGGATATTGGTAAGCTGTACATCGATCCAGATGGTAATTTTCAGGTTACTCCGCAGGGATCAGGTAGCGAGCGTTTTGCCGGGTTCGACAAAAATTATCAGAACGTTTCCGCCAGTATCGGTGGTGTGTATAACCTGACAAATAAGCTGGCCGTTCGGATTAATGGCTCCCGTGGTTTCCGGGCACCAACGGTTCCTGAACTTTCATCCAATGGGATCCACGCCGGAACCTTCCGGTACGAAATCGGTAAACTGAATGCCGTTCCCGAAGTGGCGTATCAGGGTGACTTAGGCTTGACCTACGAAGACAAAAACTGGTACGTAGATCTAAGCGTTTTCCAGAACTCAATTAAAAACTACACGTATTCTGAACGCGTACAGGGGGCTAATGGTCAGGATACGTTATACAATGGGAATGTGCCTATTTACCGTTATGCTCAGGGAAACGCCCGCCTGCGTGGGGTGGAGGGAACGGTCACCTTTAACCCACAAACCGCCCGTTGGTTTAGCATTACCCAGAGTTATTCAGCTGTATTTGGCGATAACTTGTCAGCTCAGGAGGAGGATGCCAAGTACCTGCCATTTATGCCTGCTCCCCGCTGGATTTCCCAGGTGAAGCTAACCAAGGATCGTTATAAGGATTTCCTTCGCAACTTATACCTAACGATTGATCTGGAAGTGACTCAGAAACAGAATCGTTTCCTGGCGGCTTACGGTACAGAAACCGCCACGGCGGGTTATCAGCTGGTTAATGTTGGATTGGGAACCGACATCGTTACCAAGAATAAACGGACCTTGGCTTCATTCTACTTCTCGGCTAACAATGTGTTTGATGTAGCTTATCAGTCGCACCAGAGTCGTCTGAAATATCTGGAGGTAAATCAGCGAACGGGTCGGGTTGGCGTATTTAACATGGGCCGTAACCTGAGCTTCAAGCTGGTTATTCCTTTTGAAGTCAAACTTTAACTTAATGAATGTCTAAAAGAAAACCCGAACGGAATTTCCGTTCGGGTTTTCTTTTACCACCATACTCAACTTGACAAAGGCTGAAGGTATAAAAAGAGGATCAATGAACGTAAGACTTCATCCAGTGATCGACGGAAAATCTTCCCGAGCCAACGATTAAAAATAAAATCAGCAGAGCCAGGGTCAGGATTGACAGCCATAACTCCGAATTGATGTAAGTAAATCCCCGGGAAATATTAATAAAAAATACGGCTACTAATAGAATTGGAATCTGAAAGGCAACGGCAATACGAGTAATGCAACCAAAAGCAATTAGTAACCCTCCAAACAGATGGGCAAAGGCAACGTAATGAATGCCGGCCATGGACCAGATAAAATTGGACTGAGTTAATAGCGGACCAATGCCATCGGTATCCATTAAAAAGGAAAGGCCCTTGGTAAAAAGAAAAATACCCAAAACGACTCGAAGAGCATCGAGCCAGACGGGGTGATGCGTATCTCCCCAATGTTCTATACGTTCGATCGTACTCATAACTTTCTGGGATTGATTAGATGAAAGTTACAGATGTTATTGGATAATAAAAAGTTTTTTATGGATTATTTTACAAAATTATATTATGGATCGTAGGAAATAGGTAATAATGCCCTTGCTACACTGGAATGGGTACAATGGGAACGCGTAAGGATTATCTACCGTCGCTCGGTTCTGGCGATTTTTTGTTGAGAAAAAATCCGCTGATTCGAATCCTGTCGGCCAGAAGCCTACTATTAGTTATTCGCTCGGCGAGAGCTTTTCATTAAACCTCAAAATTTAACTTCCCGAAAGGTTGAACCTTTCGGGAAGTTAAATTTTGAGGTTTAATGACTATTTCTTCAACTCGGCAATCGTCTGCTCTGGGTTTTCAGAAGAGAAAACAAAATTTCCGGCTACTAATACGTTGGCTCCATGTTCCAGTAATTTTTTCGCGTTAGAGGCATTGACGCCGCCATCTACTTCAATTAACAGGTTTTTATTCAGCGTCTCCCGCATTTCACTCAGTTGGTTCAATTTCTGGAAGGTACGGTTAATGAATTTTTGTCCACCAAAACCGGGGTTAACCGACATGATCAATACCATGTCCAGGTCTTCCAGCACATTTTCCAGTAACTCGACTGGCGTATGCGGATTGAGGGCTACTCCAGCCTTGCAACCCGTATCTTTGATTTGTTGAATGGTTCGGTGTAAGTGCGTGCAGGCTTCGTAATGTACCGTAATGACATCAGCTCCAGCTTTCTGGAAGGTCTCGATGTAACGCTCGGGTTGCGTGATCATCAAATGCACGTCAATGGGTTTCTGAGCGTACTTCTTAACGGCTTCGAGGACGGGAATACCGAAGGAAATATTCGGTACAAAGACACCATCCATTACATCAAAATGAATCCAGTCGGCTTCCGAACGGTTCAGCATTTCGATTTCCCGCTGCAAATTCGCGAAGTCAGAGGCAAGCACTGAAGGAGCAATTAAAGGCGTTTTCATGGTACAAAGGTAAATTTTTCCGTTAGAAAAGTACCTTTGTAAAAAATCAGTTCTCGGCGGGTGATTCTGGGAGGAACTTATCCAGCGTTTCTTCTTTCGCCTACATGATTTTCTAAGAGGGAACGTCCTCTAAACCCAACTTTTCGAGACCTGTAAACCAGTAAAGAATGACTCCCCAGCAACGCATTGACGAGCTGACGCAACGGCTTCACTATCTCAATCAACGATACTATCAGGACGCCGTCTCGGAAGTTTCTGATTATGATTTCGACCAACTTCTTCAGGAACTTACCCAACTGGAGTTACAATACCCTGAGTTCAAGCACAAAGGTTCGCCCACCCAGCACGTAGGAGGCACGGTTTCAAAGGAATTCAAAACCGTCCAGCACCGCTATCCCATGCTTTCGCTTTCCAATACTTATAATGAAGAGGAAGTACTGGAATGGGAAGAACGGATCCGGAAAATCATTCCTGATGAACCCGTTGAATTTATCTGCGAACAGAAATTCGACGGAATTTCACTGTCGATCCGGTACGAAAATGGACTGCTGACCACGGGTGTTACTCGCGGTGACGGAACCCGCGGCGATGATATTACTAATAATGTCAAAACGCTTCGGACCTTACCCCATCATATCGAAGCGGAGGATTTACCACCGATTTTCGAAGTACGCGGCGAAGGCTACATGCCTCTGATTTCGTTTAACAAGCTGAATCAGGAACGAATGGACATTGGCGAAGAAGCCCTGATGAACCCACGGAATGCCGCTGCTGGAACGTTCAAGTTACAGGATTCAGGGGAAGTATCCCGCCGCCGGCTGGATTGTTACCTGTATTCATTCTTAGCTGATACCGAGATTTTTAATACTCACGAAGAAAGCCTGCTGGCCTTACAGCGGTGGGGCTTCAACGTATCGCAGACCTGGCGGAAATGTTCAAGCATTCAGGAAGTGATGGCTTACATTCACGAATGGGAAACCAAGCGTTTTGATCTGCCGCTGAATACCGACGGGATTGTGGTGAAGGTAAATTCCTTTGCCCAGCAACGCGAGTTAGGATATACTTCAAAATCGCCACGTTGGGCCATTGCCTATAAGTTCAAGGCTGAGTCGGTAGAAACGACACTTCGTTCCATTAGTTATCAGGTCGGACGGACGGGTGCCGTTACGCCCGTAGCTAACCTGACGCCCGTATTGCTGGCCGGAACGATTGTAAAACGAGCGAGTTTACACAATGCCAACGAAATTGAGCGACTGGGCTTACGTTTAGGCGATCACGTCTATGTGGAGAAAGGCGGAGAGATCATTCCAAAAATCACCGGAGTGAATCTGGAGAAACGTCCCGAAGAATCCGAAATCATTCATTACCCGACCACCTGTCCCGTTTGTGGTACTCCACTGATTCAGCGGGAAGGCGAGGTGGCTCGTTTGTGTCCGAATGAAAAAGGGTGCCCGCCGCAGATTCGGGCTCGTCTGGAGCACTTCATTCAACGAAAGGCCATGAATATGGATAGCCTGGGTGAAGGAAAAATAGAATTGTTATACGAAAAAGGTCTGGTACGAACGGTTGCCGATTTTTATACGTTATCTTACGAAACACTTTTTGGGTTAGAAAAGGTTATTGTTGACCCTGATACGGGCAAAAGCAAGAAGATTGGTTTCCGCGAAAAAACAACGCAATCCATTCTGAATGCGATTGAGGCCTCAAAATCCGTTCCTTTCGAACGAGTGTTGTTTGCTATTGGTATTCGATACGTAGGAGAAACGGGGGCACAAAAACTAGCCCGCTATTTTAAGACAATTGAAGCCATCGAAAATGCCACGGCGGAAGCTTTGGCTCAGGTACCCGAAATCGGTGGAAGAATTGCCCAGAGTGTGGTGGAGTTTTTCCAGGATCCTGAAAACCGGATGCTGGTCGATCAGTTAAAAGCCGCCGGATTGCAAATGACAGTAGGTCAGGAGGCAATAGTTGAACAATTAAGTGATAAACTTTCAGGAAAAACGTTTCTATACACCGGAACTTTCCAGAACTTTGAGCGGGAGGACCTTGAACGATTAATCGAGGCTCATGCAGGGAAAGTGCTGAGTGGAGTTTCGGGTAAATTGAATTACCTGATTATCGGTGAAAAACCCGGTGCTTCGAAGGTTGAAAAGGCTAAGAAGCTGAATGTACAGTCAATTACAATAGAGGAATTTTTGGATTTACTAGTTTAGCGGAGTGTAGTTGTTCGTTACAGGTTGTTTGTTGTTGGTAGATTTTAAAACTAACAACAAACAACTAACAGCTATCAACGATCTTCCAGCGGCAACACTTTTTATGAACAAATTTCACGGCGTTGGAGTCGCCTTAGTTACTCCCTTTACTGAAGACGGCTCCATCGACTGGGCAGGTCTTGAACGAATGATCCAGCACGTGACTGACGGAGGGGTAGATTACCTCGTGATTCAGGGCACGACGGGCGAATCAGCAACGACGACGGATGCTGAGAAAGCCGAAATTTTACAGTTTGTAAAAGACCACAACTCCGGTAAGCTTCCGATCGTTTATGGAGTGGGTGGAAATGTAACCGCTAAGGTAGTAGACCAGCTTCAGAAAATCGATTTCTCGGGAGTTGACGCTATTTTGTCGGTTTGTCCGTATTATAATAAACCTGGAAAGCGTGGAGTTATTGCTCACTATACAGCGGTAGCAGATGCTTCGCCAGTACCTGTGATTATGTACAATATTCCGGGTCGAACGGGTATTAACATGACGAGTGCTACGGTAGTGGAACTTGCTCAGCACCCGAATATTATTGGAATGAAAGAAGCTTCCTGCATCATCGAACAATGCATGGAAATCTACCGAGATATGCCCGAAGGCTTCCTTCTGATTTCTGGTGATGATGTGCAGGCTGTGCCTATTATCAGTATTGGAGGCGTAGGTGTAATGTCGGTGATTGCGAATGCGTTCCCTAAACAATTCACCCATGTTATTCACTCTGCTTTAGCTGGAGACTTCGCTACGGCTCGCAAGGGTTTAGGCTCATTCCTGGATATTGATCCTTTATTGTACGAAGAAGGCAACCCTGTAGGGGTAAAAGGCATCTTAGAATCATTAGGTATTATTTCTTCCGACGTTCGTTTGCCTTTAATGAAGACTTCCGAAGACTTGAAGGAACGTCAGTTGAAGGTTCTTCAAAAAGATCTTTTGAAATAATATTCTGATTGTTAATTATTTAAAGAAATTTAGTAATGTTTGTACACGTAGTTAATTTCTGGTTGAAAGAAGGAATTTCGGCTGAAGACCGGGCGAAATTTGAAGAAGGAGTTTCTTCATTGAAAGGCGTTGAAGGCATCGAAGTATTCAACGTGGGTAAACCCGCAGCAACGGATCGCCCCGTGATTGATCGTTCGTATGATTACTGCCTGTTAACTGTCTTTAAAGACGAAGCTGCTCACGACGTGTATCAGGTAGCACCTATTCACCTGAAGTTTGTTGAGACTTGCAAACAATACTGGGATCGTGTACTCATCTATGATTCAGAAAGCATTTAATCGTCCGTCGAAAAAACGTAGCTTACAGGCTCTGGGAATGATTCTGATTTCCTGGGGTGTAGTGAGTTGTTTTAGTCCATCGGTTCCGCTTAAAAGAAATCCCAAGTATGATCTGGACGTTTTCTGGGAGAACGAAAAGAAGCCTGACCGTCCTTTTCAGGTGATTGATCAGGTAAGCATTCAGGAGGAAATGCTTCTAACGGAAGAACAGCGAAAAACCCGCGGGCCCATGGTAGGTCGCGGAAATGACGCACGCCAGAAAAACCGTCTGACGGAAATGTTGGTAAAGAAGGCCGAAGCTATTGGAGCCAACGCCGTTATGGATGTGAAGTATAAGTACTACACCACGGCCACTTCTAATGGATACATTATGGAAGGCACGGCGGTGTTATACCGTGGGGACTAGCTAAGGATTCATTTCGATGGTAGCTTTTCGCTGGTATTATTAACATTGGTAAATAGAAAGCGAATCAAAAAGGACGGTCATGGGCCGTCCTTTTTGATTAATAGGAAAGATGGGATATAGTAACTCCCGACGAATGGGATGCCAACGAAAAAGCTCGCATCAGTAGAATCGATTGTCTCTGCAAGCCGATGCCAGCTTTTTCGCTGGCATCACTGGGTACTTTAATGGATTTAGAAGAGTATACAAAAAGGGCGGTTATCAGCCGTCCTTTTGATGAGGCCTGAGTATTATATTCTAGGGGGATCCCAGCGAAAAAAGCTAGAATCGGAACTCTCGAGTTAAATTGAAAAAATATGAATTGAAAGCATAGATGGTTATAAAAAGACATTAATTAAGGATAAAGCCCACGTAACCAGTTAGATACCGTTTCTAGAAACGTGGGATCAATATCACCTTTTATGGTAGCGTATTCCTGCGGTAAGCCCGTTTTGGCGGGTAACATCAGGTGATTTAACCCTTCCAGTTTGACGATTTTATAATTCTTATTACCTGCCTTTTTTAATGATTTTTCAATTCCCTTTAGATTTAAATCAGCATTAACCTGTACATCTTTTGTTCCATTAATAGCCAGCGTAGGAACAGTTAACTTATCTAGGTAAATGGATGGATCGAAATTGATGAATTGCTGAAACCACTTGCCATGCGTAGCCTTGTAAACTTGTCGAATATAAGGGCCTTCTTTATCTTTCGCAGGAATCATAAAATTGAACAACTGTTTCTCCGGTAATTTCTGACGGAGAATATCCAGTCTGTTACTGATTAACTCTACCTGTTGCGTACTATCCAGTCCTTTGCCAAAGCCTGAGAAAACGTCTTCGTAGTAATCATTTACATACGTTTCAATCGCTGCGGAATCCAGCTTCATTCCACGAAACAAATCCCGATTCTGCTGTTTCATCAACTCCAGGTGCTTGGTTCCAGGAGCTGCCATTAATACCACAAACGCTACGTCTTTTCGCTGAGTTGCTACGGCAGGGGCTACGCTGCCCCCTTCACTATGACCTAATAAACCAATCTTTGTAGGGTTAATTTCTTTTCTGGTTTTCAGAAAGTCTACGCCCGCTGAAGCATCTTTGATGAAGTTATCAAGGGTAGCATTACTGAAGACCTTATTCATTTTTCCGCCGCCCCGGTCATCGTAACGTAATACAGCAAATCCCCGATCTCCCAGATATTCGGCAATGGCTTTAAAGGGTTTATGTCCTAAAATATTCTCATCCCGATCCTGCGGGCCCGAGCCGGTTATTAATAAAACAACAGGAAAGTTTTTGCCGGAATTAGGAATAGTTAAGGTGCCATTTAATTGAATAGAGTCCGTCTTATTCCAGAAACTAATTTCTTCTTCACGATACTTTTTTGATTCCTGACTGTAACTAGCTCCTGAGATACATAGCAAAATAGATAGTATAAATAATCTCATTCAAATAGGTTGATTTAGGTTAATGGAAATAATGATTGACTGAATTGAGTTTAAGATACGATTCTTATCCCAGAAAATCGTAAGTTATAAGAACAAAAAAAAGCCTGACTTTAACGGTCAGGCTTTTGATAACTATACCTTTATGATTAATTAACCATAAATACTGCGTTAGCAAATACCAGTTTTCCCTGATACCAGAAACCACGGAACAGGGGGTTGTTAACCAGATAAACTACCTGACCACGACCCATATCTTGGGTACCAAACATCAGGGTATTTTCCAGTCTTTTCTTGGCATCGCTGCCTACGAAACCCGCAACTGCCGGACCTTTTTTCAGGTAACCTACATTCCAGCCATCTTTTAGAAATTCGTATTCGGTGGTGGATAAAACCAGTCCGTGATAATACGAAGGCAGACCATATGCTAAAGGATGCGTAGGATCGATGGTGAATTTGTAAATGGCACCGGGGGTATCGGTTGAAACAGATTCACGCTCGCGATTACCGTACTGTTTCAGATTATCCTCGGCTGATTCTTTTTCTTTTCCATCTTTCTTGCTCTCTTTTTTCATCAGGTTGAAACCATCCTTACCCGCCAGAGCCGATACGGCACCTTCGATAGCGATGAGTTTACCGCCTGCCTGAATCCAGGTGCGAACTTTCGAAAGAGCCGCTTCATTTAAAACGCGACCGTAGTTACCATTCGCCATTACTAACACGTCGAAATCCGCCAGGTTTACACCCATGAAATCGTTGGTACCGATCATCGTAGCTGGGTAATGCAATTGCTGGTCAAAGTAATGCCATACTTCGCCTACGGCATAGGGAGAAGTGCCTTCACCCGTAAGAATCGCTACTTTGGGTGCTTTCAGCTGAGAAACGTAGTTAGAACCGAAATCAGGGCCATTCGTTACATAACCAGTGGCTACGGGTACGAGGCTAATTTTCTGGTGTTCGGCTTCTTCTTTAATGATTGAATCGAATGAATCGCCCAGCTTCGTATTTTCGCCACGCGTAATGATTACTGTCCCCGTTTCGTATTTCTGTCCGTCTACTTCAAAAGGCTTCGTAGCTACCCGTGCCCGGATCTTCTTGCGGAACAAATGGGCTAATACGTGAGCATCTTCGTGTGAATTCCAACGCAATAAGTAGGCGTAAGGCTTGGCAATGTCAGCTGCCTGTTTAGTCGTTGCTGTGGGTTTTGTCGTCGTAAATGCCAGCTTATCTTTTGTAGCAAATGCTTTGAGACCGTAGGCATAAGGTAAAGCCCAGGACGTGATGTCATAGGTAACGGAATCTTCCAGCGAAGTTTTGGGCTCCATTAGAATCTTCAGGAACGTTGAGCGAGGCTGGGAAGTGCTGATAATAATGTCGCCTGCTTCCACACCCGCATTGGCTGATTTATCATCCACGAAAGAGTAAGCACCAGACAGATTTAACGATTTCTCCGCGTAACCATATTGGAAGCCCATTTTCGAAAGATAATTCGTAAAAGCTTTTACTTTACCTTCATCACCCTTTGTTTTGATTACGTAGCTCTTGTACGTACCCGTTGGATTATTTTTCGAATTGGTAAAGAACTTAATGAATTCAGATGCAGCTTTATCGGCGTTCGCTGACAGAGCTTCCATCGTAGCCTTACTCGCGGCTACGTGGTGGCTAATCCGCTCTTTTAATGTCAGGGTATCTCCGTCTGCCTTGATGATCGACAAACCAGCACGGCCATTACCTGCCTGCTCGAAAGTCATACCGATGGCACCGTTGAAGGTAGGGTAAGTATCACCGTAGCTAGGGTAGAACAGATCAAAGTTTTCACGAGTGAAATATAACCAGCCATTTTTATCGAAGGTCTTGCGGTTATAATCCCCAATGATCGTCTGAAATTCCCGCTGCCAGCTCGTTACGTCCTGATGAACAGGTTTGGCGGGAGGCGTAAAGAAGTAAGGAGAGTTAATGCCCTGTTCGTGAAAGTCCGCGAAAACGTGAGGCATCCACTGCTGATACAGGGTGTTGCGAGCCTGACTTTCTTTCTGTACCATCCAGGCCCAGTCACGGTTCAGGTCAAACATGTAGTGGTTCATGCGTCCACCGGGCCAGGGTTCGGTGTGCTCCCAGGCACTGGCGTAAGAATTAGCCATGCCGCCTAAACGCTGATTATACCCATTGACGTAACGATCATACCCATCGGGGTTTACACAGGGATCGATCACGACAATCGTGTTTTTTAACACGTCCTTGTTGTCACCTTTCAGCAGGTTATATGCTACGATCATGGCGGCCTCTGAAGAGACGTTTTCATTGCCGTGGATATTGTAACTCATCCAGGCAATGGGAACCGACTTGCCAGAAGCAGAACCTTCTGCCAGGCCAATCGACTTCAGGTGATTGGTACGGATGGTTTCCAGTTGTGGGAAGTTTTCTTCCGAAGCAAGAACGGCCACCATCAAGGGACGGTTTTCGTAACTAGTGCCGTAATTCTGGAGCTTAATTTGTTTCGGAAACTGCTGAGCGAGATACTCAAAGTAAGCCAAAACCCGGTAATGAGGGGTACAACGAACGGTACCAGGTTCATACCCTAAAAATTCTTTGGGAGAAAGCTGTGCAAAACTTTGTAACGCAAAGATGGTTAAGAGTAAGGAGAGGGAAATCTTCTTCATGCCGATGAATAAATTGTTCGGAAAATTCAAAATTAGAAGAATTTTCTTCCATAATTATCGAATCCTCCCAAAAGATCATTGGCAAAGCGACTAAATTGTATTAATCCGTGATGAAGTGGTAACCAACGCCTTTGATTGTAACGAGTTGAAGCTGATTATCTTCCCGGAGGTACTCCCGCAAACGAGTAATGTATACGTCTAGATTCCTTGAATTGAAAAAGGAATCATCTCCCCAGACCCGCATCAGGATCTCTTTGCGAGCAATCGTCTGATGGCGATTTTCAGAAAGAATCTTCAGTAATTCATTTTCACGGTGCGATAATTTTCGAACTTGTCCCTGGAGGCGAAGCTCAAATTTCTGTGGCCAGAATTCATAGTTGCCAAGACTGATGGCCTGGGCATGTTTAATCGTCGAAGAATGCTGAGCGGTTTTCATTCGCAGCAGGTTATCAATCCGGACAATCAATTCCTCCATACTGAAAGGTTTGCGGAGGTAGTCATTTCCACCCACGCCAAAGCCCTGAACAACATCTTCCACCTGGGTTTTAGCGGTCAGGAACAAAATGGGTAAATGCGGATGACGCTGCCGGATTTCTTTAGCGATGGAAAATCCGTCGAGATTAGGTAACATTACATCCAGCACGCAGAGGTCAGGAATGAATAATTCCAACTCAGGAATCACCGCCAATCCATCCGTAACCATTTGAACCTCTAATGCACGACTTTCCAAACTTTCCTTGACAATTCGCCCCAGAAAAGGCTCGTCTTCTACGTATAATATTTTAGTTTTCATCGCTTGAAATTCAGATTGAACGTACTCCCTTGACCCGGCTCGCTTTGCAGATTAATCGTTCCGCCGTGAGCTGCCACGACCTGCTGTACATAACTCAGTCCTAATCCGTGACCTTTTACATTATGAATATTTCCAGTTGGTACGCGGAAAAACTTTTCAAAAACCTGTTGCTGGTATTCCATGGGAATGCCGATACCGTGATCTTCAATTCGGATGATCACTTCATGATCCCGATCTCTCAAGCTAAGGTTGATCATTGGGCGTTGAGTGCTGTATTTCAGGGCATTGTCAATTAAATTGTAAATCACATTCGTCAGGTGAATGCGATCACCTGTGACGTTAAATTTATGACCGTCTTGCTGAAAACGGACTTGAGCCTGATGTTTCTCAAACTGAAATTTCAGCGAATGTAAAATTTGTTCGATCATGAGACAGAGGTCTATCTCCTCAAATTGATACATCTGCTGTTTCTGGTCGAATAAAGCGGTTCGCAGGACATTATCAACCAGTAAATTCAGCCGATTTAATTCCATTTGCGAAATGGCCAGATACTCTTTGGTGCGGTTAGGGTCCTTCAGGGCATCAAAATTACTCAAGGCTTCAATGGCAACGCTAACCGTCGAAATCGGAGTTTTTAACTCGTGACTGACATTACTAATGAATTCGTTTTTCAGCTGAGTTAGTCGTTGCTGTTGTTTCAAGCTCTTGAAAACCAGAAGGAAAGCCCCCGAGGTTAACCCTAATAAGAAAAATGAAAAGAGGATTTGTGGAAGTAAACGTTTAAAAATTAAGCCCTGATAGTCAGTTAAGTAAGCTACGTAAAAATCTCTGGGGGGTAGGCCAGCCTGATAAGAAGCTGTATGCAGGGAATCCAGCGAACGATGAGCCGGGGCTGAGAGCCGTACGATTCGGGTGCCTACCTTTATTTTGGCAGAGTCCAGTTCGTGCCGAAGTTGTTGTTGCAGGTCATCAATTTTGATGGAATCGCGAAGGGTAGTATCCAGACTGGGTCTGCCCAATAAGGAAGGAATAATACGGGCAAACGGGTGCGAACGCATCGGACGATGGAATTCGCCCGTTTCTTCATCGGGTTGATTGTCAGGAGGAAAAGGGCGAAAATGAGAATTCCGCGAATGAATGAACACCCCTTTTTTATTACTAAGGCTAATGATTGTATCCAGTCCTGTAGGGTTTTTCTGATGAATAATACGAATCTGCAATTGTTTATGAGCAGTTCTCTGACGCATGGAATCTTCCAGTGGACGAATGAACCGTTTCATGACCAAAGAATCCTGAAGAGTATTAACCGAACGAAAAAAAGGCTGACTGGTTTCGGCCGCAAGTAAGCGTTTCTGCTCGTTATAACTACGATTTAACCACCATCCAAGAAAGGCAGTTAATACCAGCAGACAACTGGTAATCAGAATGATAAGTGTACGATTGGAGGGGAGCGACTTCAAATTCCACATGGATTCAAAGATAGGGGCTTTCGAACCGTAAAAGCGATTTATTAACGTTGATTAACCTTATTGTAAGATTCGTTAACGAGTCCATGACCTAGCTTTGTCAGGTACATTAAATCCCCTTTAATCATGAAAAAAGCAGCCTGTCTTGTGCTGAGTATGATCAGTTTATCGACCTATGCACAAAAAATGGAGGGCGTTCTGACCTATACTCAAAAAGTTGATTTAAAAAGCCGATTTCAAAATATGGATCCCGCCATGCAGGCCCGAATGCCTGAGAATATTACCCGGCAATATCAATTGGCCTTCACTCCTCAGGAAGCTCTTTACGAACCTGCTGCAGTCGTTGACGAAGGAAATGGATTTGGCGGTGGTGGTCCTATGGGTGGACCGATGAGGTTAGGTGGAGCTTCTACGGTAGTTTACACGCAGTTATCTGAAAAGAAAAGGGTAGAGTCCCGGGATGTTTTTGGTGAAAAGTACCGGGTACTGGACACGCTGGTGAACCAACGCTGGAAGTTAGGAAAAGAAACTAAAACCATTAAAGGTTTCGTTTGTCAAAAAGCCTCGTATACGGATACCATGCGAGTGCAGCGAATGATGGTTGGTCCGGGTGGCCCGCCTCCGGGAGATAGTCCTGCCGGAGAAAACCAGAAGCCCATGGTTCGTACGGTAGTAGCCTGGTACTCGTCCGAAATTCCGGTTCCCATCGGTCCGGAAAAGTACAGCGGCTTGCCAGGATTGATTTTAGAAGTTGATGTTAATAACGGAGAAAGCCTGTATACCGTTAGTGAAATGGAATGGCGAAAGCCCAAGTCGTCTGAATTGAAAGCTCCCAAGGGAGGGAAGGCCGTGACCGAAACCGAAGTTCGCGAAATTATGATGAAACGGATGGAGGAAATGCGGAAAAATGGAGGTGGTATGCGAATGCGTCCGGGTAACTAGAACAACAGGGTTGTTTTATAAAAGAAAAGGGATTGAAAGTATAACAACTTTCTATCCCTTTTCTTTTATGATTACATCATTAATTAAACCGAATCATGGGTGGCCCACCGCCCGGACCCGTGCGGCGGTTATTACCACCCATGCCCGCCTTGTTCCTTAACGAATAGGTAAACGTGAGCAGGAAATAACGAGCCAGGGAAGTTACCCGTTCCTCCTGGTAATAATTAACCTGAGCCGAACGGTTAATCACTACGTTTCGATTGAGTAAATCAGTAGCACTCAGCTTGAGTTCACCGAGATTGTTTTTGAGGATATACTTCGTAATTGAGGCGTTCCAGATGGGGATTTTTTGATTGTAGTTATTGCCCGTCAAGATCTGATAGTTAATCGAACTGCCGATCGACCAGGTTTGGGTCAGGTTCCAGTTCGCATCAAGTGTATACCGTTGCGTGAGGTAATTCTGATTCATGGCTGATTGCAGCGAATACTGCGTCTGGTTCAGCGAGAGATTGGCTCCGGCGTTCACATCAAATTTGGTATCGTTGCGATAATCCAGTCGTGTGCCAAGGGTGGTTACCAGCGTATTCGTCCGATTCTCGGCTTCATTAATGATGCTGATTCCGCGATTGTAATTAAGGCCCAGGTTCGCATTAACCCGCATTCCTTTGATTGACTGAATGGGCGAGCCGAAGCCAACGAAGGTATTACCCTGAATGGTATTAGGGACGTTGACCGATTGCGTGGTGGTAACTAACTGCTCATTCACCGATTGCGAACTGGAGATTTTATTCGTAGTATACGTTAGAAAGGCATTACCAAAAAAGTTACGGAATTGGGTAGTATTGAAAGAAAAGTAATTCAGTGAAAACGAGTGGTTATACTCGGGCCGTAAATTCGGATTACCGACGGTAATATTCAATGGATCGGTATTGTCGATAATGGGCTGTAACTGCGTCAGACTAGGCTGATTAACGCTGGTTTCGTAATTGAAATTCAGATTTCGGTTATTAGCCAGATCATACCGCAACCGAAGATTAGGCAGCAGGTTACCAAACGAACGGTTCAGACTTGTTTCCGTTCTCGGAAATGTACCGATGAGCGTAGCCTCCTGTACATTCAAACCCGTCGAAATATTAACCTGATTACCTACGTAGCGGTAACTCAGACCGCCCCGGTGGTAGGAATACTGGTTATCATACGTGTTACTCAACTGGTTATTAAGCGTTGAACTTTCGCCTTTAATATCGTACACTTCACGGTTGGTATTATTCTCGTTTTTCTGGTAGGAATAATTGGCTTCCAGAAAACTTCGTTTGCTCAGCGGTTCGGTGTAAAAAGCAGTTAGTCCGTAATTGATTTTCCCATTTTTCTGCGAATCATTCTGAAGCGTGGTATCCGCCGTATTGGTATCAAAGTATTGATTCAGAGCATTGATGACTCCGGTTCGTTGATCATTATTTAATCCAAAAATGAGGTTGGCGGTTAACGTGCGACCCTTCTTGGCAAAACGGTGACGAAGAGCGAAATTGGAATTCAGAGAATACGCATCACCTTCGTATTGATTGATGCGATTACCTTCATTACGCAAATTTCCTTCCGTCCCGTATGTTTGAGTCAGGCTGGATGTCTGGAAGTTACTATTAGTGATGGAAGCGGTGTTAGTCCAGCGAATGGTATTAACTGAATCGAGTTGGTGTTCCAAATTAAAGCTGAGGCGGTGATTCAGGTTCTTGTTAGTCGTATTACTGTTCTGTAGACTTTTATAATTTCCGCTTTCCAGATAATTTTCTTTATCTAAATTTTTATCAACTGTGCTTTTACTATTATTAATGAGATAGTTACCATCAATTTTGGTTTTCTTACCCAATTGCTGATAGAAGTTCAGTCCGCCGGAACCTGAGGTTACAAAGCCCGAGGAAGTTTGTCCGCCGATGTTGACAGGAACGCCATTAATGGAACTGTTCCCGCTTCCGCCCTGAGCAGTGATGGTGCGACCACCGCCCGCTCCTCCACCAGACATTCCTCCACTACCGGAGCTATTAATGGATGAAAAGTTGAAGTAATCATTCATTGTAAACCCCTGTTG
>CAJYHS010000255.1 GCA_913774715.1 uncultured Siphonobacter sp. | reverse complement strand
GGATGGTTACACTTAAAATATATATGCCACTTTAGGCATCACCATTTTTAGTACTGGCAAGGCTTTTGAATGAACTCATTACCCATATCCCTATTACACCTCTAAACGATGAAGCTCACTCTCTATTATGGATTGCTACTGCTAGCATTGCTACTGCCAGTGGTGACCGTTTGCCTAGGAATTCACCTTACTTCATGGATAAGTCTCTACGCTTTAGTAGCGGGGAGTTTGGGGCTCCTGATGTATGGCTTCCTGGTCTATTTCATCAAAGTTTCTTTTCCCGGTAAACGCTGGATGGCGGCTATCGCTTTTATTACGGGACTCTGCTGGCTGGTCGTTCAGCTTTATATGCTTAGTGGCTGGAGAGATAGTTGATTTACGAAACTATTCGACCTCTCCATTCAGGAAGCCGCTTCCCTTGATACTTTTTCTTTTTGGGTTTCTTAATGGAATGGGATTCGTGATACGCTTGACGATTTACATCAAAGCCTACCCATAGAACTGAGTAGGCTTTGATGTAAATCGGTCTTCAAAGCCGCCACTCATCTGACTTGATTTACCCTACAAAGGTACAGCGGACTAGTCAGGCAAGTTTTCAAATTTTTACTAATGAACTGATTTCCAACCTACATGACTAAATATTCTTGCATTTATAGTTTAAATCACTACACATCCAATTCGTGTAAATACCATAAAAAGTACGCTTTGAAATAGGTAGTAACGTACGAATTGATCCAGCAAAGCATCAGTATCTATTTTTAATACCGTCCCATAAATATCGAAAAAGGCCAGAACAGAGTAGCAGTTATAGCTTTAGTCCAATTAGGATGGTCTGGGTTAGCCTTTACTGCTTTATGACCATACCACATAAAGACGATTCCGATTATAGTCCAGGCGAGCATCATAGGTTTATTACTTTAGCGTTTAAACGAAGATAATTACCTTCCACTTATTGGGCAACACATTAATGTTGAGCGGTTTAAATACGTATTTTGACTGGATTCTCAAAAAGAGTTACCATTTGCTGTGTAGTGAAACGTAAGTATCAGGTAATACCTGATTGCTTTAAGTTGGATGTCTTGTCGTTTTACAACTTCTATATCGATCAGAAAAACTAACGATGGGCTGAACCGGACTAGCTATTGGATTAATAGTAGCCTCAGATTGTATCTTTTTCTTAGCTTCTTTAGTGATCCTGCCTTTGCATATTCAGTTCCTTCCGTTGGCTAAGTACCTGAAAATTAGTTGACGTATAGTGAGGTGGTTGGCAAAAAAAGGAATTACATTGGGATTCCACTAATCCACCACACTCTGATGAATTCCTGCCGCCTACCTCTGACTATTGCCTATCATCTACCTGCATTTAAAGCTGAGCAGCTATCCATTATTCACTCCCTCTCCGACGAGTATCAGCTTGTAAACCTCGAAAATCATCACACCCCAATTCAGCAAGCCGTCAGCTTTCTGGCTCCTGACTTTTTCCTCATTCAGCCCCCTCAGCTTTCGCTTTACCAATGTACTTTCGGTTTATTACAACAAATTCGGGCTACTCCTAAGCTGGCCACAAAATGCGTTGTATTTCTATCCCTGGAGGGGAATCATCAACTCTTTAACTCATTAGATTTGAGTGGTCTTTTACCTACCAGCTTTTCTGTCCAGGATCTGCGTTCCTGTTTACAACAACTTCAACAAGGCCTTCGGTATGCTTCCATTACCCTAGCAACGGTAGACGGCTCTTCGGACCCATTTAGTTACCTGGCTAAACTTACCTCCCGTGAACGGGAAGTAATAGGCCTCATTGGCTGGGGCGAATCCAATCAGGAGATAGCCAATAAACTCTCTATTAGTGTGAAAACGGTCGAGAATCATAAGCTTCGAATCGTTCAAAAACTATCTCTGAAATCAGCCACTAAACTTCGCCAGATTGCCATCAAGATTCTGGATCGCCTTGGTTAGAGAATTCCCCTAGCGTTGTTACAAAATCCATGGTTTTCCCCTATTGGATGCGGGATTCTTTGCGGTCAACTTTGTCTAGCAGATTAATCTGGTAACTCGCCCGCAGAGCATGGCCACTTTGAACGGGTATTTCTAAATCTATTCAATGCAACCAAACATGTACACGAATCAAACCCTGCGAAAAGGCCTCTATGCGATTCTGGTAGGTCTGCTCATATTACCTATTAGTTGTAACCGACAAGAGATTGATACCCCTGCTCCTGCTATTAATAAGCAAGCTGGGGGCCGACTCATTACTAATTGTTCAGAGCTACGCTATGGAGAATCTTTGGGAACCTGGAGTACCGTACCCAGTAGTCGTTTTCAAGTAATCTATTCGGAAGATGGGGCTCGTCGATATGTAGCTCAAATTTTACCCGAGTCTGACTATGGATCACGCTTCCTGATTCGGGGTGGCCAATTTATCGCAAGGAGTGACTTTAATACTTCATTTGACGCACAAGCAATTAAAGGTTGCTTTGAACAGGCTGCGGACGGCAACGGCTGGTTTGTTCCAGGATTCAGCGTTAGCAATCTAGGGTCTAGCTTCGAGCAGGTAACCGCTGCAGACGGATCTCCCGCCTATCGCGTCAAGGATCGTTTCCAAAGCGTTACTGATGTATTTTCTAGCCGGGTTACGCTAGGAACCTGGACGGCCAATAATACTTCCCTCGAAGCCCGCAGAATCTTGGGAGTTGGGTTAGTGGTTGCTCAGAATGTTACTGGTGTTGATCCCCGATCCCTAGGCCGCGATATGTTCATCATTCGAGGCAGAAACATTCTTCAACGGGGTGACGTAACGCTGCCCAATCCATTAGATCGCGGACGTACCGAGGCTTTTGCTGGACCTCAGACAGGCCTGAATGGATTACTCCCACCTTTTGGTAGTCTTAGCATTGCAGGGTATGAGCTTCTACCAGCATCAGGTGGTTCCGACGCAGCCTACCGAAAGTTACCTTAATTTTTAGTCGTTCATGTGGATTATTACGTAATAACCAATAAAGTCGCCCTGGGTATCCGGGACGGCTTTATTGGTTTTCGTCTCTTCAAAAGATATGGTTTTACGGCTCCCCAAAACTACGGTTCCCTTTGGTGGCTTGTTATCAGCGGCTAAGAAGTAGTATGAAAAACCAGATACTTTCCCTTTTGTAATTATGAATAAGCGAGATAAGCGTTTCTAAATCTAGGTGTTAAATTAGGTATTCATCAAAGCCCGCTTTCTTATGTTGCTCCTTATCGGACGTCTGCTCGACTATAGCATTATAATCATCTGTATCAGTCAGGTAATATTCCATTGTAGCCCGATGGACTAAACAGGAATTCTCAGATTATCAGACGTTTGATATTTCTTATATTTACCCTAGGTATACTATTTTTGTGAGCAAGAATGAGTTAGCTGGAAGCTCATTATCCTTTTACCTTGCTATGCTCTTGCTGGACTTTTATGCGTACATCAAGCCTGAAAAATATACTGATCATTGAAGATAATCGCGATTATCAGACATTGCTGACCTTTTCTCATCAGCGAAGCAAGAACGCCTGCCTGTACGATTTTGCCGATTCGGCTGAACATGCTCACCGCTTATTGGCAGGCAAACAGTCCGTGCCCGAAGTGGTATTAATAGACTATGATCTGCCCGGGAGGAATGGGATTGATTTTCTTGATGAGTTAAAGCAGTTGCCTAAGTATACTACGATTCCAGTCTTCATGTTTTCTTTCTATGAGACGCCACAAATGGTTAAAGAAGCCTACGCTCACGGCGTAACTGCCTTCATCAAAAAGCCTGACGATTATACTAGCTTAGTTAACATGTGGAGCGGACTTTCTTCTCATAGCATCCAATAAAACAGATTATTCAGACTACTGATTGCTGAACTTACTTAATTATGGTTCGATAGATAGATGAACCTTACTCTGAATTAATTAAACCATTGACAATCAATAATAATAGCAGCCCTTCCTCGAACAAATGATCTATATCAGTGCCGCGTCTTATTAGTATATCGTTTATGAATTCCTACTCGCAATGAGGTCCATTGTAAGTTATAGTCAGTGGTAAAGAAGCAGAAACGGTCTGGTACGAAGTTTGAGTAAAAGCCCAACCGGCTGCTGGATTAGGACTAGCCCTGAACCGATAGCGTTTTCCTAGCTCTAACCGAAACGTTTGGACAGATTGGGCCGATTTGGGAATCGTTACTAAGTCGGTCCATGTCGACGTTCCAGCTAACTGGTACTGGATATATATAAAGGATGGCAGTTTACTGGCATCCAATACCTTACCCGAAAGACATTGGAACGATGGACTAATCGTTACAGCTTCAGGCAGAGTTGGAAATCGAATAGATGCGACATAATTGGTCTGGTCACACAAGTAAAAAGGCGACGAGCTGTAAATAGGTGTTACCGTATTGCCCCCAAAATAATCGTTTGCACTATAAATCTGTAGTCGTACCGTTCTTTTCAAGTGCCCCGCAAACAGCCGCTGAGCCCCATTATTTAAATCCAGGTACGTTTCATACAGGGTCTCCCCCGTAGTTGTTTCGACTAATTTGGCGTAATACTTCGTGTCTACTTTCGGAAGGTTGGTTACGAATCGAAAAGTAGACCCTGACGCACAAACTTCCTCAATATCAGCAAGGGCATAATGTGTAAACTCAGAAAGTGATACTTTAATGTAAAAGCGATTCGTTTGATTATTCCATAAAATAGGAACATTTGCGTGCTTGATCCAACGATTTCCGGTAAGATCATATCGCCACAGCGGAACGACATCCGATTGCCTGATCGCCTGGCCATTTGCCCGTTTGATATCAGGTCTTATTTCAACCATCACTTCGCTGGCCGTATTTGCCTTCTGTATAATACCTCCCTTGCTGGCAAAGGCTTCAAGTTGAAAGTATACCAGGCTTTTAAAAATGAAAGCGGGTAACTTGTTCCCTTTTTCATCCAGTGCGTTATAAAGCGTAGTAACTCCATCCGGTAAAAAGGGGGCGGCTACCGAAGGAGAATAGTAATACAATGAAAAGTACAAATCTCCGGTCAACGAACTCCCCGGCAAGGCTTGCAGAGATAATCGGGCTGGAATATTCCATTGAGCCTTCGCATTAGTAACATCTGGTGTTTGTAAGGTTAGTGCCTGAGACTTATAAATGACCTGATTGGCAGCAATTCCTTCGGGAGGTAGCGATTTGTGAATCAGGCCCTGAGCCAAAACTATATTATCCTCACTGGTAAGCGAAAGACGAGTTGCCTTGCTAAAGTATTGATCCGCCTGAGCCCAGACAGCTGCATAAAGGGGACGAGAAGTGGATGGAAGTTGCGTACTATCTACTGCCATACCGACTAAACCTTCGGCATTAGGCATAATTTCGGTACCACCTGAAGCATTCTTAATACGGGATGCCCCACTGCCGACGACAGAGACGACCAAATTAGATGGTGTACTGGTCGAACTTTTGGTGTTGGCATTTGAATACTGAATTTGAATAGTAGCTCTGGTAAGTGCCTCTGAATAATTAACATTAACAACCTCTCTTGACGTCCACTTTGATTTGCAGGCACTACATAAAACAAGAGACACTAGCAAAAGAGAGAGATTTTTAATGAGCATTTTGATAGATGATGTAATGATTTGCCTGGTAAAATTAACGTATGATTGGATAATGAGTGACAGGACTACGTAGCTACTAAAGATTTATTTAATTCATTGCAGATAAGTAGTTTAATACAATTACCACCGAAACTTACTAGTCCGCTGGCCTATTACTTCAAGTCTGAGGAAGGTTTGTATAAGCGGTTACACTATTGAACGAATATTCTCATGCTCCCGATACCTTTTATAGATTTTTTTAAGAATTCAGCTTACCTGTGAATCTACTAAAGATGCTTCATCTCTCCTGTTTCAGCAAGCTTACTAAAATCCCGCTCCACCATCAAATTGATAAGTTTTTAACAAACCGTTAATAATTCCTGATTAACATAATAAAAAACTACCTCAGAAAGTTCTTGAGCATTCACGCTATCTTCAGCTTTTAAGGGTTCATTCTTACACTATATCTATTGAAACTAATAGGATTGAAAAGATTAGACTGTATCACGAAGCCTATGCGGCAACGTCATGATTGACTGACTTATTTATCAAATGATTTCAGGAAAGATAGTATCAGTATGCATCTGCTGTCTCTACAGGATAAGCTAACAAACAAGTGTAAACAGCAACAGCCTACATTTCAGGGGTCTGGGTCTACGTAGATCTGTTTTGTTGAGCTTTACCACTCCTGTCCTCTTTGATTCAAGACTATGTTTGTAAAAGGATGAATGACTAACTATCGGTAGGCCATATCACTTTGCGAGAAGAAGACCTTAATTCACATTTCTGGGTAAAAGCCAAAAAATTGGTCTATCCAGTTTTGCAACAGTATAATAGAGGACGAAAAGATGTGTTAGCTATCTATTATTTATTGAGTCTTGATAAAACGGGATCGGCTTAGAAATGGAGAAATGCAGGGTTTTCGCGAAGGTACTTGCGGGCGAGTGATTGATTGCTTCACATTCATTCAAGGGTCGTTTGTAAAAGGTTAGAAAGCCATCAAAACTTTATTTTTCCGCCCCAATCACACTTCATATCTCCAATAGGAAGTCTAATGATAAGTTTTAATTCGTCTATATCTAGATTAGCTCTTAAGATTACATTTTTTGCTGAATACTTGAATAGGGAATGACTTAAGGGCGACTCTGCCATACCTAATGGATAATAATACGCATCAAGTATGTGTTTGTTTGCGTCTGTCTTGATAATTAGTATTTCTTGACCTATACCATACTCTGGTTCATCAGTCGGTTCACCTGTATAGACTTCTCCAGTACTAGTAGATATAAATTTATAATAATGGTATTTCCCTGGTATGGGTTCAAAATAATCCTCTCGCTCAGGAGTTTTGGTA
>CAJYHS010000254.1 GCA_913774715.1 uncultured Siphonobacter sp. | reverse complement strand
CTGAATGTCCGTTGTAACGTAAGGGGTGGGAGCCAGAGCAAAAGGCCTAAAGGCGACATCTGCCTCATTGGATAACTTCCAAGAAATTTGCTTGACTCCATTGACTTCAGAATACCCAAAGACGGGCTCAATAAAATCAATCTTCTCACCCACGCCGTATTCTTCAAAGCAGAGCTTTTCATCCCCCAAGAAGTCATCGAAGTAAGGATCGATGATCGCCAGGGTGCGATCTTTCCCGGCTCCAGTAACGGTGAAGTGCACATCCTGAAAAAGAATCCGCCGGCTTTTACTAGTAATGGCAAATGTGGATATAAAGCTTTGAGCGGAATTGACGGATAGGGACCAGGAACGCTGTCCTGGACTTAGAACGGTGATAAACCTACGTTTGCCCGAAGGTATCTTATACTGAAGCATGACCTCGAAGCTATCCATCAGCTCTCCGAAGGCATCTCGCACATCCTTTGGCTGGATGAGCCCCTGCGTATTGTCTCGAATTTTAGTAACTAACCAGGCCTTTAACTGGTCCCATCTTGTGTTCATTAGTTAAATCCTTCATCAAAACCATCTGAGAAAGCATTTCCCAGGATGGGTGGGTTAGTTGAATCATCTGAGATATTGGCGGGCATCGCTCCACGCCAGGCATAGAGCTGCTCGGAAAGGGGCTTTAACACTAGGCGACTGCCGGTGAACTGAGCGGGCTCATCGCCCGAATCATTTTCTTCTTCCAGTCTCATCTTGCGAAAAGCCCTGGCGTGGCCACTGGCCTGAAGCCGAATGAGTACGAATAGGTCAATGCCGATCCAGGCGGATAGGAAATCATCCAAATCAGCGGATTGACCCGTAAGCGTGAGATTAATTTCAGGGGCGATGATGCGACCCTGCTCGGCTCGCTTGCGGGAAAACACCAGCTTAGCCGTTCCGGAGACGAAAGGAAGGTGAACCAGGCCGTAGGGGGCCATAAGCTCCGGGGGAAGGGGATTCCAACGGCCTGGCAAACACACGGGTAGGGATACGTCAGCAGCCTTCGCTATACCTATATAGCTAAGCCCGGCAAAGTTGTCGTGGTTGCTGCAATACGCCCCGACCGATTGATACATGCTTTGTTTTACGCTTCCAGACTCCCCGACGTTGGAGATTCTTTTTCAAAGTTTCATCCGCAATGTCTTCCTCGAAAAGACCATAAAACTCCCTGAAAGCGTCAATCGCCTGCACGATTTTGAAGCCCATGGCTAATTTCTCCCGTACAAACAGGATGAATTCAGCCTTGAATTCTTTGTCGAGAAACTGATTGATATTGACGGTAGTGAAAGGAGTGACGTGATACGACCCCCAGTCGTGCAGAAGGGTTTTCGAAACATCGAGCGTTAAACGATCGTTGTATCGTTCTGATTTATCGACCGACCGGGCGTAGTCTGAGCGGTGTCGACCTAAAATCAGGTACATCATACACAAGTGCGAAAAGGAATCCTTCCGATTAATGACAACCGAGGAACCATACCGTACCTGGGCAAATTTGACCAGGTACGATCGGGCGGGGATATATAATTTCATGCGTTCTGGGGGATGCACGAAATTCCCACTTTCTGAAGGGTAAAAAAAGGACAAACCGAACGGTGATTTTAGGTGAAAAATGCCGAAATTGTAGCTCAGGTTTGTGGTTAGTTCGCCAGCAAAGGCCGGGTAGTGGGGACTTCCGGCCTTTTGCTTTTAATAGGTACTCTTAACTTTCGAAGCGTTCTTTAAATCATCCATGGTTTTTTTCTCTCGCTCGAATCGCTGCCAATTAAATCCTAAGCCTTCTTCAATTTGATCGGTTAGCTTGGTTAGCACCTGAAGCATCAACGCATCACTCTCAGACTTCTGATTAATGATCACCGGAGCAGCAGCTCCAGCACCTGCCTGGGGAGCCAAAGCCTGAGCGGTATAACCACTCGATGCCATGCCGCGAGTGCGGTAACTTTCCATAATCCCGACCATATCCTGAATGTGAGGTTGCTTGAGCATAGTATTGTTAACGACGTATTCACGGCCCGATTCACCCGTAATGGAAAGCATGCCTTTGCGGATGGGAGTAAAGCCTGAAGGATTCTTTTTTGCTTCTAGTTCCGTATACCCACCGCCAGCAAATTCAGGGATAGGGGTGGCTGCAATTTTAGCAACCTGAACGGCTCCGGTGGCAGCGGCAATACCGGCCATAATGGGACCAATCACCGGCCCCATACTATTGGCCTTGGAAACAGCCATGATGGTATTTAACGTAGCCTGGAAGATAGCACTGATTTTATCCTGGATAGCCTGTTTCCGCTGGAGTTCCTTCCGCTTTGCGTCCATCTCTTTATCCATGGCTTCTTTCTGGGAATTGTATTGCTCCTGGGTAATGAGGCCTCTGGCGAGCTGATCTTCGAGAATTTTGGTCTTGCGATCTTTATCCCGCTCGACCTGGTTCATTTCCCGTTCCCGGTAAGCTGCCGAGATATCAAAATAGGCTCCGGCGATCTGGCTACCTAATTGCATATACGCATCCTGCACCTGAAGCTTTTCCTGCTCAGTAAGCTTGGTACGCTTGACTCCCTCTTTTTGAGCCTTACCAACGGCTTCGAAAAACTTGTTTTCTAGAGCCGCCTGTTTATTGTAAAACTCCTTTTTGATCAGGATCTTCTCTTCTTCTGTGGCACGTACCAGAGCCAGATCCCGCTCAGCTTCGAGAACTCCGAGTTCAGCTAAGTACAGGGCATCTTCAGCGGCCACTTTCTGTTCGACTCCGGAGGCAGCCAGGACTGCGGCTTTTGCCGATTCGACTTTCGAATTAGCAGCTATCTTGGCTTGATTAAGTACAAATTCAGCCTGTGCTTTAGCTTCCTCTTTTGTACGTTCGGTCTGTTGACGATCTGTTTCAGCATCAATATCCATGATGTCATTCTGAAGCTTGAATTCAGATTTTCGTTTCCAATCGTCTAGGTCAGCTTGCGTCATTTTATGTTCAGCAACTAACTTTTTTCGATCATCCAGCTCGCTTTTCCGATCCAATTGAAGCTGCATAATCTTTCGATCCGAAATCTTCTGCATCATATCGATATCCATCTGGAATATTTCCCGACTGGTCTTAATATGATTCGCTACTCGTTCTTCAGCTAGTTTTTCGGCATCCGTTTTGCCTTTCTTACCCTCCTTTAAATCTTCAGGATTGAAGTCTGGATTAGGATTAGGATCGTCATCCTCTTTAGGTTTGCCTTGGGTTACACGCTTGCCACGTCCACCTACAAAATCAAACATACCTTTTTGGGTATGGACCATATCCCTGTATTCTTCCTTCTTTTGATCCAGTAAAGCAATTTGGTCACGTAAAGCCTGCGTTTCACTTTCGGTGACATATCCTCTCTTTAGCTGTTCATACGTGATCGTTTTTTCCCTAAGCAAACGTTGGCGATACGAAGCATCCCGAATAATTTCACCCTTATCGTCAAGCTTGATTTGAGCCTGGGCTTGTAGCTTTTTCTGAGCTTTATCAAGTTGATCAGCGTAAGAATTAAATATCTCTACGTTAGATTGAATGGCTTTACGATTTTCCTGCTGAAGTAGCCTTCGTTGGGCCTCAATGAGTTTGTAAGCTTTATCCGTAGCAATACTCATGGCTTGCCCATAGTTGTTCCACTGGCCTACTGCATTAGGCATGACTCGGGCTATTTCCTGCGTTAAATCACTAAGCTGCTTTTGTTTATCAGCCGCCTTGGATTTGGCAATTGCATCATACTTTTCAAGCAAAGGCACTACTTTCTCGTCCAGATCCTTAACGTGCTTGGCCTGGCCTTCAAATTCTTTACTGAGTCTGCTGGCTTTGGCTTCAGTGGTTTCTACCGATAAAATCAAATCCGTAAATCCTTCCACCATCTTCTCCAGCGTTTCCCCTAAAACTGATTCATTGAACCACTTGGAAATAGCATTTCCAGCCCGTTCAATCTTACCGGCTAGGTTATCATTCTTTTGAGCGAAAATCTCAGTTAAGCGTGAGCCCTGATCAAAAGCAACACCAGCGGCATCTACCTTGGTTTTTACTTTTTCGATATCATTTCCTAAGGCTCCAATCGCCTTTAGAGCTTCATCTGATTCTATTTTAAGGGCGTGAAGCGTTTGATTCGCCTTCGTACCTTCCAGTTTAGAAATTCGTTCAGCAAACTGAATTAAAAACTCATTGGGCTTTGTATTTACCCAGTCCTCAAAAGCCTTTTTGGACATGCCAAATAATTTGGCAAAGCCAGTCGAATTACTACCCGCTACCGTTAAAACCTTCGTCATCCCTGAGGCGGCGATTTCAGAAGTCATACCGGATTCCTCCAGTACCGCAGCAAGTCCCATCAAATCACGAATACCGGGCCTGATTTTTTCGGGGACTTGCCCCATACGTTTCAGGAAATCCACCTGAAAACCAGCCGTAGCGGTTCCTGAATCCGCTAAAGCTTTCATAGCCGATCCGATCTTATAGATTGAATCAGCGTATTCCAGCTCCTTAGTATCCGAGAACAAGCCTTTTATCTTGGTAAAATCCTGCGTAAGCACTGCTGCTCCACCTGGGAAATCATCCTGCATGGCTAGCGTGGCCTGACCAACGGCTTCCGTATATTCTTTTACTTGTTCGACAGGTACATCTAACTTACCGGCTTCCGTAGCTATTTCTCGCATGGTCTTAGCTCCCAGGCGGTTATCAATGGCTCCCACTTCACTGGCTAATAACTTAGCCTGCTCTTTTGATTTGCCGAAAGCAATACCCAGATTGGTGATATCATCCGCTCGTTCGCCAATCTTTTCAATTTTGGCATCAATCTGACCAACGATATCTCCGAGCATTTGCGAAGCAGCACCCACCAGGGCTCCACCAATCCCGCCGGCAATAGCTGAAGGAATTTGTTTGGAGATGCTTTTCATTGAAAACAGGCTTTCTGGCTTGGGAAGAGCCTTCATGTTCTGTTTTCGAGTCGCCAGCTGCTCATCAACTTTGTGAAGATTTTGGAGAGCTTCAGTGTAGTCCTTAGTATTCGGAATTAATTCTTTATCGAGCTGACGTGCCAGCATCGCCCGGTAATTGCGAAGCTGCCCCGTCGTCTGCACAGCCATGCCTTCCCGCTTAATGATCTCATCGTACTTAGCCGCATTCTGATCAATACTGCGGGAATTCGCCTTCATCTGAGTCGTCAGGCCTGCCATGGCATCTGACAGCTGCTTTGCCTTATCCGCATTGCCTTTGGCGTTAGCCGTGGCCAGCTTTTTATTCAGACGATCGTATTCTTTCTGAAGGGCTTTATTGGTCACTACGAGGGATTGTGACTCCGTTTTTAGTTTTCCCAGCTCATTGATGGCCTGCTTCGCATCCACGCTCAGCCGGGCCTGCACTTCGTCGGTGCGTACGTTTCTTGACATAAAATTTAAGGTGTGGAGATGATGAGATCTTGCTGCTCATGCACGATAGCAGAGATGGATTCTTCAATGAGCTTCAGGGAAAGTACTTCGTTAAGCTGGCGAACCCTGGCAAAGTAGGTTCGACTGTACCAGGGGCGGGGGTGACGTTCCTTTTTTTTCTGGAAACGGGTGCGGTATTTCTCCTGGGTGAGCCTAGCCTGGGAACGGCCACGACCCACCCCCATATCGATAAAACGACCGTAGGTAGGGAAATGAAGGGAAACACCGATCACGCCTTCCGCTTGCTTGATGACGTGCATGCGAACGGCCTGGTATAAGGCATCGGAGTGGCGGGCTTTCCAGCTGCTAAGCTTTTGCTGGAGTAATTCTTCCGTGCGAGCGGCCCACTGCTCGACGTACTCTGCAACTTCCTGACGAAGACTCATACTACGAATCTCCCGAGAATACGCAAGGGGTAAAAAGACGAGAGCCAGAGAATATCCTCTAGCTCTCGTCTTAACTATTTTACTCCTAGTGCATTGAGTTTATATCCAACCCCAAAACCTATCCAAGGTTTATAACTATAAAACCACTGAGGAGATTTTCCTGATATTGGAAAATCTATTCCAGTAAATAATCCTAAACTTATGTCCCGGTAAGATAACATTCCAGCAGCACCGACAGAAATGCCTAATTCATTTCTATCGTAAGTATAATTAGTATCAAAAGAGTTTTCGTTATTTTTCTTTAAGGTGATTATTAGGGGAGATGTATACGCAGCAAGTGTAAAAACCCATGCATTATGATTTGTTTTATCAGCATAAAACCTTGTTGTCCCCCATTTTCTTCCTACATAAATACCCGCATTAATACTAGCAGAAGCTTCATTTTGAACTATAACATCTCCTTTTGTATAGCCAAATCGATATTTGAATGGTATCGTAGTTACCCCAATTTCCCATAGTGCAAATGGTAATACTATGTATTGCTTAACATGACCTAAAGTTGGGTCACCACTTTCAAATTCCATGTACCACTCAGCTCCAGCAACACTGCTAATGTCATTTGAGTTTATTGTATCTGAGCTCCCTCTATAGGGATCTCCGTCCGCTATAATTCCCCAAAAATGAAAAAGGAGCTTATCTTTTTCTTGTGTTACATCAGTAGAGAATCTATTCATTCCTACAGTTTTCTCAATTGCTGTAGCATCAGATTTCTTCTTATACATTATAACATCACCACCTCTCAAGGTATAGTGAAATCGACTCTGCATCTGAGAAAAGCTTTCAGAACTAATAGATAAAAATATTATCATATACAGGAAGTAATTTTTTTTCATATAGGGATGTTAGGTGCGTTTTGAATTTGATTTCAAATTTAGGATAACTACTTATTAATATTAAAATCAGGTATATACCCATTAATAGGTATATACCTGACATAAGAAATTTTAAATTAATAGATATATAAAAAATGTATCTTGCATAAAAGAAATACCCGCCCAAGTTTCCAGCCTGACGGGTATTTTAAACTTCTAAAATCCAAGCAATTAATCACTTGATCCTTATACCAAATATAATGAAAAAAAAGATACCCATCGCTGTGTTAGAGCTAATTACACCAGTTTTAAATAAAGCTAAGCCTTACATAAAGGTAGAAAACTCAAATGACCTTTCTTTATCATTAAAGGATGCTGATCCTGATTCTAAGTTCTATTTTAAATGCGGTCTTCAAAGGGAAGACAAGAATTTTGTGATTGACGTCTATCCTGTATCAAGAGATCATTTGATGCCATCTACGTTTGTAACTACGGGTGAAAATCTGCCAAAGCACATTGAAAAGTGGGTTAATATTTTGAAAGACTACTCTGAAATTGTGACTATTTATGACGATCCAATATTGAAAAGTTATGAACAGGAATTCGAAGATTTTACGATAGTAAATCCGGAGGATGATTCGCCATTGAATATCCAAAAGCAAATTTATCTGGATAACTATTTAACGCGAGCTGTTAAACTTTTAAAAGATTATAAAGAAACTGTAGCTGAAGATAAAGTTGATATAGTTAATGCCGCCATTAAGGATTGTGAGTCATTCCAAGAAGAGTTACCAGAATTAAATAATAATGAAACAGCCCAGAGATTAGCTCATTTTTGGGCAAAGACTCGAAAGGCTGGTATCGGTTTATTTAAAAAAATCTACGAGGAGTTTCAAAAAAAGGTAATTGAAGCTATGGCTAAAGACGGTGTTCAACGTTTACCGGGGATGTGGGATGGACTATGGGACCTCTTGAATTAGAATAGAACTTTTTATAGTTATGATGGTAACGTTTGGAAAGAGGATAAACTGGGATTTCTTTTCAATCATTTAACGATCAACACAGAAAAGTCGGAGAATTTTGTAAATTCTGTAAACTGGAGTATGAGTATCTGTAAATCAGATATTTATACTCCAGTTTTCTTTTGTATTTGACCTGTAATGGGGCTGTATTTTTTTGTAAATGCCTGTATTCGGTAAAATGTACCCTTCCTATTCATTAGCCTGGTTACAGTTTTTTTGTAATTCTGTAAATCTATTTACAAAATATAAAAAAAATGTAACCTCTGATTTACAGACTTTTAAATACTCTTTCAATTCATGGTTACAGAATTACAAAAATTTCCTAGAAATTTTTGGGGGAGGGTCAAGGGAGGGAGGGCCAAGGCCTCAAGTCATGAAAAAAGCCCGGAGTAGCCGGGCCTGTTTTTGCATTTTGTAAAGTTGTAAGCGGAAGTTTATGTAGGGTTAATTAAATATTCGACCATGTGACCCGACTCCCATAGCTCACACAGGTCCTTCATGTGACGCATCATAGGGTTAAAAGGATCGTACATCGTGCCGACTTCCTGTAGCTCCCTAAAATCAGACTGCCCTTCTTTATCGAAGCCAATACCAACGATATAGTAAATCTTTCCCGTGCTCAAATCCTTCCACCAGCTTCTCAATGGAAAATGTCTAGGGTATTTTGATTTTCCCATACTGATTATCAATTAGATGTGAAACTATTTTTTTAGTTATAAAGCGGTGGGAATTGTTTGTGTGTTACAGGGGAAGCCAATCACTCCCGCTTCCTCCATCTTTCCTTTGACCGGTATGAGCCGGAAGACTACTATGCTCTGATTAGTATTGTCAGGTTTCACAGAGAAATAAGGGTTTAACGATCGGGAGTTAGGACCGTGGTCCTGAGGCGTAAGCTTTAGGGGACTACACTTCGGGTAATCTTTAGTGTATCGATCATTCACCAGATTAATTAGCTCTATGAAGGCGTATTTACTTTCGCAGGTGAATCCTTCAAATGATTTATAGCACTCCAAAGCCACCCGCTGAAGGTTGTTCTTAGTGGCTGATGTGTATTCGATGTGGATTAAAAAAGGCATGGATGTCGAGCGTTTATTTTGAATTCGCCTTTCGGATTTCTTCCGTTAGGTTATTGAAAAAATGCTTGAGAAATAGGCGTAAAGCAGACCCTACGCCGGAGAGTAGCAGGATAATGAACTCCATGAAATGATTGGGAAGAGATAAAAGCCCGACCGGATCGACCGGGCTTGCAGTAGAATCACGCAGTAACGGAAATCGTAGCACCAGCGGTTTGTACGTAGATCATTTCTTTAGTGATATCGTAGTTCAAGGGCTTACGAACAATGCGGCCATCTTTATTGGTCAGCTCCTCTGGGTTAAGGGTATGACCTCGATAGGCTGCCCAGGCTTTCAATCGATTTTTAAAGGATTGAGAAGTGATTTTAGTGAAGTTGGCACTTCGCTGGAAATCTTCCTGAGCTTCGTCTTTCACTACCAGCTGATTAACCTTACTGCCATTTTCATCAAAGAACACATCCGCCCAGGATAGGAAGTTTTCACCCATCACCGTCAGCAAGTTGCGTTTGTTGATGTTTGTAATAGGCGGTTTGATTTTCTCATCTGTGGAAAGATAAAACTGGATGCACTGAGCGGCCAGATTATAGAAGGTTGTCCATTCTTCCGGATTCCAGCCTTCAAATAGCTGCTTTTTGAAGTCATCGGCTGGTGTACGGGTTTCCCGGTAGAAGTTATGCGGGTTGTCGTGATAATAGTCGGAGTAGGCCGTCACGATCTTCCGGCGGGTATCCGAGCCTTCCATATACTTATCACCGTAATTGGAGTTGAACCACACTTTAGGTGAATCTGCGAAAGCAATGGTTTCATAGCCCCGGTTCCTGCGGTTTACTTTCCAGTCGGTCGTCAGGGGTTCGTAGAAAGTTTTAAAATCCATCGAAGGGGAGACGTCATCCACTAAAACCAAATCCGTTTTGGTGGTGATGCCTTCAAAGACGAAATCATACGTATTGATGGTATCAGATCGGCCTTTTATGGTTTCGATGTGTTTTTCTTTGGAGAGCTTATTGGCTAACACCAGCTGAAGAGCATCGGTTACAATCGACTTCCCGGCTCCACCATTGGCCACACCGTCTTCCGAAAGACGGTTATCCATAGCGAATACAGCCCAGGGCTTGGACTTAAATTTATGTCGGTGTAGGATATACCCTATACAGAAAATACGGTTAATCAGAAATAGCTTTTGTTCCTGGATCTCGTCGGGTTTCAATAGTGGGCCGTCGATGCTGAAAAGGTGATTTTTATGATATTCTTCCTGATTTTCGGCTTTGGCCCAGTGGTTAATTTGCGATAGAAGGTCAATGTCTAATTCATGCTTTTCCTGGTATTCCTGACGCTTTTTATCCGTTGGAAAACTGTTGAAGAAATCCAGACGATACTCCAGTTCTTCCCTCCAGTGTACGCGGGCCGTTTGAATAAGGAAATTGAGAAAGGCTACATCTTTATTCAGGATATCGATATCCCAGACGTTATCCTTCTTTACGATTTTAAAGTAGGGTTCATCAATCCGAATCTTTTCCCGTTGCCCCGGTATTTGTAAAACTTTAGACTCCCAGACGTTTTTGCCAGACATTTCCTGCTTGACTTCTTCGATTTTCTCAGCAGTGATCTTCCAGGTCGATTTTTCAAAAAACAAGTATTGACGGTCAGCCGCGTGACCTTTAAATTCCAGCTTCATAAGAGGGAGGTTTGAAAAAGATGTTTCAGATAAATGAGGTGATCGGTAAAAGGTATTTCGCAGATCTTCAACCGCTGCCCGGCTTTCTAAAAATTCATTGACAAAATCCTTAATAGCTGAAGGTTCAATGGATTTGACGATATTCTTTTCTACGCGGGTGTAGGTATACTTGGTCTTTTCGGCCTTGTCTTCAAGCCTTCCAAAACCGCAGCGGTGCAAAAAGTTGTAAAGCCGGAGATTGTTCACCGCATATTTCATGATCGGGCGGTTGAACTTGTACTTCGGATTACCTTCAGAATCCGTTTCCTGGTGTTCATCCCAGAATTGATAGGGGAGAGCCGTTTTCACCAGCTGATCAAAATCGTACTTATTGTGCGTGCGATGGGGTTCTTCCTGAGAATGAAGTCTTAGGTAATCCCGTAGGTCTTTGTGACGCGGTTTGCCTTCCGAATCACGCTGCTCCAGCATACGCTCAGGCAACCAGATCGTTTTCATTTCCAGAAACTGAAGGGCCAGTTTATGGCCAGCCATCTTACCCGTTTCGTCGATATCCGGAAGATTGTATAGGGTATTACACACCTCCATAATCTTCTTGTGCTCCGGGTAGTTTAGTTCTTCGGTTTCAGAGTTTCTCCAAAGCACCCAGTAACCCATAGCCGCTGTGTTCAGGGCATCCGATCCACCGCTGCACATGATTAGCTCCGGCAGTTTTTTCGCCGATTCATCATCCCGGATCTCATCCATTTCCTTCTTATGCTCGGCCTGGGTAATGCTGCCGCCCGCCAGCTTCTCATTGAGCTGGTTCTTCTTATCGGTGAGATCCTTTCCAACGCAAAACTTTTGAGCGGCCTCCAGGCCATGAATGAAGCGGGCCGGCTTTTTGCCCAGATAACGGAAGCGAAATTTTTTCTGAGCCAAAGGCTGATAGATTTTGCCCCATTCGCCTTCGTCAAAGAAGAAGATGGGAAAATATTCGGTTGACTTCCATTCCTGATACTTACCCTCTTTAATAATCCAGTAAGTATCGACGAGTTTTAAGTGATACCTCGAACAAATCTCCTGAGCTTTTTTGAAGCGGTTTTCTACCTTCGAAGCCAGGGCTTGCCAGGCCGACGTAACAAATACCGTTTTCAGAGCTTCTTCAGTGAGTTCCTTGGGGATCACTTTCCAGGTTCCGTCCTGTTCTTCTTTACTGGCTGGCCGTTCGTTGTACTCTGATCTGGGACCTACGTTAGTGCTGGCTGATATATTATAAAAGACAGCAACAGTATTAAGGGCCGTAACAAAATCAACGTGGTCAAGCTCCATGGCCAGTCCCACGGCGTGCATGCCTTTGGAATCGCCACCAAAGTCAGTGACGATCCAGTAACCCTTTTCCGTTACCAGCTTCAGGGAGGCTGATGCCGTCTTTTCATCTTCCCGGAATTTAAACTTTTTACCTTTTCCTCGGGCCGATTCTGTGCCTCGAGCCTGGGGGAGTCTGTCCAGGATGAAGGCTAAGCCTCCATCCTGAATCATTACTTCAGAAAATTCTATTTGTGCCATAAGTAGGGCGAACTAGGAGGAATGAAATCAGGAATTTGAGGATAGTACTTGGGCCAGCTTACGAGCTTTTTCAGCCTTATCGACAAGTTCCTTGACTCCTAATTCAGTGAGCAAGCCCCCCTGGATTGATTCAGAAATCATAACCTGATAAGCCACCAGTAACGCCCTCAAGGCACAAACCTGACGCTGAGAAATAATGAAAAGAACTTTGAAACAGGTTAAAGGGAAGGGCAGCTGATCAATGGTAGCCCGTAGGGTATGGTAAATGACACTCTGAGCTGCCGTGGCGTCTGCCAGAACTTGAGGATCGATACCCGGCTCATTCATAGTCATCACTAGGGAATCAAAGAGAATGTCCCGTTCACATTCACACATCTTAATAGCGGTATGAGTGGAATTGTCGAATTCAAGGGCAATAGAAGGGATGGTAGTATTCATGGTGTTTTAGGCTTTTGGTGTTCTGGATCGGGTGATTAATGCGTCGAACTCATTACTCAGCTGTTCAGCGATTTGATTGCCGATTTGGGTATCCTCCGGATTATCCAGGATGTGTGTATGAACCACTCGCTGAGCTACACAGATCTTGTTATACGTGACCTGATTCTCCGCCTCAGGAGTTACCAGGGTTTGTTGATTTGTGAAGCGAGCGAGAAGGAGTGGAAAGGAGTACATAGGTGGTAGAAAAGGTTTGTTGGGATTAATTACTTTTCACGTCCGATGACCGATGCGTACCAGAGAATGAGAGCCGTAAGAAGTGCAGCGGCCAGGCAAATACCGCCAGCAATTAAACAGGATCCATTCAGATAAAGCATTGCCATACAGATCATTGTGGCTCCAAATATTGAGCTAAAAGCCAGGACAAACGATACTTCAAATCCCTTCAGAAGATCAGGTTCAGACTGAGGATGATTCTTCACGAATGCAGTGAAGCACGTCCAGCAGGAGGCCAGATATAGAATGGAAGGACAAGTAGCCACCAATGCTTTCAGCCGAAACAAAGCAGGGGACTTTTTTAAGGAAAGAGCAGACGAGTCACTCCCGATGCCGGTTAGGGCATCAGCATTTTCATAAAGCTTCATGTGTTATTTTATTTTAGGATGCGTTACTTTGAGGTTCTCACACTTTTAAATCTTCATTATGGTTGAAGCACTATTTAAAGACCTGATTATGGATAAACGTTATCCAAAAGTTCGGTTAAGATTAGATGGGGAAGATTCTGATTGGTATGGTGTATTTGTAGCAATCAATCAAAAGTCCTCTTATCCATCACTAGGTCGTTTTGAGGCCTGGACTAAAGAAGACTATGAAATCCTAGAAAAATTCCCAGGGAACAGCCAAGAACACAGCGATGCAAGTGGACGTTGTAAGGATATGGACATAGCTTCTGATCAAGTTATTGATATGGAGATACTTACGTTTCTTAATCCTACCATTGAACGTCCTAAAGGAAAGCATAAGCCTAAAATCAATCCTGAGCTTGAATGGGTTTATAATCTTCCTACTTACGGACTTGACACACTGAGTAAATGGGATTTGGTCAAGTATAAATTGATAAGAAGAGAAAATTTAATGTCCTATTTCAAACGGTGAGACTTTTCATCAAGCTCGTACGCATTATCAACTAGGGTCTTAAAAGGATCGCCATCGCTTACGTGTTCAACTTGTTCGGGTCCTTCGGGACCCGCTTCGTCATCTGGATCTGTTACCAGAATATTCCGACTTTCTGGAGGTCCATATAATCTTTGAGTGAAGTATTTTACTTCTGTCACCTGACAAACCAACATTTCCCGGTATCCCAAATTGAAAGCTGCTAAGGTTACTTGCAGCCCGGAAGCAATTGCTTTTCGTACTGCCCGATCCAGCTCCATTGTTAGTCTTTCTACTTCCCTAGCAGATACTTCCTTTTCTGTGATTACTTCTATTGATGGTGTGTTTTCCATGATGTGGATTAATTGAATGGTTTGCGATACTTGTCTTCGTCGCCGGGCTTGATGATAAAAGGGAGGGCGATGGCCAGAGCGAGACAGAACACGCTCATGAGGGTGATGAAGTTGCTCATGGTGAAATTGATTTGAATTTTTCCAGCTCACTTGGAGTAGGAGCGACTCTGCCCAAAGCCAATCTGTTAAGACGATCAATCACTCTGTAGGCTTCTAGGGGTGTCATTGATGGATAGGTAGATAGTATCTTCTTCTTCCAGTCGTCTCCCAAGCCCTTTTTGATCTCCTTAAAACTGCTTTTTAGCTCGTTCGATGCCTTCATTGTGCCGTTTAAGAAAAAGTGTATGAATAAGTCATAGCAGTGTTTAAATTAGCACTGCTGTAATTGACAGTGCTAATATCATATTCGAATTAGAATATGACAAGCTTTTAATGAATAATATTTTCTTAATTAGAATAATTAATTTACAAATGACTGTAGGTCAGAGAGTTAAGGCTGTGCGTTTACATTTTGGATTAGAACAGTCTGACTTTGCAGAAAAGCTCAGGATTTCTCAAAGTGCACTTTCTAAAATCGAAAATGATACTCAAAAAATATCACTTGAAGCTTTAAGTTCCTTAGTGATTGACTTTGAGATAGATACAAAATGGTTGCTTGCTGGAATCGGAGGAGATACTATAGTATTTAATAAAGATGCTGGCGACGATCCAGTTCCAAGAGAATACTTTAATGAGGTCCAGAAGAAGGTTTTACATCTTCAGGAGCTTGTTATTGAATTGCAGAATGACAAAATAATGATGCAACAAAAAAAGATTGATGAGCAAAAACATCAATGACCTTCTCAATCAATTTCTCTGTCATTGCTATCTGAAGCCTAACTGATCCCCAGAATTTATAAGAGTACGAGTACATAATGTGTTTACAATGGCCATCGCGATGAATTGAGCGGGTCAATGGAGATTATATAACCACACCATATATAAATCCTCAATCCTAAACTAATGGAAATGATTAACCTTGATTATCCAAGTATTCTAAAATACATTAACAAATACGTTGTTAAAGGTCGAACTGAAAGTGCAGCATTTCTGATTTGGTATCTAGAAAGTTATTACAGGCTGGACTCTATAGACGCTATAGATTCGGTATGTGACCAGAATGGAGATAAAGGTGTAGATGGAATCTATATAAATGACCTAAATGGGACTATAGATATTTTTCAAACTAAAATCTCTCAGTCTAACTCAAAGACAATTGGCGATACAGTATTAAAAGAATTTGCAGGAACGCTATCTCAATTTGAATCCGTTGAAAAATTACAAGACCTGATTGATAGTGGGGGTTCTGCTCAAGTAGTAAGCTTAGTTAAAAGGCTTGGCCTCATAACTAAGCTAGGTCAATATAAGATTAAAGGTATTTTTCTAAGTAATATTGAACTTGATGCAAATGGGGCTGCATTTCTTAATAACCATCAGCAAATTGAGTTTATCGGGAAATCAAAGCTAGAGAACACCTTCATTTCTCCTAGCCGAGATATCCCCTCTAATTTGAGGGCTGATTTTGATATCTCCAGCATCAATTCTTCTACATACCATGTAACTACAGATACTCTAGCAGTCATAGCACCTATTAGGGCGTCTGAGCTAGTAGGTATGCCAGGTATATCAAATCAGTCGATTTTTGCCTATAACGTTAGAGGACCTCTTGGTAAAACTAACGTAAATAGAGATATAGTGAAGAGCATAAAGGATAGAGATGCTCATAAGAAATTTCCATTATTTCATAATGGAATTACAATAGTCACTGATAAAGTGACCACTTCTGAGGACAAGCTGACTATCGAGAATTTCTACGTAGTAAATGGTTGCCAGAGCTTAACTGCATTATTCGATAATAAAAGTAGCCTGACCGATGATCTTCGCATTTTAACAAAGTTCATTCAAGTACCTGTTGGGTCTGATCTTTCTAAAACTATTACTGAGTATTCTAATAACCAGAATGGAGTTAAACTGAGAGATTTCAAGTCTAATAACCCTATTCAGGTAAGGTTGCAGAATGAATTCATATCAAATTATAAAGATCAATTTTTCTTCGAAATAAAAAGAGGCGAGGAGTATGGTAAAGATTTAGTAGCCATATCAAACGAAGCAGCCGGAATATATCTAATGGCCTTCGACTTAAAAGAGCCTTGGAGTACTCCAAGGAAATACCAAGTGTTTGATGAAAAGCACTCTGATATATTCGCTCGACCAGAAGTAACAGCTCATAGAGTTGTAATGCTTCATTTAATTGATGAAATCATTTCTGAAAAAATAGACGACACCAATAATCAATTAGTTGCAAAATACAACTTAACAAAATTTGCTATCATGTATATGTTACGGCAAATTATTGATAGTGACGATATTAAGGAAACCCTTCTCAACGAGCCTCAAAAGTTTGTATATGATAAAAGCGACAGATTTAAGTTCGTTCGAATCATTAGCTCTATAGTTGATGACATTATTGTTGATTTTAATGGGGAGATGGACACTCTAGGTGAAGATTTCGATTATAGGTCAAAACTAAGAGATGAAACATGGGTAAAAAAGTTGTCCAATGAAATTGTAGGCTCTTACATTAAGATGGTTAAAAGAGGTAGAATTAAGTCATTTCAAGAAGAATGGCTTTAATAAATTGAGATTTCAGTAACTGAATTGCTGAACATCTGTAAGAACGGTTGCTTCAGTAGAGAACATATTTTATATGTATTTTAACATCATTTAAGCTTCTTTTAAAACTATGTTACCCAATACCAAGCGAGTCATTGACCAATTCTTTCAAGATTTTTATTTTGATAACATTATGCCTGAGGCTAACCGTGTAAATGGCGGTTTATCGAGTGCAATGTTCTGGTTTTCTGTAATTGATTTTTACAGTGGCATATACTATGTAGGTGAAACTGGTGATATGAATTATGCAGGTAGTAAGAAAAATCCTTATTTAAACCTAGCTCATTTTAAAGCACAAGAATTGTTTATAAAAAAGTATTTCCCTTTTCCAGAGAGTGAGTATACAGATTTTATTTACCGCGTGTTTAGAAATGGAATGATTCATCAGATATCACCAAAGAAAGGTGGAGTAGAGTGGGAGCCAGCAAATCCAAAAATGATTTGGGTCAATAATCCTACAGGAGATATTATTGCCCACCTAAATTTGTACAAATTTCAAGATTTGACTTACAAAAGCTTCTTAGCTTTTTATAAAGATGTTGTGGATTCAAAATGGGATTCACAGTGTGATACTGTATGTGCAAAATTGATAGATACGTATGATGCACTTGAAGATGAAAAAGTCTTAAAAGAGAAGTATAAAGCATTAGTAGATAGGGGTTTTCCTATCTAAAATGTTCAATTACTTCAAAATCACTTCAAAATTTACAGTTAATAATCTGAGTATCAGTATGCGTAGAGAATCCTGCTGGGATCACTTCCTAGATCACTCACGAAAGGTCACACAGTCTAACGTCCTAGAAATTAAGTTTCTAGGACGTTTTTTTGTTTATTTGCGATTGCCAGTGTTTGCCACAATTGGGAAAAAGTTACACCCAAAGGTTACCCTGAAAGAAGTCGAATGTATGGCAGCGGAAGACTTTACGGAATCAAAGTCACTTTGCCATGCTCTTAATATTTTCCTGCTGATGTTATATTCGCAGAGCATGCAGATCCAGGATGCTTACTTTTCGGAGTACGGGAAACCCGACGATTATGTATTCCTCTTTCTATCCCAAAATCCGAGAAAGTTAGAGCATCATAAACTGGTACAGAGCTGGACGGCTGAAATCAATGATTTGCTGAAAGAGATTGCCAGGGAAGTAGGGATTAAGAAGCACATCAGTACGCACGTGGCCCGCCATAGTTTTGCGGAGGTATCGCGTGAGCTGACGGGTAACGATATCTACTCTATTTCTGCGGGTTTAGGGCATAGCTCCGTAAGCATCACCGAAGGGTACTTCAATAAAGAATTGAAAACGGGAGCTGACAAACTATCGCAGATTGTAGCTCCCGCGGCTAATCCTGATACATTTGACTAATCTATCTCTTTCGATTATTTCATAGGGGAAACAGATGGATAATGTCCCTTATTATCGGAATCAAGTATTATCGAATACTTGGAGATGGAAATAGTGTGCTCTTTGAAGGAAGTAGACCAATTAAAATGACCATTTAGAGCATCTATTGAATGTAAAGAGTCATAACTTAAGAAGTACAGTGTTCCGTTCGCTATAGTGGGGATTTTTTCTCCTCTAAAATCCTTATTATCTATTTCCCATATCAGTGTCCCATCACTTCTGTTAAAAGCTGATAGTTTTTCACCTACTGTATAAATTAGATTTTTGTCAGTATTAAAAGAAATAGCCCATTCAGAAATATTGACTTTCCAAATCACTCTTCCTGTAGTTGCTTGTAAAGCAAAGAGATTACCTCTCATGTCTCCTGCATAAAGTATATCATCGACTACTTCTATAATTGTGCTATTTTCAATCTGAGTATTCTCCCAAGCTTTATGTCCCGTTTGAGCATCGTAAGCTATAAGTGATGAATTATAATTAGAATCATGTCGGGATGTATAGATATACTGTTTATAACTTGCTGGTTTAGGCCCCCCAAGTTCTGAATATGGAAAATTAACTTCCCATAATTTATTACCTGTAGAAGCATCTAATGCCATATAGCCTAATGATGTTTCTATATACAGTACATTTTGATGGATTTGGGGGTGATTAAGAGGAATGTAGTCTTGCATTGACCCATTGTAAGAACGAGGAGACATTTCATAGGCCCATCTAATCTGGCCATTGCTCAGATCAATAGCTAAAATACTAAAGTTGGTATTGTTGTAACCGAACTCTCCTGAATGACTTTTGCGTTGAAAAGCCCCATAAATGAGCCCATTTGAAACGATAGGAGAGTTGAATTTACTAATAAGGTTAACATAGGGCGTTTGGTTCTGATAAGGAAATGTCAACTGACTTTCCCATACTTTTTTACCAGTATGTACATGATATCCATAAATTTTGTTGCGAGCCGTACGAACATATATGATCGAATCGGATATTGCAGGACTTTCCAATAGGCTATCATTTTCTGTCACCCACAGAATATTACCTGTTTTTGCATCAATAGCATGTAGGTTAAAATCGCTTAATACAACAAAAGCTTTATCGTTTACGACAGATTTTATTTTTTGGGAAAAGCATAAAGTACTGTAAAGTAAAAAGAGAAGGCTGAAAATTCTTTTCATAAAGTAGAACAATGCGGGTAAACGAGTGAATTATGGTAAAAATAGATTAGTTGTTTAGCATCCTAAACAACTAATCTGTAATAATTAGCCAAACGTACTATGACTGGCTGTAGCCGAACTTCGGTTGATCGCGTCTGAGATCTCCCGGCTTGATACCGAACAGGTCTTTTTTATTGAAGTAATTTATTTAATGCTGGCTAATAGTCTTAGTGATTAGGTTTTGTTTCTTCCAGTGAAGCGATACATGTTTTATTTACAAGAGAATACCTTTGCCCTTCGTAAGATGAATGGAAATCTTAAGCAATAAATTTTATAAATTATTTTGCCAAATTATTGACAAACCCATTTACTATTCTTATTTTTGCATCCCGTTTGAACGAATAAGCATTCGTCAAACGAAGTAAAGCCTCCTTAGCTCAGCTGGTAGAGCAACTGACTTGTAATCAGTAGGTCATTGGTTCGATCCCGATAGGAGGCTCGTTAAAAAGGTTACGAATTCGTTCGTGACCTTTTTGCTTTTAATACTATCGAGAAGAAGGTAAGCTTCCAGCACTTACTTTTAGTCGTAGAGGCATTCGCAAAATCAGATTTACTTCTATCTCTGTTTTTAGTCCAATTTTCCTCAGCCTTGCTCTCTTTTCTTTCTTCAAATTGTTTCAGTCCCGAACATCAGTTAATAAAGCTTCAGGAATTCTTTCTGCCATAGCCGATTGCTTATCTACTTGAATGATATCCTCTTCCTATGAGTATAGTAAACCGCTTCGGCAACAACCTGCGAATAGAGAATAATCCTCACTAATGCAAAATAAAACATATTCATTTTCCCGGTTTACTAGTTTAAAAAGGGCGTTTGATGAGATTTTTTGGCAAATATTACTGCCGTGAGCTCTAAAATTAGAAAAAATTAATATTGGTTAGCACGATATTTTACCCTGAAGAGGGTAATCAGTGAATGAACGGCTAACTCAACGAATTCTCTGAAGTAAGATCAAAGTCTTGCCTTTGAATTCAATTGCCACTTGGTAGATCAATGTCTGGCAGTGCCTTACACTGAGGTTCTCTTTTTACAACCCACTAAACTACTTAGAGCTATGCAACATAGTATTGATGGCATTAAGATCGATGTTCAAACGATTGGTTTTAATGAAACACAGGAACTGATTGATCAGATTGAAAATGAACTGCGGCGACTGTTACGTTTCCGGAAAGATGTAGTCGCCGCTGATTTTTACTTCAGCGAAGACGGGACTAACCCGGAGAATAATAAGGTCGTTCGCTGGCGACTAGGCGTACCTGGTAATGATCTGTTCGCCGAAGCCCGGTCTGGCTCGTTTCCCGCAGGTTTGCGTGACGCTGGAGAAAAGCTGCGGCGACAGTTTGTGGATTAAACCCTAATCAGCGAGTTTATTTAGAAAGTGGGAAGGATTATTGGAATCCTGATACCATTAGTGTTCATATAAATGTAGAGAATATGCAGTTATTTAATAGAAGTCAATTCACCGAACTATCACAGAAAGAAGCTCAGATCTACGTATCTATTTATACACCTACGGAACGGCAGTCTACGGACGGATATCAATCCAGCCGTATCTATTTTAAGAATGCTCTGAGTGAAGCTCAATCCAAATTAATGTCCGATTTTGGACTGACCGAGCAGGAAGCAGAAGTTTTTCTGGCTGACGGTACCCGCGTACTGGATGATCTGGAGTTTTGGAAACATAGCTCTGATATGCTAGCTTTTCTTGCGTATGACGGGGAAGGTACGTTTCTAAAATTACCTTTAGAATTAGAAGCACCCCGCTGCGAAGTAAGCATTCGTCCGTATTTATTACCGCTCATTCCAGAACTTAATGACGACGGACATTTCTATTTGCTTGTGCTGAACCTTAAAGAAGCCCAGCTTTTTGAGGTAACGCGTTCGACCATTCAGCAGGTAACCCTTTCCGATAACGTTGCCATTTCCTATACTGAAAAAATAGAAGAGGCTGATAATCAGAAAGCTTTACAGCATCGAAGCGGAGTTGGACAGGCTGGAGCTATTTTCCATGGGCAGGGAAGTGGTTCAGATGAAGAACGCAAAGTGGAAATTTTGCAATATTATCACCGACTAAGTGCAAGTATTGATCCTGTATTGCATCAAAATCCATTACCCTTGTTACTAGCCGGAGTTGAATACCTGATTCCTATTTACAAAGAGGCGAGCAAGTACCCTTATATAGTCGAGCCGTATCTGACTGGAAGCTATACGGAAAACGATATGTTAACGCTTTCGGCGGAATCCTGGGAAATGATGGAGCCTTATTTTCTGGAAGAGCGTAAAGCCCGGAAGGAAGAATATGGTTTATTTGCCTCTCAGGGTCAGGGCGAAAGTGATACCAATGCGGTCTTGTTAACAGCTTTAAGTGGCGGCGTTGATACTTTATTTATTCGGAAAGGCGAAGAGATCTGGGGTACCTACGACACAGAAAAGTTCGCCGTAACTATCGATACTTCTGCTAACGAGACCAACTATTCGTTGCTGAATGAAGCTGCCCGGAAGACCAAAGAGTTTGGAGGAAAGGTCTATTTGGTTGAACCGGAAGTTATGCCAGCTGAAGGAGCAAGGCTTGCCGGAATCTTCCGTTATCCCATTACTGAAGTAGTGGAAGATGAAGGAAGGTCTGTTCAATAATTAAGCAGATTTATTGACCAAAGCCCGAGAACTTTACTTATAGTTTTCGGGCTTTGGTCTTTTGTTGGATACTGTAGATATAGTTCATGAGGTTTCATTTAGCTAGAGTAGGCATGAAGATTGCTAAGTCTATTTGCTGCTTCATCGCTACAAAAGCTACTTTTTGTCTCTAGTATGTTTCCTCTTGAGGAGGATTGTTAGTATTTTTAGATCCTGACGTCTACAAATCCTCTTCCCTCATGAAGCACATTTTCCTCGGTTTATTGGCCGCCCTGCAATTAGCTACGACGGCTTATGCTCAAAATTCTCAACGCCCGCCGTCGGCAACCGCTGCTGAAAAGCCTGCTCCCAAAGATGATAAATCTTCCATTCCCAAT
>CAJYHS010000253.1 GCA_913774715.1 uncultured Siphonobacter sp. | reverse complement strand
TTCCACACGATAACAAATCAGAATACATTCGTCAGATTGATGAAAAAGTGGTGAATGAGGCCTCAGCTTATATCCAGACCAACGCTCCGGATCTATCCTGGGTATATCTGGAATACACGGATGATATGGGTCATCGGTACGGTAATAGCGAACAGTTTACCAATGCGGTGAAACTGATGGATGATCAGATGGGACGTTTGTGGAAAGCCATTCAGGAACGCGAGAAAAAGGGAGAGAAATGGCAGTTTTTCATTACCACCGATCACGGTCGCAGCGAGCCCAACGGAAAAGATCACGGTCGGCAATCAGACGCCGAACGCAGTACCTGGATGGTTACCAACGCCAGCGGTCTGAATGATTACTTCAAAAAATCAGCGGAAATGAAAGTGTACCCAGCTATCGTAGATATTACCCCGACCATCGGTCGACACCTGGATATCATTTTTCCGAAAGACCGGGCTTTTGAACTGGATGGGGTGCCCTTAACCGGAAAATTATCCGTGAATCACCCAACGATTGATAAGGAAAATAAACAAATCAAGTTGACCTGGAAGGCGGTTGATAAAGAAGGCGAGGTGAAAATCTGGCTGGCTTTGACGAATAACTTTGAAAAAGGAGGCAGCGATCAGTATTTCTTAATGGATCAGCTTCCGGTGACGGCTGAAAAAGCGACGCTGGACGTTTCCAAACTTCCCGAAGGCTTTTACAAAGTAGTGATTGAAGGAAAGTATAACACCGTCAATCGCTGGGTGGTGGAAAGGTAATAAGTTTTCAATTGACGGTTTTCTGTTTTCAGTGAAAAGCCCTTCGATACTACATCGAAGGGCTTTTTAAGTTATGGCCTGTAGGGTGAACAAGAATTAAAAAACGTAGAGATGTCCAGTGATGACGTCTCCGCCGGGGAATGGGAATCATTGAAAAGTAACGCAAAACGCCTCTACCCAGACGCGATCAATCGTATCTCTGCCTAATCAAAAGAGGCCCGTCAATGCTGACGGGCCTCTTTGAGTGATTCAAAATCGGGATTACTTCAACAACCACATCTGCTGGTTAAAGTCATCACTTCCGCCGTACTGACTGGCGATGGCCGCTTTCACCTGATCGGTATTGTAATCCAGTTCTTTTTGAGGATATAACCAGCGGAGGGGAAGCTTGTCGGCGGGCGTATTATTATTTGACGCAGGATTAATCGGGAACTTGGGATAACCCGTTCGGCGGTTTTCGTAGAACGCATCATTATTGGGAGCCTGTAGAAACGTACTCAGGTATCTTTGAGTAATGATCTGATTAAGTTGTTGCTCGGTTGTCCCACTTAATTTTACCTGATCTGAACGTAGGTAACTTGTAATGTAAGCATCCGTAATGACCCGGTTGTGATGGTATAGGGCATTATCTGGCGTGTGGCTTGCCGTAAATTTCATGGCTGCCGTAATGCCTTCGTTGTAATGCGTTTCCGTTGAGGTTCCCGTAATCCAGCCGCGAAGAGTTGCTTCGGCCAGTATGAATTTTAACATGGAATAACTCAGCAGGTAAACGGGTTCGGAATCAGCCAGTTCAGTATAACGACTGTTCAACGCCGAGTAATCTTTCGACGTATATACTCTCGTCATGTCTGAATAAACCATGGACGGATCGGTTCCGATGTAAGCCGTATAGTCGCTTACCGCCTTCCCGGCAGCTACCTGAACGGTAGAAGGATTGGCGTAATAAAACAGCCGGTAATCCTGCAAATTCTTAAGAATGGCGATGGGTACCTGCGAAACCATCGGATAGATAATGGAAGGGTTACCTAGCTTGTAAAAGGGGTAACGTTGATTTGCTTTATCGGAGTACACCAGCTGGAAGTTATCCGCACTACTCTGAAAAATGGGCCGATTGGCTACGATGGTTTTGAAGCGTTCGGTTACCCGTAAATCCGTATCCGACGTTTTTTTGTAAAGGCTGAGTAAGACCTGTAATTCAAAGGTATTGACCAATTTACGCCATTTAGTCACATCGCCATTGTAGATAGGATCGCCCTGAAAAGCTGTTCCCTGCGAGAATAACTGATCGGCTTCGTCGAGTTCTTTGAGTATCCCTACGAAAACGTCCTTCTGGCTATCGTACTTCGGAGCAATTACGTCCGTTTCTCCTTTCAACGCATCGCTGTAGGGAATGTCGCCTACTTGCATGGTGAGGTTATAGAATTTCCAGGCACGAATGAATTTTCCGAGAGCGGTATAGGCATTTTTCTCCGGGCCTTCCTGAGCATACCCAATCATTTTCTCCACGTTGGTGAGCACGGCCAGTCCATCGAAGCTGGCTCTTCCGAGGTAGTTGTATTGGTAATCTTCTGGAAATTCCGTATACAATACCGATTTTCCAAGCATTGCGGGTTGAAGAAAGCCTTTTCCCGAAGAAATGGTGTTGTCGGTAATATTCAGAATAAGATTGGTGGCAATCATCGGAGCTGTGGCATTGACAGCCGCGTCAGGATTGGTGTTCAGTTCCTCGAATTTGGAACAGCTGGGTAAGATACTCAGCATCAGGCCCGTAACGAAGAGTGATTTAACTATGTTTTTCATTGGAAATGCTTGAATAACAGGGAAGAGTGCTTAGAAAGTCAGTTGCAGGTTTGCTCCAAGGTAACGCACCGAAGGAGAGGTTAACTGCGTATCATCTGCCTTATCAGGATCGGCGTAGCGGAAGGCTTTTGTCCACATCCACACGTTTTGACCCGTCAGCGAAAGAGTAGCCGATCGGGCACCAATGCGTTGAGCGGCGGCGGCGGGCAGGCTATATCCAATCGAAATTTCACGTAATTTCAGGAAGGTTGCATTAGTTGCCCCGCGGGTTCCGTCCCCGTAACTCCGAGCATAATCCTGATAGGAAACCTTCGTTTCGTTGGCCGCGTATTGACGCGTATCGCTGGTAATATTTCCGTAGGTATCGTACGTAACCGTTCCGGAAGAAACGACCACACCCTTGCTCTGGAAAGACTTGTTATGATTCACCACTTCGTCATAACGCCACTGGTTATCCGTGTCGGGATGAGAACCCGTGTCCCACATTTTGTAAGCCGTATAGTTATTCAGTAAACCACCCACGCGGCCATCGAAGCTAAGGCCAAACTGGAACTGATGCCAGCGAATGGTATTCGCCAGACCCCAGATGAATTTAGGATCCGTATATCCATAGAGGTAATTATAGTCACTAGCCAGCGGCATCCCGTTAGCCCGGTGAATGAGATTACCCGAAGGATCGTGTAACCACGTGCGGCCCGTATAGGTATCTACCCGACCGTTTACTTTGGTCCAGGCATTATCCGCTGAATACACCGGATCGAGCGATTTGAAATACCGGTGGTTAAATGACCAGTTCGCCGTTACGTCCCATTGCAGATGATTCTTTTTAATGATGGACGATTCCAGACTCAATTCCACCCCGCGACGGGCATACGTTTGATCGGTATTGATCAGGGTCGTATAGAAACCAGAAGCGGAAGAAATGTTGGCACTCGTCTGGATGTTGTAGTTATACTTGTTAAAATACGCTGCATCAAATTTGAGGCGTTTGTTCAGGAAATATGCGGCCATCCCGATTTCCCAGGTACGATTAGTTTCGGGAAGAATGGAGGCACTGCGGATAGTTGTAGGGTAACTGGCTGAATTCAGAGCGTCCCAGTCAGCGGTGGTCGTGGAGTAATTCTGGTTCGTGGCGTATACCCCAAGGTCCGTTTTTGATAAAGTCCAGGAACCGCGAACTTTCCAGAAATCCAGCCAGCTGGGTAAGGTTTTGAAGAACTCACTCAAGACTACACTACCGCCAATGGAAGG
>CAJYHS010000252.1 GCA_913774715.1 uncultured Siphonobacter sp. | reverse complement strand
CCTACCCGTACATTACTACGTATACTCAGAGAAGTTAGATTAGGCGATTTACGCCCTATTACTCTCTAAAAAGAAAACTTACCTGGACTATACTGGATAAGTCTATGCATGAAGAGTCTGGCAGTTATGGAATAGCATGAAGAGCACCGATCCCGTGGCAGGATCTTTGCCAGCCAGTTTGCAGTATCCCCTTATCAAACCAACTGGCAAAGCAGGTTTAAACCCGACAATGTAAAAACCTGTCCTGCATTCTTTGAGCGTATAACGCCCGTTACGAACAAGTGCGATGTAAAGGTAGGCCTTCCAGCCAGGGCAGTCAATCGGGTAATCAGGGTGCTTTAGCATCCCTACGTTTGAGGGGTATTACCAAGTAACCTTGACTCATCTCCCTTTTATAAACTCTGGTAGAACAGCAGTTATGATCTGATTTACAATCTGATAACTGCTGATCAAATATCAACTCATCACTACTATTCGATCCAATGAAAATCTATTTTGAACTATTCCTACTGGCTTGTGTAGTTTTCGCCTGCGGTGGCCGAAACACCTCTTCTAACGTTGAAGCTCCCGGTCGGAAGAAAACGGCCAAAGACAAAGTCCTTGAAACCGGAGCGGATGTCCTGCAGGATAAAAGACCGCTCAAATCTTTAGATATGTATCTGGATGGATTTCATTTTTACAATGGCAATATGCAAGGTCAAATGGAAGCCCATCATTACTGTCACCCCATTAATAACGACTGCATTCAATGCGTAATTTTCGATGGAAACGGCAGTGATGCCAAAATCATGGGCGTGGAGTACATCGTTTCTGAACAACTCTTTAAATCTTTACCTCTGGAAGAGCGAAAACTCTGGCATAGCCATCGGCACGAGGTCAAATCAGGCAGCCTCATTGCACCAGGGATTCCCGAAATTGTCGAACATGAACTGATGGAAAAATTAGTCAGCACATATGGTAAAACTTTTCATACCTAGCATACGGACAAAGATCTCGTGCTCCCCATGGGTCACCCCATGGTGATGATGGGTTTCACCGCGGAAGGGCAGCTAGTAGACAGTCTGGTAACCCGCCGAGACCAGAGATTTAACGTCTCTACCTCTAAAAAGAAGCAGAATCGGGCGGACATTCCGACGCCCTCTCCCCTGCCGGGAGCCGATGCCTGGCAACAAGGGGAAATACGCCAGCTTACAATCACGCATGATGCCAAGGCCGCGGGTAATCATCACTAAAGCTATGTGAAGGTGTAAGGGGATCATGCTTACTAAAATGATCCCCTAAACGCTCATCGTTACGAATACGGCATGAGAATGTTGCTTATCCCGAGCCGTTTCAAAAGCCTCATGAATTATTATCCAGCGAAAAACGATGTGTGATGAGCTTTTTAGCATTTAATTTACCTTTAGCCAGTAAATCCAGACACATCTGCATTTCCGGATAGATACCCCAGTACGAATAACTGGCACTGGGAATCAATTTGATTTCTGCCATCTGTATGCGTTGCCATTCCAGTTCCATAGCGATTGGGCCCGGATCAAAACCACCCACCATCACTACCTTCCCTCCAATGCGAGCAAGAGTCGTAGCGATGGATGTTCCGCCAGCCCATTCAAAAGCAATATCTACTTCACGTTTTCGGGTAAATTCCATCACCTTTTGATGGGCGTCTTCTTTTTCACTATTAATGACCAGATCCGCCCCCAGTTCACGGGGCAGGTTCAGATAGGAGTCCAAAATATCCGTCACAATAACGTCGGCTCCACAGGCTTTGGCGAGTTGCAATTGCCCCAGACCTACGGGTCCGGCCCCAATGACGGCCACGGTATCATTGATTTTCAATCCGCTGAGTTGTATGGCATGAAGGCAAACCGAAAACGTATCCAGCAAAGTGGCCGCCTCAAAACTCACGTGGTCGGATAGCTTGTAGGACTTTTTAGCTGGACCAATCAGATAAGCAGCGAAAGCCCGGGATACCGTGGCCATTCGAACCTCATATAAGAGAGGGTTGTTGAATCTTACACCATTCACAAGTATCGTCACCAAGCACCATTTTAATCACAACCCGATTGCCCGGTTTTACATTCGTAACTTCAATTACCTCTCCCACTTGCTAATTCGTGACCCATAATTTTATACACTAATTCGGGCTCTTCTTTCTTCCTGTGTCGTAAGTCCGTGCCACAAATACCCGTTGCCGTACTCGGCCCAGTGCCCAGTCGGGCTTGGGTATGGCAGGTCGTTCTACATCCTTTCCTCAAAATCTCCCTGAGCCGTTTTAACGGCGGCTTTCATTTTATTCTTCATACGGTGCCTTTAGTTAAGTGTAAATAAATATTTTATTACTACCAGCATATTCCTAAACTGAAGATTTAGAATCGAATGTGAATTGGGAAAATAAAGCCTGATTGAGAGAGTAGATTAAATTCATTTAAACAGACTATTTATACTGGTATTATTCCTATATAAAGACCCGATTGCGGCAATGACTGGAAACTCGTGTAAAAAATAAAATACGAGTAATTTACCAGCTTAATTAAAGCCTCTATGGAACGGTTGGCGTGAAATAAACATGCCATTAATAGGTATTTACTAATAGTAATTATATATTCATTCATCTATTTAAATAATTGATATTCAACAACATAAATAATTACACTTGAATTAGCCACCAAAAAACAGTTAGCTATATACCCTCTATTTTAAGGAAGTATTTTTACCGTATCGACTTGAACTACATTTTGGTTACTGAGATCAGTATTGGCTTTTTGTTTCCCTTTACTGGCCTGCCAGCATCTTATTCTGATTTATTATAATTCTTGAAAAATTTCATTTTTAAAAATTAGATTCGAGGTCCAGATTCCCCTATAAAATCAGGAATGCTTCTTTTATTGCATCCGATTCGAAAACCAACTCCACAATACAACTCCTTATGAAAATTGGCATCATTGCCCATCTTAAGCATCCCATACGCAAGCCGTTTATGGGTGGGCTCGAAGCTTTTACCTATGACATCTGCAAACGACTCGAAAAGCGGGGTCATCAGGTCATTCTCTATGCCAGTTCTGGCTCTGACGCCGCTTCGGTTGTGAAACCCATTTTGGAGGACCATGCCTACAACCATCTTACCGGCACCCGGTTCACTTCCCATGAACTATGCCAGGATTTTATTACCACTCACCACGCCTATGTCGAACTTATGCAAGACATTGACTTTGATGAATTAGATATCATTTTCAATAATAGTCTGAATTACGTACCTATTATGATGGCCTCCGTGGTGCGTACGCCCATGCTCACCGTTTTGCACACGCCGCCTATTTTTGAAATGAAAAAAGCCGTCAGTCGCGAGCAGACTCAGGGGAAAATTCGATACGTGTCGGTGTCGGAGAAAAATGCCCGTTCGTGGTCGTCTTATGTGAGTTCCTGTCAGGTAATCAACAATGGTATTGACCTATCCACCTGGCAGTATTACCCTGAAAATCAGAAAGAATATATCTTATGGTTCGGACGTATACATCCAGATAAAGGCTTGCATCTGGCGATTCTGGCAGCCAAAGCCGCAGGCAAACGTCTGAAAATTGCCGGAACCATCAGTGATCCAGTTTACTATGAAGAATGGGTAAAACCTTTACTTGACGATACTACGGAATTGATCGGACACTGTACGCCCGAAGAGCTGAATGTGCTGATTGGTAACGCAGAAGTATGCGTCATTACCCCCTGCTGGGAAGAACCTTTTGGATTGGTCGTTGCTGAATCGCTGGCCTGTGGAACACCAGTAGCCGGTATTTCCCGGGGAGCTTTGCCTACGCTGCTCAGCCCACAGACAGGATGCCTTTCTTTCTCTACCAATCCTGAAAGTTTAGCCGCCTGCATCCATGAAGCGGCCCGGATGGATCGTCAGGCTTGTCGGCAACGAGCCGAGACGTTCTTCGATGTCGAACGAATGGTGGATGCCTACGAAGAAACTTTTCTGGAAATGATTGCTCAACACCAGTCCATTCCGTATGCCGTGTAACGTAGCTTTTTATATTCATCATCACGGAGCAGGCCATCTCATGCGGTCTATCGCCATCGCCGAGCAGTTACAGGACTGCTCCGTGACTTTTTTAGGCAGTCATTTAGAAAAGCACCAGTCCCTTATTCCTAACGGTATTCAATGGATTAATTTACCCATGGATACCCCTCAGACGGAAGATATTCATTACCAGCCGGGACCAAGTGTCGAATGCTTTCACTATGCACCATTAGGCATCGGCGGACTGAGTAAACGAATGTCCCTGCTTACGGAGTTTCTGACATCCAAAGGTCCGCTACTATTGATCGTAGATGTTTCGGTAGAAGTAACCTTACTGGCCCGATTACTGGGTATCCCTACACTAGTGATGCGGCAGCACGGAAACCGAACCGATTTAGCTCATCGCCTGGCGTATGAAAGTGCCCAGCAATTGATTGCTCCGTATCCAGACTGGATGTCCGATCAGGAGGAAGAATGGATCGCAAAGAAAACAATCTATTCCGGCGGATTTTCCCGCTTTACGTCTTTGAGTACATCTATTTTTCAGGACGTGATACCTAAACAAGTAACCGTTTTGCTGGGTCAGGGAGGTAATTCATTTAATGCTCACATCCTTTTAAATATGGCAGAACAATGTCCTGACTATCAATTTCATGTAGTAGGAATTTCAGACGAAGACATGACCCATAATCACGAAGCTATCTCTTTTCACGGACGTTTGGATAATCCCTTACCTCTTTTACAGCAGTCTGAAATCGTGATTGGTAATGCGGGGCATAACTCGGTTATGGAAATGGCTGATTTGCAGAAGAAGTTCGTTTGTATCGCTGAAGAACGCCCTTTTGACGAACAGGAGCACAAAGCTTCCTTTCTGAAAACCAGAGGATTAGCCATTGTTCTTTCCGCGGCAGATTTACCTGATATTTACTGGCCCAGCGTCTTGAACGAAGCCCGGCAACTGGAACCAGCAAACTGGCAGGGAACTATGAACCCGGAAGC
>CAJYHS010000251.1 GCA_913774715.1 uncultured Siphonobacter sp. | reverse complement strand
GAAGCGTTTGCGTAAGCACGCGGCCCTCATAACTACTGCTAGTCTGAACCCCAGCAACTCGCGTTTGTCCTTCAAAAGCTGGACTATAAGAAGTATTAGGTTGCTCGGTTTCAACCGGGTCGGTGGTTCCGGAAGGATTGTTTTCCTCACCTTCGTCAGTGCGACAGGAAGACAAGGCCAGCACAGCGGCCAAGAAGAGAATGGAATAGTGACGTTTCATAGATTAATATTTATAGTGGATCGAAAAGAAGCACTAAAGAATTGTACCTGCGATATCTTTTGGTAATCAATTCCATTGACTTAAAAAACGTCCATATTCCTCTCTCACTTCACAGCATTAGTTTAACCTATCCAGAAATTTACTGAACCTTGAAAATTCAAGATCTGATTACCTTAATACTTGACTAGAACACTATCTGATTATGAAGATTACGTATATAAAATTACGTTATAATATTCTTCTTTTTAGACGACTCTATTATCCCGGATATTAGCTAGTTACATTGAAATGAATGTAATCTGCATACTATATATTGTAAAAATTCTTCATGCGTTTTCACCGTTCTACTCCATGTGGTTTACCCGGTTAATACGGCTTGGGAAGCCTTTCTAATACACATTAAAAATGAACACGATTGGAGCAATCCGTGTCGTTTGCTTGTACTTTTGCGGACATGAGTTCATCCGGTAAAACCATTAGCGTTGTTTTTCTCACCAGTCTTTTGCTGGTCAGATCGCTTTTAGTGCCTTTTATTCTGATGGACTTCACTCTTCGACAGGACTACATCGCTACGTATTTATGCGAAAACCGCGACAAGCCTAGTCTGCATTGTGACGGTAAATGTTACCTGGCTAAAAAACTAAAAGCGGCTCATGAGGCCCAAGATCGTGAAGCCAGTCAACGCTTATTAAATCAGATACTTGACGGGCCCGCTCAACTACTTACCCTTCATTTTGTATTTCCGGAAAGGCCAGTGAAAGAAGCCCGATCTTCCGTGTCAGACACTTATCATTGCGTATTTCCCGAAGCCGCTTCCCTGCGTTTTTTTCAGCCTCCCCGCTTCATTTAGTTTCTCTGTGTACCGAGTGACGTAACCGGGTGATGATCTCATCATTACCTGTATCACGTACCCGTTCATTTTTCTCCTGGCTTCGCTCTTTATAGCCGAGACGGATCATTCTCCTGTTAATGCTGCTCTTTCCGGGATTATTCGCTGGAAATAGCATTATTTTTATTCATTCCCGTAATGCAACGAATTGTCTTTGTTATTCTATTATTAAATAGCTTTAGTCACCTGCTTCAGGCTCAACAAATTGACTCGACCCGTTTAAAGGCAACCAATTTACAAGAGATTATTATTACCGAAGTTCCTCAGGCGGCTGACGTTTCCAGTGAGTTTAGTGCACGCATGTCCATCAAATCCATTGAAAACCCGCAGGTTACTCATTCCGTGACTGGCAAATTATTACAGAATCGGAACTACTTTGTTCAGTATAATATGCTTTCCAATGTAACGGGCGTTTCACCAAGCTGGGCCGGAGTTTCACCCTATTACACGATACGAGGGTTTCGAACCAGGTCAAACTTCCGCAATGGTATTTTAGGTTACGTTGCTTCCGATACCGATCCCGTTACGATTGCCCAACTGGATGTGATTAAAGGGCCCAGTGGAACTTTATTTGGGAGTTCAATGACGGTTTTTGGTGGAGTTATCAATCGGGTAACGGTCAAACCCCAACCGGATAGGTTTACCTCTATAACATTATCAGGAGGTACGAATAACTTCCAAAGAGCAACCATTGACGTTAATACTCCACTGGATCAGGAGGCAAAGGCGTTGATGAGAATCACGGGAGCCTATACCCACAAAGAAAGTTTTCAGGACCAGGGTATCTACCGGAATATTTTTCTGGCTCCCAGCTTTAGTTATCAACTCAATCATCAGCTTAAAATTGAAGTCGAAGCGGAAGTTCTACGCAGAGTTTCTACGAATAACTCACTGATTACTCCGGCTAACCCTTTGAAAAATGGTGTGTTGGTCAATGCTGAACATCCAGATCAGTTACTGCTGAATTACTACCAGTCTTATACCAACAACAGTGTACTGTACACGACTAATGCGGTTAATGTATACGGAAAAATGACTTATCTGTTATCCAAAAAATGGAAATCCGAAACCCATTTTGTTCAATCCAGCAGTCAGTCTCAGGGCGATTATCAAACCATGTCACTCATTGACAATAATACTTCTTTAGTTAGGAAAATTGTCAATTACAATCCTGAATCCATTGTCTATCAGCAAGTTCAGCAAAACGTAACGGGAGAAGTTAGCACGGGCAAGATTCGTCACCGACTTTTACTGGGGCTGGATTATTATCACTACGTGTACGCTACTTCGGCAAATGGCTTGGACGGCACCAGAACCAATACTTCAGGCAGTGACATTCGAACTACGTTCGATACCTTATCTTTAATAAAAGCGAATGGTAATGCTGCGTTATTAAACAAGACAGAGATTGATAATCGGTTAAGCGGAAAAGCTCCAGCCCTTACCCGTTCTCCTTTGACTACCTACTCAGCTTACGTATCGGACGTCATAAATCCGGTAAAAAATGTAACCCTAATGCTGAGTGCCCGTATGGATATGTTGAATAACCGCGGGACGTATAATCAAACTCAAAATACAGAATCGGGAGCTTACCGTCAGGTAACTTTTTCTCCCAAAATTGGCTTAACCTATCAGTTTATTCCTGAGCAATTTTCCTTTTTTGCCAGTTACATGAATGGTTTTCAGAATGTAGCCCCGGTGAGTCAGGTAGATGGCAGTGTCAGTAATTTCAGACCCCAATACGGAAATCAATTAGAAACGGGTTTTAAATACATAAGTAAATATAACCTGTTGGATGTTAGCGTAAGTTATTATGACATCGCGGTATCCAATACCGTTCGAGCCAATCCTGAGCGTATTACCATGTTTATTCAGGATGGTAAACAATACAGCAAGGGAGTAGAATTGGATATACAAGCCAGACCTTTTTCAGGGTTCTACCTCCACGGAGGAATAGCGTATAACGATAGTAAATTAATCCTGTCCGATGCCAACACCCAGGATTTACGACCGGTTAACTCTGGTCCCGCCTGGATGGGTAATTTCTATGCTAATTACTTACTTTCAAAAGGTGGTATGAAAGGGTTATCCTTCGGCTTGGGAGGTAATTATTACGGGAAGGATTACATTATCAACAGTCGGTCTGCCGGACGCTTTTATACCAATGCGTATACTGTAGTCAATGCCGTGTTAAGTTACTCCCAGCGATCCTACGTATTCTCAGTATCGGGTGATAACCTGCTTAATACCAAGTACTACTACGGCGGTCGCGGCTTTATAACACCGGGAAATTTGCGTCAGATCATCCTATCGTTGAAGCTTAGTTTTTAACGAAATGTTATCTCATGTGCTCCATCCGTTACCCTGCTATAAAGCGGAAGGAATGCCAGTGCTGATATTCATGTCCTCTTCAATTAAAAGCCTAACGAAAGAAGCACCGTGCATGAATCATGCACGGTGCTTCTGGATATTTGTCTTGCCTTCCAGTAAGCCTACGTTTTTTATGTTTACCCTAATTACAATGAAGATACGGCATGACAATGGTTCCTTCGGTCTAAACTCTTACCAATGCGAAAGCTTCGAAGCCCGACGGTAAGTTTTACATTTACACCGAGCAAGTGAACCATAGCCTTTGCTATAGTACTAATTTCTGAAAAGGATTGTCGTCTACCGTTCTTCAAAATCGTTGGACAGGCGAAAAAAACAGGTTCAGATCACCCCATATTCCTGTAACTCGTTGACCATCAGAAGTCGTCGATCACCGGGGGTTTTCTTATTATTGACGGTCGACGATTTTTCTTTTTAAAAACGACGGATAAAAAGTCTCCTACAGCCTGCCAAGGCACTTTTTTATAACTAAATTGGCGGACCTTAATCGTACCTAGTTGGAATTGAAATAGCTTTTTCTTCTTCAGCTGCCTGCTCATCGTTCAGACCTTAATCGTACCTAGTTGGAATTGAAATACGGTACGAGTCTTTCGAGTATGAATTTCACGGCGACCTTAATCGTACCTAGTTGGAATTGAAATATGCAAAGGCCGGATACAACGATTCGCACGCGAATAACCTTAATCGTACCTAGTTGGAATTGAAATATGAGTAGTATCGATACCCCGACGTATCGAGTCAAACCTTAATCGTACCTAGTTGGAATTGAAATATGGGTACGTATCGTTTTCAGCGATTAATTCCCGCAACCTTAATCGTACCTAGTTGGAATTGAAATAAGTACTTTTCAGGGTCGGGGTGATTGTCAATGGCGACCTTAATCGTACCTAGTTGGAATTGAAATTATTTTCGTCGTAAGCCCGCATCAGAGACCCGAATGACCTTAATCGTACCTAGTTGGAATTGAAATTAGAAAGTCCAGTATTTCCCGACATACCTATGGGCACCTTAATCGTACCTAGTTGGAATTGAAATAAGCACATTCTGCACCTGATGCACAAAGCGAAGGGAACCTTAATCGTACCTAGTTGGAATTGAAATAATCTATCACAAATTAGTTCTCCCTTATTTAAATCTACCTTAATCGTACCTAGTTGGAATTGAAATTCAGTTCTGAAAAGTATTCGTGAGTCACAGCATATACCTTAATCGTACCTAGTTGGAATTGAAATAGATTTGCAAGAGCGTAACTTCTTTTCTCAGCTTAACCTTAATCGTACCTAGTTGGAATTGAAATTGGCCAGGCGTTGTTTAAAAGCTATCCAACGTTCCAACCTTAATCGTACCTAGTTGGAATTGAAATTTGTTCATTCGGGAACATTTGCTCGTCCCTTATTACACCTTAATCGTACCTAGTTGGAATTGAAATGGTATTAGTAATAAACAAGGCGGCGAACGACGGGCCACCTTAATCGTACCTGGTTGGAGTTGAAATTAAACAAATTGGTTCCTGAGTTTGGACATTTAAAATAAAGTCATTGACGTAAGTAAACAAACGGCCTCTTCCAATGGCTGGAGAGGCCGTTTTAGTTTTTTATTTTATTTTCCAGAACGTAATAACAGGTATGACATAAGGCTGTCACTGCTCGGGCTGACCTTTGTAACGTCTTCAAAAGGACATTACATCTTAAGAACTACAATGGAAAAGCGAACAATTGATCCCTGGGCATGGGGTAAGTACACGAATTCAGTTCAGGCCGTCGAAATTACGCAACCCTCTGGTACGCTCTACTGCTCGGGGCAGGTGGCCATTGATGAAAATGGTCAGCTAGTGAACGGTGATATGCGAACTCAGTTAATCCAGACTTTCAAGAATCTGGAGCAGCTAATCACCGAATCTGGCTATGCATGCCAGGGTATTGTGCGACTAAACGTATTCACTACTTCTACTACTGAATTTTTCTCTACCTGCGTGGATCTCTATCAGGAATGGATTACCAGGCACGAGGTGCAGCAAGCGGCGACTCTAATCGAAGTAAAAGGACTTTTTCAGGGCTTAGGCATAGAGTTAGAAGCGACGGTGGTTAAATAAGCCATAAATAAATTTGCTCCTAAAAGGGTTCGATGATGCATCGAACCCTTTTGTTATGTATACCCTATATTATTCAGTAGTTAGCTACTGAGTTGATCCTCTACCCTACTTTTATTTATTGATAAACCTATTTATTAAACTATGAAACTTCGTAAAAATCTGGCGGCTCCTTTATTGGCTGGAGTACTGCTCTTCTCTTCTGGTGTATTCACCTCCTGCTCTAATCGAAGTACGAAGCTGTATAGCGAGGAATTAAGTCGTTTAAAAAATGAATCCAAAGGCAAGCTATCGACTCATGTCGACGAGTTCAATGCCTATAAAAATCGCCCCGCGACCGACGGTCCCTTCAATGCCAGTAATAACAAAGGTTTTTTACTGGAAAACGTGCCGCTGTTTACCAGCTCTGAGGCGGGGATTACCAAGGTTTATAACTACCGTTGGTGGATGATCAGTAAGCACCTGAAAGAATACAAGGACCCCGAAGATGCAAGGAACTATTGGGTGGTCACGGAGTTTTTCGGGGTAAAGCCCTGGGCTTCTTTAAGTGGAGCCATTACCTGTCCGGCGGGTCATCAGTTTTACGATGTTCGCTGGTTACGCGATGATAAGTTTTTAAAGTCCTACGCCGATTACTTCATGCGAGGTTCCGCTTCACGCTTGAATCAGCGGGAGAATGGTAACTTCCTTACCTACCTGAGTCGTCCGGAAAGTCACCATTTTTCGAGCTGGATGGTCAACGGTGTGGAAGCGTTTCAGAAAATTCATCCTGATCAGAACTGGACCCGCGAAATCCTGCCTTCGATGGAAAAACATCAGCAGGTCTGGGACAGCTTGTTTACGGTGAAAACGTCAGCGGCCAAAACTGCCGGAATGTATAAAATTCTGGATTTGTACGATGGAATGGAATTCAGCCTTTCTGCCGTTTTAGGACTGATTCACAGTGATGGAGCCTATAGTTTGTATACTCAGGACACTTGGCGGAACTATTACCTGGGTTGGGAAACGACGGGTAATGCCGATCAATCCCAACAGGCAAAGCAGTATCCGAAAGCTTTTCGAAAGGGATATCCTGACTATTACCTCGTTAGGCCTTCGGTCAATAGTTACGCCTACGGAAATTTACAGTCGCTGGCAAATTTCTATCGACGCGACCACAACTCTAGCGAGAAAGCAAGCTATTACCAGAACCGAGCCGCTGATGTGCAAAAGAAAACCTTAACCGTCCTGTGGAATAAAAACGATCAGTTTTTCAATACGTACAGTGCCGGAGATAATGAATTTGGAGCGGGAGATTACGAAGCCCGCGTTCGGGAATCGGTGGGCTACACGCCCTGGTATTTTAATATGATTCCTACTGATTCGTATCAAGCCTATAGCAAAGCCTGGGATATGTTTGCTTCACGTCAGGGTTTCTACAACCACTCCGGAATGACTACCGCCGAACAGCAACATCCTTACTACAACGAGCGGGCCTACGCCTGGAACGGACGAGGCTGGCCTTTTGAAAATTCGGTGGTATATAAGGGATACGCTAACTATTTAAGAAATTACAAAAAGTCAGCTACTACTGACGAAAAGACCCTTTTGTATGATTACATACATAAGCTTGCTTTGATGCATGGCAGTGAGGAGTTGAACATTGGCGAGTGGTACATTCCCAGCGATGGCAAAACTTTTGGCGGCGAATCTGATTACTTTCACTCCACGTTTCCGGACATTATCATTGAAGATCTATTAGGCTTTCAGGCATCGCACGAGAACGCTTTTTCCATTCACCCCCTCCTGCCTGAAAATAAATGGGACTATTTTTATCTGGGTAATATTCGTTACCATCATCACGATATAGACATAGTCTGGAAGAAAGACTGGAATCCGGAAAAACCCGGTAATCAGAGCAAACTATGTATTTGGGTAGATCAGAAATTAGTGGCTAGTCAGCAACAACTTAATAAAGAGTTGACAGTAAAATTAGACCGTTAAATTTCAAGCCATTGCATTTTGGACAAGCCCTTCTCTACTATATTCAGAAAGATTTCGGCAGCTACCTGAGACTAGAGCTTAGTTTTTTATTGGAAATAATAGCAGTAAAATCGAGTGCACTTTTATGCTTTAAAATACTATTTTGCATATTATTGCAAAATTGAGTAGTGATTGAGTAAATTGATTTTATTGTTGCAAACCAGTAAACATCTAAACCATTACCTATGAATAAGCGTATTCTTTTCTTATCGATCAGTGCGGGCGTATCTCTGCTTTTTTCTTCCTTTTCTATTGATCCTCAGCCGGTTAACCAGCTATCTGCTCAGGAAAAGAAAGACGGATGGAAGTTACTTTTCGACGGTAAAACCACCAAGGGCTGGCATTTATATAATCAGGGACAAAAAGCTTCGGTCTGGAAGGTTCAAAATGGCGAACTGCAATGTCAACCCAATGCTCCCGGATCTACTCTGGAACACGGGGATCTGGTCACTGATCAGGAGTTTAAAAACTTTGATTTAAAATTTGACTGGAAGATTTCAAAAGAAGGAAACAGTGGCGTTTTCATTAACGTGGTCGAAAAGAAAGAAAACCCAACGGCCTGGACCTCTGGGCCTGAGTATCAGCTACTCGAACCTTCCCATTACGATTACAAAGCTGACCCGAAAAAACGGGCAGGTTGTCTGTACGGCTTTGCTCCTCAAAAAAATGAGGCTGTTACCAGACCTGTTGGCCAGTGGAATCATTCGGAGATTAAACAGGTGAACGGTAAGATTGAATTCTACCTGAATGGCGTATTGACCGCCGAGCAGAATCTGAACTCTGAGCAATGGAAGCAGATGATTCAAAACTCAAATTTCAAGAATTATCCTGCTTTTGGTAAAGTAACCAAAGGTCGTATTGGACTTCAGGACTGGATGAAAGGCATTGCTTTCCAGAACATTAAAGTGAAAGAATTATAGGGTACTTTGGAGTATTACCTGCCTAAAGAGTTATACATTTTTAGTCAGATAAACCCGCTTACTAGTTTTAATTTTATTGGTATCTCCTATAGAGTTTACTACTCTCTACTCCTAATGAACAGACGTCATTTTCTCAAGCAGTCGGGCTTATTAACGGCAGGAATTGCTTCGCTTTCATCGGTGAATGCATGGGCCAATGCCCCCGCCAAAAAGATTTCTCCCTTGGGTGTCCAGCTTTTTAGCGTTCGTGATTTATTACCCAATGACCCTAAAGGGGTGATGACTCAGCTGGCTCAGATGGGATACAAACAGTTTGAAAGTTTCAGTGGATCGAAAGGCTTTCTCTGGGACTACGAACCAAAGGAAATGAAGTCGTTCCTGGATGGTCTGGGGGTAAAGATGTTGTCTACACACTTCGATTATCGAAAGGCGGCTAAAGATCCTGAGTTACTGAAGAAAAATATTGAAATGGCTCAGGGAGCGGGCTTGAGTTACATGCTTTGCCCTTCCATTGGGGCTCAGAAAAGCTGGGATGACTGGAAGAAGATTGCGGATGATTTCAATCGTGTCGGTGAAGAGGTAAAGAAAGCAGGTTTACAGTTTGGGTATCATAACCACGATTACTCATTCAAACCTCTGGAAGGTAAATTACCCCAGGAATTTCTGCTTGAAAACACCGATCCTGCAAACGTAACTTTTGAACTGGATCTATGCTGGATTGATGTAGCCGGGGTAGATACAGAAGCTCACCTCAAAAAATACGGCAAGCGTTACCAGCTTTGCCACATTAAGGACTATAAAAAAGAGAACGGCAAGCCCGTACAACACGATTTAGGCCAGGGCAGTGTCGACTTCAAAAAAACGCTTCGTCTCGCTCTCAATAGTGGAATCAAGCATTACATTGTCGAACAGGAACAATACCCTGAGTCACCAATGGTTAGTCTTAAAAATGATATTGCTTACGTACATACACTTTCGGTATAATCTCTTGTTTATGAAAGCATTAGGTGGTTCCTGCACTTAATGCTTTCATGCCTTATTCGGTGATTTCTACGATATTGCCTTCAGGGTCCAGTACTACGCTTTCATAAAAGCCATCTCCGGTCATACGGGGTTGCCCCGCGATGGAAAAACCATCCCCCTCAAGTTGACGGGTTAATTCATCCACTTTGGTTTTAGATCCCACTGAAACAGCAAAATGTACCAACCCCATCTGCTGATTTCCAAATTCATTGCGGCCACTGCCAATACCGGGTTTTCGCATTAACTCCAGCCGACACCCTTCTTCAAAGGTTAGAAAATACGATTCAAAGTTTTTGACTGGGTTATGGTATTTTTCTGAAGCTTTTGCCCCAAAATAGCTTTCGTAAAAATTCTTCGTTCCCTCAAGATTGTTCACCCAAAGAGCCAGATGTTCTATTTTCATTGGTTTTTTGTTAAGTTAAGTCCAAATATGTTTTGCAATTTTATACAATTTTGCTTAATATTGCAATTGTTATAAATATATTATGTAATGAGTTCATCAACCTCATCTATTAATATTAGTAAAGCTCGATTTGCCACTCAAGCCATTTTCCTGGTTTGTGGTTTAGGCATTTCGAGCTGGGCACCCATGGTTCCTTATGTAAAAGACCAGCTTGGATTGAATGAAAGTAGCATTGGCCTCCTCCTTTTATTCCTCGGAGCCGGAGCTATCTTAACAATGCCCCTAACCGGGTGGCTCATTACCAGACTGGGCTCGCGTCGGGTTATTCTGGGGTCTACCATCCTAATGGCTACGGCATTACCGTTGCTGTTACTCATGAACTCCCCCCTCACTATGGCCCTGATGTTATTCATTTTTGGGTCTGGTGTAGGGAGCATAGATGTCGCCATGAATGCTCACGGCGTTCAGGTACAGAATCTTTCGGATAAGCCCATCATGTCTTCTCTTCATGGCTTATTTAGCGTCGGAGGTTTATTTGGATCCTTGGGCATTGGGTTTCTGATTCGCTCAGGTTTAGAACCGTTATGGGCAGCCGCAGCCATCTCCTGCTTATTGGTTATGCTCGTACTGAGTCAATACAAAGTGCTGCTCGATGCAGATACTGAACAAGAGGTCATCGCTCGTTTTACCCATACGACCAGTGAAACGGCCCCTTCAAAAGTATCCTGGCTACACGGACAGGTCATCTTCCTGGGTGCCTTATGTTTTGCCAGCTTTCTTTCCGAAGGAGCCATGCTGGACTGGAGTGCAATTTTTTTACGAGATACGAAAGGCGTAGAAGAATCCCTCGCGGGTGTAGGCTATGCCGCTTTTTCAGTTGCCATGGCCGTGATGCGATTGCTAGGCGACAGTATTGTTTCCAGAATCTCTTCGGCTAATATAGTGATTGGAGGTAGCTTGATCGGGGTAGCCGGATTTGGTCTGATTATTTTCTCCCCCTGGCTGGTAGTAACACTGGCGGGTTTTGTTCTGGTAGGCATTGGGGCTGCGAATATTGTTCCTGTCTTTTTTAGCGAAGGCGGTCGACTGCGGGAAGTACCGAGTTCCGTAGCAATTCCAGCTATTACAACCATAGGTTATGCCGGCCAGTTGGCGGGGCCAGCCATTCTGGGTTTTATAGCTCAGCATACGTCCTTACCTGCCGCTTTTGGTTTCACTGCCTTGCTGTTGTTCCTCGTAGCGGTTGCTTATTTCATGAAAAGTAGAGGGAAATAATTGCTAGATCCCAGTATACCTCTTTCATACTAAAGTAAAAAGCCCGGTAATGAATTACCGGGCCTTTTACTTTTACTCCCAGCTAAGCTGGAGCAATGATACCCCTTGCCGGGGAAGGTCAAACTTCAGAACGGTCTCTCCTTTCGTTGCTTTCACACGAGACGGAGCAGCAAGCTGTTGTAATTGTCCCGCCTTTTCAAGCTGGGTGATCTGGGCAGGTGTGGGCGACTGAGGGGAGCCCATCTGCTTCCAGGCTTCGTAGGAGTTACTATGTTTCTGATCGATCCGGTAATGCGTCAGTTTAATCGCTTTACCGGGTAATCCGGTCAACTTAACTTCTACCGGAGCATCCGCACCCGGAATATTATCGTCGTGATAATGCCAAACCATTACCGACGCTGACTTGGCCCCTTTCGAGGCAAAAGCGTTTACATCCACTTCGTCACGGACGCTCTTGTCTCGTACCCGAATGTAATCATAAGCCAGCCCACCTTTAACCTCCACGCGTGTCTCGGGCATCATACCAAACATCCGGAAAACATTCAGTACGGGTTTGTCTACACCATTCGTAGCCAGGTCCCGGAACCCACGAAACCAGGCCTGATCTTCAAATTCAAAGGCCCAGGTAACCGCTCCCGCCAGGTTTACTCCTCTGGACTGAGCCAGATCGTATTTACGGGCAAAGGAAGCGGCAGTATAACTTGAATACATGGTTCCATTCCGATACGCATTCTGAGGACTATAATCTTCCGAACAGGCAGCACAACCCTCAGGATCAGACTCTCCAATGATAATCGGCAAATCCTTTAACGTAGGATACGAAGCTACGATTTCAAAGCCCTTATCAATATCACGTAGTTGCGTACCCATGTTCATCTGCACGTGTCCATCGACCAGTTTTGGGGCACCTTTGGCGTGATAAGTAATGAAATCAATCGGTGTACCCGTTTTTCCAGTCACGTAATTCTTACCATTCACCACGTGGTCCATAAAGGCCCGAAAGAACTTTTGTGAATTCTTGTCCCCGGGGCCCGTTACTTCGGGGCCGCCAATGCGAGCCGTGGGTAAAGCCCTTTTGACAGCATCGGCCGTATAATCGTACAGTTTAATATATTCTTCGGTTGTACCTTTCCAGTAGGGAATATTTGGTTCGTTCCACAATTCCCAATACCAGCTTTCTACCTCTTTCTGACCATATTTCTCAACCGAGTGTCGCACCCATTGGTAAACCAGTTCGGCCCATTTGTTATAATCTTTCGGTGGATAGGCCCAGCCTAAATAAATATCATTGTAATTATCGCCGGGCTTCCAATGGTGACGATAGGGCTGAGGTTTTGTCGAAAGAGCTTCAGGCATAAAACCAATCTGAGCAATAGGTTTCATTCCCCGCTCAAGGAACGTATCAAAGATTTTATCGATAATCGTCCAATTATAAATCGGGTTTCCCTGAGCGTCTTCCGTATAGGCATTGGTAGAACCCCATTTCAAAGCCGCCTCACCATCGCCCGTGACCAGCAAACTATGCACACGCACGTAAACCGGCACCTTACTAAGCTTAGAAATTTCGGTTAGAAGTTTCTTCCCGTCCTTCATATACGTATAGTTGGGCTCGTCATAACCAAACCAGGCCCAGATGGGTTTCATCGGTCCTTTCTCCTGATTGAAGTCAACCTGAATGTTAACAGGCTTATTACTAGCGACCTGAGCAAACGTTTGAAAGATGGGATAACAGGAAGTTAACGCCACAGCTACCAGTAGCTCCGGCATTCGGAAATTCTTTTTCCAGAAATTCATAAATGGTTTAGATAAGGTTAATAAAGTCTGCCAAATAATAGGGCATATATAAATACTTTTAATCGATATAGAATTATTCAATATTAAAATTGAACAATATCTACCACTACTATTACTGGTCTGTGGTGTTAAACAATCAATGCTTCTCTAGCGTAGTACTATCTTTAACAATTACACTTATTAAAGATAGTTGACGATGGTTATCAAGCTTAAAATTATAACCTCCATGAAAGATCAGTTTCTTCGAAGCGATTCATAATCCATCCCTCTAAATGATTACGAAAGCCCTTCCAGCTGCTGAAATACGGGAACCAGAGCTTTTCCTTTCTCAGTCAGGTAATATTCAATGTGCAGGGGTTTTTCACGAATCGTTATCTTTTCCAATACGCCCATTTCTTCCAGTTCTTTTAAAGCTATCGATAAGGTTTGCTTGTTCGACCCTTCAATCCGACGCTGTAAACTGCTGAACCTCAGAGGTGATTCGATGGCTAACCGGAATACTTCAGGTTTAAATTTTCCCGAAAGCATTTTCAATAAACTTTGGGCGGGGCAGATGGTAGCATCTTCTTTTTCGCTGGTCAGGTTTTTCTGACTAATTGACTCGTCTCTCATGGCTTGCAATCTTTGCACAAAAAAAAGGGAAAATTATGAAACAAGAAACGCAGCCTATCATTCCATTCACGCCGTTCCTGTTGACATTCCCTAAAATAGCAGTTATCATCGTGTTATTGATTAGCCTTCTTACCAAAGGCCATTCACAAGCTATAAAAACCATGAACTCCAACCCACTTTTATGCGATCCTGAAACCGGCGTTTGCGAAATTCCAACCGCAGCGGAATCTTCCACGCAGCCCACCATTCAAGCGGACACCAAACCCGTCAAGATCATCTATTTCACCGATCCTATTTGTTCTACCTGCTGGGGCATTGAGCCTCAATTACGAAGACTCAAACTGGAGTATGGTCATTCGGTGGAGGTTGAGTATCACATGGGTGGCCTGCTTCCCGACTGGAGCTATAACAGCGGCGGCATTAGTAAACCTTCGGACGTGGCTCACCACTGGGATGAGGTGAGTGCCTATTATAAAATGCCGATTGATGGTGATGTGTGGATTGAAGATCCGCTGGATTCATCCTACCCCCCATCTATTGCATTCAAAGCCGCTCAATTGCAGGATAAGAATAAGGCCATTACCTTTCTACGCGTGCTTCGGGAAATGGTTTTTCTGGAAAAGAAGAACATCACCAAATGGGAGCATTTATCTAAAGCAGCGACGTTATCCGGTTTAAACAGCGATCAGCTCAAGCAGGATTATGAAGGAAAAGCGAAGACGCTATTTCAGGAAGACCTGGCATTAGCCCGTCAGTTAGGGGTTCGTGGATTTCCTTCGGTATTCATTACGGATGCCTCAGGTAAGCAGGAGTTTGTGTATGGATATAAGCCCTATGCCCTCTACGAAAATGGAATTCATACCCTTAAGCCTGAGTTGACTAAAACGGCCTACGCTAAAACCTGGGAGAATTTATTCAGTCATTACCCAACTTTAACGATCCGTGAATTTGCTGAGTTGAGTGAGGTATCATTGGAAGAAGGCGAAAAAACTTTGGAAAAATTAACTGCTCAGCATCAGTTAAAGAAAACCGTAAGCAAAAACGGCCCAATCTATAAAAGCCTGACCCAGAAACAGTAAACAGCTATAACAAAAGGGAAAAGCCGTAGCCATTGAAATGGCTACGGCTTTTCCCTTTTATGGCGGTACTCGCCTACCTAGATAGTTATGTAGTAAATCAGCTGAGACCAGTAGTTGAAGGTAGATTCAAAAGCTATTTAACTACTACGATTTTCTCCCCTGGCAGAACTTAGTAATCATCCATATCTTGCGGCTTCTCATAAGATAAATTACCCTTCACATCTTCTTTACATTACGCTAGTACTTTCGCGGGTTCCAAGCTTTTTAAGCCCATTGTTGTACTCAAATATTTGTATTGAATAGAGTTGAATAATCCCATAAAACCCTTTTTAAAAGCGAAAGGATCCTTCCTTTTCCCATAGGTAACCATTAGTAATTACCGCCAAGTCTTTCAACATAATCTCCATTCGGAATGAAATTATTTCGCAGAACGGGTCTATTACTCGTCTCGTGTCTAAGTCTAGTGGTAAGTCAGCAAGTTCATGCCCAGAGCGATCAGGTGAATGTTTTTCTAGGTTCCTCGGGTGATCACGGTCAGCTTTCTCCCGCGGCTTCCTCGCCCTTTAGTCAACTCAGTATTCTACCTAAAACCAGTCCCGGCACCCATACGGGTTATGAGCACCTGGCAAAAGAAGTTTTGGGATTCACCCATAATCGCTTTGAAGGCGTGGGCTGTCAGGGCAGTGGCGGTTTGTTATTACTCAAACCATTTCTGGGGACAAATGACGATGGTAAACCACTGATCAAGGTTTCAGAACAAGCCCGGCCCGGGGAATATGGCATTCGATTTGCTAATAAAATCAGTACTCAAATTGCGGTTCACCAGAACTTCGGCTGGTCCGAGTATACCTTGCCAGCCGGAGAAAAAGGCTTTCGGCTTGATTTAGCTCATACGTTCAATAACGCTTTTGTTGCTGAAGAACACACGATTGAAGGCAGTCTGGTAACGGGCTGGATACAAGCAAATACTACCTGCCACGCCGGGATTTACAAAATCTATTTTGCAATGGATTTAGGCAGCTCAGCTCAGTGGCAAAACGAAAGTACTCATGTAGTAGTAGCTCACCTCCCGGCAACTACTCGACAGGCTCAGGTTAGGGTAGCTTTCTCGGCCCTAGATCTGGCTTCGGCGAAACAACGGCTCAATAACCAGAAGACCTTTGCTGAAGTAAAGAGCCAATCGAATACGCTATGGAATGATTACCTTGGAGCCATTCAGGTGCAAGGACCGAAGGATCGTCAGTCCTTATTTTACTCGCTTCTGTATCGGACGATTCAGTCGCCCTTTCAGATCTCGGAAGCAGATCATCGCTTTCGTGGAACGGACGGTAACATTCATGAAGGAAGCGGAAAACGTTACCACGGCTGGGCTATTTGGGATAATTACAAAACGCAGTTACCCTTGCTATCGGTCCTCTATCCTACCCTGTATCAGGATCTGACCAGTTCGATAAGTAATCTATATCGTTATGGTAAATACGACTTTGCCGGACCTAACGAACCCGCCAATTCTGTACGTACGGAACATGCGGCGGTTGTGTTGCTGGATGCGGCGAAGAAGGGGTACGAGATTGACTTCAGAACCATTCGGGATTCTCTGATTTCCGATACGGCTCGTTTTGATTTTGGTAAGCCTGACAAGTATCTGGAAGCTGCTTTTGACATGTGGACCATGGCTAAGCTTTTTGACCGATTCGGCGAAAAGGAGAAAGCTCAGCATTTTCTAAAACGCTCGCAATCCTATAAACCGGTTTGGGAACGAGAGTTCAAAGACCTGAGCAAAAATGATGTAGATCGAATGTCAGCCCGACGTATGTATCAGGGTACCATTCGTCAGTATCGCTGGGCGGTGCCTTTTGATGTAACCGGATTGGTCACGCTGGCAGGGGGCAAAAAAGCTTTTACAGAACAGCTTGACGAGTTTTTTGATGGCTACTACTTTAACCGGGCTAATGAGCCGGATTTACAATCACCCACGCTATACTATGCCAGTGAAAAACCCTGGAAGTATCAGCAGGTAGTACATCAATTGGCCGTAGATACCGTCGTTCAGTATTATTTTAATGATAACAGTCGCGGCATTGGTGCCCACATCGACCGGATTTACAAGAACGAACCCAAGGCTTTCGTCCGCACGATGGACGATGACGCCGGAGCCATGTCGGGTTGGTTTGTCCTGACGGCATTAGGCTTTCAGCAACCCCTGGTGGGTGAACCTGTTTATTACCTTAACGTGCCTCTTTTCGAAAAAATCAGTATTCGTCAACCCAAGGGTAAACTGGAAATTTCAGTCACGAACTTTTCTGATAAAAATCGTTACATCCAGCGAGTTACTCTAAACGGAAAAGATCTGAAGCGTGTCTGGCTTACGCATCAGGAAATCACGGCAGGTGGGAAGTTGGTTATTGAAGCCACGGACAAGCCCTCCCCCTACGGTACCGATTCGATGTGGATATCGGGCGGGAAATAACGTTGATTGATCATAAGTATTAATTCCCTCGCTAGTTCAGTCTAGTGAGGGAATTTTCTTGTTATACTTATTTTTTCCTTCTCTCATTATTCTAGTATCAGTAGGAATTTCACTGCTATAAACCTACTCCATGAAACTCATCGTCTTATTCATGCTCATTTGTAGCACGTTACCTGCCAGTAACAGTACTTCTGAACACAAAGAGTTATATGATCAAATCAGGAATGGTATATTAAAAGCTAAATCTGAAAAACAAGTCTTCCATTTTGCATCTGTCGCAAATTTTGACTGGGATGAGCTTTACATTTTACGTTCCTACACCCGACTAAAGTCTTTTTCTAAAGAAACGGGAATCGATACAAAACCCATTCAATACTGCGGCATCGAACTTTTTGATCATTACAACGTGATCGCTTTCGTTAAGAACAAACAAATCATTACCTATATTGAATACTCCATAGCTAATGGCGATTTTACTGTCGATCAGGTTATCAATACGTTTTCAAAAGAGGATGCTACTTTTAACATTACTGAAACTAAAGTGGGAATACCTAATCAAAAAAATGCAATCGTTTTTTACCCTAAAGGCTAATGGTTTATTAGAACTAGTGTCTTAAAAATCAGAAACTGAATTTATCAGAGTCGAAGGATACGTTATGCTAGCATTGTTTACAATTTCATAACTCAGTTAGCTTTCGCACGTAGGGATGCCGGCTGTAGTTTTGCAAGAATTTAGGTTCGGGTATTCATTAATCCTCTCATAATGTTTCGTTTATCATTTCTTCTTCTTTGTTCTTGTCTGACGCTGGCCGCTCAGGCTCAGCACCGCCCGGTTCAGGATATCATTCGTGAATTTCATAATCCTCATTCCAAAGAAGTATTAGTGGTAGCTCACCGCGGAGACTGGCGATATGCTCCTGAAAACTCCGTTCTCAGTCTGGAGCGTTCCATCGAAATGGGTGTGGATGTTGTAGAAATTGATCTGAAGAAAAGTAAGGACGGCATTCTGATTTTATTACACGATCAAACGCTGGACCGCACGACTACCGGCCGGGGAAAGCCTAGCGATTATACCTGGGAAGAGTTACAAAAATTTACGCTCAAGAACGAACACGGTGGCCCCACCCGTCAGAAAATCATGACGTTTGAAGACTGCATGCAGCGGGCCAAAGGCAAAGTGATGATTAACATTGATAAGGGGTACGACTATTATAAAGAAGCCTACGAAATTCTGGAAAAAACCGGAACGGTAGACCACGCCATCATCAAATCGAATAAGACGTACGAAGAAGTCAGAAGTGAAAATAACTCGTTATTGACCGGAAAATTAGCCTTCATGCCTATTGTCAACCTGGCTAACTCTGACGCCAAAACGATTATAGAAACTTATGAAAAACAGTTGAAACCGGTAGCTTACGAGTTGAACTTTAACTCTGAGCAGGTATTAGAACAGTCGAATTACCTGAGTATTCCAAAAACGGGTTCTAAAATCTGGTTTAACAGCCTCTGGTCCAGCCTCAATGCCGGTCATGACGATGAAAAAAGTATCGAGGAAAAGAACCCGGAAGCGGGCTGGGGCTGGCTGATTAACCATGGAGCAAAGCTCATCCAAACCGACCGTCCTCAGGAATTGATTGAGTATTTGAAAAAGAAAAACTTACATCCGTAGTAATTCCTATAAAACTTTCTTTCAAAAGTAAACGCCTAATTGATAAAGCAATGATCAGTTAGGCGTTTACTTTTGGGGTACTTGGTATCCTTAAAAATTAATTAATCCGCAAAGTTCAGATTACATTAGCTCTTCCTTACTTTCTGCCTGCTTCTTTGATCGTTCTTCCATTAAAGCTTCAAACTTTTCCTGGTATTTCATTCCCCAATCGTCAATGGCTTTGGTAATAGGTAGTAAAGACTCACCAAATTCCGTCAGGTAATATTCTACCTTGGGCGGCAAAACGGGGTAGATTTTTTTAGTAATAATTCCGTGTTCTTCCAGTTCTTTCAATTGCTGGTTTAATACCCGACGGCTCGCATCGGGCACCATCCGTTGTAATTCGCTGGGTCTTCGTTTGCCACTATTAATACTGAAAATGAGAGCGGGCTTCCATTTACCACCGATGATTTCAAGAGTAACGGCGGTGCCACACGTGTATTGTCGGGGAATTTTGCGTTCGTACATAATCTGAAAGGTTAACAGGTACTAATTTATCCCTATGTGATTAATTTATCCATACTTGCATAATCGTACCTATGTATTCAGCTTTGCAGTATAAATCAGAATGATCCTATAAAGGTTTCTTAAAAATTCTGATTTCTCCAAATAACGCATTGAATCATAGCTTTTTACAGAAGTTATGTAACCGTAATTTCCCATGAATTCCATCACTGAAATTGAAAAATTAGAAACGCTTTTTCGTCCATTTGAACTAAAATCCCTGCGTCTACGCAACCGAATTGCGATGGCTCCCATGACCAGAGCCTTTTCTCCCAGTGGCGTACCCACGCAGGAAGTAGCAGATTATTACCGCCGTCGGGCGGAAGGCGAAGTAGGTTTGATTATTTCGGAAGGAACCGTCATTGATCGTCCCGCTTCTTCAAATGAACCTAACATTCCTCATTTTTACGGAGCGGAAGCTCTGGCTGGATGGAAGCAGGTAATCGACGGCGTTCATGCCGCTGGCGGTGCGATGGCTCCGCAAATCTGGCATATGGGGGTGATGCAGCCGAGCCGTTCAGGCTGGTTACCTACGCAGCCTTTCGAAGGTCCCTCCGGACTTGTGTTACCGGATCAAACAGGCGGTACTGCCATGACGGATCAAGACATTGCCGATACTATCGCCGCTTTTGCCAAAGCCGCTGGAGAAGCCAAACGTCTAGGCTTTGATTCCCTCGAAATTCATGGGGCACATGGTTACCTAGTTGATCAGTTTTTCTGGGATGGTTTAAATAAACGAACCGACCTGTTTGGTGGAAAAACATTAGCCGAACGCAGCCGATTTGCCGTGGAAGTAGTAAAAGCCATGCGGGCTGCTGCGGGTGAAGATTTTGTCATTATCCTGCGTCTTTCGCAATGGAAACAACAGGATTACACGGCTAAACTTGCCCAAATGCCGCAGGAACTTGAATCATGGCTGAACCCGCTGGCAGATGCCGGCGTCGATATATTCCACTGTTCACAGCGTCGTTTCTGGGAAAATGAATTCGAAGGATCAGACCTGAACTTTGCGGGATGGGCGAAGAAAGTAACTGGAAAAGCCACCATTAGCGTAGGATCTGTGGGGCTGAATGGCGATTTCATGGGTGCCTTCATGGGCGAAAGTTCAGCACCCAGCTCTATTGATGATTTATTACGTCGAATGGATCGCGGGGACTTTGATCTGGTTGCCGTAGGCCGTTCTTTATTATCTGATCCATCGTGGGTGAAAAAAGTCCGCGAAGGTCGTCTGGATGAATTGGAAGGCTATAGCAGCGAGTCTTTAGCGAAGCTGGTTTAATAGCATTTGATTAGTAAGATTAGAAGTTAGAGGAGGTTTGAAGGTGTTTCAAACCTCCTCTAACTTCTAACGCTATCAAACAATCTCAAACTACTTTATATCGTAGCAGCGTTATGGATGCTGGGGGGACTGTAATTAGAGTAGGGTTATCTGTTACCGCCTTTTTTTGATACTTCACTACCTCTTTTTTAGGATTTTCAAGCGTATTGAATACCGTAAACCCGCTTGCGGTTAACTCGTGGCGTTCGAATACATTTAGCCTTGCAGATCCCTCCCATTCAATGCTAGTTTCAATGGCCATATCTGGGTGACGATTGACTAAAGCTAGTGTAGCCATTCCCGTTTTTTCGTCAAAACTGGCACTGGAGTCCAGCATCGGTAGCTCTTCTCCCCCACTCTGTTGTAATGTTTCACTTTTTACCTCCGCCTGTAAGCTCACTCCTTTGCAATATTGACGATATAACTCCAGAGGATAAAATACAGTCTGGCAGATGGATTCGTGATCATTACTTAAAATGGGAGCCAGCACGTTAACCGTCTGAGCCCAGGTAGCCATGGTTAGAATTTCGGCCTGTCGCTGGAATAGATTCAGGAAAGAAGCTACTCCTAATGCGTGAAACCACTGATAGGTAACTTCAAGATTATAAGTGCCTTTGCCTTCATTTTCCCAGATTCCCCATTCATCAATGGCTAACTTTACTCCTTTCGACCGGGGCGGGAATCGATACCATCGATCAAATTTTTCTACTTTTTCGGGAGCCAAGCGTTTGATTTGCCGATGGGTATCTTCGATCTGCTTCTCAAATCCAGCCAGTTGCGTAAAGAGTGTAGCGGGTTGACCTTTTTTCGAACTGGCATATAAATGCATCGAAATGTAATCTGCGATGGGATGTAGTTCTTTCAGCACCACTTCGTTCCATTTCTCGTCGTGCCCGGCCATGATTAACTTAATGCTGGGATCTTGCAGCTTCATCAACTTGGCGAATTGCCAGGCCGCTTCAGCGTATGTAGCAGGGTCCTGCAAACGTCCTGTATCAGGACCAGCGTTTTCTTCATTACCCAAACCCCAGTACTTAACGCCATGAGCATTTGTGAAGCCATGCTTACGACGAAGCTCAGCGAAAGAAGTTTTTCCCTTACCGTTGCAGTATTCTACCCAGTTGGAAGCTTCTTCGGGCGTTCCGGTATTCATATTAACGACCAGAAAGGGGTCCGTTTTCAGTTGCCTGCAATACTGAATGAATTCATTCGTACCAAACTGATTGTTTTCTTCGCCACCCCAAATCAAATTCGGACGAATCGGGCGAGTTGCCTTTGGTCCTACCCCATCCTGCCAATGATAGATTTTGGTAACCGTACCGCCGGGGAAACGGAGCACTGGAGGATCCAGGCGTTTGACCTTCGCTAATACGTCATTGCGAACCTGATTTGTTTTTGCATCTACGATTCCGCCCGTGATGGAACGGCCCAGGTATTCAATAAACTGCCCGTATATTTCAGGTTCGATGGTCCCTCTCGACTGATTCAGATTAATATGAACCGAAGCTTTACTGACTTTTCCGGAAAATGTCCAAAGGGAAGTAGGAAGCAGGGAAGCCACTGCGACCTGACTGGTTTGTCGCAAAAAACTGCGGCGACTAGTAGTATACATGCAATTTACATTAAGAGTTTTCTCCTCGACCCAACCCGTCTGGTTCAAAATAGGAACGTATGACTCGGTTTTTCTGGTAACATAAGATGAAAAATGCCGATTCATACCTGCTACCTAAATCAACCCTGACTAGGACAGTGGAGGCGGCGGGGGCGATCCTGCGGGTTTGGAACGGTCTTCGGGTAAAGGAATGAACTCTGAATGATCGTTAGGAGGCAAGGGAATTCTTCCAGCGATCCAGTCGGCTTTAGCCCGTTCAATGCGTTCTTTACTGGAAGAAACAAAATTCCACCAAATGTACCGTTCGCCCAAGTGCTCTCCTCCCAGCATCATAATGGTAGAAGCTTCCTGAGCAATAATCACCGGATCAATACCCGCCGTGAAAACC
>CAJYHS010000250.1 GCA_913774715.1 uncultured Siphonobacter sp. | reverse complement strand
CGTTTCTTTGACATGTTGACAAGTCAGAGGTGTAAACTCATTTCCCTATTTCTAGAGCCGACTATTTGCACTATGACCGAATAGACTCGTTCTTAAAATCCCATTAATAGGCAAGTTGTCACTAGGTTTTACGTAGCTGACGATGCTTTAGCATGAGGTCTTACGAAGGTTATTTTTTATGCGGGCGGTGAAAAATGGTAAAGCCTTTCAATATCCATGCTGGACATATGAAAAAGTGCCTCATGCATCGTTGACAATGATAATAACGCTTAGGAAAAAACAGGTTGCGAACATAGAAAGGACGACGTACCCGATCAACATCTTTAGAGTGGCAATAGGGACATTGCTTGGTTAAAGCCAGCATAATAAGTTTATTAGGTATGGGATAATGCCTTAAATTTAATCAGTCCCCTATAAGCTACCTATATAAATAAAGTAACACTTGATTTTTTTAACATAAGTTATCTTACTTCAGTGATCTGAAAATAGTTAATAACCCACTTACAAAACCATTGCAATCGTTGATTGAAAGCTAATAGCTAGTTAATAATTAGTCAAGGCTTAAATCAAACCTATATGTTTGTCGCTCAGTCTTGCCGGCCAAGGCTCAAAACACTTACCATAAAGCGCTTTATCGTATTTCGGAGCAAATCGCATTGATAGGACGGGATTACTAATCTCAAAAGCGATATTCTGCCAAGCACAACGAGAAGATCCTACTTCTTCAAAAAGAGCTAATGGACTTAGGGGTGGTGAGTGTACAGGCAGCTTATGGAAAATCGATTAGTTACGAACTTGCTGATTTGATTTCCGTGGCTACCGATCTAGCTGAGCTGCGGCTGACCAGCCTGGAAATGCAGAAGGTGTTTAAGCAGAAACACTACGCGAAGATTCATGCGGATGTAACGATTTTATTTAAACTGACACTCAGTAAAATAAAAGCCTTATAGTTCAGCAGGCTAGCACTCAACCTGGGTTAGGAATGATGGAAGTAGAGATAACCCACCCCGTATCAGTTGGAGAAACGTTAACGATTGGTTGGACGTTAGATGTCCTGCATACATATAAATGGATTCAAAAGCTATCTTCTGGTCCAAATAAGGTAAATGACGTATTGTCTATTGTAGAGACTAAGGAAACAAAAGTTGAAGTATACCCAGCCCATAGCTAACTAAGTTATATTTACGTTAAGTGCTAGAAGTAACCGCTTTAGTTTCCATCAATAAGCCAAATTCACTTGAGCCAGACATATTTGATTGGTGGCTTCTTATTCAAGTATTTTAGGGATATAATTTATGTTCCCTTACTAAAATACCTACTGCATCGAAAAGCAGTTCTGGCTAGCGTGCGGACTGGCCTTGAGGGATTGTATCTAATCACCAGTCAGTAGGCAATGTATCTCTCTTTCGGCGATAGGATGGCGGCGGCTGGAGCGGTGGGCTTTGCCGTATATGTACTTCAATTAGGCAGGTATTTCAGCGAAAGTAACCCCATGCCCTCTGTTATCGTCATGCTGGCGGTATGTACGGTAGGTAGTGCCCGGTTAGTTCTAATAAATGCCGCAGTTGCTTAGCTACCGAAAGAAACTGATTTTGGGTGGGGCATTTGCCGGTTTACCGGCTACAGCTTACATGTACGCGCTACAAAATGCCGCTCAACGCTACCTTGAAGAAGAAAAGGTAACGCATCTTTGTGAACCCTTATTTGCTACCACGGTAGGAATAGTAGTTCTCAACGAAAGATACAATGAATACATTCTTCTGGGAGAGCTGTTGATCATTGCTGGAATGATCGCATCAGAGCTAAAGATTCAAAGCCAGTTGTAATTAGTTAACTGTCGCTGGAAAGTAAGTAAAGCCTCTTTTTCAAGAGGCTTTACTGGAAATTATACTAAAGAAGTTAGAAACGTATTATCTCATGTTTACATCATAATTGGCATAACCAGTAAATAACATAATCCCGTTATTTCCAAAGAGTAAACGAGTAGTGCTACCAGGGCTAGAGTAAACAAATCTTCTGGCAATTTTAAATCCCCAATAACTGCACAACTGCCAGGAAAGAAAGTTATCAGCAGAAATCTGGGAATAGGTTCCATTATACGAAAATTCATAATCACAGTCATTAGGAGCACTAGGCGTAGCCCGACGAACCCAATTCGTGTGATTGGCAGGAGCATTATCCGTTTTTGTCGTAGAATTAGGAAAACTAGCTGAAGAACACGCCATAATTTTTCCGCCAACGTTACCGGTAGAAGGTGCTACAAGGGTAGACAAAATTCCGCCGAGTTGCTCTTGGGAAATCTTATTATAAGACACTCCATACTTTTGCAGAGCCAGTTTATTGATCTCACTGCGGTAGATGTCAACGTTTTTGTATTGTTTTTCTAATTCCGCCTGTTGAGCAGCACTTACCCGGCCTCCCGCTACGGTTTGTACTTCTTTTTCTAAACCTAGACGGCTTATTTCTTTGTTAAATATCTCTAACTCTTCAAAGCTCAAGTTCTTATACATTTCATCCATTGCTGCATATTGATTCTGCATGCCTGGTTTCACGGCACTTTGAGCGAATGCTTTGATTTTATCCACGTTCACAGTTGCATTTTGTGAGGCGGCGGGAAGTACTTCCGTTTTTTCAGTCTGACAGCTAACCCCTGCGATGAGTAGACCAACCAGAGAAGCAGAAGCGAGGAGGGTGGAAACTTTCATTTTTTTCATTGATAGAAACAGTTAGAAATTGGTTTGTAGAAAAAGACATTAATTGAGTGTGCGTAAAGTCGTATAGGCTAATAGCCTTCGTTTTGAGTGAGCTTAGGATTAATTATTCGTTCCCGTTCAGGAATGGGGTAAAGGGTATTACGAATCTGAATATTTTTGGTTTGAGCTAGAATAGCTCTGGCTTTACCGGTGCGGACTAAATCAAACCAGCGGTGATTTTCAAAGGCTAACTCCACGCGACGCTCCCGTTCAATGGCTTCCCGCAACGCAGTTTGACTGAGTCCAAATAAGTCAGGAAGAGTAGTGGGCTGGCCCGCTCTGGCCCGGCGACGGACGCTGTTAATAGCTTCTAAAGATTCTAGGGAACCTCCTTGCTGCTCATTTAACGCTTCTGCGTATACGAGTAATAAATCTGCATAACGGAAGACTCGTACGGAATTGCTACTGCCCACACCACTACCTCCCTGAGTACCTCCAGTTGCTGAAGGATCCAGGTATTTCAGAGTGTAATTAACCTTGACAACATTGCCCGAGGTATTCGTGTAAGAAGTGCGGAGGGAGGCCTCTTTTCTGGGATCTCCAGCTTCGTAAGCTTCGACAAGTTCATCAGTGGGTATATTGCGACCAACGCCATTACTCCCTGTCACTCCCGTTACCGAAGAACCAGATCCGGCAGGAGCAAATAATTCATGAAGGTTTTGGCCCAGAAAATTACCCGTTCCTGATTGAGCCCCAATAAAGAATTGTACTTCAAAAATGGACTCTCTGCTATTTTTTTGATTAACCGCAAAGACACTTGCATAAGAAGGCAGTAGCTCATACACTTTAGAGTCAATGACTTCTTTGGCTTTAACAATAGCCTGAGAATAGTTTTTACGGGTTAGGTATAGTTTAGCCAAGTAAGCTTTGGCTGCTCCGCTGGTAGCCCGTCCCAGGTCGGCAGCCGGATACGTAGCAGGTAAAGCTTCGGCCGCTGTAAAATCAGCGATGATTTGAGCGTATACTTCTTCTTCACTGGCTCGGGCGGGCAGGTTACTGGGAATGGTTTGCTGTAAATCTTGAGTCTCCTGATTAATTAGAGGAACGGGGCCGAATAGACGTACTAAATTGAAGTAATACAAGCCTCTTAAAAATTGAGCCTCTAGCATAAGCCTGTTGCGAAGACTCGTTTCCATAGAGATGCCAGGAAGGCGATTGAGAACCGTGTTACAGCGAGCGATGCCTAAATAATGATACTGCCAGGCCAGAGAAACCGCCGCATTAGTAGTTCCCAGAGTTAAGTTATCAATGGAGACGTCGGTGTCATCCGTATTATCGGAGGCAACTTCTGTTAGTAGCCAGATACCCTGAGAACTCCGATGAATTTCCTGTAATGGATTATAAGCTGCATTGGTGGCAACAATGGCATCCTGAGAAGTTTTATAAAAGGATTCTACATCGGCAACCGAGCGGTGCTCAAGCTGAAGATATTTTTCACAGGCGCTTAGTAGTAAGCTAAAGAAGACTATAGCGATGGGGATGATCGATCTTTTCATGGGAAATGTTAAAGAGAGACGTTTAAGCCAAACATAAACATGCGTTGCAGCGGATAATTGGCATCATCATATCCACTCACCAGAGGATCATTTCCGGACCTGCCGACTTCTGGATCATAGCCTGAATACGAAGTGAAGGTGATCAGATTTTGAGCCGACAGGTAGGTACGTAGCCCTTTTAAATGCCACTGATTTAATAGTTTAGCCGGCCATTGATAGGTGAGTGAAATATTTCGAAGTCTAAGAAAAGAGCCATCCTCAATCCAGCGAGTAGAAAAGCGATTATTCGTATTCCGGTCTACGGACACCGCTCGTGGGGTCTTTCCATCACCGGGTTCACTCACTGATCGCCAGCGATTCTGGGTTTGAGTCGATTGATTGTATTGACCCAGCATGGATTCTCTTTTCTGACGCGTTACATTGAACACTTCATTTCCCTGTACACCCTGCAAAAAGATACCTAATTCGATTCCCTTATAAGAAAAAGTATGGGTCATGCCATATACCCAGTCCGGGGTTGGATTCCCAATAATGGCTCGATCTTCATCATTGATGATCCCATCACCGTTGATATCTCTGAATTTAATGTCTCCTGGTTTGGCAAAGGGTTGGGTAGCCGAAGCTTCGATTTCCTGAGCATTCTGGAAAACGCCTTCTGCTACGTATCCATAAAAGGAACTCACGGGCAAGCCGGCCCGAATCAACGTATTACTGCTTAAGATGATTTGACGATCTGCCTGTCCTAGACTTACGACCTTATTTTTATTGAGAGCAGCATTGACACTAGTCGTCCAGCGGAAGGTG
>CAJYHS010000249.1 GCA_913774715.1 uncultured Siphonobacter sp. | reverse complement strand
AAAATTGGATACATCCAGTGAACCACTACCTGACACTTCTGTGAAGTTAGTAAATATGGCTGCATATATTCCAGTAGTCGTCATGGTTTGCGGGGCTATTTGATACGAAATATGATAGGTTCCCGCTTTCGAAAGTGTGAAACTATTGGAAGTAGAGGCTGAGATCATTCCTGTAGAAGCTAATGTACTTTCAAGTGGTATGTATTCATAACTCACAAATGGACCTATAGGTGGGCTAATATTAAATGTAGATGTATTAGTTTTGTATCCTTTAAAATAAGAAATGCTACCGCTAATTACATGGGAATGTTCCGATTTTTTAACTAATCTATCCCAGTTATTACTTTCATACACGTAAAAACCAGGATCAATATCGGTTTGATATACTATTAAGCCTGCTGTTGGAGTTTCTTTGCCGGGACTTCCGGGCCTATTCGCTAAAGTAACTCTTGGGATGAGTAATCCTTTGTCATTAGAATTGATTTCTAATTGAGCAGACGGATGAGGCGATGCAGTTCCAATTCCAATTTGGGCAATAGCAGTGTAGGTGCACAGAGATAATAAAAGAGCGTAAAAATGTTTCATAATATAGGTATGGGTAAATGATTAAATATAAACTTTTAAATGACAGTATGTGTCATCAATAAAAAGGTGTAAGTATTGACCTTAAACTATAGTTTCTATAACAGCTTATCATTCTATTTATAAATTGCATGTACTATAAAAACAACTATTTCATGGACGTAATCTGCTTGAGTAGTATGATTTACTTATACATAGGAAAGTATTCAACAAAGTAAGTTCATTCCATGCTTATTAAAGCATGGGTAATAATTGCATTTGTATAAAAAAGAATTTATGGATATATCCGATTTATGAATCGGACATGACGCGGTAAGGTATCCAGTTGTTGCCAGACATAGGCGAATAGTTAAAGGTGTTTTAGGTATAACGGGTTAATATTTCTCAATACTAAAAGGTTATTAAATAAAACCAAAACCATTCGTCTAATACTAATGTAAATCGAATTAATAAATTGATAATAAGCTCAGTTCAAGATTTTCAAGAGTGATTAAGTATGAGTAGTAATAATTAATTACTTATATATTAAGATATGGAAGTTGTAACTATTTTCGTCTTCTTATTCATTATATGTACACTTCTAATTAAAACATTAAGTATGAAAAAAATTGGTGTGATTCTTCATGGATCTGGTGTTTATGATGGTGCGGAAATACAGGAAGCAACGTTGGCAATGTTAGCTATCAAAGAAAATGGTGCTGACTATCAATGTTTTGCTCCAAACATTACTCAATATCATGTCATTAACCATGTTACGGGTGAAGAGATGGCTGAACAACGTAATGTATTGATAGAGTCTGCACGGATTGCTCGTGGGACTATTCAGGATTTGAAGGAATTGAATCTTGAAGAACTGGATGGAATACTTATTCCAGGAGGATTTGGAGCCGCAAAGAATTTGTCAACCTGGGCTTTTGATGGACCCTCTTCGGAAGTGTTACCTGAAATTAAGGATCTTATTGTAAAGGCTGTGCAAAATAAAGTAGCAATTGCATCCCTTTGCGTGAGCCCAGTAGTACTAGTTAAAGCTTTGGAGGGTACTCAGTATCAGCCTCTCGTTACTTTAGGAACTAGCAGAGAAAATTCCCCTTATGATATTTCCGCGTTTGCGGCAGGCATTGAGAGCGTGGGAGCAAAGCATGCTGAGGCATCAATTGAAGAAATCGTTGTGGATACTGAACTGAAAATTGTGACTGCTCCCTGTTACATGATGGAAACAGATATTCTGGGCATTCGCAGGAATACCCAACTTGCGGTTCAGAAACTACTGGAGATCATTTAAATAAAAGCGGTAGAGAGATGTTCTCTACCGCTTCCTTACTTAGAAGGGTAAGTCATCCGTACCGTTATCGGAAGGTAATAAAGGCGAAGACGGAATGTCGGAAGGCTCACTGTTGCTGACAAATCCGTTGTTATCGACCAGGTCAACTCGCCAGGCTCTGGCTTCAGTATACCAGCGACCGTTATATTCACGCGATTCCAGGTTAAAAGAAACCTTGATTTTGTCACCTGTGGTATACTGTTTAAAGTCAGCCACTTTATCTCCCCAGAGAGAAAAGTTTACTTTTTTCGGATATTGATCTTCCGTTGTTTCAATTACGAAATCCTGTTTTACCCAGGGATTACCCGTTTTGCTGGTTCCATTTACTTCGGGCAACACTTGTTGCAGGATACCTTCGATTTCTAATGCCATTTATTTTTCAATAAGAGGATTTGATTATCAGCACCTAGCGTAATACGAGGGCTGATGATGCTGCAAAAATACGATACACTACTTGCATTCGCTTCTAAAAATCTATACTTTTGCACCACATTAAACAAAGGGCGTTGTGGTGGAATTGGTAGACACGCTACTTTGAGGGGGTAGTGCCGGTTCCGGCATGGGAGTTCGAGTCTCCCCAACGTCACAGTCAAAAACCCGTTTTGGAGCAATCCAAGCGGGTTTTTTCTTTTCCCATCGGGCTTGTGGCAGTTTTGCGACAATTTTGTGTCAATTCCTGCGACAGTTTTCAGATTTGCGACAGTAAATGAAGAAGAAACCGACCTTCACACCAGCCCGTTTGATGGATGTTACCGGGGCTACCACCAAAGAAAAATTATCCAAAAGATGGTTGGTTATTTATTACGTCTGGTCTGAAGCCAGACAGGAGAAAGTACGCAAACGGATCGAGGTAAACGGTGATACGATTAAAGCCCGTCAGGAGGAAGCCGAGCCGCTGATTGCTGAAATCAATTCGATTCTGGAAGCTGGGGCGGTTATTGATCCGGTCGAAGATTCTAAGATCGTCAAACCGGAATCTTCACTGTCAGAAAATGAATCGGTGCTTTCCAGAGAAACGTTGCTGGAAGTAGCATTCATGAAGTTATTTCTGCCTCTGAAGAAATCTGAGCTGAAGGAGCAGAGTTACAAGACTTACAAAAAAGCCGCTCGCAAATTTGAGGCATTCCTTAAAATGCAGAAGACTCCTTTCAAGGTTAAAACCTTCAATGAGCATCTTGCTCACCAGTTTGCCTAATTTTGAAATTACATAGTAGCCAAGACGGAGGGGAGGCCTGATTGTTTCTCTTGAAACTTTCAATCAATTTCCGCACGTGCAAATTTGATGGTTTCATATTCCTGAATGGTAGTGTGCCATTCACTGAAGTTTTGTATAATTTCTTCTTTTGAACAAAAATAGGTTTGCTCTCCCATCTTTTCTTGACAGAACGGATAAAGTTGTACTTCGTATAGGAAGCCTCTCCAGAAACTATATTTATACCTTGTGATGTTGAAATAAAAGTTAGAATCTTCAACAATGTCCTTTACGCTAAGAATAGAATTCTTATCAGTAGAAATTGAATAGGAAGACTGTTGAAAAAACTGATAAAAGTGTTTAAGATCCTTTAGGATGGTAATGGGAAATTTTTTTTTGTCAAACTCTTTATTAAAGTTCATAAAAGTGAAGAATTAAAATTCATTGGGATTTTCTGTGCTACACGTTTATATAAAATTTAAGAATGTAGAAGCCCGTCGATAAGTCTCTGTCATGGTTAACATACGCTGCATGACTACTTCCTACAGCAGACAGAATCAACTTAGCCTAACAGAGGAATCATTATGTAGTAAGCTCAGACTGGATAGAGTCAGATACTGGATAAAGGTCTGAAGTCTTTGGTAAGTATATATGTAACGGTATCGAGTCGATGATGATTACCGATCGTTGCTTTTAGGAATGTTCTGGTTTTAAAATATTTTTTCTGAGAAGATTTTCTGGATACGATACGTGCTTTCAATGCACAATCTCTGGCAACAATTACCAGTAAAGAGTCTTTGTATTGCCTGGCTTCGTTCAGATGCTTCCGTGCATCTTTCTTGGATAGATCCCACAGGAAGCCCTTACCAACTTTCTCTAAATAGGAATCTGCTTGTGAGGACTCCAGTTGGGCTAGTGCAATGGTTGATTCCAACAGGCCTCTATAATTTTTATAATCTTGAAAGTTAGAATTCAACTTCATGGAATCAATGTAATTATCACTTACTTCCACAAAGTCTATGGTCTTTAATTCGTATTTCCTGTATTTATAATTACCCTTATAGGTTAATTCTTCAATGTACTTTTTTAGGGAATCGTCTAATTTAGTACAAATCTCCTGTTGGGTAGGTTCGTGTTTACTGGAACCGAGAGAAAGCAGAAGCACTGCAAACAGTATATGTTTGAGCATGGGAACGGACAGTTATAAGGTTCTAAAGGTGATACTGGGTTAATAACATTTTTCAATACTACGTGATTATCAGGTATTTAAAAAACTTTTTATCTTAATCCCATTAAAAAGCGTGTTTGTACGTAGGTAAGAATACTTAATTTACTTAGTGTAACTACGGGGTGGGTAGGGTAGGTAAGAAATAAGTTATTTGATTACCGCTTCAATCTGACGGCGTGTCTGCATAAGTAGAGTAATATCAGAAGCAGCACATATAATGCCCTACACTTTGCCCTTGTCGTCTGGTAATGGATTGTAAGCATAGCTGAACCACATTTCTTTCAATGCCCCATCTACTAATACGTGAACACGACCTTCCGGTTGATAATAGGAATTGCCTGTATCGTATACACTTTGGAAATGAGGTATGAATTCCTATTGGTTAAACTCAGGAATAGCGTCAAGCAAATCTTTGCCTATAATCGTTTCATCTTTACTTATAACGGTGAGCATGGCTTTGTTAGCAGCCTGGATGGTCATGTTAGGACCAATGAAAACAGCGATGGCGGTGGGTGAAGAATCAATGACTTTTCGCCAATGACGTTCATTGGCCTGTAGTTCATGGCGAGCTTTTACATAGGGAGTACTATCTTTGGCAATGCCGGAGAACCGATAAGGTTTCTGCCATTCATTAAAAAAGGCCTGTCCTTTACAGTATAACCAACGTAACTTATAGTCTTCCGCTATAGTGCAAAGAGACCTTTTATAGGCGTTGCTACCTAAAGGTCAGGGTTAGTATGAATATAATTTTATAGGAACTAGGAAGTGATTGTATAAAGCAAATCAGAAAAGCAAAATTATAGCTCTATTGTTATTTGTTAGGTTGATGTGAAGCCTATTCCTGTAAAATATGGAAGTAAAAAACTTTCTGCGGCTTACCCTCATTCGAAATGACTTTCAGACTGTTTAACTCTTGTTCGTTTGAGCTCATGGGGTTAGTTTATAATATATTCTGAAATGCTCAAATGTCCGCTTTAATATAAACAATGCGTTCGGAAAAAATAAGAGCGAATCGTACTAAAAAATTACGCTGGAAGATAAATACTGAAAGTAGCTCCTTTGCCTTCTTCCCCATGAGCGGATATCCAACCGCCGTGGTTTTCTACCACTCGTTGGCATATAGCCAAACCAATACCGGTTCCTTTAAAGTCTGACTTACTATGAAGTCTTTGAAAGACTTCAAATATCCGATCTACAAATTTTTCATTGAATCCTACGCCATTGTCACTCACATTGATTAAACGAAAACGCCTGGCCTGACTCATTGGTATCACTTCTGCGGGCAATTCTTCTCTAGGTATAGTACGGCTTGTTATATGTATAACAGGACGTTGATTAGGTTTCGAAAACTTGATGGAATTGGAAAGAAGATTCTGAAAAAGCTGACCTAGTTGTGTTTCGTCCCCAAGAATGGCGGGAAGCGTATCTATTTCAATGATGGCTCCCGTTTGCTCGATCCGTAATTCCAGTGTATTTAATACTTTTTCTAACACTTGTCGAAGAGAGACTACCTGAAGCTGAACTTGCTGGTTATTCATTTTTGAATAAGCCAGTAAATCCTGAATGAGAGCAGACATCTGTTCGCCAGCTTTGCTCATCCGTTCCAGATAGGCAATCCCGTGTTCGCCTAACTCGTTAGCATATTTCTGGGTAATTAATGAGCCAAAGGTTTGAATCTTACGTAAAGGTTCCTGTAAATCATGGCTGGCTACGTAAGCAAAACGCTGAAGACGCTCATTGGATAAAGTTAATTGCGAATTGATTTCGCCCAGTTCTTCACTACCCGCCCGAATTTCTTCATTACTGGCGGCCAGCTCTTCGCCTCTTTCATTCAAAAGCTGATTGGATGAGAACAACTCCTGATTACTAACCAGGAGCTGATTCGTTTTCTGTTCCAACATACTGGCCAGTTGCCGGTATCGCTTTTCACTTTCTTCAATGGCTTGTCTGGCAATGACCTGTGGGGTAACTTCCGTTCCAACGAAAATAACGTCTACTTGATTTTCGGGCGTTTGAATAGGGGCGTATACATAATTAATATAGACCGTCTCATTTACCCCATTCCGTAGCAGTTCTGCCTTTTGCTCACTTCCGCGGTGAGGGACACCACTTCGACGCACCTGATCCAGAATATCCTGTAAACCTAAGCCATCCATACCCGGAAACGCCTTAAATACAGGCTCCCCGTCCACACTTCTGAAAGGCACCTGCCATATTTCATAACAGCTTTCATTGGCAAACTTGATGACGTAATCATTGCCTGTTAGAACTGCAATAGCGACCGGGGCCTGTTCAAAAATAAAACTAAGCCATTCCTGGCTGTCCTGAAGAATGGAAAAATTACGGGTCAGGCTTTCACTTTGCTTTCGGGCTTTAAGCAGTGGGGTAATGTCCGTGGCTGTATTTATAATGCCATAGACTTCTCCTTTTTCATCAAATAAGGGGCTATAATTATAATCGAACCAAAACTCTTTTAGCTCTCCCTCCACGTTAATGTCTGCCCGCCCTTCAGGGGTATGATAAGAAACGCCGGTGTCGTAAACTTTTTGAAGCAGTTTTAGAAAAGGTTGATTTCTAAATTCAGGCACCGCATCCATTAAATCCTTTCCGATAATGGAGGTGTCTTTATTCCAAATCCGCAACATACTTTTATTAACGGCCTGGATCGTCATGTTTCGGCCGATGTAGACAGCCGTACCCGTTGGAGAATGATCGACCAGACTACGCCAATGCTGCTCACTAGACTCCAATTTTAGCCGGGTTTGCATAAGAATGGTGATGTCCTGAATGATTCCCGTAAATCGGTAGGGCTTCCCATACTCATCGAAAAAGGCTTGTCCTTTGCAATGAACCCATCGGAGTTTGTAGTCTTCCGCTCCAATTGTTCTGAATTCTATTTCATAGGTACCCAAGGATGTGGGATTCAGGGCCCACTTAACGGCTTCGTTTACGGAGCTGCGATCCTCCGGATGAATGTATTCGACTACCGTATCGTACGGAACTTCTACTTCTTTAGGAAAGCCGTATAACTCACGGCATCGATCATCCCACCAAACCCGCTGCTTTTCAATATCCAGATCCCACGAGCCAATTTGAGCTGACTGTAATATAAATGCAATACGTTCTGGGTCAGAAAAACGATTCTTACCTACTGGCTCGCTATCCATAAAATTATAATGTAAGCCCGGTCATTAAAACAAAGGCAATAGAACTATGTACAGAAGTAATCACCACTGACATGAATGTGATGCCCTCAACAAAACGGACTACCTACGCAATTGTTTAGGGAGATCATGTATCGTGATGATAGATATAGGCACCTAACTCAGAATTTGAGAAATGATGAGCGAATAAATATACTGCAGTACTACTATTAGGATGCTATCAATAGGATAAGAATTATGCTGGACCTCAGCAATCTCCAACCCTGGCTTGCGAAATGATAATTAACAATAAGGTTAGTAGCTCTGCTATTTGATGTTAGAAAGACGCAAAGTAGTTTTCGGGGTCAAATGATCTCACCACCTTAAGCTTATCAAAATGGAAACTGCCCCACTTAAAGTAGAACATCTTCGCTTTAGAACATCAGAGAGAGTAAAACATATTGATTTTCCTGATACGGAATGGGAAGTAGTTGATCTACAAGTAATGAGGGATAATTCGTTAAGATATGGTTTGAGAACACTCTATTACCCAACCGGGAATATCATCTGTGAAAGAACAGTTCAGGGAAGTAAAGAGCAAAGAGTCTTTCAACAAGAAGAGCTTACCCACCTTTCTTCCAACTATGCAGAACTATTTATGTTGATTACTGGCTGGGCACTGGGAATGAAAGCAGAGGTCTATGAGGCCCGGCACTATCATACCCTGCTGGCTGAATCATTTTTAATAGAATGTAATCAATTGCCGAAACGCCAGAGTATTTACAATCCAATCAAAACGGGTTTGAGTGAGTCGATCAAGGCACTATTGGAGGGTAAATTATTCCAACATCGGTCAACTCATACCAAATTAAATCATTATGATAGAAGTGTTCTTACGCTAAGTTTAATTGTTGCGGAAGGCCTTGACTCACTGGATAAAGTTGAAAACATATTAGCCTGCATCGCTCCAATATTCCATAGATTTAATTCTCTAAGGAATGAAATACAGGAATAGAAGCATATCTGATTGAGCATCAATACTTATGCAAAAATGCCCCTTGAGAACGAACGTCATAACAGGGGATCTGAAGCTTTTTACAGATTTCCAGCCAGCGTTTGTTAACACTTTCGCTATTGGTTGCATCTAAGACAATCTGGTTGATTCGTAATAACTGTAACCAGTTTCCAGGATAACGGATACTATTATTCGTGATAATTAAAAAATCGAGTGGCTGGTTAATGGACCATGAGGTATATCTGGGGATTTCCTCGTCAACCCAGGCAATTCGTTTCGACTGCCATGTAATAAATCTACCATAAGGGATGGGGCGGCAATACGCACTATCTACCACAAAATCTTTTTTGCGAATGTCATGAGTCGTCCAGAAAGGAACGAGGTGTAAAGCTTGGGTTCTTTGATCAAGATATAGGCTTGAATCGGCCAGAAATACCAATTCTCTACCCTTAATCAAACTGATAGCGGTGTGTTTTTTAAGGTGATGAACCGCAATAATCTGCTGTTGCCGATGCTGAGCGAAGGCCTGTATTTTGCTGAGGAAGAAAGCGGCTGCTAGTCCCAGAGAAATCCATACGTATCCTTTCTGTCGCTTTGTAAAAAGCAAACAAATGCAAAGCAGGATACCATAAATTAAGAATAATTGAATGGGACTGATTACTAAATGGTTCCAAATGGCTCCGGGTAACTGTTCGGTTTCCTTCACTACTACGTTTAATGTACCAAAGGACAGTTTAAGCACATACAATAGAAAAGTATTTAACACAGGAATACCGGCGAAAATCAGATAAGCCATTCCTACAATTAGTCCTAAGCTGGAAAAGGCCATGACGAGTGGATTTACCCACAAAAAATACGTTGGGAATTGATGGAAGTAATAAACTGCCAATGGAAAAGTGACCAGCTGGGCGGCGACGGCCCCACAGGACAAACTCCAAAGCTCTGCCCATAAAGGATTTTTTGATTTCCACAGCCAATGCAGCTTGGGATATAGATACATGATACCGGCAACGGAAAGATAGGAGAGCTGGAAACCCATCTGAAATAAGCTATACGGACTAAATAGCAGAATGATAAAAGCGGATAATGCCAAGGTGTTGAATGAGTTTCCACTGAGTCGAAAGGTATCACGCCATACAAAAACGCTAAGCATAATGGCTGATCGCAAGACCGGTGCTGATAAACCAGTCAATAAAGCATATCCCCAAAGAAACCCCGTAACAAGCATAGCAAATATCCATTTTTGGGGAAGTGTTCCTTTCCTTAGGGGGCTGAGAAGCCAGCTGAGCACCAGAAAGAGAATTCCTACGTGCATGCCGGATACGGAGAGGGTATGAATCGCTCCCGCCGCCGAATACGCACGGAGTAGGTCATTATCCAGCTCATCGCGTGTACCTAATAACATGGCGGCGGCTACGGCGTATTCCGGTCTTGACGGAAGGTTTTCTGAAAGGAGGGAGGCAGCTTTCTCATTTACGGTTACTGCCAAATTTACTATAGATGAAAAAGGCTCGCTCTTCAGCTGCCTGAAATCATATTTATGCAGGTATTGCTGGTGATAAATTCCCTGATTGGCAAGGTAGTCTCTGTAATTAAATTCATCAGGGTTGTAAGGAGGTTCGACTAATTCAGGCGTTTTACGAACCAGAATAACATCGCCATAAGCGGGCTTGTGAGAAATGTTTCGGTCAATGAAGAGTAGAACTTTCCCTGTTGCAGCTCTCCAATGAGTACCTATTCTTACCTGATTAATATCCGCAATTGCTCGAAAAGTACTGTTTTTTTTTTCAACCGCAGAACTTATCACCGCCTGATAGGCCACAATGGGTTCTTGATAATGAATGAAATGACTAGACGCTTGTCTTTCGTCATGCAAAAACGTAAGAATCCCGCCTAGTCCTATTAGTAAAAACATCCCGGCCAAACCGCTAGTCCATTTAATTCTGACAGGGGTAAATTGTAATCCAATGAGTCCCAGGAACGACAGACTAATGATACACAAAAACGCTTTATGTGGAATAAAGTGAAACTGATACAGCAAAATTCCACCGGACAGGGCCAGGGTATACCGTACAAAAGGAAATAGATTCCAACGCATGAGGGGCAAGATTTATACCTCAAAGTTGAAATCTATTGGTTTATCATTACTACTCGACTGAGTATAATTATCTAAAGGTTACGGAATGACGATTCTGGCACTAGCTTTTTCGGTATCAGTGTTGAAGGTCAGTATATAGGTGCCTCGGGTTAAATGATTCACCGGAAGCGAATAACTACTGCTGGGTTGATTGTTCAGTTGAGTATTAATCAAAATAGATCCTTGTGTAGTAGTTAATTGATAAGTAATCGAATGTAAACCCTGGTAAGTAGCATCAAAATACAAGGTTTGATTTTGAACAGGATTTGAATAAATCTTAAGCTGTAAAGTTGCCGTCTCTGATAGCGAATTATTATTGTTAACCAGCAGCCTTCTGCGAGGGCTTAACTCTAATACGGCACGAACCCGGTTCTTCTGATCTTGAGTAAAAACATTCATGCACGCATCGGGTGAGTAATCAAGATAATTCTCAATCATATTACGGGTTGTTTGCCCAGATACGCAAGTTGAATAGCGATCATTACAAAATCGGGTGCTATTGGAAGATTCAGTAGGGGGCGTATCATCACAATAATCGGTTCCGCAGTATTCGTCTCCCCAGGTATGAATCAGCCCTAGCCAGTGTCCCACTTCATGGGTTACCGTTCGACCCAGAGCGTACGTCTGATCTGCTAAATATCCAGTAGTTCCAACGTATTGGCAGCCCACAAAAATACCATCGGTCAAAGCTGCATTCGGGTAATCAGGGTTAAGACCGTCTACTGAACCAGAAGCAGGAAATTGCCCATAACCCAGATACGAATAAATGTCGGGTAACACCCAGATATTCAGATAACGATCAGAAGGCCAGTAGCTGATTTTACTGATATCTTCAAGATCTTCATTGATCGAATAGATGGATTTATCTCGGTAACGCCGAATGATACCGGTGCTAACATTCCCGTTTGGGTCACGGTTAGCGAGGTAAAATTCAATTTCCATATCCGCCCCTACGGGGTTGGTATTGTACCCGTTCGTACCTTCTTTTCGTCGGTAATCTTCATTCAAAACGCGAATCTGGGATTCAATCTGCTGTACTGAAATGTTAGAGTTTTTTTGACCTCCGATCGTCAAAGAATCACGGTTGTCATGGATTACATGTACGACGACCGGAATACGAATAATGGCCTCGGCTGTCCGACCACTTCGACTCTTTTTTTGTTGAACCAGATGCCGAATCGAGTCTTCGAAAGCCTGTCGGGATAAAAAAGCATTTTTCATGCTCATCACCTTTTGCTGATATAGCGGCGAAAAGGCACAATCCCGCAGCCTTTGGGCCGAGGCATTAGTCTGACATAAAATCCAAAGCAAAAAGCCGCTGAGGAGCGGCTTTAGGCGAAGGATAAGGGTAGTATTATCTTTTTGGTTCATTTTGAGCTTCGGCCTTTTCATAGGCTTCAATGATCAAACGTACTAATTTGTGACGAACAACATCCCGACCGTCTAGCTGGACGAATCCAATTTCGGGGATATCTTTCAGGATATTCAGTGCCTCACTCAAACCGGATTTCATCTTGGTAGGTAAATCCACCTGAGTGCGGTCTCCGGTAATAATGGTTTTAGAATTCGGACCCATCCGCGTCAGGAACATCTTCAGCTGCATGGGCGTGGTATTCTGGGCTTCATCGAGTAGAATAAAGGCATGATTCAGCGTCCGGCCCCGCATGTAGGCAAGGGGAGCAATCTCAATCGTCCGGTTTTCGATATACAATTTCAGTTTTTCGGCTGGAATCATATCATCTAACGCGTCGTAAATTGGGCGTAGGTACGGATCAATTTTTTCCTTTAAATCGCCCGGTAAGAAACCCAGGTTTTCTCCTGCTTCCACGGCAGGGCGAGTGATGATAATTTTACGTACTTCCTTATTCTTCAGAGCTTTCACGGCAATGGCAACGGCTGTATACGTTTTCCCAGTACCGGCGGGTCCTACAGCAAAAACAATATCATGTTTAGCTACAGCATCCACCATAGCCAGCTGATTTGCCGTTTTCATTCGAATAACAATGCCTTTGTTGCCGTACAAAAAGGCATCATCATCCATGGGTACGGCCTGTGGGGCAGAGCTTTCCTCCTCGGTATTCCCTAGGTAGTTTTTAACGTTGTCCGAAGTGATTTTACCGAAACGTAAATAATGCTGCTGAAGAGATTCTAAAATTTCTGTGATTCGGTTGATTTCAGCGGAGGTTCCTCGAATCGTAATCTCATTACCTCTTGAAATAATTTTACTCATCGGGAAAGCCGCAGAAAGCTCCCGGATATTCGTATTCTCGACGCCTAAAAAGTCAACTAGGGAAATCTCGTCGAGCGTAATGGTCTTTTCTATCAAACTATACAGAGGTTTTGTGATTTTTATGTTGACCAAAGTAATTAATTCTTCATCAGTTTCCGAGCGTTACACTAAATTTTTTTCCTGATTTTAAGGAGACATTAGCCTTCATTTTCAGTATCAGCCGATTAGGAGGTTTATGAAAAAAATGAAGGGAAAAGCTGTAAAAACAGGCTCTTTTTTGCGTAACATTGTACCTATGGATGACAAACGACGTAACATAACTGCAAGAAAACCAGCAACTTCGGTAGGAGGGCTCGCGACAAGTAATCGTTGGCTCGACACGGGACTCGGCAAGATACCCCCGCAATCCGTTGATTTGGAGGAAGCAGTATTAGGGGCGGTAATGCTAGAAAGAGACGCCTTGACCAACGTGGTAGATATCCTGAAACCTGAAAGTTTCTACCGCGAAGCTCATCAAAAAATATTTTCTGCGGTTCTTACCCTTTTCAATAATTCAGAACCCGTTGATTTGTTAACCGTTACACAGCGGTTACGTAATGACGGGACTTTGGAATTTACTGGCGGATCGGCCTATCTGGCTGAATTGACCAGTCGTATCAGTTCCGCAGCTAACGTAGAGTCTTACGCTCGTAAAATTGCGGAGAACTCAATCAAACGTGATTTAATAACCTCTTCGAACGAAGTTTTGAAGATGGCCTACGAGGATACTACGGACGTTTTTAACCTGCTGGATAAAGCTGAGCAGGATTTATTCCGAATTTCTGAATCGAATATTCGTAAGAATTTTTCGGATATGAACGCCGTTGTAAAACAGGCTCTGGAAGAACTGGAAGCCAAGAAACACCTTCGGGATGGTCTGACTGGTGTAGCGTCCGGTTTTACGGCTTTAGACCGGGTTACGGGTGGCTGGCAAAAATCCGAATTAGTGATTATTGCAGCTCGTCCTGCCATGGGTAAGACGGCCTTTATTCTTTCGGCCTGTCGGAATGCAGCGGTAGACTGGAATCAGGCAGTTGCGGTATTCTCTCTGGAGATGTCATCCGTTCAGCTGGTGAATCGTTTGATTTCGGCTGAAGCAGAAATTGAAAGTGAAAAGATTAAAAAGGGAAGTCTGGCTAACCATGAATGGGCACAATTGCACGCCCGCATCGGAAAGCTGAATTCAGCTCCTATCTTTATTGACGATACTCCGGCACTTTCTATTCTGGAGCTGCGGGCTAAGTGTCGTCGACTAAAGCAGCAACACGATATTCAGTTAGTCGTGATCGATTACCTCCAGCTGATGCAAGGGGATAGTACAAAGGGGGGAGGTAATCGTGAACAGGAAATTGCTTCGATTTCCCGGGCTTTGAAAAACCTTGCGAAAGAGTTAAATGTACCTGTCATTGCTTTGTCTCAGTTAAGCCGGGCCGTTGAAACGAGGGGTGGCGAAAAGAAACCACAACTTTCGGATTTACGGGAATCGGGTTCCATTGAGCAGGATGCCGATATGGTTATGTTCTTATATCGTCCCGAATACTACGGGATCACGCAGGATGAAAATGGACAGCCAACGACGGGCGTAGGTGAAGTAATCATTGCTAAAAACCGCTCCGGTTCTACTGAGACCGTACCGCTTCGCTTCATCAATAAGTTTACGAAGTTTGCTGATTTAGGAGGAGGCGATTTCTCCATGATGGATGCTCCTCGTTTTAGCCCAGTAGACAACGGTGATTCCATCGGTTCTTTCGAAAATCAGGCTCCGGCCAAGACCTTTGGTAGTAAGGTAAATCAGCAAAGTCAAACTCCACCTCCGGGTGAATTTGGCAGTTTCAGTACTGGAATGGGTGATGTGCCTTTCTGATGTTAATCTTACTTTTCATATAATTTGCCAAAAAGGGTATCGATTCATCG
>CAJYHS010000248.1 GCA_913774715.1 uncultured Siphonobacter sp. | reverse complement strand
GTCATTGCCGATGGATGTTCCTACGGCAATGCCGGGATGATCGTTCCCAGTCATATTATTCCGCTGGCCCAGCCCGGCATGATTGCCAAGGGCCTACGCTGGATGCTGGATTCAAAAAGCCCCTTTTACGTCAAACCCCGGCTTAATGCCGATTTAATGAAATGGGGCTGGCTTTTTTACAAACATTCGACGGAAAAGCACGTCGAAACCTCCATTCCGGCTTTACGGGATATCAGTCTGCTGAGTAAAAAACTGTATCAGCAAATGGCTGATACCCTGGACATGGGCTGGCATGAACGGGGCTTGCTGATGCTTTTCAAAACGGCGTCTGCTGCTCACGAAATGCAGCATGAAGCCGACGTGGCGAATGCCGCCGGTATCGAGGCTCAGTTATTAAACCCCGATCAGGTGCAGTCGCTGGAGCCAGACGTTCGGGTAACCGTAGCGGGTGCCGTGTATTATCCCGGTGATGCTCAGGTTGTTCCTTCGCAGGTCATGACTGCACTCGTGAAGCATTTGAAACTATCCGGTGTAACTTTTAAAGAAGCGAAATCGGTGACGGGTTTCGCCCGGCAAGGTTCCCGCGTAACGGCCATTCAAACCACGGAAGGGTCATTTTCGGTGGATGAGGTCGTGATTTCGGGGGGAGCCTGGTCTTCCGAGATTGTAAAGCAGTTGCAGTTATCGCTGCCCTTGCAGGGAGGTAAAGGCTATAGTTTCATGCTAAAAGACGTGAAGCAAAACGTGCGGGTTCCGGCGATTATGCTCGAAGCCAGAGCCACGGCTACGCCGATGGGGGGAGATCTACGCTTTGCCGGAACGATGGAAATTGCCGGAACAGACCTGAGCGTAAACATGAACCGTGTACAGGGCATTGCTCAGTCGATTAATCAGTATTACCCGGATATTCCGGTTCAGCTACCTGACAAAAGCCAGGTTTGGAAAGGGCTACGTCCCTGTTCACCCGATGGCTTGCCATACCTAGGGCGACTGAAGAATTATGAAAACGTGGTAGTAGCCACCGGACACGGGATGATGGGCCTGAGCCTTGGGCCTGCTACCGGAAAACTGGTGGCGGAAATAGTGACTGATCAAGCCCTTAGCATGAGCGTGGCTGCTTTTGAGCCCCAGCGATTCGATTAATTATTGTGTCTTTTACCTACCGAACCTATGCGTTATACCTTTCTGGCTCTGGCCTTATTTTCCGTTCAGCAACTCTGTGCTCAGGGCACCCTGGCTGATTATCAGCGAAGTCAGTCTCTGAAAAAACAGTGGACGGATAAAGCTTTTCATATCCCGAGACAAATCTCCTGGCAGGACGATAGCGGGAGATTAGTATACGCTATTCAGACAAAGAATGGGCGGGAATATATCCAGGCGAACCCTAAAACGGGCAAACGGGATGCTGCTTTTAATCAGGAAGAGCTGGCTCGGCAACTCAGTAGTCAGGTAGGTAAACCGTTTTCTGCGTACAAACTTTCACTCCAAAACTTAAAGCCTACCGAAAAGGGATATTCTTTCGTCACAGAAAACACTCGCTGGACTTTTGACGACGGGAGACTCCATAAAACGGGAGACCTTCCGCCCGCCCGTTACTGGAACGACCGCAGGGAAGAGGATGAAACCCGAAGAACGTATAGTCCGGACAGTAGCTGGTCGGCAGGCATCAGAAACAGCAATGTTTACGTACGGGAAGAAAAGACCAAAAAAGAAACACCGCTGAGTTTCGACGGCTCACCGGGCGATGCCTACAGCAGCGATCTTCGCTGGTCACCCGATGGGAAAAAACTCGCCGGAGTTAAGATCAGGAAACCAACGCCGCATCTGTTATACCTGATTCGCTCGTCGCCTGCCGATCAGTTACAGCCTAAACTGGAAACTCGGAATTATCCAAAACCCGGTGACAATCTGGCTATTAACGAGCCCGTTCTTTTTGATATTGCATCAAAAAAACAACACCGGGTTTCGATGGATCTCATCAGCCAGCAATACGATCTGTCGCGTCCGCAATGGCGAAAAGACAGTAAGAATTTTACGATTGAATACAATCAGCGGGGGCATCAGGTGTATCGAGTGCTGGAGGTTAATGCTGACAACGGAGCCATTCGACCGCTGATCGATGAAAAATGCAAGACTTTTTTCAGTTACAGCGGCAAGCGTTTTCGCCTCGACGTGACGGATGATAAAGAGATTATCTGGGCTTCCGAACGGGATGGCTGGAATCATTTATACCTATACGATGCAGCCACCGGAAAGGTTAAAAATCAGATTACAAAAGGAAATTGGGTGGTGAGGCAGGTAATGGATGTGGATGATAAAAACCGCACCATCCTGTTTGCAGCCAGTGGTATGAATGCCGGAGAAGACCCGTATTACCTGCACTATTACCAAATTAATTTTGACGGCTCGGGTTTGAAAAGTCTTACCCCGGAATTAGCCAATCACGACGTTGACTTCTCGGAAGACTTCGGAACCTTCATTGATACGTATTCTCGGATTAATCAGGCTCCCGTGACAGTGTTGCGTAGCAGTAAGGACGGATCGGTTATTTCTACGCTGGAAAAGGCGGATATCTCCGAGTGGGAGAAGTCGGGCTGGAAGGCTCCCGAACCTTTCGTAGCCAAAGGCCGCGATGAGCAAACGGACATTTACGGCATGATTATTCGTCCGACGAACTTCAATCCGACGAAAAAATATCCCGTTATTGAAATGATCTACGCCGGGCCGCATGATTCATTTGTACCCAAGTCTTTTTCGACGAATACTGCTTTACACGAACTGGCCGAACTAGGTTTCATCGTCGTACAGATGGATGGCATGGGTACCTCTAATCGCTCCAAAGCTTTCCACGATGTATGCTGGCAAAATCTGAAGGATGCCGGTTTCCCGGATCGGATTCTGTGGATGCAGGCAGCCGCTAAAAAGTATCCGTTTATGGACTTGGATCGGGTGGGGATCTATGGCACTTCGGCGGGCGGGCAGAGTTCGGCGGGAGCGGTTTTGTTTCACCCTGAATTCTACAAAGTTGCCGTTTCGTCCTGTGGTTGCCATGACAATCGCATGGATAAAATCTGGTGGAATGAACAATGGATGGGTTACCCCATCGGTCCCCATTACGCTGATTGTTCCAACGTTACCCACGCCGATCAGTTACAGGGCGAGTTAATGCTGATTCTGGGTGAAATGGATGATAACGTCGATCCCTCATCCACGTATCAACTGGCGGATGCTTTGATTAAGGCCAATAAAGAATTTCAGCTGGTAGTGGTGCCAAATATGGGACACTCGTCAGGTGGGGATTACGGCGAACGCAAACGCCGGGATTTCTTTGTGCAGCATTTATTAAAGGTACAGCCGCCCCGCTGGAATGCTCAGGAAACTTCTACGCCAACACCCGAAAAACCCGTAAAAACGGCTCGTCAGCAGCGGTAATTTTCTTCCTCCCTAACGACTATTCGCTATGACTTTGACTCGTTACTTTCTTCTGTTTAATCTTTTATTCAGTTTTTCAAGTAAAGCTCAAACGCCGACGGATCCTACGCAGTTAAGTCAGCATATCATTCAGTATGAGGCCGATAAAGGAAGTTTACGTCGTTTTTACGTGATTGCCAATTCACCGGAACGTCGTCAGCGTCTGAAAGAATTGAATCAGGAGTATATCGCTCGGTTAAATGCGTTGGATTTTAAACAGTTAACGCCAAATAATCAGGTCGATTGTTTACTGTTTCGCCGGGATCTGGAAGAAGAGTTACGGGAATATGCCACGGCAGAAAAAGAATCCGAACGCATTAAGGACTGGTTTCCCTTTGCCGAGCCGATTTATGCCTTAGAGAAAAAACGCCGTCGGGGTATTTATCTGAATTCAGAAGAACTCGCCCGTGAGTTTGAAAGCTGGACGGCTCAGGTCGCTCAGGCTGAGAAAAAACTGGGTGAAATGAAGACGATGGATCCCTTACTGGCAAGTCGGGCCGAAGAAACCACGAAAGGATTACAGCAAGCGATTACAGGCGTCTTTGAATTTTATAACCAATACGATCCGATGTTCACGTGGTGGATGGAAAAACCCTATCCGCGACTGAAGGAACAACTGGAGAAATTAACGAAATTTTTTCAGCCCAAAGGTCAGCTGGGAACGACAGCCAACGACGGAAGTGGTATTAGAGGCGTAGCGGTTGGACGCGAGGAATTACTACGGCAGCTGAAGCTCGAATACATCCCTTACTCCCCCGAAGAGTTACTGGCCATCGCTAATCAGGAATTTGCCTGGTGCGATAAAGAATTATTGAAAGCCAGCCAGGAAATGGGCTTTGGCAAAGACTGGCGAGCAGCTCAGGAGAAGGTAAAAAACAGCTACGTGCCCGTGGGTAAACAACCTGAGTTAATCCTGCGATTGTATAACGAATCGGTGGATTTTCTCAAAAAACACGACCTGGTAACCATCCCACCGCTCGCCGAAGAAACCTGGCGAATGGGCATGATGACGCCCGAGCGTCAATTGGTGAACCCATTCTTTCTGGGCGGCGAACAAATTCTGATTTCCTACCCAACGGCTAGTATGGAACACGCCGATAAGCTGATGAGTATGCGGGGGAATAATCCTCATTTTTCCCGCTCGACGGTCCACCACGAGCTCATCGCCGGGCATCACTTGCAACAGTTCATGAATAACCGTTTCCAGACGCATCGTCGTCGCTTCAACTCACCCTTCTGGATTGAAGGCTGGTCGTTATACTGGGAGATGGTGCTTTGGGATAAAGGCTTTCCTCAGTCCTCTGAAGACAAAATCGGTATGTTATTCTGGCGAATGCACCGCTGTGCCCGGATTATCTTTTCGCTCAATTACCACCTCGGCAAATGGACTCCCCAGCAGTGCATCGATTTTCTGGTCGATCGGGTGGGGCATGAGCGGGCCAATGCCGAAGGAGAAGTACGTCGGTCTTTCATTGGAGGGTATGAGCCGCTGTATCAATTAGCGTATATGATGGGTGGTTTGCAGTTCAGAGCTCTGCGAAAAGAACTGGTAGATAGCGGAAAAATGACGGACAAACAATTTCATGATTCTATATTGCAACTCAATCAGTTGCCCGTCGAGTTAATTCGGGCTTTGCTCACGAAACAGCCGCTTCAGCAAGATTTTAAAACCAGCTGGCGGTTTTATACCATTAGTAAGTAACTGTCTAAACTTATGAACGAATCCAGTTTTCAGGCCATTAATCCCGCTACGGGCGAATCACTGCCCGGCGTTTTTCAGGAATCCACGGCTCAGGAAATAAACGAAGCCGGACTTCGGGCGGCCAAAGCTTTTGCTGAATATCGAGTACTTTCCGGTACGAAAAAAGCTGATTTTTTAGAAGAAATAGCCCGGCAAATCGAAGCGTTGGGCGATGAGTTACTACAACGGGCCAATGCCGAAACGGCTTTGCCTTTGGCCCGATTAACTGGAGAAAGAGGCCGTACCACGGGCCAGTTACGTCTGTTTGCCAGTTACCTGCGGGAGGGTTCCTGGGTAGAAGCCCGCATTGATCCGGCTCTGCCTGAGCGTCAGCCCTTACCTCGTCCTGATTTGCGGCAAATGCTGCGACCACTCGGCCCGGTAGGTATTTTCGGGGCTAGTAACTTTCCGCTGGCGTTTTCGGTAGCGGGTGGTGATACCGCTTCGGCTCTGGCTGCGGGTTGCCCCGTGGTGGTAAAGGCTCATCCCGCCCATCCCGGGACGTCTGAGCTAGTGGCCCAGGCCATTCGTAAAGCCATTGAAGTAGCGGGCGTTCCCAGCGATACCTTCCAGTTGATTCAGGGTCGTACCACGGCCACCGGGTTAGATCTGGTTCGTCATCCTTCCATCAAAGCCATTGGTTTTACGGGATCTTTTCAGGGTGGTAAAGCTCTGTTCGATGCAGCCAATCAACGTCCTGAACCTATTCCGGTATACGCTGAAATGGGCAGTACGAACCCGGTCTTCTTCTTACCTCAAATCCTGAGGCAGCAGGGAGCGGCATTAGCCCAGAATTATGTGTCTTCTCTAACGCTGGGAACAGGACAATTTTGCACCAATCCCGGCATAAGCATTCTGCCCGCTTCGGAAGATTCGCAAGTATTTATTCAGGCTGCTCAGGAATCGCTGGCTACGCTTTCGCCAACGGCCATGTTAACGCAGGGCATTCAAAAGGCTTTTGCTCAGGGAATCACTAAATTAAAAGAGCAGGCTAACGTAGAGGTTGTTGCCGAAGCTCAGGAGTTGGAAGGTTTTGCCGCAGGTCGTCCGGTGTTACTGAAAAGTTCGGTAACGGCTTTGCTGGCTAATCCCTTGCTGGCTCACGAAGTCTTTGGTCCTAGCAGTGTGATCGTTCAGGCAGAAACCAGTGAGGAGTTACTACAGGTAGCCCGTTCGCTGGAAGGTCACCTGACGGCTACGGTATTTGGTACCGAAGAGGAGTTACTGGCCAATGCCGAGTTATTAGCCGAGCTGGAACAGAAAGTAGGCCGATTGATTATCAATGCTTTCCCTACGGGCGTAGAAGTAAGCCACGCCATGCAACACGGTGGCCCTTACCCGGCCACGACGGATTCACGGAGCACCTCCGTGGGTACGAATGCCATCAAGCGTTTTGCCCGTCCGGTGTGTTATCAGGGTTTTCCACAGGGACTCTTACCCGAAGAATTAAAAGACAGTAATCCGCTCGGCATTTTCCGTCTGGTGGATGGCGTCTTTCAAAAATAATAACTAGCCTTCCGGGTAACCATTGCCTGGAAGGCTTCCCTTCTATGACTACTTCTACGTACCTGAAAATGCACCGGGGTCTGCTGATCGCTGGCTTGCTTACTATTGCTCAACCGATCTGGGCTCAGCAATCGCCCTGGAAAAAACTGGAAGAGAAGCCGTCTACGCTTCACCTGGAGCAGGGGTATCAAACCTTTACCACACCAGAGCTTGAACTCAAGCTGGTCAGATCTTCACAGACGGTAGCCGGTCTGTATCCGGTCAGCGAGAAGAGTTTCGACTTTACACCAGGCGATCGGCTAAAGGTGCGAAGCGGTGACGGACTGTATCAACTGGGGGATATTAACCTTCGCCTGAAGGTAGGGAATGAGTGGAAATCGTTTTCTTCGGCGAGCAAACGTTCCGCAGTAAAATCCTTAACGCCCACGTCTAAACAGGTCTGGGCTTTAGCGAATCTTTCGCCGAGTTTTCCGGCTGATTTCCCGCTGGAAATTCAACGTTCCTGGGAGCCAACGAATGGCGGCGTGATTCTTCGCTTTCAGATCAAAAATCCTGGTAAAGAATCGATTGAACTAGGTTCACTAGGAATACCTCTGATTTTCAATAACATTCTGGAAGGAAATACGCTCGAGCAGGCTCATGCTCGAAACGTCTTTTTTGATCCTTACATCGGGGCCGATGCCGGGTACTTACAGGTAGCTCGTCTGCACGGCAAAGGATCGGTATTACTGGTATTACCTGAAGGAAACACACCCTTTGAGGCCTATAACCCCTTGCTGGATGACCTTACGCCGCGAGGAATTGTCTTTGAGGGTTTTCATGAATGGATGATTCATAGTAAAGCTCACGCTGAAAAAGATTGGGCGAAGGCTCAACCCTGGAATACCGCAACTTCCGTTACGTTAAAACCCGGCGAAACGAAAAGCTACGGCCTGAAATTGGTATTGGCTCCCAGCATTCGGGAGATTGAGAAAACGTTGGTTGCTCACAAACGTCCGGTTGCGGTGGGCATTCCGGGTTATGTGGTACCGCAGGATGTAGAAGCAAAGCTGTTTTTGCAGCATTCAAGTAAAGTAAAATCGATGGAAGTAGAGCCCGCCGAAGCACTAAGCTGGCAATCCATTCCCTCACAAAAGAAAAATCTTCAGAGTTACCTGATTCGGGGAAAAAAATGGGGACGTGCTCGCTTAACCATTCAGTATCAGGATGGATTGAAACAAACGATCCATTATAAAATCATCAAGCCCGAAAGCGAAACCATCGCCGATTTTGGAAATTTCCTGACGACAAAGCAGTGGTTCGAAGTACCAAAAGATACCTTTCATCGTAGTCCTTCGGTCATTAGTTACGACTATGAAACCAAACAACAGGTAACGCAGGACAGCCGGGCCTGGGTAGCGGGCCTGAGCGACGAAGGCGGAGCCGGGAGTTGGCTCGGAGCGACCATGAAACAACTCGTGCTGCCCAAACCGGAAGAAGTGCAAAAGCTGGAACGTTTCGTTAATGAAACCCTCTGGGGAAACATTCAGCACAAAGAAGGCCCCTACCAATACGGCGTTCGGAAGAGTCTGTTTTATTATCAGCCCGACTCCATGCCTCCCCATACCTACAGCCCGACGGTGAACTACAAAAGCTGGTCGGCCTGGCCCCGCAAGGAAGCCGAATCGCTGGGACGTTCGTATAACTACCCGCACGTGGCGGCGGCTCACTGGGTATTATACCGTTTGCAGCGAAATCATCAGCAATTAGTAAAACAGGGGAACTGGAAAAGTTACCTGGAGAATGCCGCCCATACGGCTCTGGGCATGGTGAAATTGGCTCCTTATTACGCTCAGTTTGGTCAAATGGAGGGAACCGTATTTTATCTGATTCTGAAAGATTTAAAACGGGAAGGATTAACGGATCTGGCCGCCGAACTGGAAAGCACCATGAAAAAACGGGCCGATCTCTGGCGTTCGCTTGAGTATCCGTTTGGTAGCGAAATGCCTTGGGATTCAACGGGTCAGGAAGAAGTTTACGTTTGGTCTTATTACTTTGGATACCGTGACAAAGCGGAAGTTACCCTTAACGCGATTCTGGGGTACATGCCAACCATTCCGCACTGGGCTTACAATGGGAATGCCCGTCGCTACTGGGACTTTTTATACGGCGGGAAATTGTCTCGCGTGGAGCGGCAGATTCACCATTATGGTTCTGGCCTCAATGCCATTCCAGTGCTCATGGCGTATCGCGATCAGCCGGATGATTTTTACCTGCTACGCGTTGGCTACGGCGGATTAATGGGAGCCATCGCCAATATTACCGAAGATGGGTTCGGACCGGCGGCGTTTCATTCCTATCCTTCTACGCTGGAAATCGATGCGTTATCCGGCGATTATGGTTGTGGATTTTTCGGTTATGCCGTTAACACCACATCGTATTTAACGCAACATCCCGAATTCGGATGGCTGAGTTTCGGAGGTAACGTCAGTCAGCAGGGGAATGAAGTAATACTCAAACCCACCACGGCGGCAAGGTCGAATGTATATCTTTCACCCATTGGGCTCCAGGTGAGTCTGGATGCCGGAATGATTGAGCAGGTTACTTACAACGTAGTAACTAAGTCAGTAAAAATTCGATTACAACCTGCCTCCGAAATCACACCAACCGTTTACCTGCGACTGGAGTATCCCGCTCAGAAAAAGTCATCCAGGTATAAGTTACAGAAATCTTTCCCCCAGGAGCGGGAAGCTTTTGTGATTCCCCTGGAGAAAAAGGCAGTGGAACTAGAATTGATCGAGGAGGGGACGAAGTAATACAGGTAAAAAAGAAGAAGCCTGACTGGAGCATTTGATCCGGTTCGGGCTTCTTCCTGTTTTGGGGATAAATTCCGCTTATAGCGATTTTTATTGTTATTTGGGAATGAAGGGGTTATCCATACTTATTAAGGCGGTGAGTTTTTGTACGTATAAAAGGATGGAAAGCCTGATTAGTATTCTAAAGAACACTCTAAGAAAAATGGCCTAGTGAGCCAGATAATTCTTTATATTCGCCCATTATCCGCTGTTTCACCTAAAGACTATGAATGTCCACACCATTACCGAAGAAGTATTCAAATCCCTCACTTCCGATTGGAAAGCCTTAGAATTTGAAACTGCCACGTTCCCTTTCTTCGCCGACTCAGATCGCATCCAGACCGGAGTTGTGCTCAACCAGAAAACGCTGGAATATTTACTTTCCACACCCGGTACGAGCACCATTAAAATCAGATTTGGATTCTCCAAAGAAGAAACCTCTTTTCTGTTGATCCTTTGGGGAATAGATGAGACGGGTCAACGATTAACTCCGTATTACCTGGCCAAAGATCCTATCTATCGTTCTCGTCCTGACCATACCAATGGCGGACGTGTGCCCATGGAACTGGAAAAACAGTGGCGATACTACTGGCTCACCCGCACGAATGACAATGAAATCAGTGCTCTGAATTTTCAGGTATCTCGTGGTTTTCTCAAGGGCTACAATTATGAGATGGATGAATTCACGGAAGCATTGTTAATTGATCGGAAGGCGAATGATGTACGAATCAGTTTCGTTCTTCATGAACATTTACCCGTTACTTACCAGGAAGGAGAGCCCCCTGTTTATACGTTCGGGCTATTGCTGCACGCTCAGACTGATCTTCAGAAATTGAAAGATGACGACGATGACGATGATGGGTATTTTGATTTAGCTCGTCCTTGTCCTCCGACCTGTTAACAGGCTTTTTCAACATGCACTATTCAGTACAACAGATAATACTTTCGTTTTTAGTAATACCAACCTGGATTGCCGCGATTGTTGCGGTCGTTCGATTCAAGCGAGCTGAAGGTTGGACGAAAGTGTTATGTTACATTCAATTTTTTGCCCTTTTTATCCAGACTTACTCAGATATTTTATGGTATAGGAAGGTGACAAATCTGTTTCTATATCCAATCTACACCACCATTGAAGGAGGCTTGTTTATCTGGATGTATAGTCTGATGCTGAAATCGGCCTGGCTAGACAAGGCACGAGTCTGGTTGATATTGTTACTCGCATTGGCCGTTGGCATCAAGTATCTTGAAATAGACTCTTTTCATGAATTCATCAATCAAAGTGCAATTGATGGGTTAAGCAGAATAATTGAGGGAGGAATCGTCATCGCTTTAGTGATTGTTTATTTTTTTAAGGTGTTCAAGGAAATAAAGACTCCTCATATCCATCAGGAACCCGCTTTCTGGGTTTCTGGTGGATTACTCATTTATTTCTCCTGTACGATCATTCTGTACGTATTTGCCAATTTCGTTCGAAGGTATTCTCAGGAATTTAACCAATCGTTCTGGGTGCTTCATTCGCTACTGAACCTTTTGTTATACTCCGCTTATTCGGTTGCCTTATGGAAACTCCCCAGGAAGTAACGTTTACCTATTTATTACTGGCTGGGGTAGGTTTGATGTTTCTGTTCGCCTTGACAGTGGTGATCTTCGTCATTTTTTATCAGCGAAAATTTTTCCGGCAACAGTCAGAGATGCATGAGCTGGAAATCCGGCACCAGAAGGAAATCACCGAGGGTATTATGCAGGCTCAGGAGAACGAGCGGGAACGCATTGCTCAGGACTTGCACGATGAAGTCGGAGCTTCTCTGTCCGCGGCCCGGCTGTTTATCAATCAGATTCAGTACGAAGAAACCCTGCCGGAAATGATCGAGCTGGCCGAACAGGCTCACGGCGTTTTGGGAACGCTGGTGCAGGAGGTTCGTCGGGTATCGCATCATCTTTCGCCGCTGGTGGTTGAAAAACTGGGATTTACCGGAGCTTTGCGGGCTTTATTCCAGCAACTGGAAGTCAATGGGTTGAAAATAACGCATTCGTTTCAATTTCAGGAAGCCGTTCTTTCCCATGAACAGCAATTGGCTCTTTACCGCATTGTACAGGAAGTTTCAGTGAATATTGTTAAACACGCTGAAGCTCAACAAGTAACTCTGAGCCTGACTCAGCAACCCGGAAGCCTTCGCTTGTGGCTGGAAGATGATGGGAAAGGATTCGAGAATTCGAAAGATGCACCCGCCACGGGCATTGGTCTGAGTGGAATCCGGGCACGGGCCAGCTTTTTGAATGCCCAACTCCATATTGACTCGGCTCCGGGTGCCGGAACTCGTATCGAAATGATCGTGCCTTTGTAACGTTCAATGTTTTAGGTTTATGGAAAATCGCAGACTCGCTCTGGTCGATGATCATCAGCTCTTTAGATTAGGAATCGCCCAGATTTTAAAAAAATTTCCGCAGTATGAAATCGTATTACAGGCTAGTAGCGGAAAAGATTTATTTGATCAGTTACCATCTCAACCCGTCGATATAATCCTGCTGGATTTACACATGAAGGGAATGGATGGGGAAGAAATCAGTCGGATATTACTCAAAGACTATCCCGAAGTTAAAATCATTATTCTGTCCATGAGTTACTCGCAGGAGCATATTATGAAGCTCATGCGGGTAGGCGTTCATGGGTATTTACCCAAGGATATTGATCGCAATACGCTCATACAGGCCATTGAAGACGTCAGTACGCGAGGGTATTACATGAATGATGATACGGCTCAGGCGTTACGTCTAGGACTTCAGCATCCCGAGGAGATAGCCAAAAAATCAACTGGCGAAGGTATCCTGACGGGTCGTGAAATGGAGGTGCTGGAACTATTATGTCAGGGCTTAAATACCGCTGAAATCGCCGATAAACTCTTCATTAGTTACCGAACCGTGGAAGGTCACCGGAAAAACTTGCTGGAAAAAACCGGCTCCAATAATTCCGTTAGCCTGGTGGTGTATGCGATCCGCAACAAGCTTTGGACTATCTAAGATGTTTACTCAGTAGGCCAACAGCCATTCCTGAAGAACGACTGTTGGGCCTGATTCATTAAAGGGTGGGTTAATCGGGACTTTTAAGGCCATTTGATTACCAGCGGCCATTCTCCCACATTTTTAACGGTGAAGGGAATATTCGGGTAAACTAAAAATTCATTCATATAGGTATGAGGTTCAACAGAACCGGCGGCTATCCTATCGTTATTAAGCAAGTCCTGAGCCACAAATGCGACGGGCTGTTGCCAGAGCTGCTTACGTATCTGAACGACATACCCATAGGGTCTTGCGGCGAATGTTACATGTTGGTGCGGTTGAAGCAACTCTTTCTTCATAGCAATGGAAATGTTAAATGAATGCTGGATAGAAGTCTTCAGCTTTCAGTAAGGCCGAAGACTTCTTACTCATTTTTAATTTTGCTAGTGGGTTCAGGGTTGGATGCAGATTCGCCCGCTTTTGACAATCAACGATTCGCTTCTGTATAGATCAGGAATCGTTGATTCATTACTTGTAATGCTAGTATAACTTCGGATCACCTGTACGTTATATACACTTTTACCGTATTTGTAATAAGGACGAGGGTTCCCTGGTGGGGACACTGGTTTCCTTCAGAGGTTTCGGAACAGGACGATTTCTGTAAATGGTCTTCGGCAAAAAATCCTGCATTCGTAAAGACCTCTTACCTGGCCGTAGTCGCTGGCGTTTCATAAGACCGAATTAAGATTCAATGAAATAAACTTAACGGTGCTATTAAAAGCTGTTTATTCAGGAGATTCAATTTTATACCATGTGAAATAAAGACAGCTAATGGCTGCAGTTTAGACAACAGGACCGCCATCCACATAGTCTAAACGCTTTGGACAGCTGTCTTTTTTCACAGATGGTTCAAGGCTCTTCAGAACGAATAAGTATTCTTCGGGTCTTGTCAGGTATGATTAAAGGATTGGGTTAATTCGAAATACACAAGCTTAAAAAATGAACCGGGAGGCATTTAATTGCTAAGCGTTTCTTTTACAAAGGTCTGAAAAACAGGAAAGGAAAAACAGACCGAAAAACACGTGTTCTCTAAAACAGGTGTTTTTCGGGGGGGAAGATTTATTTATGGGAACTAACATACAGTCATTGAAAGGCAGTTATATATACCACATTAACTCATTAACCTATGAAAAGATTACTTATTGTAATTTGGGTCATATTTGCTTTTCAAAGTACAGAAACGTATGCTCAGAGTACTTACCCTCCGCCGTGTACTGAAGTAGAACAAGTGGATGTAGCTACGGATACTATAAAAAGAAGAATATTGCATGAATTCATTCGTAAAGGCGAAGGGTTTAATGTGGAATACGATAAGGGAATTGTGTATCTTATTCAATACACAAACGAAGAAGGTAAAAAGTGCTGGGATTTATATGCTAGAATTGACGATAGTTACAGAGACAATCCTCCTGCTCAGTTCATGGATTTTAAAGGTGATATTGTATTAGTTTATCAAGGTAATGAAAAAGGACGCCCGATTAAAGCAGCAAAGAGTGCGGATGTTCTGAATGATTGTCTGGAGAAGATAATAGGTGATCGGGTATTTACCAGACCAAAAACTCGTGAAAGATGGACTAGCGATCTATTACCTGTCATTAATAGACCAAGAAGGGAAGGTAATCGCAGAGCTGCAACCGGAGGAGGTGGCCAAATTGCGATCATTTTTAACGGTGATGGGACCTATGAAAAACATACTTATTATTAGCAAAAATGGGCTGCCGAAGCAGCCCGTTTTTGAATTAATCTTTCAACATCCGAACCCCATAAATCGGTCCCGCCTGATTTCCTTTTTTGGCTTGAAATCGGACGGTAACCGAGTGTTTACCCGTCGTTAATTCCCTGGGTAACTCATAGGGAATTTCGTAAAAACGACTTTCCTTATACTTGTTCACGTCTTCACTGGCAATGATTTTGCCGTCTACGGTAATATCAAACTGACGGCCCCGGTTATCCATACCCCAATAAGTAGCAATCAGAGTATTTTTTGCATCCGGGTCAATTTTCATGGTAAACTGAACGAATCCGCCGTCGTTGGCTGCCCGGAATTTACGCGTATGCGACTCTCCAGTTTCCAGATTTTCTCCCGAGAAGTCATGATCCCGCTCGGGTTGCATTTCACCAACGCGAAGGTTGTCAACCGTACGTAATTCCAGTTCGCGGGCTTGTCGGCGTTGCTCTTCGTAACGCTTTTGTTGTTCCTGCCAGCTTTTACTGGTGAACACGTCCCAGTACACGCTGTAATGATCATCCTGCAACGCATAAAAGGGTTGCAGTGTCAATGTCCCTGGATTTCCTAAATGACTCGTTTGAAATTCCAGCGGTTTTCCCGAGGGTTTGAAGTATTTGTTAGGATCTGGATCATTACTAACCAGTACCGGAATTCCCACCGCCGGGTCCGTTTCTTTGGGGCCCAGATTTCCAGCCAGAATCAATGGACCGTAGAAATAAGCCTTCCGGTCGGGATTATCGGGCATGGCTACGGTGTAGAGTTTGCTCGGGAGACGCACCTCCAGTTGATCGCCTGCCTGCCATTTTCGGTTGATGACCAGATACCCTTCCTCTTCTTTTAGATTCGAGATGGGTTTTCCATTGACCAATACGAGTATGTCTCCCGCCCAGTGAGGTTTGCGAATACGGATGGGTAATGAAAGATTTTTTCGGGGAGCAAACGTTAAACGGACGGACGAATCGGCGGGTAACTGCGTGTCCATGGTGAGTTGCAGTCCTTTTTCTTCCCAGTTAAGTTTCGAAGGAATGAAGAGATTTACGTACAAACTGCCATCCGCTCCCTTGAAGTAGATGCTTTCGTTATACTTCACATGGTTTTCCATGCCCGAACCGACGCAGCAGGTAAAGTCGTGAAGACGGCTGCTGAACTGTTTTTTAGCCCCCATGCGAAGCGGCACAAAATAACACATCATACCCGTTGTGTGATGTTGCGAGGCCAGAATGTGGTTGTACAAGCCGCGTTCGTAATAATCCATGTAGTGGGCCGAGGGCTGCAACGCGAATAAATGCCGGGTTAATTTCAGCATGTTATAGGTATTACACGTCTCCATGGTGTTTTCAGTCAGTTTCTCGTTTAACTGGTCCGGCGTACTCAGGTATTCGTAGTTACTGTTTCCACCCGTAGCGTACGAATGATGATGAACGACCGTATTCCAAAAGAACGAGGCACTTTCGTAGTCCTCTTTATTGCCCGTCAGTTCATAGCGACGAACGGTTCCGATGAGTTTGGGAATCTGTGTATTGGAATGTTTTCCGGGTAAAATATCCTTATGATGAGCGAGTGAATCCAGAATCCAGCGGTCGTGAAATTTGTACGATAAATCCAGAAATTTTTTGTCTTTGGTTAACGAGTACGTGTTCACCAGTAACTCATTCATGCCGCCATATTCACACAAAAGCATTTTCTGAATTTGCTCGTCGGTCAGGTTTTTGAGCGTTTCCCCAACCCAGTTTGCCATTCGAACATTGATTTCCAGTGCTTTGGTATTATCAGCGTACAAATGGGCATCGAGTAACCCGGCCATCACTTTATGAACCGTATACCAGGGTGACCAGGCTCCGTTCAGATCAAAACCCCGCGAACGGATGTCACCTTTAGCCACTTCGGCAAAGACGGTATCTTCTTTCGGAATGGCTCCGATGTAACCCGTTTGGCGGGCTTTCTGACATTCATCCAGTTCATCGATGATGTAGTTAACTCGCTTGAGATACTCAGGGTCTTTCGTGCTGGCGTAATGCATGGCACAGGCCGACAGGTAATGGCCCAGCGTATGTCCGGCCAGACCCGAAGATTCCCATCCACCGTATTTTTCAGCCTTAGGTTTCAGTCCCGAATGGCTTCTGAACTCGGCTGATAAACGGTCAGGCTGAAGCTCTTTCAGAAAGGTGAGATCGGCCTGCATCGCCTGACGAAAAGGGCTTTCAAGTAAGGTTACCTGATTTAAAGGAAAAGCATAGGCTTTGACGGGCACCACGGGCAAAACCTTCACTTTGCTATTTTTTAATTCAGGAGCCAGCGACTGTCCGAAGGTACTCCCACTGATCAGGAAGAGGCCCAGAAACAATTTTGATAGGTTACGGTAAGTGTTCATTCGTATAGGTTAGATCGTAGGTTTTGAATGAATACAACAAGGTCTTCTCAAAATATCTGTATTGATATCTTCTAAGGTTCCCACAAAATTCGGATAATTCCTGATGTGGTTTTACGACGATGATTCGCTAATATTAATACTATTCTAACGTGTAAGTAAATATTTGAAATGGGCTTATTTTATTTACATATAAGGCCTGGTAATGCTTAGATTATATGGCTTAATGAATGAAATACCGTATAAACTTCTATAAACTGAATCTATGGAAAAACGTAATGAACCGGGTTTCGAACCACGCGTAACGTTGCTTGATGCAACGATGCTGGTGTCTGGATCGATGATTGGCTCTGGCATCTTTATTGTTAGTGCGGAAATCACCTCCAGCATTGGTGGAGCCGGTTATATGTTGCTGATGTGGGTGCTGGCGGGACTGGTAACCATCATTGCGGCCATAAGTTACGGGGAGTTAGCCGCCATGTTTCCCCGGGCAGGTGGACAGTATGTGTACCTGCGGGAGGCCTACGGACCTTTAGTTGGGTTCC
>CAJYHS010000247.1 GCA_913774715.1 uncultured Siphonobacter sp. | reverse complement strand
AGACTGGATCAAAAAAACGGCCTTCGCCACGTTAGAATCGGGCGTAAAGGCTGGCCAGGTTACCAATACAAACGTCGTTAACCAGGATTCCCTGTTAGGATCCGATCAGCGACCTATCGTTGGATATTCCAATGCCTTTACGTATCGGGAACACATTCAAGCCTTCTATCTATCCCTTCAGAAACCATTCGGGCCTCTGGATTTGAAGGTGGGTGTCCGGTATGAGCACACCCAGGGATTTGACGACACGCGTCAACTCTTCATCGCCAGTATGGATACTTATTCCCATCCGCTTCTCTGATGGTCCGGCCAGGAATCCATCAGCTTTCCTTTTCCTATCGAAAGAGTATCATCCGATCAGTGTATACGAATCTAAATCCCTTCTCCTACTACACCGATTCTTATACCCTTCAAGCCGGAAATCCCGCCTTGAAACCTGCTTTAGCTCAAATCGCAGAATTCAACTATGTAGTAAACAACACCCGACTTTTAACGGTCAATTATATTTATTTAAAGGATGCGACCCTGGACGTATTCACCTACGATCCGCTCCGGCAAATCAGTGAATCCAGGCCTCAGAGCATTGGCCAGTTGCAAACCTGGTACATCGCTACGGGTCAGGCCCTAAAACTCAATAAAAGTTGGTCGCTAAGTACGGATCTGGCCGTATTGTATAATCGCATCAGCACACCCCTTCATCAGGGTCAATGGAACTGGACGGCTCAGCTTAATTCCGACTGGCAGTTAAAAAAAGGCTGGTCAGCTTGGTTATTCCTGAAATATGCCTCCCCTAGTCTCTATGAATTATCCCGCGTTTTTTCGGTAGGTACTGCTTCGGCAGGAATAAAGAAAATGGTTATGAAAGGAAAAGGCTTTGTGACGGTGGAAGCAAGTGATCTGTTCTACAGCGACCGCTATAAGACTAGCTATGACTATCAGAACATTCAACAGGAAACTTTAAAAAAATGGCAGAGTCGGATCCTACGGCTTACGTTGAACTATACTTTTGGTCGGTCACAGGTAACGTTAACTAATAAACGGGACGTAAGCCCGGACGAAATGGAGCGTTTGAAATAGCACAAATAACATATCTGTTGTCTAACTAATTCCTAGGTTGACTAAGGTATTTAAGCTACCAATAAAACACCTATTTTATAAAAATACCCTAGAGTAAAAGGCTGTAAATAGTATATTGGCGTGGTCCCGTTTGGGTTTACACTTTTGCGGTCAGACCGGATAGAATGAAAAACTTTAATTCTTATCCGGTCTGACCGTAATAATCCGCTTTGAAAGCTGGGGGATTTAGGTAGTTTAATGCCGGATGCAATCTCGGGCTATTATAACACCCATCAATGTAGCGGTCCGCCGCCACGGTCGAATAGAACAGACGTCATATTTCTCAAGGTTTTCGTAGTTGCCCTCTATCATCTCTATTTTGACCTTTAGTCTAATGCTTCGGCAATCTGACCCAGAATGACTCGGCCCAAATATCGTACGGATCGCAATTCCGGGAGTCGCCACTCCCGGAATTGCGACTCCTGGCGGCAGTCCGCTCTGTCTTAGCTTGAAAGGTTTAATTACTTACTCACCTGGGCAAAACGTGATTTTGATTCTTATACATGATCCGTCGAACTGGCCGGGTTATCGCCCCTGGTCTCTATGGCGCAAGTGCCCAAAGAAGATGTTACTAAATGTAGCCAAGTGGATTAATTCACAAACGACTTCAAAGAATTAAGGATGAAATCATCACACCTTGGCGAGCTACTAGGAAAAGAACGGTTCGCTAGGACGATAGAAACTTTTTTCTCACAGTCGCAGCGGCGGACGGCTTTGTGATCATTTCTTTATAAAATATAATTGGTAAATTTTTTGATGAAATCTGTGCTCTAAATTCAGTGAAATAGCTATACTACAATATATTAATTATCATAACAAAATCACTTAACCATTTAAAACATACCTTAGATTTGTAATAGGAGCTCATTGTAATTTACGGTAGTAAAACTTATTTACTACCGTAAATTACTTTATGACTTGCCAGAACT
>CAJYHS010000246.1 GCA_913774715.1 uncultured Siphonobacter sp. | reverse complement strand
GCCCGCTTCATTATAGGGAATCACCGCCGGAGCCCGTAAGGTCTGCGTGTATTCGGAGGTAAAGACCAGTGGCGTTTTACGAATGCCTTCCGCCGCCACGGTGTCAAGTGATCCCACGTAACGCCCGTATAAGGCATCCAGATTCCGGGTAATGGGCGATCTGCCGTATGAATTCAGCAAAGGATAAAACCGCCAGGGCATGAGCTGAATATTAGCCTTATCCCCCATGGTTCCCACATTTAGCGGAATTTGAGCCGAGAGCATATCCTTTACCACTACCGTATTGGCCCGAAGTCCGTAGCGGAATAATAACTCATCTAGTTTCAGATCCGTGGGCTGAGCATACACGCCTTCGCGTCCTACCGAATCCGTTTGGACGGCATCCATAAAGAACAGAGCCTTACCACCGTGAACGATGAACTGATCGAGCTTTAACTGATCGTCCTCCGAAAACTCCTGATCGGGTTTGATGACCAAGACTGCATCCAGTCCATCCAGATTGGGTGAGGTTTGCAGGTTCACCTGAAAAATATCGTAGTTCTTTTGCAGAGCCACGATCAGATCCGAAATCCGCACGGGATTTAGTTTTTTAGAGAGCGTAGATAATAAGCCAATTCGCTTTCTTTCTTTCTGGGTTAATTCCCGCAAAGCCGTAGCCAGTGAATATTCCACGTTTTCTGCCGAAAGATTCAGGTTTTCCTGAGCTGATTGCGAGATGTTTCCCTTCAGTAACTGAACTGACGTCTCCTTATTTTGAAACGTTAATAAGGCTCCCGGCCAGACCAGTTTCTGCGAGCGGCTGTCTTCGCCTCCCTCCACGACATTCGTGGGAATGAGGCCTTTTTCCGTCAGGGCATCGTATAAGGTGTTTCGCTTTTTGGCATCGCTTTCCGCCGAAGGATCGATGAAGCGGTAATCCAGATGCCCGCCCGAATGAGCTTTGAATTCTTCCAGCGTTTCGCGGATGGATTCCCGTAAGTGCCGGAAACCGGGGTTTAGATCGCCATCGAGGTATACTTTCACGTACACCTCATCATCAAGCTGGTCGAGTATATTTCGGGTGGCATCCGAAAGGCTATAGCGGCGGTCTTCCGTCAGATCAAGTCGGAAATAGAAAAAACCGGCCAGCACATTCAGGGCTACCACTCCAATCACTAAAAACAGGGGACGCAGGTACTTGGATTTCATTTTACAAAAGTCACGCTTTTTACGGCTTTTGAACTAACGCTTTCAACTAGAAAAAAATTTTCTTTCCTTAAATTGTAACCTTTCACTTTTCCCGAAGTACCCTTCTGCAAAATCAACCATCTGTTAACCCCGCTTCCATGACCGATGAACAGGCCATGCGGGCCGTAAGTGAAGGAGACCTCGACAAAGCCGCCATTCTGTACGAACGCTACAAAAAGTCGCTGCTGAATTTCTTTCTCTACCGGCAATCATCCCGGGACCTCGCCCGCGATCTCACCCAGCAGGTATTCCTGCGGCTGTTGCGGTATCGGCATACCTTTCGGGAAGGGGCAGTCTTTCGAACCTGGGTGTACGAACTGGCTCGGAATATCTATAACGATCATTTGAAAACAATCCGGCATCAAACCAACGAATTTCCGGATATTCTGCTGGAAGAAGACGAAAGCGAAGCCCATCACCAGCGGTTACATCAGGCTCTGGAATTATTACCCGATTCGTACCGGGAAGTCCTACTGCTGAGTCGTTTTCAAAATATGAGTTACGAAGAAATCGGTCAGGTTTTGGGCCTTTCCCTGGCCAATGTGAAAGTGAGGGCCTTTCGGGGACTTCAGAAATTAAGAGAATTGTATTTCCAGATCAGTGACTAATGGTTCTGCATGCATACCATGGAAAAAGATACGTTATTAATCGATTATCTACTAGGAAGACTGTCTGAAACAGATCGGCTGCTCTTCGAAGAGATACTGGCGGAAGATTTGCCCCTGAGGCAGGAAGCCGAAAGTCTCGAAAAAATCTGGCGGGATGTTCAGCGTCACGAAGTTGAAGCAGATGCGGGTTTGGACACGGCATTCTACGCTCTGCTGGATCGGGAAAAGGAAAACCAGACGCTTGAAAAGCAGCATCAGCAGCAAGCGAAGGTTATTGCCCTCCCTAAAAAAAGAATCTATTGGCCCTACGCCGCTGTTTTGGCTGCTTTCGGATTGATGTTCTGGCTGGGACGAATGACGGTGGCTCCCGAAATCAAAACGCAGACGGTAAGGATTGAAAAGCCGTCTTACCGGCCACTAGAAACGTCACCGGCTGAAGAGGTAGCTCAGATGGAGCCTTCCACTAAAGCTGAAACGAAAGATGTTTCCATGAAGAAAGTACAACAGGAAGTAGCTACGCTTCGTAAAGAACTGAAGGTAACTCAGGAATTGGTGGTTTTGGGCTTACTCAGGAAAGAATCAGCTGCCGAGCGGTTAAAAGGATTGCAATATGCCAGCAATATGCCCTCCATTCCACCCGATCTGCTGCAAACGCTAGCTCAGACGCTCCGGCAGGATGAAAACATTAACGTCCGGCTGGCTACGCTGGAAACGCTGAAAAATTACGGTAAAAACCCATCGGTCCGCAAAGCATTACTGGCCCGGCTGAATGTCGCCTCGGAGTTACCCGAGCAGATCAGCGTCATGGAAACACTCGTCATCAATAAAGAAACGGCAGCTCTACCCCGACTCAAACAACTGGCGGAAGACGAAGCCGCTGATCCCCTTATTCGCAAACAAGCTCAACAAAGTATTCAACTATTAACGATCTAACGTCATGAAAAAGATTTTCATACTTACGCTGCTGCTGTCCGCATCTTCGGCGTTTGCTCAGGAAAAAGGTGAAAGCAAAACCTACCGCACGCCTCTCAAAACCAAAAAAGTTTCTTTCCAGATTAGTAATGCCGAGGTGTCCATTCAGGGATACGAAGGCACTGAGGTGATTATTGAAGCTTCAGGAATCAGGCCCTTACCCAAAGAAGCGGAGGGTCTGAAGGCCGTTGGTGCCGGGGGTACGGATAACACGGGTATCAACCTATCCACACAAACGGAAAATGGAGTAACCACTTTTAAAACGGCACTTCGGCAGGATGACGTTTCGTACGTAATTCGCTTACCTAAAAACACGGATTTACTCTGGAAATCGGGGAATAATTACTTTGCCAATGGTGACGACTTAACGATTGCGGGTATTGACGGCGAAATTGAAGTTCGAACGTCCTCCACAAATATCAACCTGAAAGATATCACCGGTCCGGTTATCGCGTATTCAACGATGGGAAAGATCAATGCTCAGTTCAGTAAAGTAAATCAGAGCAAGCCCATTTCTCTGTCCACCGGCCATGAATCCATTGACGTGAGTCTTCCTACGGAAACCAAAGCTTCGGTGATCATGGATGCGTCTCAGGGGAATGCATTCACGGATTTTGATTTACTACCCTTACCCGAAAAAGAAGCCCGATCCAATGAAGCCCGAAGCTCAGAGGGAGTAACCATCACTGGGTATGGTACCAGAAATAAAAACACTGAGAATGTGGCCAGAGTAGTAACCGGATCTAAAAGTAACGCTGCTTCGAATGCATCGGTAAGCATCACTACCAAAGACGTAAACATCCAAACCGATAATAATCAGATTCTCAGCTTTGCCAGTGCAGGGCCATTCACCACCAGCAATAGTTACATCAGCAGCAATGCTACCAAAGGTGTAATTAACGCTCCCGGCGTTTCCATTACCCTGAAATCCTCCATGGGTAATATCTACCTTCGAAAACGCAAGTAATCGTCTCAACGAAAAAGAGCAGGCTAATCGGCCTGCTCTTTTTTATTAGGGAAGTTTTATCAGCATTTCCACTTGCTGCTGAAGCAGGTTCCTGACAAACTCATCCTGAATTTCGCCTTCTACCCAGTTCTTTTTCAGAAAAGGAATCTTGATGCGTAAGCCTAACACCGTAGCATTCATAAAACTCAGAATATCTGTCAGGTGACTCATACCTAACGGATTCCCACTCCCGCCGTCGGAAATCCCGACCAGAGCAACCATCTTTCCGCTGAGTTTGCTGGGGTAATGAAAGCCGTCCATAAAGGCTTTTAATACCCCAGGAAACGAGCCGTTATACTCGGGCAGGATAAAAACCAGCTTACTGGCTCCTTCCACTAAATCACGCACGGCGTTAAAGGCATCGTGTTTACCGAAATTTCCATATAAGGCTGATTCGATAAAGTCGACGGGCAGGTCCGCTAAGTCTACTACCCGAGCATCCGCTCCGGCAGCCTGTACCTGCTGGCGGTAATACTCGGCTACCTGCCGACTACGGGAATTTTTCTGATTGGTTGAGGAAACAATAGTAATCATGTATGTTTTAGGAGTTATCTATACTTCAAAAATGAATATCTTTAGCGGCATTCCATTACCTAGCGTTTCCCGCGTGGGCTTAGTTCCCGATTCATTAGATTCCTTAGGATATGTCTTCTATCGTTGAACAACTTCAGGCTCAGGCTAATCCCGAAAAAGCCGCGTTTGTGGCCCGTTACTTTAAAACCGGACCGGGTGAATACGGGGAGAATGACCTTTTTCTGGGTCTGGCCGTCGGTGAAGTTCGGGCTATTGCGAAAAAGTTTCGTTCCCTACCTTTAGAAGAGGTTACTCAACTCATCCAAAACCCTTACCACGAATGCCGGGCCGCAGCTCTGTTCATCTGGGTGGATCAGTTCAAGAAGGGTGATTTGAGTCAGAAGCTGGAAATCCTCGAAGCGTATCTGGCCCATTTGGAATACGTTAACAACTGGGATCTCGTCGATGTTTCCGCCCGAGATATTGTCGGGGCATTTCTTTACACGCAGGATCGGCAGTTGCTCTATGACTTGGCCCGTTCCGAGCGGATCTGGACGGTTCGCGTTGCCATCATTGCCACTTTCTATTTTATCAAACAGAAAGAATACCATGATACCTTGGCCATTGCAGAGTCGCTACTTTCTCACAAACACGATCTGATTCACAAAGCCTGCGGCTGGATGCTACGCGAGGTGGGTCAACAGGATCTGGAAGTATTACGGGAATTTTTAAACGAACATACCCTTTCCATGCCCCGCACCATGCTTCGTTACGCCATCGAAAAATTACCCGAATCCGAGCGGCAGTATTATTTAAAATTGAAGTAATGCAGGACGTATTAAGAGGACATCTGGAGAAAATTATCCCGCTCACGGACGAGGAATTTGCCTTCATCGAACCGCATTTTCTTCTTAGAAAGTACAAAAAACATCAGTTTCTCATTCAGGAGGGCATGCCGGTTAAGTATGTCTATTTTGTCGTTTCCGGTCTTTTAAAACTGGTTCATACCGATGATTCCGGCAAGCAGCAGATCATTTCTTTTGCTTTGGAAGACTGGTGGGAAAGCGATTATCAGGCCTTTTATACCCAATCAGAAGCCACGTTTTCACTGGATTGCGTAGAAGATAGTACAGTGCTTTGCCTTTCGCTGGAAAGTTATCAAACGCTCTGTGCAAGTTTGCCTAAGATGGAGCATTTTTTCCTCGAAAAGGCGAACCGGGGTTATATGGCTTTGCAGCGACGTTTATTAGCACTGATGACCACGCAGGCTCAGGAGCGTTATGAGCAGTTACTTAAACAACATCCCGCTTTGGTTCAGCGGGTTCCTAAAACCCTGCTGGCCTCTTACCTTGGCGTTTCCCGCGAGACGCTTAGCCGGTTTTCTGCCTGAATGTGATCTACATCACTTGAAAGCTGTGCGGTAACTCACCTTTCAGCGATCCCATTCGCCGGACCTTTGTCTTGTTGAAAATAAAGTAATCAAGCACATGGAAAAGCGAATCATTAACCCCTGGCAGTGGCAGGATGCCCGCAATTATGTTCAGGGTGTCGAAGTAAAGAATGTCACTTCTACCCTCTACTGTGCCGGACAGGCCGCCGTATTACCCGATGGGACTTCGAGTCATGCCGATATGAAAACCCAGTTGTTACAGGCCATCGAAAATCTGGAGTTAGTCATTAGTCAGGCGGGATACGAGTGTAAAAACATCGTTCGCCTAAATGTCTACACGACCTCTCAGGAAGAGCTCTTTGCTCACTTCGACATTTTTCAGGAATGGATCACCAAGCACGGTATCCAGCAGGCCAGTACCTTTTTTCAGGTAACCACGCTGTTTGAAACCTTATCGGTGGAGCTGGAAGCTACGGCGGTGAAGTAAGGATTAGGAGTACATTTATGGCGTCTTGGCCGGGGAATAAATATAACGTGAAGGTAAAGAAAAACCGCCTCCACCCAGACGCCATCAAGGGATGTCTATACATTAAAAAAAGCCGACAGATGCTTCTGCCGGCTTTTTAAATAGCATTCAGGGTTAGTTAACCCTAGCTACTATAAATATTGGTTGACGTTAACCGCATTCAAATCTTCGAATGCTGATTTCAGACGAGCAATGAAAGACTTCTCGCCTTCGCGTAACCATACGCGAGGATCGTAGAATTTCTTGTTCGGAGAATCTTCACCCGTAGGGTTACCGATCTGAGCCTGCAGGTAGTCTTCTTTCGATTTGTAGAAACCTAAGATACCATCCCAATACGCCCACTGTAAATCCGTATCAATGTTCATTTTGATGGCACCGTAGCTGATGGCTTCGCGGATTTCTTCGCGAGACGAACCTGAACCACCGTGGAATACGAAATTCACAGGTTTCTCCGCTTCCAGATTGAATTTCTCACGAATGTATTGTTGTGAGTTATTCAGAATAACGGGTTGCAGCTTCACGTTACCGGGTTTATATACACCGTGAACGTTACCGAAAGCAGCAGCTACCGTAAAGCGAGGAGAAATAGCGTTGAGTTTCTCGTAAGAGTAAGCTACTTCTTCAGGCTGGGTGTACAGACGAGAAGAATCAACGTCAGAGTTATCCACGCCGTCTTCTTCACCACCCGTTACGCCTAATTCAATTTCCAGAGTCATGCCAATTTTTGACATACGCTCGTGGTATTTTGAAGAAATTTCGATGTTTTCTTCCAATGGCTCTTCTGATAAATCGAGCATGTGAGAAGAGAACAAAGGCTTTCCGTTTTGCTCGTAGAATTTCTCACCCGCTTCCAGAACGCCATCAATCCAGGGAAGGATTTTCTTGGCACAGTGGTCGGTGTGTAATACTACTGCAACTCCATATTTTTCTGCGAGCAAGTGGATGTGCTGAGCACCAGAAATCGCACCGGCGATGGCTGCTTGTTCGTTTTCGTTTTTGAGGCCTTTACCAGCGTAGAACTGCGATCCACCGTGTGAAAACTGAATAATAACGGGAGAATTCAGATCACGAGCCGTCTCCAGAACCGCATTGACGGTGCTGCTTGAGATTACGTTAACGGCTGGAAGTGCAAATTGATGTTTTTTGGCGAGTTCGAATAACTCCTGCACAGCGTCTCCAGAAAGAACACCTGGAGCAATTTTAGTTGCATTGGCCATACCAATCGTTGAAATGAGAGATTATGATAAATTTTTACTCGTATCAAAGGAAGTCTTGAATCGCTGATGTTAGAGTAGTCTACTCTTCCATTACTGACTCGTAACATCTCATGCTGATGAAGAAGATTCGCTGCTTTCCAATTCCAAAGAATTTGAAAATCAACGCTTGCAAACTTAGGCATTTTTCCAATCATCCGCAGTACGTCTACATAAATAAGCCTGATTATCGGTCAATCGGTTCAATTTTAGACTCAAAAAATCCAACAAAAGATGAAAATTGGATTAATGCTGCCTTGAAAAGTACAAAATCTCACCTATTCTCTCTTATAGAACTTAGGAATGATCTATCTTTGATGTCCTAAATCAAGTTCTGATACAGCCTACACCAGGGATATCCTTTTGTCCAGGCCTTCAGACTCCAAAACAAGAAGCAGAAATATGTCTTGGTTCACCCGGAAAGACAAGGGTATTCAAACGCCCACTGAAGCCAAACGGGAAGCCCCCGACGGGCTCTGGTACAAGTGCCCTGAGTGCGGTAACATCATGCATACCCGCGAGCACAAAATGCAGGCTTATACCTGCTCAAAATGTAATTACCACGAAAAAGTAGGATCTCAGGAATACTTTGAGCTGCTTTTCGATGATACCTTTTATACTGAACTTGACGCTACGATGACCTCGGGCGATCCGCTTCATTTCAAGGATACCAAAGCGTATCCCGATCGTATCAAAGCCACCGAAAACAAAACGGGTCTCAAAGACGCTGTTCGCACGGGTCACGGAAAAATCAATGGTATTGATCTGGTAGTGGCCTGTATGGATTTTAGTTTCATTGGTGGGTCAATGGGTTCAGTCGTAGGTGAAAAAATTGCCCGGGCGATGGATTACTCGCTCAAAAACCGGATTCCTTTCCTGATGATTTCCAAATCAGGTGGTGCCCGGATGATGGAAGCAGGTTTCTCGCTGATGCAAATGGCCAAAACTTCGGCTAAAATTGCTCTGCTCGATGAAGCAAAGATTCCTTATATCTCGTTATTAACGGATCCAACGACGGGTGGAGTGACGGCGTCCTTTGCAATGCTGGGTGATTTCAACATCTCAGAACCCGGTGCTCTGATTGGTTTTGCGGGCCCTCGTGTGATTCGTGAAACCATTGGTAAGGATCTGCCTAAGGGTTTCCAAAGTGCCGAATTCGTTCAGGAACACGGCTTTCTCGATTTCATTGTAGATCGTAAAGAATTAAAAGATCGGCTGAGTAAGTTACTCGAAATGATTTGGGTACAGCCTTCTTGAGCATATCTTTTAAATATAAAGAGCCTGGGTGATAATCCAGGCTCTTTTATTTGAACTGGATTTGCCTTTGCTTCATTCAGAACAATATTTCAAGGCACTACCATCGATTATTCGCCGTTGAATCTTTCAAGTCTAGTATCTTTATCCACTTGCTTGATCGTAAACATTCATAATCCTATTGCTCTATGCGTCGTAGCTTACTTGCCGCTTTTCTTCTGCTGAGCGTCTGGGTATTCCTGAGCTGTAAATCTTCTGAGAAAACCTCAGAAGGCTCCAGCGTAGCTATTTCCTGGAAACTGCTTACCAATTTTCCCAAAGATACTACGGGCTTTCAGGCCCAGTTTGTCTTTACCAATACAGGTGAAGAAGCTTTAACCAATAAGGGCTGGACCTTGTACTTTAGCATGTCTCCCCGCACGATTCTAGCTTCCCAAACGCCTGTTGCCGGCACGGTTGAACACATCAACGGCGACTGGTATAAACTTACCCCCAACGAAAGTTTTGAATTAAAGCCCGGAGCTTCACTCACCATTCCTTACGCGGGTTCGATTGCTATCAATAAAATGGTAGACGCTCCGGTAGGACTCTATTTTGTTTTTGACGATGGCGATAAAGAACGCATCGAAACGGTAACCCAGTACACCCCGGAACCCATGACGGAGAAAGACCAGATTCTCCGCGGCCCTAATGATCAGATGCCCTTACCCACCGCGGCCTATCATTACCAGCAAAATTCGGCTCTGTCTCTGATTCCTTCCGAGCAATTACCTGCCATAACCCCATTGCCGGTTCAGGTTAGCAAAGGCCAGGGCAATGTGAATCTGAACAGTCAATGGCCCATTTACTATGCCAAAGAATTACAGAAAGAAGCTACGTTTCTCAATAACCGCCTGCAGACCTTAACGGGCACTTCCTTTCCTTTGAAAGAAGCAGCGACAGCGTCAAGTAAAGGGATTTTACTGAAGATTGCTCCGGTTTTGGTAAATGGAATTTCGAAAGAAGCTTACCAGTTAAGAGTCAGTAATGAAGGCATTACCATCACGGGCCATGATGCGGCTGGCGTATTTTATGGCGTTCAAAGTTTGTTAGCACTAGCTCCGGTTTCGGCTTATGGGAAGCCTACCGCTTCACTTACGCTGCCAGTGTTGCAAATTCAGGATGCTCCGCGTTTTGGCTTCCGTAGCGTGCATTTAGACGTTTCTCGTAACTTCCAAACCAAAGAAAGTGTCCTTCGCGTACTGGATTTATTAGCCTTTTATAAAATCAACAACCTGCTTTTTTATATTACCGAAGATGAAGGCTGGCGTTTGGAAATCAATGGCTTACCTGAGTTAACCGAAGTAGGTTCGCACCGTCAGCATGTGAAAAGTATCAAGGATAATGCCTTACCTCCGGCGTATGGTTCCGGCCCGAAGGCCGATGCTAAGAATACTTACGGAAGTGGCTATTATACACGTAAAGATTTCATTGAAATTCTTCAGCACGCCCAGGATCGGCACATCCGCATTATTCCTGAAATCGGATTTCCCGGCCACTCACGGGCAGCGATCAAATCCATGGAAGCTCGTTACGAGCGTTTGATGAAAGAAGGTAAGAAAGAAGCTGCGGAAGAATTCCGTTTGATTGATCCTGAAGATAAATCGGAGTATAGCTCAGCTCAGGCTTATTCAGACAACGTAATCTGTGTGGTTCGTCCTTCGGCAGCTCATTTCTTTGAGACCGTGATTAATGATGTCGTTAAAATGTACGACGAAGCGGGCCTTAAACTCAATGCCGTGCACGTGGGCGGCGATGAAGTTCCCATGGGTGTCTGGACGAAATCTCCGATGGTGGACGCCTTCCTCAAACAGCATCCGGAAATAAAAGGTCCCCGGTATTTACAGAGTTACTTCTTTGGTCAAATGTTACCCAAACTAAAGAAGCATAACCTGGAAGTACACGGCTGGGAAGAAGTAGGCTTAAATGTGGACGCGAACGGTAGATACGTAGCCAATCCTGAATTTGCAGGCAAGGGCGTTATTCCGTATATCTGGAATAATGTCTTTGATCTGGATCTGGGTTACCGCATGGCCAATGGCGGATACCCCATCGTGCTTTGCAACGTAACAAACCTCTATATGGATCTGGCCTATAACAACGACCCCGCCGAGCCCGGTTTGTATTGGGGTGGTTTTGTGGGACCTCGCAACGCTTGGACCTTCGCTCCTTACGATTATTTCAAAACCACCTATGTAAATTCGCTGGGTAAGCCTCTGGATTTTTCTGGTAAAGAAAAGCTTCAAAAGCGTCAGAATATTTTAGGTTTGGAAGCTCAGCTCTGGACGGAAACCGTTCGGGGCCGGGATATGATGGAGTATTACATGTTACCTAAACTCATGGGCTTCGCCGAATCAGCCTGGTCAGCCGAGCGCAAATGGGAAACCATTGATAACAAAACCCTTCGTGAGCAAGCTATTTCAGAAGGCTGGAACGTCTTTGCCAATAACCTGGCTCAACGCGAGCTACCTCGTCTGCGTTACCTGAATGGGGGTTATAACTACCGGGTACCCACACCCGGAGCCGTCTTGGAAAACGGGACGCTGAAAGCTAATTCAGAGTATCCTGGTCTGCAAATTCGATATACTACGGATGGATCCGAACCCACTGTTCAATCCAGTTTGTATGCTGCTCCAATAGCCGTAAAAGGAATTATAAAGCTCAAGTGCTTTGATGCCACGGGCAAGGCCAGTCGTAGCGTTACGATTCAGTAACTTGGATTTTAGGCTTTGGTAAGTATAAGATGTTGAAAAGAGATACCAATGGATGGAGGACTGTTGCCCGGTAGCTCGGTAGAATTTATTTAAGCCTCCACCCTTATAATCTGCGGCGCTGCAGATGTCTACTAAATCCTTTTTCAAAATAAGTGAGAGTCTGGGCATTGGCAAGATTTACCCAGCAAAGCAAGAAAGCAGTATATAGGTATATCATAAATAAGAGGTTGGGGGGTGAGTCTCACCCCCAACCTCTTATTTATGATATACTAGTAGTTAATGGTAGTTATTTAACGGTAGTACTTAAGGTCTTTGCTTCGTTCCAATATACGTCCATTTCTGCTAAGGTCATATCTTTCAATACCTTACCATCTGCTTTGGCTTTTTCTTCTAGATATTGAAAGCGGGAAATGAATTTCTTATTCGTACGTTCCAGAGCCGTTTCGGGGTTAATGTCGATAAAACGGGCGTAATTCACCAGTGAGAACAATACATCACCGAATTCTCCTTCGGCTTTTGCAGAGTCGCGGGAAGTTCCGGCTTTGAATTCATCCTGAAACTCTTCCATTTCTTCCCTTACCTTTTCCCAAACCTGTTCTTTCTCTTCCCAGTCAAAACCAGCACCACGGGCTTTTTCCTGAATTCGCATGGCTTTGACCAAGGCCGGTAACGAAGCAGGGACACCACCCAGCACCGACTTATTACCTTCTTTGATTTTTAACTGCTCCCAGTTTTGCTTTACCTGTTCTTCGGTATTAGCCTGGGCATCTGAGTAAATATGCGGATGGCGGTGAACCAGCTTATCGCAAAGGCTATTCATCACGTCGGTGATATCAAAATCTCCCGTTTCTGAAGCAATTTTAGCGTAGAATACCAAGTGAAGTAATACGTCACCCAGCTCCTTTTTGACTTCGGGCAAATCCTTTTCCAAAATTGCATCAGACAATTCGTAGGTTTCTTCAATGGTCAAGTGCCGAAGCGTATCCATCGTCTGCTTCCGATCCCAGGGGCAATGCTCCCGGAGCTCATCCATGATGGTTAATACCCGATCAAAAGCCATGAGCTGCTGCTTACGACGGCTGGGTAAGTCTTCAAAAGCACGAGGTTGCTGTGAAGCGTGAAGTTCTTTTTGCATGAATGGGAAAGTGTTGGGGGTTTCTTGTTATTCCAATCTTCCCGAAAGTTTAAAACTTTCGGGAAGTCAATAGAACAATCAAATCTAAACCCTGTACTTATTCTGCCAGGAAAGGATAACGATAGTCCGTAGCCGGAATAAAGCTTTCTTTAATCGTACGAGCGGATACCCAACGCAACAGGTTTTGCATAGAGCCTGCTTTGTCGTTGGTTCCCGAGCCGCGAGCCCCACCGAAAGGCTGCTGCCCTACTACGGCTCCCGTACATTTATCATTAATATAGAAGTTACCAGCCGAGTTCACCAGCTTGCGACTAGCTAAATCAACCGCATAACGATCCTGAGCAAATACGGCTCCGGTTAAGGCGTACGGAGAAGTGCGGTCAATCAATGACAACGTTTCTTCAAACTGAGCAGCTTCGTATAGGTAAATAGTCAGGACGGGACCAAAAATTTCCTGCTCCATCGTCTCCGAATGCGGATCGCTCGTCAGGATGATGGTGGGGTCTACAAACCAGCCTTTTGAACGGTCGTAGGTTCCACCCCAAATGATTTCATTGGCAGGGTTTTGCTTGGCCCGGTCAATAAATCCTGTGATTTTCTGGAAGGCACGCTCATCAATAACCGCGTTTACGAAGTTGGAGAAATCTTCCGTTCCACCCACCTTGATCGTCTCCAGCATGGCTTTCATCTCTGACCACACTGATTTCCAGATACTTACAGGAACATAGGCCCGCGAAGCCGCTGAACACTTCTGTCCCTGGAATTCGAAAGCGGCCCGCAATAAGTTGGCAGCGTACGCTTTTACATCGGCTGATTCATGAGCCAGCATGAAATCTTTACCGCCCGTTTCACCCACAATGCGGGGATAATAGCGGTAGTTATCCATATTTGAGCCAATGTTTTTCCAGATGCTTTTGAATACTGCCGTGCTACCCGTAAAGTGGATACCGGCAAATTCTGGATGACTAAATACTAAATCACCAATCATCGGACCGTCGCCCTGAATCAGGTTAATGACTCCGGCGGGAACGCCCGCTTCTTTCAGCACCTGCATCAGCACATAGGCTGAATACATTTGCGTTGGAGCAGGTTTCCAAACCACTACGTTACCCATCATCGCCGCCGATACGGGTAGGTTACCCGAAATAGCGGTAAAGTTGAAGGGCGTTAATGCATACACAAACCCTTCCAGCGGACGGTATTCCACTTTATTCCAGATTGTCGCGTCGGGCGAGATGGGCTGGTTACGATAAATTTCAGTCGCAAAAGAAACGTTAAAACGCAGAAAGTCTACCCATTCGCAAGCCGCATCGATTTCTGCCTGAAAAGCATTTTTCGACTGACCCAGCATGGTAGATGCGTTTAATAAGTAGCGGTACTTAGTAGCCGAAAGCTCCGCTGCTTTCAGGAAAATAGAAAGGCGATGTTCCCAGGGTAATACCGACCAGGCATGACGAGCTTCCAGAGCCGACTCAATAGCCTCACTGACATGCTGAGGACCACATTCATAGAAATGACCCAACACGTGCTGATGATCGTGCGGAGGAGTCATGGCTACTTTTTTATCCGTACGAATTTCCTGATTCCCAATGTACAGAGGCACATCAATTTGCTTAGACCGCAATTCAGCCAGTGCATCTTTCAGCTTCTGACGCTCAGAAGAACCAGGAGCATAACTGTAAATGGGTTCGTTTTTAGGAATCGGGACGTTATAAATTCCGTTGGACATAATGATTTATGATGAAGTTTATTTTGTAAGTGGCGTTTGACAAATGACCGTTTAACAAGTCTGATCTACACTACGTTAACCAACCCTTTATGCAGTCAAATAATTCAATATCTTTGCGAAGGTACGGCTTTTCCATGGAATCTAATGGGAAAGACCGGGCCCTTACTTCCCCAAAACTTATACCCATTATCCTCCCTGATTCCCCTATAGGGGGATTACTTAAGGGTTCAGGCATAGTTTTCTAGTATATTAACTTTTATTATTTATTATCAGCCATTTTGTCAGCAGCACCCCGATGGCAGGCTTTTGTACCGTAATAATATTTTAGCTTTAGCCCGAAAAATAAGCACAGCCATGACAGCCGACGAATATATCGCCGTCCGGCAATATACAGAGACCGAAAAGTACAACATCTTCGACGGAGAGCTTATGCCGCACATCCAGTCGATGTATAACTTTGCCTTTCGGTTAACTCAAGATGAGGACGACGCCAATGACCTGGTTCAGGATACCTATCTGAAAGCGTTCCGGTTCATTAACTCTTTTGAACGAGGAACCAACGCGAAAGCTTGGCTTTTCCGGATCCTGAAAAACAGCTTTATTAATGATTATCGCCGCAAGTCGAAAGAGCCCAGTAAGGTTGATTACCAGGAGGTTGAAACTTACTATGACTCCGAAGAGATGGCCGGTACCAGCCAGACGACTGATTTACGGGCTGAGACCGTACAGGAGTTACTAGGCGATGAGGTTACCAATGCTCTAAATGCTTTACCCGTCGATTTTCGCACCGTACTCATCCTCTGCGATGTGGAAGGATTTACCTACGAAGAAATGGCGAAGATTCTGGATATTCCCATTGGTACGGTACGATCACGGTTGCACCGGGCCCGTATGTTACTCAAGGAGAAGTTAAAAACATATGCTTCTTCTATGGGTTATGATACGAGTGAAGAGTCGGAAGATGAAGATTCCTTATAAGTCGGAAACTTTTTAGCAGATTAATCTGCTATAGCATGGACTGCCACAAGCAGTCCTATTTTTCTGTCTACCAAAGAATCATCGTTTAGATTACTTCCCTTCAGTTTATTAAGAAAAGAAATAGATTTTTAAAAGAATTATCTGTAAATCAGGAACCAAAAAAGTGTTGTGTTGATTGTGGCCTAAGTTTTCCACGTTTTAATGTGGTGTTTAAGCCAACAAGAACACCCGCTAATTATTAGATGTTATCATGACTCCCATGACACCCGAATCCAATTCATCTGCTGAAGCAGAGAAGGTGGTTAAGAAAGAGCACTGTGAGAATCACGCCGAATGCATGAAACTCATTCAGATGGTTTTGGACGGCGAAGCCGGTACCGAGGAAATTGAACACGTTCGCCAGAATTTGGGCAAATGCTTACCCTGCACCAACGGTTACAACCTCCAGAAAGCGATTAAAGAGGCGTTGCAGTTCCGCGTTGAACATAAACCCGTCCCTCAAAATCTGGCCGATTGTATAAAGAGCAAGATACAAAACTTGGAAAAATAGATACTTCACGGATAGATTACCCTCTCACTTTTAAGAAGTTACGTTTTTTATACCCGATTTTAAATCATCTGATTTATTTTTGAGGCTACAAATGACCTCGGGGTACGCTCCGGGGTTATTCATTAACAGACCTTAACTAATTCACTGGTTTGAACGGTAAAGCCATTATTTTCTGTGCTCCTTCCGGTTCCGGAAAGACGACACTTGTCAAACATTTGCTGGCCTCCCAGCCCGATCAATTCGGCTTTTCTATCTCGGCCTGTACCCGTGACAAACGTGGTCGGGCGGAAGAACACGGAAAAGATTATTACTTCCTGAGCATCGACGAGTTCAAAAATAAAATTGACGAAGACGCCTTCGCCGAATGGGAAGAAGTATATCCCGGCGGTTATTATGGCACGCTTAAATCGGAAATTGAACGCGTCTGGGCCGATGGGAAAGTGATTTTATTTGACGTAGACGTTAGAGGCGGCCTGAAGCTGAAGCAATACTTCGGTGATAGAGCTCTGTCAATTTTTGTGAAAGTTCCTTCCATGGAAGTACTCGAACAACGCCTGCGTTCACGAGGTACCGAAACCGAAGACAGCATTTCCAAGCGTCTCTATAAAGTACGTTTTGAAATGTCCTTTCAGGATCAGTTTGACGTGATTTTGATAAATGACGATCTGGAAACTTCCACCACGGAAACTAATCGCCTGGTTTCGGAATTTATAGGAAAATAGTTTTCTGTCTACAGCTCATATGAATCAGGAATGGAACAAATGGCTGTAATGATAATGTTTGAATGGCGAGACAAAACTGAAAACGGTCAACTGAAAACTGAAAACGTAGCACCTTATGCGAATCAATTTTGACCAGATGCCTGACCATGCCCGCCTCTGGGTGTATCAGGCCAACCGTACGCTCTCTTCTGCTGAACAGCAGAGTATTGAAAGTCAGTTACAGGCTTCTTTTGAAGAGTGGGCCGCTCACGGTCAGCCTTTAACAAACGCCGTTGCGGTTCTTCAGGGTAGATTTGTATTATTAGCCGTAGACGAAAAAGCATACGCCGCCAGCGGTTGTTCCATTGATGCTTCTACGCGGATCATCAGTCAGACGGGCCAGCAGGCAGGCCTTGATTTCTTTGATCGCTCCATTGTCTTCAAAACTGAGAATGGTATTGATTCGGTCGATGGATTAAAAGGGAAGTCGGCCGTCAAAGCGGGTACGATTCAACCCGACACACTCATTTTCAATACTCAGGTAAAAACGGTAGGTGAGTTTCGTTCAAGCTGGGAAGTTCCTGCCGCCGAAAGCTGGATGAAACGGTTTTTCGTTGGCGTAGTTAGTTGATGGGTTATTTGTTTTGGGTTTTGAGTTGATAGCAAAGTTATTCCTCCACTACCAGCTTTTTCGCTGGTAGCACCCAGTAGGATTTATTAAAAAAGAAGAAACTCCGAAGAATGTAAAGTCTTCGGAGTTTCTTCTTTTTTAATAACCAATAACCCTTAACCAACAACTCCACTTTTATAATGCGTTCTGGGTAACTCACGAAGACGTTTAGCACTTTGCTCGGCGGTAATGTCCCGCTGAGGGTTCGCCAGCATTTCGTACCCTACCATGAATTTCTTCACGGTAGCCGAACGTAATAAAGGCGGCAGGAACACAAAATGCCAATGCCATTCGGGGTGAGCTTCACCATCGGTTGGAGCCTGATGAATACCCGCTGAATAGGGAAAGGATACTTCAAAAAGATTATCGTAGAGTATCGTTAATTCCCGGTAGGCCTGAGCCAATCCATCGCGTTCGGCATCGGTCATATCCAGTATAGAAGCCATGGCCCGGCGGGGAATAATCATGGCTTCATACGGCCAAACGGCCCAGAAAGGAATCAGAGCTACGAAGTGTTCGTTTTCAAAAAGGATTCGTTCTTTCTTGACTAATTCCTTTTCCAAGTAATCACTCAGCAGGGTTTTGCCGTGTTTTTCGAAATATTTTTTCTGATTTACCTGCTTCCGATACGGTTCGTCGGGAATGCTGTACTGAGCCCAGATTTGTCCATGCGGGTGCGGATTTGAGCAGCCCATGACAAATCCTTTATTTTCAAAAATCTGAACGTGGTTAATCTCTGGCTTCGCTCCTAATTCCTGATACTCCGTACACCAGGCATCGACTACTAATCGAATATCTTCGGCCGCCATTTCCGGAATGGTCAGATCGTGACGGGGGGAAAAGCAAATGACTTTACAAAGACCTGATTCACTCCGAGCCTGAAATAACTCGCCGTCCGAAACTTCGCCCTCAGGCGTATCCTGAATCAAAGCCGAGAAATCGTTCGTAAAGGTATATACGTTCTTATAATCAGGATTTTTCTCTCCGTTTGAACGCGTATTGGTCGGACATAGGTAACAAGTCGAATCGTATTCCGGACGTTTGTCTTCGGATGACTTTTCTACCTGCCCCTGCCAGGGACGCTTGGTACGATGAGGCGAGACTAATACCCAACTATCGGTTAATGGATTATAGCGACGATGCGGATGTTCATCAAACTGAAAATCACTCATGATTGCGTTCGGGGTTTAGCGTTTAGAGTTATAGAAAGTTTCTAAACCAATTCATTCGTTAATTCAATGGAAGATGTTCCTTTTTTGATGACTACCTTGTGGGTCACTAAATCCAGATTCAACCCTTCTTTGTAGGCCTGAGTCATTTCAGCAATAAATCCATCTGCGTCTTCTTTCTTGACCAGGTTAATGGTACAGCCACCGAAGCCGCCACCCATCATGCGGGCCCCTAATACGGAAGGGTTGTTTCGCGTTTGATCAACCAGAAAATCCAGCTCTTGGCAACTCACGGCATAATCGTGCTGCAGTCCATCGTGCGTTTCGTACATTTTCTGACCGAAAGCCTCCAGATCGTTCGCCTGTAAATCCTTACAAGCTTCTACAACCCGCTGAATTTCGCCCACCATGTACTTACAGCGTTTGAAAGTAATGGGATCAAATTCGGCTTCGTGTTCCAGCAAAAACGCCATGTCCACATCGCGAAGACTTTGAATGCCCGGTTTATGAGCTTGCAGAATAGCCACTCCACGCTCGCATTCCTGCCGACGGGTATTATACTCCGATGTACCCAGGGAATGCTTCACGCCCGTATCACACAAAACCAGCACGTGTTCTTCCTGAGTGAAGGGGAAGTATTCGTATTCCAAAGAACGGCAATCCAGGCGAATGACGGAATCGGTTTCGCCCATTAAGGAAGCGAACATATCCATGATTCCGCAATTTAATCCTACAAACTGATTTTCAGCCCGTTGACATAACTGCACGAGGGCCATTTTGGGAATACCCAGCTTAAAGATCTCGTTCAGGGCAAAGGCTAATCCGGCCTCCAGGGCCGCCGAAGAGGATACCCCCGCTCCTACCGGAATATTCCCCCCGAAAACCAGATCAAATCCATTGACCTGATAGCCTAGTTTCTGAATCTGGTCAATAACACCCTTGAGGTAATAGGTCCATTTTTCGTCGGACTTCGTCAGGTTGTCCGTCGAAAAGGTTTCTTCCCGGTTGAGATTATAGGCAATTACCCGGCAGCTTTGGTCGGGTCGCGGACTGATCGCAAAAATCATTTCACGGTCAATGGCAGCGGGTAACACGAAACCCATGTTGTAATCCGTGTGTTCGCCAATAAGGTTAATCCGTCCCGGAGAACGTACCAGTAAAGCAGGTTCAGAGTGAAATGAATTCTTAAAAGTTTCAATTATCGCCGTCAGAAGAGAGTTCATGCGGATCGTTTGTGATTAGATTTTGCAGATTACTAGTTTCAAAAGAACAAGCTTTTTAGCAGATTTGGTGGAGCCTGAAGGCTTAATTCTTTGTACACTGATCTTAGTTTGCCCAGCATCAGCCATTGCAAAGGATTGCACAAGTATTTTATTTTGTAGACTGACAGTGGAAAAATGCCTAAACATCAAGCGACCATCAAGGAAATTGCCCAGCAGTTAGGCGTATCCATATCAACGGTCTCCCGAGCCCTGCAAAATAATCCCCGAATTGGGTTACGTACCCGTGAACGCGTGTGGGAACTGGCCAAGGCTTTACATTACCGACCCAACCCCGCTGCACTCGTACTCAAAAAGAAACAGACGCATACCATCGGTGTGGTATTACCCTTTTTGAAAGAAGAATTTTTCTCGACGGCCATTACCGCCATTGAAGATGCATTGCAGGGGTATAATGTAGTGATTTCGCAGTCAAGGGATAATCTGGAACGCGAAAAAGGAGCTCTTACTACTTTTCTCACCAGCCGCGTCGATGGAGTTATTGCTTCCATTTCGGCGGAAACGCACCATTACCTGCATTTTAAAGAACTGGAAAATTTTGGTATACCCGTCGTATTCTTTGACCGGGTACCACGAAATGTACCCGCCCATAAAATCCGCAGTAACATCACGCAGGCAGCCAAGGAACTAGTGGATTTTCTGGCCAGTAAAGGACTCGAACGCATCGCCTTACTCAACGGTCCACCCCAACTGGAAGTAGCCGAAGAGCGGCAGCGGGGTTATTTGCAAGCCATGAAAGAGCGAAACCTGCCCGTTTTGCCCCAGCTCATTTGTTCTTCGGATTTATCCCGAGAAGATACCCAGGCGAAGGTTCATTACCTGCTTAATCGCGAGCCGAAGCCGCAGGCTATTATTACCTTTAATGATTACGTTTCCCTGCACGCCATTGAAAAAGCCCGGGCTGAAGGCATTATGCCTAATGAGGAACTCTACTTTGCCAGTTTTGCGAATTTACCCATGATGGAGTACGCCCATTTCCCACCCATTGCTTCAGTCGAACAGTTCGCCTATACCATGGGACAAAAGGCAGCGGAATTATTACTCCAGCTCATGCAGAATCCAGTTGATACGCCTTATCAGGAAATATGGGTAGAAACGAAGCTGGTGGTACGGGAGCCTAAAGTCAAGAGGGACTGACTCATTTAGTTTGAAGTTTTGCTTACAGAACTAGTTGTTGCTTACTTTTATTCTATTATTGATTATCCATTCACATTCATCATGGCTGAAAGCTTGTTTATTCCTGAAAATTCTTCCCGCAAAGAAATTTACGATAGCCTTATCCCCCAAATTGAAGCATTGGTTAGTGGAGAGGACGATTTTATTGCGAATCTATCCAACATCGCCGCGGCTTTAAAACAGACTTTTCATTTCTTCTGGGTAGGTTTTTATCTACGGAAAAATAACCAACTGGTTTTAGGACCATTCCAGGGGCCTATTGCCTGTACCCGAATTGATTTTGACAAAGGGGTTTGCGGTCATGCCTATACGACTCAGCAAACGGTTCTCGTGCCGGACGTAGATGCCTTTCCTGGGCATATTGCCTGTGCATCCGAATCCCGCTCGGAAATTGTCTTACCTGCTTTTGATGTAAATAAGGAAGTTTTTCTGGTCCTGGATGTCGACAGTGATCAGCTGGATGATTTTCACGAAGAGGACCAGGAAGGTCTTGAAAAACTGATGCGAATTATCGAAAAACTGGCCCGGACCAACTATTAGTTTTCAGTGGTCGGTTTTCAGTTGCGATTAACTATTACAAAAGGGGTGCAAGATGTAAACTTCTGCCCCCCCTTTTATAGCGAATTGGTAGAGACGCGACTTTATCGCGTCTGAGTAGAGGCGGTTTGGTTACCTTTCGATGGTCTCCATTTCCCAGTCAGACGCCATCAATGGACGTCTCTACTTGAAAAATTCGGAAAAGAAACAGGTTATCCCATAACCAGATTCCGTAAATCTGAAAGATTATAAATAGCCCAGCAGAAAATTACCGCCCAAAAAATGGCGAAGACCAGCATCCAGCTTAGAATTCGAAGCGGGGAAGCTTTGAATGACACCGCCAGCAATGTGCCGCCAATGGGCGTGAATAAAAGGGGCGTTAGACAGGCAATGCCCGCGATCCCGAATTTACGGTAAATAGTAACCGCCCGCCGGGATGACTTTGAAAAACGTTTGCGGGGCGTTTTTCTAATCTGTTCCCAGCCAAATCGAATGATTCGTCCTAAAAAAGTAAAAATAGTTACGCTGAGCATCATGCCCCCGACCGTACATAAAATAGTCTCTGTGAGGCTCAGATTCAAGGCCAATCCTGCCAGCGGCCCGCCGACAAACTTGAGCATGGAGGCCAAAATAACGGGAATATAGGTACTAAAACTTTCCATACATGTTACAGCTTTTCTCCAAAAGCCAGATCACCGGCATCGCCCAGGCCGGGTATGATGTAATAATTATGATTCAGTCGCTCGTCAATCTCTCCTATCCATAAACGGCATTCAGGCATGCGGGACTGCACGTATTGAATTCCTTCCGGAGATGCAATAACGGCGGCAATGTGCGTACGGGCTGGAATTCCGTAGCGTAGTAAAGATCGATAGGACGTTTCCAGCGACTTGCCAGTAGCCAGCATTGGATCGACCAGAATTAAGGTCTTACCCGTAATGTCAGGACAGGAAATATATTCCAGTTCAACCGTAAAATCCTCCCCTTCGGTATGGTTCCCCCGGTAAGCTCCGATGAAAGCATTCTCTGCCCGATCAAACGCATTTAGAAACCCCTGGTGAAAAGGTAAACTCGCCCGTAACACGGCGGCCAAAACGGGCTGCTGAGTCAATAATAACGTTTTTGTTTGTCCCAGAGGCGTCTGTACGGTAGTTCGGGAATAGGTAAGCGTCTTGGAGATCTCATACGCGAGTAGCTCACCCAAGCGTTCGAGATTTCGCCGAAAACGTAAGGGGTCTTTTTGAATATGGACATCACGGAGTTCAGCAATGAAGTGATTGGCGATGGAAGATTGCTCGGTCAGGACAAACATGTAAAAATGAATTTCAGAATCTCTTCGTAATTTGCACAGCCTTTTGTGCCCTTTACAAAGTAAGCAATAAAACGTTAAACACACAGAGTACGCGTCTTTCGCCTATGCCAAGATTTACCTTATTCCTTATTATTTTCGGGTTACAGGCAGCAACTGCGTTTGGCCAAAGCGTGTTTGCTCCCCTTAATGCCGATTATTATCACCTCATCGACCGGTACGAAATTAAAAGTGGTAAAAATGCTCCCGGTTATCAGAGTATGATCAAACCCTATCTGCGTAAAAATATTATCCAACTTCTCGATAGCGTTAGTGCGGACCAGTATCGTCTTCTTTCCGAAGTGGACAAGTTTAACTTTCAGTACCTTCGGGATGATAGCTGGGAGTGGTCTCCTTCTACGACGACAGCAGATAGCGACAAACCTGTTCTCAAGCATTTGTACCGGAAGAAAAATGACCTGTACAGTGTAGTAAATGAGGATGTGGAATTACACGTTAATCCTGTTTTTTACGGTATGGTAGGCGGCGGCCAGGACGCCTACAAATATTCATACATTAATACCCGAGGCATAGAAATTCGCGGTTCTATTGGTAGAAAATTAGGTTTTTACACCTATTTCTCTGAAAACCAGATGCGGCTTCCGGGGTATTTCCAGGAACGCATTCAGAATTTCAACGCGGTTCCCAGCGAGGCCGCCTGGAAAATTTTCCGCAGTAACAATACGGCTCAGTTCCCCTACGAAACCAGTAGCGATTTCTTTACCGCCCGGGGGTACATTACCTTCGACCCCATCAAGCAGATTAATCTGCAATTTGGCCACGACAAAGTCTTTATCGGCAATGGTTTCCGCTCTATGATTCTTTCCGATAACAGCGGTCCGTATCTGTTTTTAAAGCTTACGACGAAAATTGGGCCCTTTCAATACGTCAATCTTTTTAGTGAGCTAAATAACCAGCAGGATACCCTTCTTACCTACGGAACGCTGCCCGCCAAGAAATTCATGGCCATGCACCACCTCGGCCTTAATATTGGCAAACATCTCAACATTGGTGTTTTCGAAACCATTATCCACAGCCGTGATAAAACCCAGGGATACTTCGATTTAGGTTATCTCAATCCCGTGATCTTTTATCGAGCAATTGAAGCTCAGAAGTACAGTGCAGATAACTCTCTGCTGGGAATGGATGCCCGGTATAATTTCCTGAAGCAGTTTCAGATTTACGGGCAGATTAATCTGGATGAGTTTAACCTCCAGAAACTTCGGGAGGAAAAAGGCTGGTGGGGTAATAAAATTGGCTATCAGCTCGGGGTCAAATATATTGACGCTTTTGACGTAGATAACCTGGATATACAGCTTGAATTAAACGGAGCCCGGCCTTATACCTATCAGCACGTATCGGATCGCACCAACTTTGTTAGTTCAAATCAGTCGCTAGCTCACCCTTTTGGTGGGAATTTCCGCGAGTTTGTTACTACGGTTCGTTATCAGCCCCTACCCCGTCTAAATATAACCGGTATTTTTGTTGGAGCTCATTATGGTCTGGACTTGCAGGGTCGTAACTACGGTGGTAACCCCTTGCTGAGTTATAATAATCGTCCGGCAGATCGTGAATTTCATAATTCCATTGGGCAAGGCGTAGGTACCAACCTGATGTATTTTGAAGCAGCCGCTACTTATCAAGTCAGGCATAACGTCTTTCTGGACTTCCGGCAAGTCTTCCGCCAGCAAAACTCCATTCTGGATCAATTCGATCGAAACACAGTATTTTCATCCTTTTCCATTCGAGTTAACACCGCCCAGCGTTCATTAGCTTACTAAAGAAAAGGGACCTTTCATGAGATGAAAGGTCCCTTTTTCTTTGATTCATTTTCGATTAATTCTTCGCTATTTTCTTTGTTAATGTCCCCTTGGCAGTTGGGATCGACAGAATGTAAACACCCGCTGGCAAACCCGATAAATTCACACTGGCACTGGAACCACTCGTGTTCTGCGAATGAATCAGATTGGACTGGACATCAAAAATCTGCAAGGATTCCAGGTGTCCTTCGGGTAAGTCCACACTGGCCGAATGAACTACCGGATTCGGATAGACATTGAAAACGATCTCTCTTTCAGCCATTGCTAGCTGCTGTACTTCTTGCTCGGCTGGAGCCTCGGCTAAAGTCATATAATTCAGGCCGGTTACTTTTTCATAACACCCGATATCGTATTTCCCCTGCTGAGGCCGGGCTACTCCGACTATATCAACCGTAACCCCTAAAGAGTCTAACCCGATTCCGTTATTGACCAATGGTGAGTTATCGGCAGGAAGATACGTTTCTGTACTTTGGAATAAAGCGTTCTGAACCGTAGTCTGGTAGTTACCCGCCTGCGATAATTTCACTCCTGAAGCGTATTGCAAATATTGACCATTGGGACTTGCCATGGCATTATTATATACCTGAAGCGTCGGAAGGGTATTCGTTAAATGAATAGAAGCCTGGCCCGTTGGCACAACGGTATTGTTCATGATACGAAGCTTCATCCCCGCCGTTCCCCCGGCCCCTGAAGTGGAAACAATACCATACGCACTGTTTCCCGCTACCAGGTTATTGTAAACCGACAGGTTGGCACCCAAACTGGTAATGTAAATTCCGGTTCCGACCGTTTGCTTCACTTTGTTACTATAACAGAGGCCACCGGAACCATCGGCAATGTGAATGCCCATGTTATAGCTGGCATATCCGGCCTGAGTAATGGTGTTTTCGTACACCTGAGCATCCGCCGCACTAGCGTACATGATACCCGTGGTTCCAATTTTCTCAAGAACGTTTTTATAAATTTTCAGGCCTTCCATTTTATGAGGATACACCACATTAGTCGAGCCCGCACAAACCACGGCTACTCCGCTTGCCCAGGAAGTGTGTCCGGCGAAAATGCCCGGCCCGCCCGTGTCATGAATGTAGTTATCGTGCAATTTCACTTCTTTCATCGTGAAGTTTTCTCGCCAGGTATTCTGATCGCAGGAAGGATCCGTCTTCGCCATAATTCCGACGTAACCGGCATTACCGATTTCTACGTGGTCCACTTCTACATTCGTACTCAGCGAGCTAATAACCATACCCATCCGGCCGGAACCCGTTTTCTGCACGACGATTCCGTAATTAACCGAACTTTGACCGGTTCCCGTAAAAATTACGTGTTTACAGTTATTGAAGACAATGCCATCATTATCGGTATTAGAAATCAATACCGTTCCCCCATAGTTTTTAAAGGTAATGGGAGCCGTAGCCGTTCCAATGAAGCTACCTAGGTACAGGTTTGTATACGTCCCAGCCTGAATACATACCGTTTGCCCTGGCTGAATATTTAATGAACTGGCCGAGTAATAGCCTCCAGTAGTAATAATAGCATTACAACCCGGCGTAGCTGGAGGATCGGCAGGTTTAACCACAGGAGCCGTTACAATAGGATCCGTTACAGGGGGGGCTTCGGTTACGGGAGCTTCCGGTGCAGGGTTCTCCGCTACAGGCGTTTCTGCCGATAGCGTTGAAAGCACCTCGTAACAGCCAATATCATACACATCCTGTAATGGTCTAATTTTGCCATCATAGTCTTTACTGATACCCGAAACTACTTTTCCCTTGTTAAGTAAAGGAGAAATAGACTGAGGGTGAAAATCCGTTGCACTGATGAACTTTGCATCCGCCAGCGTTCCCTGATAGTTATTACTATTCTGCGTGACCACACCGCTAGCCGTTTTGATATACTGGCCCGTACCGGGTCCTACCAAGGCATTGTTAGAAACATAGTGCGTGTTTTCGGTACTATATAAAAGGATAGCATCCCCACCGGGCGTAATAAAGGTATTATTGTAAATACTAAGCGTGGCCTGTGGCAAAGAGCCCACTCGCTTATCGGCGAATAAGCCCGTACTCCCGGCTCTTACGACCAGATTATTATAAATCTTCTGATTTGAAGCAAAGCTTAGGAAAATGATTCCTACGCCCTGAGCATCTTCGACGATATTATTATAACACTCGCCTCCTGAACCATCACCAATCTGAATACCATTGTTCTGGTAATTGGCAAACGGCGAAATTCCTGGTGATTTCACTACGTTGTTATACACTTTCGCATCGGGAGAGCACCCGTACTGAATCCCTTCGGCTCCCGTACGTTCGATACGGTTGTGGTGAATCTCCAGGCCTATGATTTTGTGGGGATAGACCGTTATACTCTGATTACTACACGTAATCACCGATCCACCTCCGTAAAAAGAATTACCAGCATAGATTCCTTCACCGCTACAGTCGTGAATGTAGTTGTCGTGAATCTTCACATTATACATAGTGAAGTTCTGCTGCCAGGTAGCAGGATCGCACCAGGGATCCGTTTTGGTCATAATTCCAGCAAAACCGGCGTTGTTGATCTCCACATGGTCGATCTCACAATCCGTGCTTTTGTCCATCACGGCTAGTCCCATACGTCCGCTTCCGGTGCCTTTGACATGAATCCCGTATGTCTGCTGGGAGTCGCCGGTTCCGGTCACTTTGAAGTACTTACAATTAGCAAAGGCCATAGCATCCGTTGAGGTACTATTCTCAATTTCAACGACTCCTCCGCAGTTTTTGAAGGTAATAGGGTTAGCAGCTGTACCAGAGAAGTTAGAGAACTGAAGATTCGTATACTTCCCTGCTTTGATGCAGACGGTTTGGCCAGGCTGTACGGGCAAGTTAGCTGGGCCATAATAACCACTAGTGGTTACAGTGTGATCGCAACCGCAGTTTTGGGCATTAGCGATCGTAGCCCATGCCAGGGCTAAAGCAAGAGATAAACATTTTTTCATATGTGGCGGACATGAAAGTGGGCAAATATGTAATTGACTCGAAGTTTATTGAATAGAAATTATATAATCAAGAAAAATGTTTTAGAATTTTCTAATCTCCATCGTACTTATCCTATATTTATATTTGATATAAATAGCCTAAACTAAAACCACTAGTTTCGATGGGCTAAAAATACTCCTGATGGGTAAATGTTTTTCCAGAAAGGTCATTCATCATCGGTCGGGTTAAACGAATAGCAACTCATTATCAAGACAATACCGTACAGTCAGGCTACGGAAAATAGCCTATATCTTCATGCGTATAATAACCATGCCAGCCTTACCAAAATACTCTTGGGTCAGGATAAGATCCTGCTTATAATTACCCCAAAATAGCTATACAATAATCATTCCATATTAGCCAAAATCCGGCTGATATAAATCAGTAATGTATACAATAAATGTTATTTAAATTAGAAAGTTCCCTTGATCCGAGCAGCTAATTTTTGAGGCCACTTAGGATCCATACAGGGTTTTTCAACAGCTAAAAAGAAAATAGTGCTGATAATGAATAGAGCAGGTAAGAAAAGTAACAAACCGAATAAACAATTGGTCGTGAAATCATTAAATGGAGTGATCCGTTTTAAGAAGGAAGCAAAAAATTCAGCAAAGCCCAAGTGAATCAAGTAAATAGAATAGCACATGCCACCAATGGCCGTTAGCCAGGGGTTACTAAAAAATCGGCTCACATATATACTTCTAAAGCAACTATAGAAGGTCAGAAAGAGAGCCCCGGCAAAAACAAACTTCCAGCTCAGGTTTTTATCCCAGGTCCAGCTGCAAAAAACGGTAATAATGCTGATAACCGCTAGAAAATCAAAAAGTAAGCTTTTAGGAATTTCATCTTTCCACTCCGTTAGAAATACGTCCGCCATTAAGACACCAATCAGAAAAAACTCGATTACGTAAGGCAACGTCAGCCGAAGATCATCATACCAGGACGTAGTGTTAGCAAGAACGATCTTGATGACTATCAATACGATAACGCTCAAACGACGGATGAATTTGTTAGAAATCCTGAACAAAAGAGCCGCCAGAAAGGGAGCTAAAATATAGAATTGCACTTCAATTTCCAGCGTCCAGGTAGGCGGATTAATAGGACTCCACTCCCCGTAAATGATTCGATGCAGATAAAAGCAGCTAGCCAGAAAATGCGGGAAAAGCTCCTGAAAGTTTTCATTTTTCAGAAAAACCAGAATCAGGAAAAACAGTGTCATTACCAGCAGAAATGGTGGCTCTAAACGGGTAAGTCGACGGATGTAATACGTTTTTAAAGAAACAGCAGAGCCTTGCTGAAGGGCATAGCGACCAAAGGGTAAGGCCAGGATAAACCCACTGATGGCAAAAAAGATGTAAACGCCAATGTGTCCGTGTGAGAAAATATCCGCTAACGTAGTATCCGAAGCAGAGCGAAGCGGAGATACGCCCCGGTATACACGTTCGCTAAAATGTTGTAAGACAACTGGCAAAATAGCCAGGAAACGAAGTCCATCGATTTCACCAATGAAACCACGACCACTCGTTACTCGTCTCAGGTTATAGGGAAGCCCTGAGAGAAAATTTCTGAAAAGCGTTAACACAACGACGTTTATATAGATAAGTGCTTTGTAAACAATCTGGACAATTGGGTCTTTTAAATTAATAAATTAAAGATCATCAGCTGCTGATGCTAATTTCTTATTAAAAAACTATTCAGTATTCGTAGTGATCTCTATTCTTAATGATGCCAATAACTACTTATTTTTTAACAAATTTAGCCTATATTTTTTTTATAAATAGTATGAAAATCATTACTATTTTATTTGAGTTAAATCTTACTTAACCTTTAAGGTATCAGTAAATTTAGTTCTCGTTACCGGTTTTTTCAATGACGTAAAAGAAGCTTTATTTTTTCAAAAAGGTCATTTTTTATTAAAATTAATATCTGTTTGATGTTTAAAACCTAGCTGTTTTATAATTATCTTTACAATAGATAATTAAGTATCTGGCAAGATTAAGAAAAAACTAGCTTTGTTTTCATTTAATAGTTTTAAAATATCTGCCTATAGTACAACATACGCCTTTATATTTGTTGATTCGAGACAGATTAATAGTATTTAGTACTTACTTCTCGGTTTGATAATTTTGGATCTACGAACCCTAGGCTTTTCTATTATTGATAAGAGCTAAAAAACTAAGAATCAAACCTTTGCCCGGTTTTTGAAAATTAACCTATGAATTTTTCCGCCAGAAATTCAATTTTCTTCTTACTACTAGCTGGTCTCATCGCCTGTGCTGGGTTCATCATAGCTGAAGGTGGAATTTTGGTGTTGGGAGCATTGATTGGTTTGCCTTTAGGACTTATCTACATAGGCTCCATCCTTAAATGGCCCGTCGTTGCCCTTTACTCTTCTTTAGTCATTTCCTTTTTTTCCAGCGGTATTGTCCGCTACATTGATGCCCCTCTGAGTTTATCCGTTGATGTTCTTCTTATTTTAGGCATTCTACTCGAATTTATTCGTCGAACGAATACCCAGTCCTGGCCCAATATCCGAAAAAACCCGATTCTGATCAGTATTCTGCTCTGGACCCTGTTTTGTATTCTGGAGATATTTAACCCTGAGGCTCATAGCTTTACCGCCTGGTTCTACGCCGTTCGCGGGGTAGCATTGTACTTACTCTTTTCGGTTTTTCTGGGTTTAATTGAATTAGAATCGGAAGCTCACCTTCGCCATTTTCTCAACATCTGGATCGTTTTATCGATTTTGGGCGTAGTCTATGGAGCCAAGCAGTTATTCATGGGAGTAGATTCTTATGAACAAGCCTGGCTTGATTCGGGGCAAGCCCTAACGCACGTACTTTTTGGTCGATTACGAGTCTTTTCTTTTTATTCTGATGCGGGTCAATTCGGAGCTGCTATGGGGCATACGGCCATTACAGCTTTGATTATTGCGATGGGTCCCCTCTCTCGAAAATCCCGCATTTGGTATGGGTTAGCAGCCTTGATCTGCTTCTGGGGAATGGCTATTTCGGGTACTCGCGGAGCTCTTTTTGTACCCGTAGTAGGAGCTTTTATGTACTTAGTATTAACCAAAAACATCAAAATCATTATTGCGGGTGGTGTGATTGTTGGAGCTCTGCTCTTCATTCTCAAATTTACCTTTATCGGTCAGGGTAATTATCAGATTCAGCGATTACGATCGGCCCTGGACCCTACGGATGCTTCCTTCCAGGTTCGACTCGCCAATCAGAAAAAACTAAGTGATTACCTCGCCTCTCGACCCTTCGGTGGGGGCATCGGAACGATTGGATACTGGGGTTTACGCTTTAGTCCAAACACCTTTCTGGCCCAGACTCCTCCTGACAGCTGGTACGTAAAAATCTGGGCAGAAACGGGCGTGATTGGTCTGGTTTTTCACATTATTATGATTCTGTACTGGCATGTGTACTTCTTTCGTCGCATCTGGGTAATGCCACCCGGCGAGATGCGACAGAAAATGATGGGACTTTATGCAGGCATGGCAGGCATCAGTTTTGCTAGTTATGGAAATCAGCTTTTAGGTCAGTTACCTACCGCTAATATTATTTATTTGAGTTTAGTGTTCATGTATTTTTTCACCAAAGAATCTTATGGAACCGCCAATGAATTATTCCCAGAAAACCATTTTGGTCATGGACGACGAGCCCATGACTCAGCGAATTCTCCAGTTATGTTTAAATAAAGAATTCACAACTGTTGTAAAACCCGATGGCGTAGCGGGCATGAGTTATTTGGAAGAAGGTCATTTCGTAGATTTGATCATTGCCGATCTATGGATGCCTCACCTGAATGGAAAAGAATTCCTTAAAGTACTCAGAGCCAGTAACTTATTTGGAGATATCCCGGTTATTATCCTTTCAGGTACAGAAGAAAGTAACGAGCGAATCCAATGTTTGGAGTTAGGAGCGGACGACTTTATGACTAAACCCTTTAACCCTCTTGAGGTGATTGCCAAGGTAAAAGCCATTTTAAGACGAGTGCATCGTGAACATATCTGAGCGTAGAGGGTTTTACCCATTACTTGTCCTTAGTATCCATCAACGTTCCTCTGGGAAACATCATCAGAAGAGGCACTGCCATGTCTTCTATTAACCCACTACCTCTTCTGCGTATTTTATACCTGGAAGAAGATACCAAGCTTGAGATTCAGTTCATTCGCACGTTCTCAACGCAGTTGAATATCAGACCGGTTCAATCAGCCGAGGATATGCTGTCAGCCCTGCTCGACCATTATCCAGCGGATGCCATTGTCATTCCTATTACTGACGAAACCCTTGAAGTAGTCAAACAGATTCGCTCTACGCCTTGGCTTAGACCCATTCCCATTATTTTTACAGCTCCTGTTCTTTCCCGCTCACTTATTGAGCGTACCATTCAGCTAGGGGGACAGGAAATTTTTCCCAGTGACTTCAGCCGGGGTGACCTCGTCGAACGACTGAATTACTTTGTTCGTAAACAACAACTTCAAAAACTTTCGGCTGCGGAAGCCGCCCACTTCGAGGTACGGATTCCCTGGTGGAAACGAGGCATTGATCTGCTAGCATCGGGGCTGGCGATTCTTCTGCTGTCTCCTCTCTTGCTGCTGGTTGTTATTTTGATTAAAATCGACTCCAAGGGACCCATTATCTATTTGTCTAAACGAGTTGGAGCTGGCTACAAAGTATTCAGCCTGATCAAGTTCCGCACCATGCGTACGGGTGCCGATGCAATGATCAAGGATATGGCTGCCTTTAATATGTACGATAAAGAACCTGCTCCGAAAGCTTCTTCTCTGATTGAGCTTTGCGAAGAATGTAAGCTGGCCAATTATAAAACCTGCCAGCAGATTCTCTTTTTAGATCGCCAGGAGGTGTGTGAGAAAACGTACCTGCAAGCCCGTCATAACAAAGCAGCCTTTATGAAATTCGGTAATGATCCACGGATTACCCGAATCGGACGATTCCTTCGAAACACCAGTCTGGACGAACTTCCCCAGCTTATTAATATTTTCCGGGGTGACATGTCGCTGGTAGGTAACCGCCCCCTCCCCCTATACGAAGCCGAAAAACTTACTTCCGACGAATACATTCTGCGTTTTTCCGGCCCAGCTGGGTTAACGGGCCTTTGGCAGGTAACCAAACGTGGCAAAGGAAAACAGGATATGTCCGAAGAGGAACGCATGCAACTGGACATCATTTATGCCCAACAGTATTCCTTCTGGATGGATATGAAAATTATGTTCAAAACCGTTCCGGCTCTTTTCCAATCCGAAAACGTATGATTTCGTCTTATTACAAGTTCGTTCTATTTTTTGGTTTCTGGCTGGGTTGCCTTACCATAGGCCATGCCCAGATTACGGCTGCAGATACCGCTCAAAGTTCCGATTTGGTAGATCTTCCTCCCCTGGATGTTATCCTGACCTGGGCACGGGAATATTCTCCCTCGGTTGCTGCTCAGGGAGCTATTGTTGATCGTAACAAATTCAACGTAAAAAGCCAGAAACACGCCTGGATTACAGGATTTGGACCAGAAGTTCAATTGTCTTCGAGTAATCAGGCTCTGATTGTGCAGCAGCCTACGGGAGAGCTTCAGGCTTTTGACAATTACAACAATGGTTACCGGGCTGCCCTTACGCTTCAGCTTTCCATATATGACGTACTGAATCGAAAAAACTTGGTAGGGATGGCAAAGAAGGATTTGGAAACGGCCATCCAGCAAAAGGAAATCGTTGCTCAGGAGCTATCCAGCCGGGTAGTGAGCTATTACTACGCGATTCAGGCCGCTCAACGAATCTTGGTAATCAAAGGCCAGGGACGTCAAATGAACATTCTGAGTAAGCAGGCCGCCGAAAAAGATTTTTCTCAGGGCATTATTCCCATTACTGAGTTAGCCCGGATCACTGATTTGTACACACGGGCAGCGGAAGAATATGAAGTAGCCCGGCAGTCTCTTTTTCAAAACATCCGTACGCTGGAATTATATATTGGTCGCAAGATTTCTACTAAGCCATAATACATTATGAGTGCTTATAAGTTATTCCGTCTTTTTCGTCGATACCTCTGGGCTTTTCTGGTGATTCCCATTGCACTGGCAGGTTCAGTCTATTTCTTTACCCGGTTTCTTGATCCCGACTTTGCCACGGACACCTTGATTTATACCGGGTTGGCCTCGGGTTCTTCACTCGATGGTGAGGGCAACCGTATGGATTATCAAACAATCAATAACGCTTTTGATAACCTCATCAATACGATTGAAGCCCGAACTACCCTGGAAGAGGTAGGCATCCGGTTACTGGCTGAGCACATGATGCTCAAGAAACCGAATCCCGCAGTAGCTAATGAGCGTACGTTTGAGCGTTTGCATAAAGACATTCCCGAGTCGGTGTTTAAGCAACTCGTGAATTATAACTCGGTAGAGGCTACCGTAAAGAACATCTATAAGTACTCAGTCATTCCCAGAAACGTCATTGGAGAAGAATTACTCAATGAAAAAAAATCATTTTACAGCGTTGAGGGCATTAATAAAAATCTAAAAGTTTCCCGTGAAGGTACCAGCGACATGATTCGCATGGAGTACGTAGCCAGCGACCCTGCCGTAGTAAAACGTTCGCTGGAGCTGATGTCGGAAATTTTCATCCGGCGGCAGAAAGAATTGAAGTCTACGCAGTCGGGCAGTGTGGTGGCTTACTTTGAAAAACAGCTTCAGGATGCCTTCAATAAGTTATCCCAGTCTGAAAATGATTTAAAGAACTTTTCCAGTCAAAACCGCATCATCAATTACTACGAGCAAACCCGGATGTTTGCCGATCAGGATAAAACGATTACTAACGAAATTGAAAAAGCCCGAGCCGAACTCGAGGCTTCTAAAGCCGCACTGAGCCAGCTGGATCAAAAATTAAACATGCGGGAAGATCTGGTCCTGAAATCAGATGATGTTCGCTCCGTTCGGGATTCCTTGGCTATACTTAATACGAGGCTGACCTTTTTTGATTTACAGCCCAATCCTGACCCTGTCAAGCGGCAGGCTCTTACCCAGCAAATTAAGCAGTTTGAACAAAAAGCTCGCAAGGACATTGGGCAGCTATACCAGATCAATAACTCTACTAAAGGCATCCCAACTAAATCTATTTTTGATCAATGGCTGGAATACTTTGTCAGCGTAGACCGCAATCAGGCCCGGGTAACGGTTCTGGAAAATATTAAGCAGGGCTACGACTCTTCTTATCAGCGTTTTGCACCACTGGGTTCAAATCTGGGAAAACTGGAACGCGGAATCAGTGTAGCGGAACGTGAATACCTGGAAATTTTGCATGGTCTGAGTTTAAGTAAATTACGAGAACAAAACTTATTGCTTTCTTCGAGTAATCTAAAAATCATTGATCCTCCCAAGTTTCCGGCTAAACCCGAGCCTTCCAAGCGAATCATCATGATTATTGGAGCGGCTTTTCTGGGTCTGATTCTGGTCGCTACCTGGATTTTCGCCAGAGAATACTTTGACCAGAGTCTGAAGAGTCCTAAACGTGCCCTGGACGAAATTCGGCTGCCACTCGTGGGCATTTGTCCCCAGCACCGATCCTTCCGAAGTAATATGGAACGCGTGGAAGACATTGCTATCAATCAGTGTCTGGCCAAACTTGCCGCCATGACGGGCCACATGCTGAATCGACCCTTATCCATTTTAGTAACCAGTACGCGTGAGCATACGGGTAAGAGCTATTTCATTGAAAAAATGCAAAATGCTCTGGCTGCTCTGCCCGAAAATCAGCGTCCTCAATTCTATTTCCTGGAAATTCCGGCTTTACTTAACCACCCTACGCCCAGCCACCTTATTAAAGATGCGGATGTTACTATTTTCGTTGCGGATGCCAAGGAACGCTGGTTACCAGTAGATCGCCACGTAGTTAATACGTATTTATTGAACATGACTCATACGGCAGGTTTTGTACTAAACCGCGTTGGCCCCGATGAACTGGGTGAGATGACGGGGAAGGTAGACTAGATCCATTCTCTTAAACCTGACTGATGATGAAACCTGATCTGATTTGCGTCGCTTTTCCTGCCTGGGAAGGCAACTATGTGAAAAGTACCGTTGAGCTCATGAAACGAATGGCTCAGGATCATCGCATTTTATACGTTGATTATCAATACACTTATAAAGATTTATTGATGGGATTACTGGGACGCGGAGAAGCTCCGGTGCGGCGAATGCTGGGCCTGGAACCGCGTCTTAGAAAAATGCCCGCTCAGGGAAACAGTTTCATCTGGATTCTAACTCCCCCGACGGTATTACCCGCCAATTTTCTAAAGAACCCGGCCTGGTATGATTGGGTGCAACGATGGAATGCCCGGCGACTCAAACGCAGCATTAATCAGGCACAGCAGCAATTACAATTGCAAGACCCGATTGTAGTCAATGCCTTTAATCCGGCCTTTGGTAATTTCCTGTTAGATCAGCTCGGGGAAAAACGTAATGTTTATTACTGCTTTGATGAAATTGCCGAGTGTGACTGGGTAAGTAACCATGGAGAACGCGTGGAAAAAGAGTTTATGCCTCGCGTTAATGCCACGATCACGACATCTCAGATATTACAACAAACCAAAAAGCCCTGGACACCCGAGTGCTTTCTGGTTCCTAATGGCGTTGATTACCCACTGTTTGAACAGGGCTTTGTTCCCGTTACTGATAAACCAGAATCGGTTATCGGTTACATCGGTACGATTGATAGCCGAATTAACTACGAAATTCTGGAAACCATCGCACGGGATTTACCACAGTCGAAATTGCTGCTTATTGGTAGGCTCTCCTTTGATAAAGCGAATGTAGCTCCTGCCATTGACCGCCTAAAGAGTTACCCTAACGTGCAATTTGTTTCGGCTCAGCCAGCGGAAGCTTTACCTTCTTACTTAAAGCAAGTCAGGGTGGGCTTGATTCCTTTCGTTAAGAATCCCCAAACGGCCGCTATTTATCCCATGAAAATCAATGAATATCTGGCCGCCGGGGTTGCCGTGGTAAGTACCGATTTTGCTCCCCTGGACGACTTTGGCACTACCATCGCCATTGCCGATAGCTTGCCCGAATTCATGCGTAACGTAACCTCCTTCCTTCAGCAGGATTCGGTGGAGGAACAACGAAAAAGACAAACGCTGGCTTACGAAAACTCCTGGGATCGCCGGGCTAAGCACTTTAGTAGCATTTTGGATACGATTAACTCATGACGATTAAAACACTCATTCGTAACCCTCAATTATTATCTCTGGCGGGTAATGCACTGGCCGCTGGAGCGGGCTTTCTGAGTGTAATGTTACTGGCTAGAACGCAATCACCAGCCGACCTTGGCACCTGGATGCTCTATTTGACGGCCTGGTCCTTTTTTGATATGGTACGTTCAGGGCTGGTTCAAACTGCATTAGTCAAATATTATGCTTCTACCCAAGAAGCAGGATATGCCGGAGCGGCCTGGATGATTATTAGTGTGTTTACGGGGGCAGTTTCTCTCCTCATTGGTCTGGGCAACCTGGCCTTTTCTTCCTTTATTAAAGATGCGGACGTTCGCTTATTACTAACCCAGTTTCCCTGGTTATTGATCAGCACCGTTCCCTACGGCATTGCTTCCTGGATTCAACAGGCTCATCATCGTTTTGACCGGCTGTTATGGATGCGCCTGGCCTTTACCTTCCCATTTCTGGCTTTTGTCACCACCAGTTATTATTTCCACTGGACGATTTCAGATATTGGCTGGGCTCAAACCATCATTTACACCATTTGCTCCCTGATTTTTTTACCCTGGAGTGAATGGAAGGCCTGGGCATTGTCCACTAAAAAACACGTTTCGGATTTACTTCATTTTGGTAAATATTCCATCGGAACGCTATTATGTGCCAATTTACTCAAGAGTTCCGACACGATTTTACTGGGCATTTATCTCTCGCCTGCCGCCGTGGCTGCTTTCAATTTGCCCTATAAACTCATTGAAGTAGTTGAAATTCCATTACGAAGCGTTGCTGCGACCGCCTTTCCCCAAATGTCCCGATTATTACAGACGGAAGGAGCCGGTTCGGTTCGTGCTTTACTTATTCGGCAATTAAAAATGCTCACGCTGGTGTTGATTCCCTTGAGTATTGCCTGTTACATTTTCGCTGAACCACTCGTAGTCTTACTAGGCGGCGAAGCCTACCGTTCTTCTGCTTCCTTTTTCCGGGTTTTTGCCATTTATAGTCTCTTCTTACCCGCCGATCGTTTTATAGGAGTTGCCATTGATAGTCTGGGTATGCCGCAGGTGAATACCCTGAAAGTTTTTTTAATGGTACTGGTTAATGTCATTGGTGATATTATTGCCCTTCAACTTACCCAAGAACCTTTAGCAGTGGCTATCGTAACGGTGGTAACAGTGCTGACCGGCGTTATCGTAGGTGCTTATTTTTTACGGTCCTCATTCAATCGCTATGCCCCAGCCTAAGGTATCCATCATTACGGTGCATTATAATCAGCCGGATATCACGGCGGCTCTGTTACATTCGCTTCGCGGTATCACCTACGCAAATACTGAAATTTGGGTAGTGGATAATGCGAGTCCAGTAGCGGGAACAGAAACGCTGGAACCTCTTTTTCCAGAAGTTACCTTTTTAAAAAGTACCCGTAACTTAGGATTCGCTGGCGGAAATAATCTGGCCGTGACCCAGGCCACGGGAGAATATCTGCTTTTTATTAATAATGATACCGAAGTTGAGGCGGGTTTTCTCGAGCCTTTAGTTGCTTGCATGCAGAAGGACGCGTCCATTGGCATGGCAAGCTCAAAGCTTAAGTATTATTACGAAGATAACGTAATTCAGTACGCCGGAATGGGTGAACTAAGTACGTTTACAGCCCGTAATAAAACGATTGGTATGGGAGAAAAAGACTTGGGTCAGTTTGATCAATCTGGACCAACGGCTTATATTCACGGAGCCTCCATGCTAGTGTCCAGAGCCGTATTGGAAAAAACAGGCCCTATGGACGAACAATTTTTTCTATATTATGAAGAACTTGACTGGTGTGCCCGGGCCAAACGCGATGGTTTCAAAATCTGGTATGTAGCTGAATCAGTAGTTTATCATAAAGAATCGGTATCTACGGGAAAGGATAGCCCTTTCCGCGTCTTTTACCTGACCCGAAATCGGCTGTTTTTTGTTCGCAGAAATTTCAGGTGGTATCAGCAGTTCTTTACCTATCTACATTTTGTATTCTTAGCCATTCCTAAAAATTCGTTGGTATACCTTTTACAGGGGCGTAAAGATTACTTAAAAGCATTCTGGCAAGGTATTGTCTGGAATTTAAAAAATTAGTAGTACGTTTTAAACGACTATACACCGCCATGTATATTCTAACTATTTTACTTTATATAGTCTTAGCCCTGGCTGCTTTTACAACAGCATATGTTGTAATATTTAGCCTGGCAGGACTTCTATATAAGTCAAGGAATTACCAGACCAAGAAGCCGTATAAATTCAGGAAAATTGCCGTTTTTATTCCGGCCTACCGGGAAGATTCAGTAATTATAGAGTCGGCTACTCATTTGCTCAAACAAAATTACCCTTCGGATTTTTATACAGTTATCGTTATTGCTGATTCACTTCAGCAACAGACGCTGGAAACTCTGAGCAAACTACCTATTGATTTACAAACGGTATCGTTTGATATTTCAACGAAAGCCAAAGCACTTAATCAGGTCTTGGCACGCCTGCCAGAGTCTTATGACATTGCTTTAGTATTGGATGCAGACAACCTGCTTGCTCCCGATTTTTTACATCAGGTCAATAATGCTTTTGAATCGGGCTGGCGAGTAGTTCAGGGGCATCGGGTAGCTAAAAATGTCAATACCCCCGTTGCATTACTAGACGCGGTAAGTGAAGAGATCAATAACCATTTAATGAGACAGGGCCATCGGGCTCTGGGTTTATCTTCGGGTCTTATTGGCTCAGGAATGGCTTTTGAGTACAATCTTTTTAAGCAATTGATGCCTCTAATTGTAACAACAGGCGGATTTGATAAAGAACTCGAATTACGAATTCTACAAAACGGTATCAGAATCGAATACCTTGTCAATGCTCTATGCTATGATGAGAAAGTTCAGACTCCGCAAGTTTTTGAAAACCAGCGAACCCGTTGGATTGCGGCTCAATTTAAGTACTTGAAAAGAGATTTATTCTCGGGTATAAAGTCATTAATAACGAAGGGAAATATTGATTACTTTGACAAAGCTATTCAAACAGTATTATTCCCAAGGGTCATCTTATTGGGAACACTATCCGTATGTATGGTTATTAGTTTCTTGTTAAAAGATATCAACCTGATTGTTTTAAGCAGCCTTCAGTTAGTTTTGCTAATCGGTTGTTTTTATATGACGATTCCCGCGAAACTCAAAAAGAAGATTGGATGGTCTGAATTGAGTCAAATTCCGGGATTGTTTTTACGGTTTCTCCGCACCTTTACCAAAATCAAAGAAGCGAACCGTCGATTTATTCATACGCCGCATAATTCAGTTAATGATACCCCTAACAATTAAAAGTAATACCGGATTAACTAACCTTCCTCTGTAACGAACCATTTCAATCACAATACTATGATTGTCATCCATATAATTCTGGTTATTTTCTTCACTATTGCAGCCTTTAGTACTGCCTACGTATTCTTTTTTGCTATCGCAGGTTTATTTTATAAAGCACCCACTTATAACCATACGGCCCCTAAATCTTATCGCCGAATTGCTCTGATGATTCCTGCTTACAAAGAGGATACGGTCATCATTGATTCCGCTAAATACGCTCTCCAGCAAAATTATCCTACCGACCAAATCGATGTCATTGTCATTGCCGATTCGTTTAAGCCCGAAACGCTGCAAACGCTGAGAGCCATGCCCATCACTGTTGAAGAGGTATCTTTCGAAAACTCAACCAAGGCCATTGCCTTACACACGGTTCTTCAGAGAACTCAGAAGGTCTACGACATTGCTTTGATCGTTGATGCTGATAACATTCTGGAGAATGATTTTGCTTTGAAAGTCAATGCTTGTTTTGAGCAGGGATGGAAAGTTTTACAGGCTTATCGAACCGCAAAAAATACCAACACTTCAACGGCTGTGCTGGATTCGGTAAGTGAAGAGTTAAATAACTATATTCTGCGTCGGGCTCACCGGGCCGTTAATCTTTCTTCGGGACTGATTGGTTCAGGTATGGCGTTTGATTACACCTTGTTGCGTAATCTGGTTTCTGAAATCTACATTTCTGGCGGCCTGAATGAAGATAAAGCGCTGGAAATGAGCTTACTCAAAAGAGATATCAAAATAGAGTTTCTGAGTAATGCTCTTTGCTACGACGAGAAAGTTCAGAACCCTATGATCTTTGAAAAACAGAGAACCCGCTGGATTGCTGCTCAGGTTACGGCTCTTAAAACTGATTTAATTCCTGGACTCCTGTCCGTTTTTAAAGGAAACTGGGACTATTTTGACAAGGCTCTTCAAACTTTGTTAATACCCCGGGTTATCCTTTTAGGCTTACTAACCATCGGTATTTTACTAAGTCTGATTCTTCAGGATTTACCTTTAGCCATCTTGACTACCAGCCAGCTTATTATTCTGTTATTTTCCTTTTACATCATCATTCCCAAATTCTTAAAGGAGAAAATCGGCTGGCGTGAACTCAAAGAAATTCCTAATCTATTCTTACGCTTTTTACGTGGGGTTACCCGCATGTATAAAAGTAAAGGACGGTTTCTACACACGCCCCATACCATTGTTGGAAAAGATCAGATCAATCATTAATCCGCTCGCCGAACCTTTTCCCAGATTCCCGAAGATAGTCCATTCTTATAGCGGAAGTACCCCAGAATAGCACACCAGTTCATGAACGAGAAATAATAGGGTACGAATAAAGCCTTGATGCGTAGTTTTCTGTTTTCGAAGTAATAGCCCAGCAGGGCTGCTCCGTAGAAACCGATTTGAGCAAGCAATAGGGCTTTATAAAACCAGCCTCCCGTACTAAAGGCCAGTACCAGGTTTACTAACAGAATAAGCGGTAACGCAAATGGAGCTACGGCCCAACGCATTACCCGGTGGGAAATGTATTGGAAAGACAGCCAGCCGTATCGGAAAATATTCAGTAAATGCGATAAACGGGCAATGGATTGAAATCCGCCCGCTGCAATACGAACTTTCCGTTTTTTCTCATCCCCAATCGAGAAAGAGGGCCGCTCCAGAGCATACGCTTCAGGATCGTATACCACCCGGAAGCCTCGACTGGCAATTCGCAGGGAGATCATGAAATCATCGAGCAGGGTGTCCTTTTCTACGTGCTCGTAGAGTTCCGTTCGGATGGCAAATAATTCACCTGCCGCTCCTACTACGCTGTGTAAATCGGTATCCAGCTTTTTGAGAAACGATTCATATTTCCAGTATAACCCTTCACCGGCTCCGGCGGCAGCTTCATTATCGAAAGTCTGAATCCGCTTTTCGCCAGAAACTGCTCCTACCTTCGAATCGGCAAAGTGCCGAACGATATTAGATACAGCGTCCGGGTTAAGATTAGTGTTAGCATCCGTATAAATAACCAATGGCGTACGTACCTGCTGCATTGCCCGGTTGATAGCTTCAATCTTTCCCCGCCGCTGCGTTCCCCCCATTACCGAAATCCGCTCGTTGGTTCCGTACTGTTGCTGCAACCACTCTGTGCTTCCATCCGTAGAACCTTCCGTTACAAACAGAATCTTTAATAAATGAGCCGGGTAATTTAAATGCAGGGAATTCTCTACTTTCTCGGCCAGACATGTCATTTCATTATAAGCCGGAATCACAAGTGTTACCTCGGGCTGATACTGATCATTAAACAGGCTTTTTTTCTTTCCCCGAACTTTCAACAAAAGCCAGAGGAAAATACCGTACCCTAAATAGGTATAAAAAACAAGGAAAATTAACAGCCAGAGCAGGCTTTCCAGGAAGATTTGCATAAACATTGGCGGACAAACATAGACGTGAGTAAAGATACTCGACTCTTCTTTATTGAATACTTTTATAAAAGAATTATGGTATTTTTTTCCATTTCAGGCCTAATTCAAGCTTTTATGAAACATGAAAATCAAATAATGTGTTTGTACTGAATCAATTGCTACCTATTTTTGCAGCCAGTCCCTGACATCATTCTCCTTATGAAGCGAGTACAAACGATTTTATCCGTTCTTATGCTAGGTAGCCTGCTGGCTTCCTGCTCCTATCAAAAAGCAAATACCATCGAACAGGCTGACGTTCGTAAGAATGACAAAACTGTCTATGGCGTTTCTCCTGATAGTGCTGCGGCACAGTTGAAACAAAATTGGCCTGATAAAGAAGGTGTTGCTCAACGTGCCGAAGATATTCGTCTTAAATTATTGTCTGAAAAGGGATCTACTCATAATTAATTCTTTTTCAAAAACAGTTATACATGAAAAGCGGTACTCTATAGGCAGTAGTATCGCTTTTTTTGCATTCATAAGATTGTTATTAATTTAGTAGCTTCTTCACATACGCCCTAGGCTTGTATGTGATTATATAAACCTTTAACACATGAATATTGCGTTAGTGACAGGCTCTGCTGGCCTGATTGGTAGTGAATCGGTTTCTTTCTTCGCAGATAAATTTGATCAGGTAGTTGGCGTTGACAATAATATGCGTCAATACTTCTTTGGTACAGATGGCAATACGGAGTGGAACCGGAATCGTATTCAGGAAAAATATTCAAACTACGTCCACCGTACCGCCGATATTCGTTCCGTAGAAGAGCTGGAAGTCATTTTTAAAGAATTTGGTGCGGACATTAAGCTTATTGTCCACACGGCCGCTCAACCTAGCCACGACTGGGCCGCCCGCGAGCCTTTTACGGATTTCTCCGTCAATGCAACGGGTACGTTGAACTTACTGGAAATGACTCGTCTTCATTGCCCAGAAGCGGTTTTCATTTTCACTTCTACCAACAAAGTTTACGGCGATAACCCTAACTTCCTCCCCTTAGTAGAAAGAGAAACGCGTTGGGAAATTGCGGAAGATCATGCCTATTACGAGAATGGTATTGACGAACATCTGAGCATTGACCATACCAAACACTCGCTGTTCGGTGCCTCGAAAGTAGCAGCTGACGTTCTGGTACAGGAATATGGTCGTTACTTCGGTTTGAAAACGGGAATTTTCCGTGGCGGTTGCCTAACCGGCCCCAACCACTCGGGAGCTCAGTTACATGGGTTCCTTTCGTATCTGATGAAATGTGCCATTACGGGTAACTCCTACACTATTTTCGGTTACAAAGGCAAGCAGGTTCGTGATAATATTCACGCTCATGATTTAGTGAATATGTTCTGGCACTTCTATCAGAACCCACGAGCGGGTGAAGTATACAACGCCGGAGGTGGCCGCTTTGCCAACGTTTCTATGCTGGAAGCCATCAAGGTTTGTGAAGAAATCACGGGTAATACGATGAATTACACGTATTCTGATACCAACCGTATTGGGGATCACATCTGGTACGTATCTGATTTATCGAAATTCAAAGCTCATTATCCTGGCTGGAACTGGACTTACGACATTACGTCTACCCTTTCAGAAATCCACGATGGAATTGCGGAACGTCTGCGTCATGCGTAATTGAATATCCGCTCTTTTTATAACAAACGCCGGGCCTTAAGTCCGGCGTTTGCCTTTCAATACGACGAGTTACTTCATGCGTCAGTATCGAAATAGTGACAGGAAATTTTATCTTTGTTACACCATTTTAGTTATCTACTATCATTACGTATCGTAAATCCCGTCCAATCCTTCCCTTGTTATGAAACTCAGCGTTGTCATTCCAGCCTATAACGAACAGGATTCCATTTCTGAAACGTTGCTGTCGTTATATAAAACTTTGGCTCGGGAAGGAATTGAGCACGAGATTTTTGTCACTAACGATAACTCTAAAGATAATACCTTGCAGGTTTTACAGCAGTTATCCCTGCAGATACCCACGCTTCATTTCGAAACCAACCTGGGACCTAATGGCTTCGGTTATGCCGTTCGTTATGGATTAGAGCGTTTTTCGGGCGATTGCGTAGCGGTAATGATGGCCGATTTATCGGATGATCCAGAAGACTTGGTGAAATATTATTATAAAATGCGGGAAACGGATGCAGACGCGGTTTTCGGTTCTCGCTGGATTAAGGGAGGTAAAGTAATTGATTATCCTGCCTTAAAGAAGACTATTAACCGGGTGGCTAACCTGATCATTCGGATGATGATTGGCATCAAGTACAACGATACCACCAACGCTTTTAAACTCTATAAACGCGAAACGATTGAAGGCATTAAGCCTTTTCTTTCTCCGCACTTTAACCTGACGGTAGAGTTACCTTTGAAGGCTTACGTCCGGGGTTATACTTTTGAGATTGTTCCCAACTCCTGGACCAACCGGAAATACGGCGAATCAAAGCTTAAAATCAAGGAAATGGGCAGTCGTTATTTCTTCATTCTGCTGTACTGCATGATTGAAAAATTCTTCTCTCGGGGCGATTTCATGAAGAAGAAAACGGCCAAGACTACATCGGTCAGTCGTTAAGTTCGTTTTCAGTTGTCTGTTTTTAGTTTTCAGTTATACAAAAGAGAAGACCGGGGATTAATTATCCCCGGTCTTCTCTTTTATAATCAGACTTTACTGTCTTTCTTATTCTATTTCCTCTTGTAGAAGACAAAACCATTTTCTGAGCCAATTTTCTGTAACTGAGGCATGGTATCTGTTTCGGCTTCGAAGTAATTTTTAGTGATAACGTACACGGGCTTATCCACTTCGGGACTACGTAAAGCCCAGTCGTCCTGCCAGCTGCTTAAATGGCGGCCGGGCTGCTGACGGGCGTAAAAGAACGGTGCATAACTTCTATATCGATAGGTAACGATGTAACAATCTTCACCCTGCCGGGCTTCTAAAAAGCGGATGGCCGCCCCCTGCGAGATTCCCTCGATGCGGTTAATGAAAAAGGCAAGCGTCAAAGTCACAAAAACAGCCGTTCCTAAAAACAGCGTAGAAACGCCTTTCGCGTATTGCTGGCGGTTAAAGAAATACAATCCCGTGGCAATAACGATGGCCAAAACAACCCCAGGTGTGGCTTCCCAACCCGTCCAGTTAATCTTGGCATTCAGGTTGGCTACGGCAAATTTATCGTTAGCAATCTGGGCCTGAATCCAGTCGATGTGATTAGATAACACGGGAGCGGCAATGGTTAAAAGGACGAAAACGCCCCCCGAAACGATCAGGCTTACTTTCATCCAGGTCGTAAACTTCACTCGACCTTCCCACATCCATTGCAGCGTTAATGCCGCTAAATACGTAAGCGGGAAATAACACATCGAAGAGTAATGTACAATCTTCGATTTTACGATGGTAAATAGCAGTAATACTACCCAAAACAGAATTACCATCCATTTTTGATAATCTCGCTGGTAATCCGTTTCTCCCGTCTGACTACGAAAGTTTAAGGCCCGCAAAGCAAACGTACTGGCCGGGAAGCAGCCAAAAAACAAGATAACAAAGTGATAACCCGGAAAACCGCCGTGTCCAGCATCGGGAGTCGAGAATAATCGATAACTGTATTTAATAAACTCCTGTAGATACCAGAACCCGTTTTTATAGGTTTCGATCCCGTACCAAATGGCGGTTACGACCGAAGTCATCAACGCAAAGATGAGGAAGTGTAAAGGGCTAATATAGAATTTAAACCTGTTGATGATGAAGTAGACACCCAGCGTCAGCGAAACAATAATGAAGGCAACGGGCCCTTTGGTAAGCATTCCAATGCCTAATAAGAATCCACCTAATACTAAGTAAAACCATTGTCCTTTGGGCAGCCGGATACTGAAGCGATCTTTTTTCCAACGGAAGAAAATCACGCCGTTTAATCCCAGAAAAATCCAGAGGTTAAACCAGGGATCAATAATACCAGAGCGGAAATACAAATGTGGAAGAATGGAGCCCAGGTAACAGGCTACCCATACCAAACCGAAACGGCGATTAAAAAGCTGTTGACCGAGGTGATATATTAAAATCAGCGTAATGATTCCGCAGATGGCATTGGGCAAACGAGCCGCGAACTCGCCTACGCCAAAGACATTCATGGCCAGAGCCTGAAGCCAGAAAAAAAACGGTGGTTTTTCCCAGAAAGGTTGGAAATCAATGTGTACGCGTAAATAATCCTTGAGAACGATCATTTCCCGGGCGGCTTCGGCAAAATTGATTTCATCCCAGTCGAATAAATGAACGTTTCCCAGGAAAGGGATGAAAAATAGGCCTGCCACCAGGGCAATGAGAAGTGAAGTGGTAATACGATTCATACGGAAGGATACCCTTGAAGGGGTAGCTTATTGCCTTTCTGAGTTGACTGTCGGTCTGTTAATACGCTGATCAAACCGCAAAAGTATGCTTCCCTACGGAGTTTTCCCGTATTGCCGGAGCTTATTTACCCGACCGCTACAACCATAAACAGGATAAACTGGCTCCCTGCGTATTTCTCCCTTCGTAAAAAGTAGTATCCTGTACCATTAACGTTTTGCCATCGGACCCTAGGTTCCATAGTTCGCCGCGAAGAAAAACGCCCATTCCTCTCTTAATGTTGGCTTCTTTTTCGGCTCTGCCAATGAAACTGTATTTTTTCCAGGCTTCTTCTTCCGTGATTTTTGAAACATCCTGTCGAGCATCGGCTGGCGTCAAGTATTCTTTGTATCCCGACCAGGAAACCTGAAAAAAGTTATTCAGGGTAATAATAGATGGGACGGCCACTATCGCCGGTTTTTTATCCCGAATGGCCGTATAGGCTTCTGAAAACCAAGAATCCTGATTGATTAATACCGCCAGATTACCCGCGGGCGTTTCTGTAATGGATACGTCGCTAATTTTTCCAGGAGCGATAAACTTACGTTCTGTCTCACTCAGATGTGTTTTTCGAACCAGTCCTCCCAATGAACCATCGGGCAAAAAGACGCCGGAGACACTGTATAAAGCCCCTTGCTCTTCCAGCATAAGCTTCTGATCGCGAATGGAAGGTTCGGGTAAAGTAATGGTCCCGGCTACAATAGTAACGTCATAGGTACTGGCCAGGTGCGAAAACGTTTGCTGGTAAATAGTAGCCATATCCATCGCTTTCATGGAAACAAGGGCATAGCTGGCCTGATCTTTAATATCCGGCGGAGCCTGCATTCGCGAGGACAGAAAAGCAAAATAATTACTGTATTTCAGCGTCTTCATGGCTTCGTCCAGGCGGGACGTAGCGTATATTTCTTTCTTTTCACCCGATACGAGTAGCCATAAACCAATATTTTCGGGTAGAACCACGATACTTTTCCGGTTGAGCCAGCCTTTCCGACGAGCCTCGGAAAAATACCCATTCAATTTCTGGAAAAAAGCCTCTTCACTTGAATAGTCAACGGGTAGCATGTAAGGCTGAATCCCAATCAGGTTACCCCGACCTGAATCGCGGCCTACTTCAGCAAAAGATCGATACTGTACGTCCGCTGGAGGTAAAGCAATGTGCCGATTTTTATTGGACCAGATCACGTAACATGCCCAGCTAAGCATCACTGTTCCGGCTACTATAAGTGTACTTTTTTTCAACATATAACCTCGTTGAAGTATATCGTTAGGGTGCTCTTCTAGTATAAGTTGACAATCAGACAATAAAACTCACTGAAGTTTAAAGATCTTTTGTAATTACATCATTTTTCCCTGATTCAGCGGAGTATTCAGCGATTATCAAATTAAAAAATTTCATTTACATCACATTTTCCTATCAAAGCTTTTGTAGAAAAGCTCCCAGTTCCATAAACCAGGCTACTCCGAGGTGAATAGCGATGCCTCCCCAGATGGTGCGGCTTTCGTAAGCTAAAATACCCAGAATATATCCCCCAAAAATGGAGCCAATCGTTTCACCTAAAGGCTTACCAAAGTGAATACAGGCATAAACGGCGACCATGGGCAATACCGCTCCTCGACCAAGTATCTGAGCCATTCCAATAACCAGAAAACCCCGGATAAGTAACTCCGTGGAAATAAAGTCGAAGCCGTAACATGCTTCAAAGATGAGAGCAGGAACCCAACCCGGTACTTTCAACGCTTCGGCAGTTCCCCAGCCTTTATATATAGGATAGGTTTGCAGGAAACTGGGCTGAAAAGAAGCCCAGCCAATCAATGGAATCATGATCAGTAACATGAGTCCATACATTTTCAAACCCGCTCCGTCGGGTCGAAATCCGTAGAAATAGGAAGGCTGCCGATCCACCCAACGGTAGAAAATCCAGAGGGGTAACCAAATCGTTACGGCTGAACTCAGGTTCGAAAAGCAGTAGTGAGCAAAACTGTAGACATAGACGAATGCGGGTAAGGCTGTCAGTTTTTGATAAGCGGTAAAGTCTTGCCACCAGGCCATCACAATCATCCCAAACAGACTAAATAACCAGAATTTTGCGGTCCTGAGAATGGATTGCTTCCCGTGCGAAAAAAGCCAAAAAGTTGCTACGCTGAAATAAACCGTTGCATCAAGCAGAAAAAACAAAACGAGACGGATCCAACTACCACGGTAACTGTCAATGATGCTATCCTCAAGATCCACCGAGTAGTTTAAGGTAATCCAGGCGGCCAGATACAAAGCCGTTAAACCGTAGAGCGAGGGTTTGAAATCTTCCCGGATAAAATCAGTTAGGTAGGTAATCAGTTTCCGCATGGGTTTTACATTCTCAAACGAAAAAAAGGCCTTGACACGACAATGCCAAGGCCTTTTTCTTCTTCTAATAAAAATTAGAAACGAGCTCCTACTTCTTTCAGAACGGCTTCGATGCCTTTCTTGTTGATCGTACGGATCGCTTGCGTAGAAAGTTTGATCTGAACCCACTCACCCGTAGAAGGGATGAAGAATTTCTTCGTCTGAAGGTTCGGATAGAACTTACGCTTCGTTTTGTTGTTGGCATGCGAGACGTTGAAACCCGTCTGCGTTTTCTTGCCCGTGATTTGACAAACCCGTGCCATAGTAATACAATTTTATTAGTTATCGATGTACCGGAGACCCGGCTTAATTTCTTGAGAATCAGCTTTATTCAAGCAGTTCTGTAAAACGAGTCGCAAAGATAGTTTTTTATTGGGAATCAGCCAAATACAGCTTTAATATTTCCGGGAAAATCAGTTGCTTTTTTTCTTATTGAATGCGAGCCGAGGAATCTGCGTCTTTCTCCAGGCCCGAAACGTAAAGGTATTGCGTGGGCAAAGCAAAGGCAATGCCGCGTTTCTGAAGCTCTTCGTAAATGCGGATATTCACTCGCTGATGCACGTTCATGTAAACGCCATATTCAGCATCTAAAACAAAGTAAACGATCTCATATTCAAGCCCGTAACTTCCGTAATTCATAAAATGAGCCCGATCAAACCGTACAGGGCTTTGTTCTTCGATGACTTTTTTGAGCATCTCTGAAACTTCCGCTAAACGATCAACGGGCGTTTTATAATCAAGTTGTATTTTGAAAACGACCCGACGCTGCTGCATATTCTTGTAATTATGAATACGCGAGCCGGTCAGATCACTATTGGCAAAAACTAACATTTCCCCCGAAAGGCTTTTGATACGCGTCGTTTTCAGGCCGATGTAATCCACCACTCCCATTTTGGTATCGATGATAATAAAGTCGCCGACTTCAAACGGACGGTCAAAGAAAATCACAAAGTAATTGAATACGTCACCCAGAATATTCTGAGCCGCCAGAGCGATGGCAATACCCCCGATACCCAGACCAGCAATGATCGTCGAGACATTATACCCCAGATTATCAATGAGAAAAACCACCCCCAGAATCCAGATGATACTGTTGATAATGAGCATTAACCCGCCCATCTGCTTGACTTTCTCTTCGCCCTGAGCCTGTCTGCGGAGATTGGCCTGAAGCACTAACAGAATAGCCGAAGACAGAATACGAATGACAAGAATGGTAATAATAATCGTCGTGGCGATGGTAACGATTTTATCTACCTTTCGGGATAGCCGAAGAAAATCCAGAGCAAAATAGACGACTGCGAAGTTCAGAGCCGGCACGCCGAAGCGATCCATGCTGTCGACGAGGTAATCATCAAAATAACTCTTGGTACGACTGGTAAGAATCTTCAGTTTGGCTAGTATATATTTTTTAAAAAGCCTCACCAGCACCAATCCCAGCATGATAATCCCAAGCGTAATGAGGTAATCCTGAACGGTATTTCGCCAATAAACTTTTTGCAGAAAATCCAGATAACTCATAGGTTCTTATGTCGTTCTTGAAGTAAAAAAGGCCGTATTCCCTAAATGGAAGAGAGGGAAAATCGGCGTCCGAAGGCGGTATCCAATGGGTAAAACAAACAAAAAAAATCTGAAAGATACCGTGCCAGTCAGGTCAAATTCGGATTTCATAGCCTTGATTTTACAAGTTTTTCAGGGTCTGTCACCCTTAAACCCGGCTTAGCAAGTTACTTTTGGAGCTCATCCTTTTTATTAGATTTTTCATTTTCAGTTGTATGACCGCTGGTCTTCGTTCGCCCTTGGAGTCTGGCCTCCAACGCCATTTTAGCTGGTTACTTGTTGTTGGAATCATCCTGAATGCTCTCGGCTTGTTCACGCCCATTCTGGAGACCGACGGAACGCTTTATGCCGCCATTGCCAAAAACATGGCTCAAACTAACGATTTTATTGATCTGACCCTGGAAGGCGATGACTGGCTCGATAAACCGCATTTTCCGTTCTGGATTACGGCTATTAGTTATAAAATTTTCGGATATACCTCTTTTGCTTACAAACTACCTCCTTTTCTCTTCTGGTTGGCCGGTGCTTATTACACGTATCAATTAGCCCGATTACTGTACTCAACCACAGTGGCTCAGTTAGCCGTGTTATTTTACCTGACTGCTGAGCACTTGTTAATCTCTAACGTAGACGTTCGGGCGGAGCCTTACCTGACGGGCATGGGCATTGCTAGTGTGTATTTCTTTTATAGAGCTTACCGAAATAACGACTTATGGAATATTCTCTGGGGATCGCTCTGGACGGCGGCCGCCATTATGACCAAAGGACTCTTCGTCATCATCATCATTGGAGCTGGCTTTGTGATTGAATGGGTCGTGAAGGGCGACTGGAAGCAGTTTATTTCACCGAAATGGTATGTGGCCATTTTCCTTACCGCTCTGTTTTCAGTACCCGAGCTTTATACTTTATACGTTCAGTTTGATTTACATCCTGAAAAAGTAGTGTTCGGAAAAACGGGCGTTTCAGGGCTATATTTCTTTTTCTGGGAGAGTCAATTTGGGCGGTTTATGAACACCGGCCCTATCAAGGGCAGTGGGGATCCGCTGTTTTATACGCACACCCTACTCTGGGCCTTTCTGCCTTGGTCGGCCTTATTATATGTGGCTATTTTCACGCGGCTACTTAACAAAAATGGCTGGAAAGATCGGGAATACGTAGTGGTGGGAACGTCGGTGTTTTCCTTTATTATCTTCTCGGCTTCCAAATTTCAGTTACCGCATTACCTGAATATTCTGTTTCCCTTCTTTAGTATCCTGACGGCATTCTACCTGGCTCAGATTACCCATGAATCAACGACAAAACGAGTCATTTACTTTCAGTATTTCGTTGCTATTATTCTGTTCTTAAGTACATTACTGGGCATTTATCTCATTAATATTAATCACGCTTTAATCGTAGGGATCATCGTGGCAGTGGTTGCGGGAGGATTATTATACCTCTTTCCAGCCAAAAGCATTACCAATGTTATCGTACTATGCTTTATGGCTTCAGTATTGATGAATAGCATTTACAGTGCCGTACTCTACCCTGATATCATCCGGTATCAATCCGGTAATACGGCGGCAGCCTACATCAACGAGCATCCGGAAATAAAGGGAGTTACCGTCATCCGTAATAATCCCATCAATTTTGCTCTGGAATTTTACGCTAACGTGCCCCATACGGCGACTTTACTGGAAGAGTTACCCTCCATTCCTGCCGAAACCCCGCTATTTATCGAAACGCCGTACCTCGCTCAGCTCCGCGAACGCGGCTATGAAGTAACCGTTTTGAAACGCTTCCCGCATTATCACATCAGTAAGTTAACCATGAAGTTCATCAACACGAAAACCCGCCCGGCGGAGTTACAGGAGACGGCGTTGGTGGCGGTAACGAAGAAATAATTAACCACAAAAGCCCGGCAGATTTGCCGGGCTTTTGTGGTTAATCTCCCTCTTCCAACTCAAAGATGCTCTCCAGCGGTTTACCGAAATACTGGGAAATCTTGAGAGCCAGCACGGTAGAAGGTACGTATTTGTTGGCTTCAATGGCATTGATCGTCTGTCGGGACACCTGCACGGCTTCCGCCAGCGTGGCCTGAGTAATGTCTTTAATCGCTCGCTCTACGCGAATGGTATTTTTCATGCGTGTTTCCTCTTTTGCCTCAAATCATGGGCATTATTCGTTTTCTCTTAAAAAGAGAAGGTTGAATGTATAAAACCCAGTTAAAACGGACGATGAAAATGAGTAACGTCGTAAAAACATTATAGATCAGAACATTAAAATATTTGAAATCGTAGACTATCAGCGTTGCCAGGATGATCAAACCAGTGTTCAGTAATACGCCCCACTGTAAGGATTCCAGACGCACCTGAGCGACCCACTCATCTTCCTGTTTTTCTTTCGAAAAAGCCACCAGAATTAATCCCAAGGTAAGGGCGATGATAATGATTTCGTCCAGAATATTGGTGGTTACAAAATTTTGCTTAGTCAGGCTTTCATCGTCTATGACCAGCCATTTGGGAATTCTGACTTCAAAATACTTAGTGTAAGGTTCAAACTGTTCTATAAAATTCTCCCGACTCAGATAAATAATACCGAAGATCAGGAATGGAACAGCGAGCCACCATCCGAGCAACTTGCACCAGTGTGGAAAAAGAAAACGGGTTTTCATTGTAGTAAATGGTTGATAACAGAGGAAAGTTATTTTTACCAAATGTAAAATTAACTTTACTTATTGGAAAAATATTTTGTCACTTTTTTTTATAGGCATAAAAAAGGCTGGTCAGGTTTGATCCTTACCAGCCTTTTAACTAACAACTCTACTACAAACAACTTCTATTAATTCACTACCTCTACCTTCACATTCAATTCCACTTCATCCAGATCAACCGTGACGGCATCCGTTAGTGTATCGAGTACGTTTAAGTTCAATGCCTGAACTTCGGTGCAGATGTATTCACGATTGGATTGCAGAGCCGTTCTCACCAGTTCTTCCGTCGTAGCCACGGAGATGGAGATTTTATCAGCTACTTCAAAACCACTATCTTTCCGCAGGTTTTGAATCCGGTTAACAAACTCGCGGGCAATACCTTCGTGGCGTAATTCCTCCGAAATACTCACGTCTAAAGCCACCGTCAGGCCATTTTCCTGAGCTGTCAGGAAGCCGGGTAAATCTTCAGTCAGAATTTCTACGTCGGTTACCGTGATTTCATGAGCTCCGCCCACGATCAGCGTCCCGGCTTTTTCCAGTTCGGCAATATCTGCCGTACTCATGGCCTGAATGCCCGCCGCTACTTCCTTCATCTTCGGTCCAAACTTGGGACCCAAAGCTTTGAAGTTAGGCTTCACCTTTTTATTCAGTACGCCCGAAGCATCATCCAGTAGTTCTACTGCTTTGACGTTTACTTCGGCCTTGATTAGCTCTTCCACACGGGCCAGACGCTGTTTGGTATACTCGTTGAGTACCGGTACCAGCACCCGCGAAAGCGGCTGACGTACTTTGATTTTATTCACTTTCCTAATCGAGTGAACCAGCGAAGAAACCCGCTGGGCCAGCTCCATGGAAGCTTCCAATTCGGGATCAATGTAGTTCTGATTGGCTGCCTGTAAGTCCGTCAGGTGAACGGAAGCGACTACGGCGTCCCGATTACCAACCGTCAGATTTCGGTATAACCAGTCGGAATAGAAAGGAGCAATCGGTGACATCAGCTGAGCTACTTTTAGCAGACATTCCTGCAAGGTTTCAAACGCAGCCCGTTTATCGGTTGTTAATTCACCTTTCCAGAAACGTCGGCGTGACAGACGCACATACCAGTTCGACAAGTGATCGGACACGAAATCCTGGATCGCCCGTCCGGCTTTGGTAGGTTCGTAATCGTCGTAGAAACCATCGACATCCTTAATGAGCGAATTCAGTTTCGAAAGAATCCAGCGATCCATTTCACTTAACTGCTCGTAAGGCACGCGGTTAGCTTCATCCAACGTGTATCCATCCAGATTCGCGTACAGAGCGAAGAAATTGTAGGTATTCGTCAGGGTACCAAAAAACTTATTACGCACTTCCGTAACGCCACCTTCCAGATTAAACCGCAGGTTATCCCAGGGGTTTGAGTTGGTGATCATGTACCAGCGAATCGGGTCAGTACCGTATTTACCCAGAGCCTCGAACGGATTGATAACATTGCCTTTCCGCTTGGACATTTTCTCGCCATCTTTATCCAGCACCAGGCCCGTCGAAACGACGTTTTTGAAAGCTACTGAATTATTCAGCATGCCTGAAATGGCGTGCAGGGTAAAGAACCAGCCCCGCGTCTGATCGACTCCTTCGGAGATAAAATCAGCAGGGTAACTTTTTTCAAAAATATCTTTATTCTCGAATGGGTAATGCCACTGAGCATAAGGCATGGCACCTGAGTCGAACCAAACGTCAATCAGGTCCAATTCCCGCTTCATTACTTTACCCGAAACCGAAACGAAGTAAATATCATCGACGTAAGGACGGTGTAAATCAAACTCTCCCGTACCGACCTTTGCCAGGTAACTTTCGTTGGATGCCTTCTGCTCGGCAGTCAGAGCCGGACTTGATAAGGCATTCGTTAAAGCCGCTTTCAGCTCTTCAATCGAGCCAATGCACACTTCTTCGCCGTCTTCACTCCGCCAGATCGGCAGGGGCGTTCCCCAGTAACGACTACGGCTTAAGTTCCAGTCCACCAGATTTTCCAGCCAGTTACCAAAACGACCCGTTCCTGTGCTTTCGGGTTTCCAGTTGATCGTTTTATTTAAAGCGACCAGCTCGTCTTTTTTAGCCGTAGTCCGGATAAACCAGCTATCTAATGGATAATATAAAACAGGTTTGTCCGTCCGCCAGCAGTGAGGATAGCTGTGATCAAACTTCTGAACGTTGAATGCTTTATTCTCCGTTTTCAGTAAGATTCCAATACGTTCATCTACTGAAAGGTATTTGTCCCGGCTTTGCTTTTCGCGTTCGGTTTCCTTTTGTTCATCCGATAAGTACTGTTCCTTCACAAACTCTTCAGCGAAGTCGCTTACTTCTTTGACAAAACGACCGCGTTTATCTACTAAAGGAACCTCTTTTCCGGACTCGTCCTTAACCATAATTGCCGGAATGCCGTTCTGCTGGGCTACCCGGAAATCGTCCGCTCCGAAGGTAGGAGCTGTATGAACCACACCCGTACCGTCTTCCGTCGTCACGAAATCACCCAAGATCACCCGGAACGCCGGAGCTTCAGGTTGCACGTAAGGCATTAACTGTTCGTACTCAATACCTTCGAGGTGTTCGCCCTTCAGATCCATCAGGACTTTCCAGGGAATTAATTTATCCCCAGCCTGATAGGCTAGTAAATCGCCATCCCTTCCTTTTTCGGGAAAATAAGCTCCTACCCGATCTTTCGCACACACCACGTTTACGGGTAAGTGCGTATACGGGTTATAGGTTTGGATGAGCTGATAGCTAATGTTTTTCCCAACGGTCAAAGCCGAGTTAGAAGGCAGCGTCCAGGGCGTAGTGGTCCAGGCCAGGATGTAGATGTTATCGCTGTCGGCGGCATCGAATAAATAACCCGACTTGCCCGTCAATTTTACTTTAAACTGAGCTACGATGGATACGTCTTTGATTTCCTTGTACGTACCCGGCTGGTTCAGCTCGTGCGAACTCAGTCCCGTTCCCGCCGCGGGCGAGTAAGGCTGAATCGTATAGCCTTTATAGAGCAAGCCCTGCTCGTGCAAACGCTTGAGCAAATGCCAGACACTTTCAATGTATTCGTTATGGTAGGTTACGTAAGGACTGTCCAGATCAACCCAATAACCCATCTTTTCAGTCAGGTCATTCCATTGATCGGTATATCGCATGACGGTTTCCCGGCATTTACGGTTGTATTCCTCTACACTGATTTTCTTACCAATGTCTTCTTTCGTAATACCCAGCTCTTTTTCCACCTGTAATTCGATGGGCAGACCGTGCGTATCCCAGCCCCCTTTCCGCTTAACCTGACGACCTTTGAGCGTCTGATACCGGCAGAAAATATCTTTGATGGAACGAGCCATCACGTGGTGGATACCCGGCGTGCCATTGGCCGACGGCGGTCCTTCATAAAATGTAAAGCTGGGCTTTCCTTCCCGCAGTTCAATGGATTGCTCGAAAATCCGGTTCTCTTTCCAGAACTGCCGGATTTCGTCGGCAACGGCGGCATAATCGAGGTTTTTGTATTCGGGGAAATTCATAATGGTATGGAAACAAAAGACAAGTGCAAAGGATCAACATTTTCAGCTGATTACTTCGTTCCCATCTTTATTGAGAAGACTATAGATTCACAAAAATAGGCGATTCAACCGAGAAAAGATACGGATGAGCTTTAGTGGCTTTCAGGATTGTGTATTCCAGTGGAAATAATAGCAATGCAGATATGGGAAAGACCTGACATCTAAGCAGAAAATTCATCTTTATAAAGACTTTCAAATGCTTCGTATTTCAATACCTTCACCATTGGAAAGTTAATCTGACGTAAGATGTCAAAATGCTTATCATTACCTACTAAGGCATCCGCTGACCCTGCGATATAACAATCAATAAATTTATTATCATCTGGATCAGTCTTGATCAATTCCCATACGTAACTAGGTTCAATTAAGTGAACGTTAGGTAGTAATAACAAGTATCGGAGTATTACTTCTGTACGCTCTAGTCCGTATCGACTAGCTACGATTTCTTCATATTCCAGCAGTATTTCTGTTGATACACACAGATCGAACTTATCATTTATGATTGCCTGATAAATCCAGTGATACTTGTATTTTGAAGCTAATGATACCAGAAAAACATAGTATCAAGTACAAATCGGTACCTATTCATTGAGCCAGCGATCCAAATCTTCTTCCGTTATTTCTTTTTCTTCAACGGCCTCGTCGATCTTACTTATCATTTTGTCAGAAAAATAGGTTGAAAGCATTTTCTGAACGGCTCTCAAGTCTTTTTCTGATGGCTGAAACGAATAGACTTTTAAAAGTTCCAGTTGTAATGATGTTAATTTTTCTGCCCCCATAACATTCGTAATGTTTAAGAATTACAACTCTCTACCCTAACAAACCTTTTTTAATTTATAAACAGTTCCGTTAACTAATTCTCGCCCAGTTACTTTCATTTTCCCGTAAATGAGTCAGCTGCCCACGGATGGCCTGATTCTGGGGTAGCACCAATTCGGGATCTTCGTTCAAGATTTCCTGAGCCGACTCTCGGGCTGCCTTCAGTATTTCGCCGTCTTTGGATAAATCGGCCAGTAATAAATCTACTACGCCGCTTTGCTGGGTTCCGGCCATATCACCGGGGCCGCGAAGGCGTAAGTCGGTATCAGCAATGACGAAGCCGTCGTTGGTTTCGGTCATTACCTTCATTCGTGTACGGGTTTCGGTGCTGAGTTTCAGGCCCGTCATCAGAATACAGTAACTCTGATCAGCCCCCCGGCCCACGCGGCCTCGAAGCTGGTGCAATTGTGAAAGGCCAAAACGTTCAGCACTTTCAATAATCATAACCGAAGCATTGGGCACGTTGACCCCTACTTCGATTACGGTCGTGGCCACCATAATCATCGTTTCCCGGGCAATGAACCGTTGCATTTCAAAATCCTTATCCTTGGCGGGCATTTTGCCGTGTACGATACTGATCTGGTAATCTGGGAAGGCACGGCTGACGCTTTCAAAGCCATCCATCAAATCCTTGAAATCCAGCTTTTCAGATTCTTCAATCAAGGGATATACGATATAGACCTGCCGCCCTTTCTGTAGCTCATTCCGCACAAAGCCAAAGACTTCCAGCCGGTGCTGATCGGATTTCCAGCGGGTAACGATGGGCTTTCTGCCAGGGGGTAACTCATCAATTTGTGACAAATCCAGATCACCGTATAAAGTCATTGCCAGCGTCCGGGGAATGGGCGTAGCCGTCATTACCAGAATGTGAGGATACACGACTTCATTTTTCTGCCAGAGCTTGGCCCGCTGAGCCACGCCGAAACGGTGCTGTTCATCAATAACAACTAAACCCAAATTCTTGAACTGAACAATATCTTCGAGTAAAGCATGTGTTCCTACTACAATCTGTATCGAGCCGTCCAGCAAGCCTTCGTGCAAAACTTTCCGTTCTTTTTTAGGGGTTGATCCGGTTAATTTACCCATTCCAAGTCCCATAGCTTCAGCGAAAGGTAATAATCCTTTAAAGTGCTGATCCGCCAGAATTTCTGTTGGTGCCATTAAGCAAGCCTGAGCTCCATTTTCAATGGCTAGTAGCATACAGATGAACGCGACAATTGTTTTCCCTGAACCTACGTCCCCCTGCAAAAGTCGGTTCATTTGCTTACCTGACCGCATATCTTCAAAAATCTCACGAATTACCCGCTTTTGAGCTCCGGTCAGATCAAAGGGTAAATGAGCATCATAGAATTCACGAATCAATTGAGTTCCAGAGAAAACCTGACCGGGATATTCTGTGCGACGCAGGATTTTCTGTTTTATTAACCTTAACTGATTGTAAAATAACTCTTCGAATTTCAGTCGGCGTTTGGCCTGGTGGATGTGCTGCTCGTTACCGGGCACGTGGATTCCCCATAAGGCCTGAATTTTCGAAGCTAAACGGTATTTTTCAATCAAAAAGGGCGGTAAGGTTTCCCGAATACTGGATCCAGCTAATTCAAGAATCTGTCGTTGCCATTTGGCAATGGCTTTGGCATCAACGTAACGTTTACGAAGTTTCTCCGTGAGGTTGTAGACGGGCTGCCAGTGACCACCTTTTTCGTTTTCTGCCGTCAGTACTTCCATTTCGGGATGCACCATCTGGAATTTACCGTTGAAGCTCGTCGGCTTACCATAAATTACGTACTGCCCATCGCGAAGCAGGGATTTTTCCATGAAGGAAATGCCCTGAAACCAGGCCAGTTCCATAGTTCCTGATCCGTCGCTGAACTGAGCCACCAGCCGGGCTTTGTGTCCCTCACCAATGACTTCCCAATTTCGTAGGCGGCCTTTAATCTGGGCACCGGGTAAGTCTTCCTGCAATTCCGAAATACGGTAAAAACGAGTGCGGTCCTCGTAACGAAAGGGATAATGCTGTAAAAGATCGCCGAAGGTAAATATATTCAGTTCTGTATTCAGTAAAGCCCCTTTTTGTGGACCTACCCCTTTCAGAAATTCAATCTTGGTATCAAAAAAATTCGTTGTTCGCTCCATAAGATAATCGTCGTCGTCTCCCTTCAGATCTGATGCTCAATGCACCAAATATGCTTTTTTCTACCTTATACAAAAATACAATTTGGATTGGCTTTTATGCGTATCCTGCCCATTCTCCTTCGATTTCATGCAAGATTAGCTACTCTATCGTGGTAACTTCGTACTGGATATTTACTGAAAAGCACTTCTTCAGCAAAATGAAGGATGGTCAGATGACGTTCTCCTGATACGTTGTTTTGAATCCGGACGTATGAAACACTTTTTTACCCTTCTCTTTTATAGTTCATTGATTCTGGTCGCCTTCAGCAGCCGGGCGAACCACATTGTAGGGGGTAACTTCGAAATGGTCGCTACGGGTAACCTACCGGGAAAATACAATCTTTATGTGAATCTGTATTTTGATGAGATTGGAGGTAGCAATACGGGTAAAGAAGCTTCGTTCGTAGTTTCTATTTTTCGCAAAAGTGATAACCAGCGAATGAACGCGTTTAATGGAAATATCCGGCTTTATCAGGAGTCCATTACGCCTCTTCAATACTCCAATCCCAGTTGTGCCGAAGCTCGTGGACTGAAAACTTCCATTGTTCGGTATGCGGCATCCATCGACTTATCTCCAGCTAATTATAGTGATCCTCAAGGGTATTACATTGCCCTGGAACGCTGTTGTCGTAATACTGCTACAGACAACATTACGGCTCCGGGTCGATCTGGGATGGTGTTTTATATGGAATTTCCGGCTTTGCTAGCTAATGGACAGCCCTTTCTGAATTCATCTCCCATTTTTGCTCACCCCAACGGAGAATATATTTGCGTTAACAAGCCTTTTACTCTCAACTTCGGAGCTACCGATGCCGATGGCGATGAGTTGCGTTATTCACTGGTAACGCCTGCCATGGGTTACTCCACGGCAGCAATGCCTAACCCTTCGGTTCCCCAGTCCAGTCCCTATCCTCCCGTTCAATGGGCGGGCGGTTTCAATGAAAATCTTGCTATTCCTGGAAATCCGGCTTTACGGGTGGATCCCGTCACGGGGGTTTTAAGTGTTACTGCTAGTCAACGAGGACTATTTGCCTTTACTGTGCAGGTCGATGAATACCGAAACGGCCAAAAAATTGGATCCGTCCGCAGAGATTTTCAATTACTTGTGGTGGATTGTCCCGATAATAGCCTGCCCGATCCTGTCATTACGCTCAAGGATGATCCTGCCAGGCCCGTGAAAGAGCTGGAAGTGTGTGAAAAAGGTTTTCTGGATTTATCCGTTCAGCAAATTGCCGATGCGGCGTATCAGTGGCAAAAAGACGGTATTAATATTCCCGGAGCCACTACCTATACCTACCAGGTTAACTCGCCGGGCGTGTATCAGGTGGTGATTAGCTCCACTACGGTTTGCTCGGCTTCTAAAACTTCGGAATCGGTACGGGTAACGTTAAAAACGGGAGCTGGACCGGAAATTATTTCCAATGTTCCCTTACCCGCCTGCGAGTCCCAACAAATTACACTTTCAACAGCGACAGGTAATTACAGTTATTCCTGGTCGAAGGATGGGCAGACTCTTTCTCAAACCAGCTCTTCGATTCCCGTTACCCAATCAGGCTTGTATGCGGTTCGTGTTCAGAATCTGGATGATTTTTGTACCTACACACTGTCAAAACAGGTGGAAATCTATCCTACTCCGAAAGCAGAATTCATTTCCCTGCCCAGTTCAGGCCAATTTTGTGCTTCAGATTCGGTAGCTCTCGTTGCAGCTTCGGGTACGGGTTATACCTATCAATGGTTCTTGAATGGGCAACCTATTGCTGGAGCAACTCAAAATCGGTACGTCGTGAAAGCTTCCGGGCGTTATACGTTCGAAGTAAACGTGGGTTCCTGCTCGGCTATATCTACAGCTTTTGATGCCAGTCTGAATCCGGAAGCTACGGCAACTCTACAACCCATCCCCCCCATATGTCAAAGTAATGTAACTAAACTTACACTAGTAGGAACACCCGCTGGAGGTGTCTTTTCCGGTCGTGGCGTAGTAGGTAACGAATTTGATCCCTCACAGGCAGGTGTAGGTTCATTCCCTGTTACGTATACGGTTACCAATGCCTATGGATGTAAAGCTACAGCCCAGCAAACGGCTGTTGTGTCTCCCGCTCCCTGGTTGAACTTGCCGGAAGAAGTCGGTATTGTCCGGGGAGAATCCATCGTTCTTCAGCCTCAGTGTGATGATAATTTGTCTTTTGAATGGACGCCCCCTACAGGTTTAAGTTCTACCACTGTTAAAAATCCAACGGCCTCGCCTACGCAGACTACTAGTTACACCCTAAAAGTTATCTCCAGTACGGGTTGCGAAGTACAGGATGCTATTCTGGTAACCATTTGGGAACCCATTACCATTCCCAACGGTATTACCCCGAACGGCGATGGCAAGAATGATACCTGGGAAATGCCGGGCATTGAATATTATCCCAATGCCGAAGTACAGATTTTTAATCGCTGGGGTACGGAGCTGTTTCTTTCCAAAGGGTATCGCACTACTTTTGACGGAACCTACCAGGGAAAAAAACTGCCCGTTGCGACTTATTATTACGTCATAAAGCCTAACAATGGTCGCCCGACGATCAGTGGCTCATTAACGATTGTGTATTAATTTCTGTTTTATGACTGCTCCTCTAACCGTTACCCTCGTTCAGGCGGATTTGCACTGGGAAAACCCCACGGCCAATCGAGCGATGTTTGAAGAAATGCTTGCGGAATTAACCGAACCTACGGATCTGATCGTTTTACCCGAAATGTTCACCACGGGTTTTACCATGAATCCGGCCCCAGTGGCGGAGGTCATGAACCTGACGACCACTCGTTGGATGAAGCAAATAGCTGCTCAGTATCAAGCGGTGGTAACGGGAAGTTTTGTCGTGCAGGAAGATGGCAAGTATTATAACCGCCTGGTCTGGATGCAGCCCGATGGAACGTATGATTATTACGACAAGCGGCATTTGTTCCGCATGGGTAACGAGCACGAAGTCTACACCGCAGGTACTCGACGGATTATCAAAAACTGGAAAGGCTGGAACATCTGTCCGCTGATCTGTTATGACCTGCGATTTCCAGTATGGAGTCGAAATGTGGATAACCAGTACGACGTATTGATTTATACTGCTAATTGGCCCGCCGTTCGGGAATCCGTGTGGAAAAGTCTCTTAACCGCCCGAGCCATTGAGAATCAGAGCTATGTAATCGGTGTGAACCGCATTGGAGAAGACGGTAACGGTTTGGCTCATTCGGGAGCATCTGGATTGATTAACTCCCGAGGGGAGTGGATAAGTTATCCACAATCCAAATCCTTTATCCACAGCTTTACTCTTAATCATGAAGAGTTATCCACATTTCGAGAGAAATTTCCGGTATCACTGGATGGAGACAGGTTTCAAATTCTCTAACTGTAGAGACGCGACTTCACCAGCCATAGGTACTAAAATCGCCTCTGCCCAGACGCGACGAAGTCGCGTCTCTACAATTGTTTCTTTATTCCAATACTTTGGGTACCCGGAAGTAATTTTCATCCCGTTCAGGAGCATTCCGTAAGCCTTGCTCATGCGTAATCGTCTGCAGAGCTTTATCTTCCCGCAACGCATTCACTTCCAGCGTCATGTGGGTCAAGGGTTCTACGTTGGAAGTATCCAGCTCATTCAACTGTTCCATCCAGGTTAATACACTGCTCAGGGTATTAGTCAGCTTTTCTTCCTCTTCAGGAATGATGCTTAAACGGGCCAGTTTGGCCATTTTATGAAGGGTATCTTTTTCGACCTGCATGTATTTTTGGTTGTGGGTTGATGGTGGTTCGTTGTTGGTTCATTTAACCTCAGAGTTAAACGGATAACCCTCAACAAACCATCAACAACTAAATTACAGTAAGTGTAATAAATTCCTTATCGTGTATTTTCGGGTTTGCGGTGTATTCGTCCAGCGTTTTTTGGATGATATCAAACACCTGCTGCCGTAAGTTTTCCACATCGGCGTCCGTCATTCCTTTCGTTTCAATGGATTTGTGAATTACCGCTTTCACCGATCCGGGGTACAGACGCATGTTTTTCTTATCGGGTAATAACTGATAGTTGTTCAGTAACGAAATCGGAATCAAAGGTACCTGCTCCCGAATCGCCATGCGAAAGGCTCCGTCTTTAAAGGAAGGATGCATTTGCGGCGGATTATTCGTGCGGATGCCTCCTTCGGGATAAATCACCATGCTTCTCCCTGACTCCAATGCCCGATACGATCGCTGCAAAGATTTCGAACGACTTTTGGGATCATTCCGATCTACCTGAATGTGGAGTTTCGAAAACATGTACCCAAACAAAGGAGCTTTCTTTAACACGTCTTTCCCCAGAAAAGCGAAATACGTATCCACAATCAGCATCATGGAAGCTACATCCAGGTATGAAAAGTGATTCGCCGCAAAGACATACGCCTGATTTTTATCGGGTTTTCCCGCTTCATAACGCACCCGAATAGGCATTCCGACCAACGGAAAAAATAAATGAGCCCATACCCGATTGCAACGGTGAGCCATGGGTTTCCAGGCTTCTTTTTGTAAAAAGATAAACTGAAACGGAAATATCAACAGGAACGTAATCACAAACCAAAAGGCCGCCCAAATGGAATAAACATTCACGAAAAAACGACTCATGTGGCGTTGAAACTAGGTAAATGAATGGTTAGGTGCTCTCATGACTGAGGTTCAGCCACGGGCTAGCTCACAAAAATAATGCATCTGCCTCCAAATCACGTTTTTCCGAACTAGGGATTGTATAAAATGTGTTATGATTTTAATGTTACCCGAAGCATAGTAACTGTTTCTATGCCGCTGCCAGCTTTTTCGCTGGCAACAGTGAAAAGAACAGTGAATTCCCACGATTAGCTATTAATCAGATTGAATTAATAAGCCGTCGACTACTCGCTGCCAGCGGGTCAAATACGCCCGTTATTACCGCCACGGCTTTCAATTGCGTATCTTTGCATTCCAATTTCTGTTTAGGGCGATTTTCCCCGAAAGATGACTACCATGAGCACGATTTCTAAAACGTATTCACCCAACGAGGTTGAAGACAAGTGGTATGCCTACTGGCTCCAGCACAAGCTTTTTGCGTCCAAGCCTAATCCTGAAAAAGAGCCGTACACCATTGTGATTCCTCCCCCAAACGTCACGGGAATCCTACACATGGGCCACATGCTCAACAATACCATTCAGGATATTCTGGTCCGCAAGGCCCGCATGGAAGGCAAAGAGGCGGTATGGGTGCCGGGTACGGATCACGCCTCCATCGCGACGGAAGCCAAAGTCGTAGGCATGCTTAAGGAGCGGGGAATCGCCAAGACGGATCTCAGCCGCGATGAGTTTCTTTCGTATGCCTTTGAGTGGAAAGACAAATACGGCGGAATTATTCTCGAACAACTCAAGAAACTCGGAGCTTCCTGTGATTGGGATCGTACGCGATTCACCATGGACGAGAAGTACTATGAGTCAGTAATTGATGTATTCGTTCGTTTGTATAATAAAGGGCTGATTTACCGTGGTGTTCGGATGGTAAACTGGGACCCTCAGGGCAAAACGGCCTTATCCGATGAAGAGGTAATCTTCAAGGAAGTACAATCGAAGTTTGTTCATATCCAGTATCCCGTGGTTGGTGAAGACGGTACTTCTGTTACCATCGCCACCGTTCGTCCCGAAACGATCATGGCCGATGCGGCGATTTGCGTTCACCCTGATGATGAGCGGTATACGCACCTGCACGGCAAGAAAGTTCGCATTCCTTTGATTGATCGCGAAATTCCGATCATTCTGGATGAATACGTAACGATGGATTTCGGTACTGGAGCGTTGAAAGTAACCCCGGCTCACGATTTGAATGACTACGAACTCGGTCAGAAACACCGTCTGCCGGTTATTGATATTCTCAGCGACGACGGAACACTCAACGAAAAAGCTCAGCTCTTCGTAGGGATGGATCGTTTTGCCGCTCGCAAAGCCATTATCAAGGAGCTCGAAGAAAAGGGTTACCTGGAAAAAATCGAAGAGTATAAATCCAACGTAGGAACGTCCGAACGAACGGGTGCGGTAATCGAACCTAAACTGTCCATGCAGTGGTGGTTAAAAATGGACGACATGGCCAAACCGGCCCTGGATTCCGTCATGAACGATGAAGTAGCCCTGATTCCGGCCAAGTTCAAGAATACCTACCGGGTATGGATGGAGAATATCCGCGACTGGTGTATTTCTCGTCAGCTTTGGTGGGGGCAGCAGATTCCGGCGTTCTACTTACAGGATGGTACCATCATCGTAGCCAAAAATAAACGCGAAGCTCTGCGGAAAGCTCAGCACGAAATGCAGCTTTTTGCTCTGACGGAACAGGATTTAGAGCAGGATCCTGATGTACTCGATACCTGGTTTTCGTCCTGGCTGTGGCCGTTTGGTGTATTTGATGCCTTATCAAACCCGGATAACGAGGATATTAAATTCTATTACCCCACCAGCGATCTGGTGACGGGTCCTGACATTCTGTTCTTCTGGGTAGCCCGGATGATCATGGCGGGGTATGAGTTTATGGGCGAGCGTCCATTCAAGAACGTATACCTGACGGGTATTGTCCGCGATGCAAAGGGCCGGAAAATGTCTAAGCAACTTGGAAACTCCCCTGACCCGCTGGACCTGATTGCCAAATTCGGTGCGGATGGCGTTCGGACGGGACTTCTCTTCTCCGCTCCCGCTGGTAATGATTTGCTGTTTGATGAAAAGCTTTGTGAACAGGGTCGGAATTTCTGTAATAAAGTATGGAATGCCTTCCGTCTCATTAAAGGCTGGGAAATTTCTACCGAATCCGCTCCCGCTTCGAATCAACAAGCCTTTGCCTGGTTTGAGTCAAAGTTGAATGCAACGCTGGCCGAAATTCTGGATCATTTTAGCAAATTCCGTATTTCAGACGCTCTGCACGCTGCTTATAAACTGATCTGGGATGAATTCTGCTCGAACTATCTGGAGATTATCAAGCCTGAGTTCGGTAAGCCCATTGATGCAGAAACTTACGAAACGACCGTTGCTTTCTTCGAAAAACTAATGGCCCTGATGCACCCCTTCATGCCGTTTATTACCGAAGAAATCTGGCAAAGTCTGCGGGAACGTGCCGAAGGAGAAAGCCTCTGCCGGGCGGATTACCCCATCGTAGGTACTATTGATCCAGCCATTGTAGCAGATTTTGATACGCTTTTTGAAGTAGTAACCAAAGTCCGGGAAACCCGCAACTCCAAAGGTCTTTCACCGAAAGAAACCTTACCTCTCGCTGTTCGCACGGAGTATGTGGATCGTTACCAGAAGATTGATCCGATCATTCAGAAACTGGCTAATACCACACCCGTTGAATTCGTGAGCGAAGACGTAGCTGGCGTTTCACCATTCCTGATTAAAACCGATAAAATCTTCATTGCTTTAGGTGAGAAGATCGACGTTGAAGCCGAACGAGAACGATTAACCAAGGAAATCGAGTATAACGAAGGTTTCATGAAATCGGTGGATGCCAAGCTTTCCAACGAGCGTTTCGTGGCCAATGCGAAACCGGAAATTGTAGAAAAAGAACGTCAGAAAAAAGCCGATGCGGAGTTAAAGATCGTGGCTCTTCGGGAAGCACTGGCAAATCTTTCATAGTGATTGGTTAATCTAGTGATTGGTTAATAGTGAGTAGTTCTTAGGTTTTGCATCCCGGAAGGTTAACCTTCCGGGATGTTTTATTTTTATCCAGACTCCTCCCCAAACCATCAACTCACGTGCCGCGGCATTACTTTTATAGGATAGATTAGTAAGGTTAAAACCGTAGTCTATTTATCAATGATCAAATACCGCTTATACCCCACCCTCATTCAGACATTTTCGCTGTTTCATCACGAAGCACGAAATGCCAATGGAGAGTTATACGTAAGCGAACAGGAGTTACTGAATCGGATTAATCGGGTTCCGCAACCGCCCACACCTGCTCAACAGCGAGGGGTTAGTTTCGAAACGGCGTTGATTTCTGGTCGAGGCGAAGAACAGTTTCCAGCGGAGATTATTCAAACCATGCGGAAGCAGTTACCCATGCGATATAAAACTCAGTTTTTCGTTCGTACGGCTATTAAAGACGTAGAGTTTTACGGCATGGTAGATGTAGTTGGTGGAGATCGGGCGATTGACATTAAAACTACCGCCCGGTATCAGGCTCCCAAGTTTGCTCACCATTTTCAGAACTTATATCTCTTCGGATTAAAGAGCTGGAATATCAAGCAACTGGATTATTTGATTACTGATTTTCAGAACGTGTACACCGAAAGTTACCATTACGATTCCTACGATTTTCAGCCTCTGCTGGATGAGCTGGAGTTATTTACCGAGTTTTTAGAGCAACACCGTAAGCAGATTACGGATAAGAAAATATTCAACAATGCCCAGAACGGCTTACAAACATCTCTTTTTTGACCTCGACCATACCCTTTGGGATTTTGAGCGAAATACGAACGAAACGCTGGTAGAATTATTCGAAGCATTTGATCTTCGTAAACGGGGTATTCCCACGGCTCAGGCTTTTCAGGAAGCTTTTCATCAGGTGAATGCCGAGTTATGGCATTTGCACGACAGTCGCCAGATTTCGCAGGAAGAGCTGCGTTACCGCCGCTTTCGGCAGGTAATCAGTCAGTTAGGTTGTGAAGATGACAACAGTTGTGACGAATGGAGTGAATGGTATTTATCCCGTTGCCCCTACAAACCCCATTTATTGCCCGGGGCACTGGAGTTACTTGACTACCTGGCTCCCCGGTATGAAATGCACATCATTACCAATGGTTTTGGTGATGTACAGTACACCAAAATGGACACTAGTGGTTTAACGGGTTATTTCAAAGAAGTAGTAACTAGCAAAACGGCTAACGCCAAGAAACCCGAGCCCGCCATGTTTCACTTTGCGATGGAAAAAGCGGGATGCATCGCCTGCGACGCCCTCATGATTGGAGACAATCCCGAAGCCGATGTAGCCGGAGCATTAGGAGTTGGCATGCACGCGGCGTATTTTCGTCCCGAGCAATCGCTCTACCCTCCCTGCGAAGCTACCTATCAACTGCGTTCATTACTGGAGTTGAAGCAGTGGTTATAATGCTATTGATTCCATGGCCGATTCTTTCCAATACCCCGATCAAAACATTCGTCTGACCGTTGATGCCGTTGTTTTTGGCTATCATTCCGAGCAATTACACGTCTTATTAATTCGCCGAAAGTATGAGCCTTTTATTAATCAATGGGCCTTACCCGGCGGCTTTGTAACGGAACAGGAAAGTCTTGAACAGGCCGTAGAACGCGAGCTTACAGAAGAAACGGGATTGGTTATCAACTACCTCGAACAACTTTTCAGCTTTGGAAATCCTCAGCGTGATCCTCGCTTTCGAGTCGTTTCGGTAGCTTATATGGCCCTTATTCGTTCGGGAAATCATGAACTTCAGCCCTCCACTGACGCAGTAGATGCCCAGTGGTTTGACGTTAACCAATTGCCGTCCCTGGCTTTTGATCACGCTCAAATTCTGGAAAAAGCCATCCAGCGTCTTCGGTCCAAACTGCGTTACCAACCCATTGGCTTTGATTTATTACCCGAAAAATTCCTCTTCGGAGAGTTGGAAAAACTCTACAGCATCATTCTTAACCAACCTTTGGATCGCCGAAACTTCCGAAAAAAAATGCTCAGCTTCGGAATTCTAGAAGAGCTATCTGATAAAATTTCTGAAGGCCGTGGTCGCCCTGCTTCTCTGTATCGCTTCGATACGGCTCGTTATCAAGAACTTGAGCATAATGGATTCTATTTTGATATTCCATAGAATTACGTTTTGCGTAATTTTTACACAAATATTTAACGTTTTTCTTGCAAGATCTATTTGCCATTTTCATATTTGCGTAAAATAAACGCAAATATGAAAATCATTAATCTTGATCAAACATTCCAGCCCTACGGTTCTGGCCTTGCTTATGAGGCATTCACTTTTAATGGTGGTGAACCTCATATCCGTTTATTGGAATCGGTAACGAACGAATCGATGCTAATTACCACTCGCATTCGGAGTTTTGATGATATGGGTTTATTACTTGTTGCCGTAGATGCTCTGCGGCGAGCAGGAGTAACCGAATTATCGCTATTTCTTCCTTATTTTCCCGCCGCCCGCCAGGATCGGTTTATGCAGCCGGGCGAGGCCTTAACTGTAAAAGTCTACTCTGATTTAATTAATAACCTCAACTTTAAGGAAGTAACCATTTTCGATCCTCACTCAGATGTTACTCCAGCCTTACTGGATCGGGTAAAAGTGATCAGCAATCAGGCTTTCGTTGAGCAATGCGTAGCTTCGCTAACCTCGTACGTGCTGGTTTCTCCCGATGCTGGAGCCTTGAAAAAAACCTATAAACTGGCCCAGCATCTAGGCGTGGATTACATCGAGTGTAGTAAAAAGCGTAATCCTGTCAACGGGCAACTCAGCGATGTGCACATTTATGCTCCGCTTCTGCAAGGACAAACCTGCGTAGTAGTCGATGACATTTGTGACGGCGGAGCAACCTTTCTACAATTAGCCAAGGCCTTACGCCAGCAGGGAGCGGGTTCGTTAATTCTGATGGTAAGTCATGGCATTTTTAGCCGGGGATTTGAGGCGTTGAAAATCTATTATGATCAGATTTTCAGCACCGATTCCTTTCAGACTTTCGCTACTCCTGAGCTTACTCAAATTCCCCTTTCTGCCCCGCTTCTTAACTAATACGTTCATGAATCCCATTCATCTTTCTGACGGATATAAAGTAGATCACCGGAGTCAATACCCTACTGGTACTGAATTGGTATACAGCAACTTAACTCCTCGTAAAAGTCGACTTACTGGCTTTGATGCAGTCGTTTTCTTTGGAATGCAATATTTCATCAAAAAATATTTGATGGAAGAGTTTAACGAACAATTCTTTCAAAAGCCGAAAGCACGGGTAATACAAAAATACCAGAGACGCATTGAAAATTACCTGGGCAAAGGAGCCGTCACCTTCGATCACATCGAAGCTCTGCACGATCTGGGTTACCTACCACTGGAAATTCGGGCCTTACCCGAAGGGACGCTTACGCCTTTTCGGGTTCCGATGTTTACGATTCAGAATACGAAGCCTGAATTTTTCTGGTTAACCAATTTCCTCGAAACCCTATTATCCTGCATTCTGTGGTTACCCTGCACCAGTGCAACCACGGCTTTTCAGTACCGAACCCTTCTGGATCAATACGCCGCAAAGACGGGCGGCGATACGTCTTTCGTTCCCTGGCAGGGGCATGATTTCAGTTTTCGGGGTATGGCTGGCCTCGAGGCAGCAGAAATGAGCGGAGCCGCTCACTTACTGAGCTTTACGGGAACCGATACCATTCCAGCCATCGACTTTCTGGAAACCTATTACTTAGCGGATGTGGATCAGGAACTAGTGGGAGGCAGTGTCCCCGCTACTGAACATAGCGTCATGTGCATGGGTACACAAAACGGAGAAATTGATACCTTCAAACGACTCATTAACGAGATTTATCCAAAAGGCGTCGTAAGTATTGTCAGTGATACCTGGGACTTCTGGCAAGTAATCACGGAATTTATACCTCAGCTAAAAGGGGACATCATCAACCGGAATGGAAAAGTAGTGATTCGCCCCGACAGCGGCGATCCGGTAAAAATTCTTTGTGGTGACCCCGAAGCAGAACCGGGAACACCGGAATACAAAGGGGCCGTCGAATGCCTTTGGGAAACATTTGGAGGAAACATAACCGAAAAAGGGTTTCGCCTCTTGGATCCGCATATCGGACTGATTTACGGGGACAGTATCACGCTGGAGCGTTGTCAGACCATTTGTCAGCAACTGGCGGATAAGGGATTTGCCAGTACCAACATCGTCTTCGGTATCGGCAGTTATACTTATCAATACGTTACCCGCGATACCTTCGGTTTTGCAATGAAAGCGACCTATGGGGTAGTGAAAGGGGAAGGTCGGGCCATTTTTAAAGATCCTAAAACCGATGATGGTACTAAACGTAGTGCCAAAGGGCTAATCAAAGTAATGGGAGAAAAGGGAATGGTAACAGGACTGGTGGATCAGGTCAGTGCGGAAGAAGCCAGAACGGGCTTATTAGAAACCGTTTATAAAAACGGCCAATTGCTGAAAGAACAGAGCCTACAGGAAATTCGTTTACGGTTGGCCCAGCAACGGGAAAAACAGCAGTTAATCCAATAAGATTGCTAGGCAAGATTCCGCAAACGACTCGCATTCAGATCACACCGATAGGCAAATGCTTCCGTTTGCTTACGGCATTTCTTTATGACCTCAGCCCATTTTCGCTGACGAACTTCGGGTTCGTCGAGATACCAAACGCCTTCTACGGGTAGTGATACAAAAACTACGTTTAGCCCCAATCCGGCAAAAACAGCTTTTAAAGAAGAAGTGCGATGGACGTTTAACTCGGGATAAATGATCAGCCCCTTGACTTTAGCCAGCGAATCTTCATTGCGAAGAATGCTTAGTTTTTGTTCTTCCATAAAATGAGCTGGAAAGAACGGTACTAAATTCTCATCAAGATAGACCTTCATTGAATGGGACGGTTAATAAAATACAAGGCTTCTTCTACCTGCTGAGGAGTAATCTGATACAGAGAGGCAATGGTACTTACTTCTTCACCGCCCAGATGAATCCGATGTAAGGTTTCAGCCAGAATGTTGGTTCCCTGAATAATAGGTTGTCCAAACTGTTTCTGGGGATCAATCACTACGGAGCGATCTTTACCCAACGGCCAGAACTTCGCGGCGACTTTATCGGTATCAAATTCAATTTTACGGCAGAAACCTTCCATGACTTCTTTAATCTCGTATTGAAGCCGGGCATCTGCCGTAATTAGTATCTCATTACCTATTTCGACAAATAAAGTCTTACTATCGGTTAATAAAAACGAAGAAGCGAAAGGAAATGGCGTTTGTAAAAGCTTGGAACTGACTTCATGGGCCTGTAAAATCTTAGCCGTTGAAATACCCAGTTCCCGCAATTTAAAAAACACATAAAACTCAATCAGGGTCTGAAAGCTCACTACTCGCTCGCGGCCCTTACCCCACGAGTAAGAAACTTTGGTCGTGGCGGATAATCGTCCATTCCAGAATTCATCCAGCCAGCGACGTACGCGGGTAAGCGGTAACCTCAGAATCTGAGCGACATCCGGCACGGTATAAATTCCCATGTCCAGAGCGGGCTCTATGGATTGAATTTCTTCTGCTTGCATTGGTGCTGTGGTACTTTACGCGTCTTCCCTGCCGTCGTATGGCTTACTTCATTAGTAAACAAACTCGCCAAATTCACTTTTCACCGTTACTCGTTTTCCTTCAAACGCTTCTACCCGACCGATCACCTGAGCTTCGATACCAAAAGATTGGGCAATCTCAATCACTCGCTGAGCCTGAGCTTCGGGTAAGTATACTTCCAAACGGTGACCCATGTTAAAGACTTTGTACATCTCTGACCAGGCCGTTCCGCTTTCCTGCTGAATCATTTTAAATAGCGGAGGAATTGGAAAAAGGTTATCCTTGATAATATGAACATTATCAACGAAATGTAACACTTTGGTCTGAGCTCCACCGGAGCAATGCACCATGCCATTCGGACGAATTTCGGCTAATAAAGCCTTCACAAACGGTGCATAGGTACGCGTAGGCGAAAGGATTAACTGCCCCACGTTTAAAGGCGTACCTTCTACGGGTTCATTTAATTTTTTAGAACCACTATAAATTAGATCCGAGGGAACTTCGGGATCAAAACTTTCGGGATATAAAGCCGCCAGATATTTACCCAGTACGTCGTGACGAGCGGAGGTAAGGCCGTTGGAGCCCATCCCGCCATTATATTGATCTTCGTAGTTCGACTGTCCAAAAGAAGCCAACCCTACGACGACATCACCCGCCTGAATGTTATCGTTTGAAATCACATCGGAACGCTTCATCCGGGCCACCACGGTACTGTTTACGGTAATGGTCCGAACCAGATCGCCTACGTCAGCGGTTTCACCACCCGTGGAGTAAATCTCCACACCGTTTTCACGAAGCATGGCTAATACTTCTTCTGTACCATTAATGATCTGAGCGATTACTTCGCCGGGAATCCGGTTTTTATTCCGGTCAATGGAGCTGGAAAGCAGAATGGGACCCGTGCAACCGACGCAGAGTAAGTCGTCGGTATTCATTACGATGGAATCCTGGGCAATGCCCTTCCATACCGAAATATCTCCGGTTTCTTTCCAGTATAAGTAAGCCAGGGAAGTTTTTGTACCCGCACCATCGGCGTGCATAATGGTACAATACTCGGGATCGCCCGTAAGTGTATCGGGAACGATCTTACAAAAAGCTTTAGGAAAAAGGCCTTTGTCGAGAGCGGCAATAGCCTGATGAACGTCTTCTTTGGAGGCCGAAACGCCCCGCTGTGCATAGCGATCTTGCATGGTGCAAAGGTAGGGCGATTTTGTGAAATGTGCCTAGCGTTTGGGCTTTTGAGTTTGGAGTTTTCTAAGAGGTAACTATTCTTTTATAACCCGATTGAGTTGTATTACCTATTTCAGAAATTAATTTCCTTTATTCAGGTAATTCGGTATTAATTCTAAAATCAATTAAGCTTATTAATGGCCGATGCCAGCAGAAAGCTGGCATCAGTGTAGCTGTTAGTATTATCTTAAATTTTTCGCTTTAATTCGAAGTGCTTACCCAGATACACGCGACGAACCACGGGGTCAGCGGCTAGTTCTTCTGGCGTACCTGAACGTAAAATTTTCCCTTCGAACAACAGGTAAGCCCGATCCGTGATGGATAAGGTTTCATCTACGTTGTGATCCGTGATTAATATCCCAATGTTGCGGTATTTTAACTTGGCGACAATGCCCTGAATCTCTTCTACGGCAATAGGATCTACTCCGGCGAAGGGTTCATCCAGCAGAATGAATTTAGGATCTACTGCCAGACTCCGGGCAATTTCGGTCCGGCGACGCTCTCCACCAGATAATACCTGCCCTTTGTTTTTACGAACGTGCGTCAAGCTCAATTCTTCGAGTAACGACTCCATTTTCTCGTGTCGCTCGACTTTGTTCATGCCGCCCCGAAGTTCCAGCACGGCCAGAATATTCTCTTCTACCGTCAGACTACGGAAAACGGAAGCCTCCTGAGCCAGGTAACCCACACCCAGACGAGCCCGTTTGTACATTGGTAGATTCGTTACATCCAGATTATCCAGATATACTTTTCCACTGTTAGGTTTTACCAGACCCGTTGCCATGTAGAAAGATGTCGTCTTACCCGCTCCGTTAGGGCCCAGCAAACCGACAATTTCTCCCTGAGCCACCTGATAACTCACATTATCATTGACCAGTCTCTGTCCGTATTTCTTAATCAGATTTTCTGTGCGAAGAATCATTTTTTTATCTCTAAGCCTTCTAGCTGAATTTAATATCCTTAATCTGTAATTGTAAGGTTCGTTTGCCCTGAAATTCATTGATTTCTACCTGATAGCATAAATCAAACGGACGACCTGTCAGTAATTTCTCGTAAAAGTGTGCCATTCCAAAACCAATGCAGGAGAATACCTGTGATCCGTTTTGACGCACGTCCATTTTGAGATGTTTCTCTTTTAATATCCGAGGTGTACCGTACAACTGAACCTGCTCAGCTACGAAGATCGGCGTCATATTCTCAGGTCCGAAAGGCCCCATTTGACTGATAATACCGTGAAATTTATCGTTGATAGCAGATATGGGTAACTTCATATCTACATCGACAAGCGGACTTAAATGCTCTTTTTGAATTTTTCTGGAAACTACTTCTTCAAAACGTCGTTGAAAAGCTGGTACGTTTTCTACTTTCAGAGTTAGTCCAGCCGCGTACATATGCCCGCCGTATTGTTCGAGTAAATCTGAGCAAGCTTCAATGGCTTCATACACATCAAAACCCGGAACCGAACGAGCCGAACCCGCTGCCTTTTCATTGGATTCAGTTAATATAATGGTAGGACGGTAATATTGTTCAATGCAACGACTCGCTACAATTCCAACCACTCCCTTATTCCAGTCATTCTTAAATAATACCGTAGACTTTGCTGATTTTAACCATTCATCGGTTTCAATCATCGTTAAGGCTTCCTGGGTAATACGCGTATCAAACTGACGACGGTCGGTATTATGGGTATTAATAATTCGGGCAAATTCTTCGGCTTCGTTTTCGTCTTCGCAAAGAAGCAGGTTAACCGCATCGTAAGCATGTTTGATCCGTCCGGCTGCATTAATGCGAGGACTGATACCGAACACTACGTTAGTAATATCCAGCGGTAATTTGAGCGAAGCGGATTTAATAAGAGTTCTCAAACCCGTTCGGGGGGCGGCATTGAGTTGCTTTAATCCATAATAAGCCAGAATCCGGTTTTCTCCGGTAATGGGGACAATATCGGCAGCAATACTGATGGCGAGCAAATCCAGGTATTCAAACAAAGTATCCGTCGGGATTTGATGATACTGGTTATAGGCCTGTAGTAATTTAAACCCAACTCCACACCCCGTTAACTCCTTAAACGGGTACGGACAATCAGCTCTTTTGGGATCTAATACAGCTACTGCCTCAGGGATTACATCACCCGGTCGGTGGTGATCGCAGATAATAAAGTCAATCCCTAAACTTTTAGCTTCTGCCACTAACTCGACGGACTTAATGCCACAGTCTAGGGTGACAATAAGAGTAAACCCATTTTCAGCCGCATAAGCAATGCCCGGTTTCTGTACGCCATACCCCTCTTTGTAGCGATCCGGAATATAAAATTCCAGATGATCGTAGAAGGTTTTCAGATACCCATAAAATAAGGCTACGGATGTGGTTCCATCCACGTCGTAATCACCATAAATTAGGATTTTCTCACCACGATCCAGTGCTAGCGATAATCGTTCCACTGCCCGATCCATGTCTTTCATTAACATCGGATCGTGTAATTCGTCAAGTTGAGGCCTGAAAAATGACTTTGCACTACCAAATTCCCGAATGTTCCGTTGCCAGAGCAACGTAGCTAAAAAAGAATTTACATTAATTGCCTGAGCCAACGACTCAACAGCTTGCTTATCTTCAGAAGTAACCGGGAGTTTCTGATAGGACCAACGCTTCTCAACCATACGTACAAAATAACGAAGAAACCAGACGGCAAAAGTACCATTTAGAAATTTTAAGCCGTCTATAAATAGCAAAACGAGTCGCTCTACCTTAGAACGACTCGCTGCTTATGAAAAGTTCAGGAAAGCTTAAAGCGTTTCCATCGCTTTACTGGTATCTTTTTTCTGATGTTTATCATCCATGGTATTAAACACATAATCCCATAAAGGTGAAGAAACACCAAACACTACATTACCATCTTTGTAATGGTGGATGGCATGATTAATCCATAAATGCTTCAGGAAATTTTTAGGCGGTGCATAGGCGTGAACGCAATAATGAACCAGCAAATACCCTGCGTAACCCCAGATAAAGCCAGGGAAGAAGGCATACGCCGCTTCACCCATAATCAGGAAGAAAATCAGGAATAAAGTTCCGGCAATGATAGCTGCCAGAATTGGAGGCATGGCCAAACGACTCTTATCTTTTGGATATTCGTGGTGAACGCCGTGTGTGGTATACTGAAACTTGGCCCGTGCGGGTGTAGTAGGTTCAATATGGTACACGCTGCGGTGCATCCAGTATTCAACGAAAGTAAAAGCTATTACTCCCGTGAAGAATAAAGTTCCAATGGCCCAGTTGGATAAATCCGTATGAGTGAATGCATACCAACCCAAAACGCCACCCAAAATAAAGAACATGGATACGGGGATGGAAATGTGAGTTCTGGAGAGAGCTTCCAGAATAGGGTTATCGAAGAGTTGCTTACTGCCGTTATTTTTCGGCTTAATTTTCTGTGGTTCCATGGCTACACAAAAACTGAAATGGTGTAGAAAGATGTATTACTAATTACGGCAAAGGTACGGCCAAACACTCTTTATCGTATCCTAAATTTCGAATTATGAGGGATTAATCGGTGTAGGCTCGGCTTCCTGCGGTTGTGACTTCACGTCAGGTTCTTTGGACCGAATGATTAATCGCAGGGATTGATCGTAGGTAATGTAGTTCCAAACCCAGTTAATAAGCGTCAACAGCCGGTTTTTTACGCCCACAATCGACATGAGGTGAACAAACATCCAGGTTAACCACGCAAAGAATCCCTGGAATTTCCAGAAGGGTAAATCCACCACAGCCAGATTTCGGCCCACGGTTGCCATCGAGCCTAAATCTTTGTATTTATAGGGTTTCAGTGATTCTTTTTTCACTAACCTTACCAGATTATCTCCCAGTAATTTACCTTGCTGAATGGCTGGCTGGGCTAATTGAGGGTGCCCATTGGGAAACTTATCATCCCCCCCAACCAAAGCGATGTCGCCAATAGCGAAAATATTTTCATAGCCTTCCACCTGACAGAATTCATTGGTTTTCATTCGTCCCCCCCGGCCTAATACTTCGTTAGGAATGCCTTCAAAAGTTCTGGCTTTTACTCCCGCTGTCCAGACCAGATTATCCGTTCTTAATTTATTACCATCCAGCAGATAGACAAATTTTCCATCAAAGTCAGTTACCCGGTTATTAAGCATTACATTAATGCCCAATTTTCTCAGATACTGTTCCGATTTTACCTGTGACTCGCGTGACATAGGTCCAAGTAACTCAGCTCCCGACTCGACCAGATATATCTGCATCTGCCGAAAGTCCAGCTCTGGATAATCTTTGGGAAGAATATGCATCTTCATTTCCGCTAGTGTCCCGGATAACTCCACACCTGTGGGTCCACCTCCTACGACGACGACATTCATTAACCCCTGACGCTCGTCCATGTCGTCCGAAATCAAAGCCCGTTCGAAGTTTTCCAGCATACGATTTCGAAGAGCCAGAGCTTCTCCCACGGATTTCATGGGTAAGGCCCGCTCAATGATATTCTTCATGCCGAAAAAATTCGTCTCCGCTCCCGCCGCAATGACGAGGAAATCGTAACTGATATCGCCCATCGTTGATGTATGTACCAATCGATGATCAGTATCAATATGCTCGACCTGCGTAACCCGAATGTGAACATTCGCCAGACTCTGAAAAACTTTTCGCAGTGGAAAAGCAATGGAGCTAGGCTCCAGTCCAGCCATTGCTACCTGATAAAATAGCGGCTGAAACTGGTGAAAGTTATTCTTATCGAGTAAAACGGTTTGTATATCGGTGTGCTTGGCCAGTTTACGAGCTAAAGCTAAGCCACCAAAGCCAGCACCGATGATTACTACCCGTTTTTGGGACGTCTTGGGAATACCTGAATAATTCATACGCTTATAGGTTGAAAAAGACCGCTGGAAATCAGGATTTATCCCACTATTCGGCTACCTCATACCCCGACACCCTGGTTTGCTTAAGAATCTTTTCGTAGAAAAATTCATACCGCGGAAGAATAATAGTAATGTCAAATTCTTTGGCCCGAGCCAGGGCATTAGCTCTGAAAATGGGTAACTGATCATCCTGAAGAATAATCGCTGCTTTTTCAGCCATATCCTCATAATCACCAATGGCTGAAAGAAACCCCGTTTTCCCAGGAATATTAACTTCAGGAATGCCTCCGGCATCGGAAGAAATCACGGGTACTTCACAAGCCATAGCTTCTAGTGCGGCCAAACCAAAACTTTCTTTCTCCGACGGCATAACGAATACGTCAGCAATGGAAAGTACTTCTTCAATAGCATCAAGTTTGCCTAGAAAACGAACATCTGCACTGATCCCCAGTTCACGAGAAAGTTTTTCCAAACCTACCCGCTCAGGACCATCACCAATTAGTAATAACTTTACACAAATCTGTTGCCGCAAAATGGCAAACATCTGAAGAATATCTTCGATGCGTTTTACTTTCCGGAAATTCGAAGTGTGAACTAATATCTTTTCGCCATTGGGAGCGATGGCCGTTTTGAAGTGGTCTTTTTTCTGCTTGCGGAAACGCTCCAGATCAATAAAGTTAGGAATCACCTCAATATCCCGCTCAATGGGAAACTGATCATATGTATCCTGCTTTAAGCTTTCAGAAACGGTCGTAACTCCGTCAGAAGCATTAATACTGAAGGTAACTACGGGTTCGAAAGAAGGATCTTTACCAACTAAAGTAATGTCTGTTCCATGCAGTGTGGTAATAATAGGGATGTGAATACCCTGAGTCTTTAGAATTTGCTTAGCCATATAAGCTGCCGAAGCGTGCGGAATGGCATAATGCACATGCAACAAATCCAGATTATGATTTTTGACGACTTCAACCATTTTACTGGAAAGGGCCAATTCATAGGGCGGGTGCTGAAACAGAGGATACGAGGGAATGAAAACTTCGTGATAAAAGACGTTTTCATTGAAAAAATCTAACCTCGGGGGCTGGCTGTAAGTGATGAAGTGAACGCGATGCCCATTTTTGGCGAGTGCTTTTCCTAACTCAGTGGCTACAACTCCGCTTCCACCAAACGTTGGATAGCACACAATGCCGATATTCATAGTGATAACATTTAGTCAGAGGTACAACAGAATGATTTAAAGGTTGGTTTCGTAGAAGCAGACTCTCGTCTATTAATTTTGAACCCACATCAAGTAATTTTTAGGTTACTCGTTTCCGTATTAAAGGTTATCCTAAATTGTTAGAAGCCACTCGCAGTATGCGTCATAAACCCAAACCTACTACTAACCAAATTATTAGTGGATTCCTGCGTCTGATTCGCTGGCCGAATTTACTCATTCTGGCCATTACTCAATATCTGGTGTATGCCTGTTTGATTCATCCTGAAACGGCTTGGTATGAAGGCTTTCTGGATAAACATTTATTCTGGTTAATCTTCTCTACTACCTGTATCGCTGCAGCGGGTTATATTATCAATGACTACTATGACATTAAAATTGACCTCATTAACAAGCCCGATCAGGTGATTATCGGTCGTTATCTGAAAAGACGGGTAGCTATGGGGATTAATCTTTTTCTCAATTTCCTGGGAATTGTGGCGGGAGGATTAGTCGATAAAAAAGTTTTTGTAATTAATACCTGTGCCTTCTTTTTTCTCTGGATTTATTCGAACCATCTGAAGAGATTACCCTTTTGGGGTAACCTCATGGTAGCTTTCCTGACAGCCCTTTCCTTAATTATTCTGGCTGTACATTATCAGATCAATGAACGTGAAGTATATATCTATGCCCTATTTGCCTTTACGATTTCATTAATCCGGGAAATCATTAAGGATATGGAGGATGTAAAGGGCGACGCAAGTTTTGGCTGTCAAACCTTACCTATTCGATGGGGACTGGTGCGTACGAAATATTTTTTACTAGGTCTGATCACTTTATTCCTCATTACTCTTTTTTCCATGACTAAGCCTTTGCACGCTCCTACGCTGGCTTATATTTTCATGGTTATATCTATTCCTATTCTTTTCGTAGCGTATCGACTTTTTTATGCCGATACTAAGCAGGATTTCTCTTTTCTAAGTTCTCTTTGCAAGTATATCATGATGGCAGGAGTTCTAACGATGCTCCTCGTTTAAAAAAGTTAGCTGCACCGAATCTTCAGAAATTAACAAATCTACTTTCCTACCAATGGGCATGGCCAGGTTTCTAGCTTCATGCCCAATTCCAAGGCCATAGGCTATAGGATAATCATATTCTTGAGTCCAATGCTGTATAATTTCGTAAGCATTCATACCGAAATCTTCAGCCTTATCTTTCATATCTGAAAAACTGCCGACTAATAACCCATTCAGCCGATCCAGCTTTCCAGCCCGCTTGAGCTGAACTATTAATCGATCCACTGAATAATGGTATTCATCCACGTCTTCCAGAAATAGTATTTTACCAGCCGTATCAACGTCCGATCGCGACCCAAGTAAGTGAGCCAGTAAGCACAAGTTTCCGCCAAATACGATTCCTTCGGTATGACCTAAGCGATTAAGCTTATGGGGCTCAAATGCGTAACCAACAAGTTCCCCGAATAAAACCTCGCGAAGCGATTCTAACGATAATCCCGTTTTATCCTGAAAAAAAGTTTTAGGCATCGGGCCATGAATACTTTGAATATGTAATGCTGCTACCTGCGACAGAACCGCAGTAATATCTGAGAATCCAATAATCCATTTAGGCTTTTTTCTGAATTCACTAAAGTTAACCTTATCTAGGTAACGTGAAGAACCATAACCCCCGCGAGCGGAAAAAATAGCTTTAATAGAAGAATCATTCAGAAACGTTTGAAAATCATGCTGACGAATAGCATCAGCTCCGGCAAAGCCAAACCACTCTTCATGAAGCGACTGACCCGTTACTACTTGCAACCCCCATTCCTGAAGCCTTTCTATGGCTGGTTTGATGTAAAGGTTATAATCTATTTTACTAGCTAATCCAGTAATAGCAACCTTATCGCCTTTTGTTAAAAAAGCGGGTTGAATGAATGACTGAGACATATTTTATAAGCAACCTAGGCGACCGCCATCGACAGGCAAGTTTATTCCATTGATGTAAGAAGCTGCTGGAGTACATAAAAAGGCAGCGACAGCTCCGAATTCTTCAGGCTTACCAATGCGGCGAGCCGGAATTTCCTTAGCCATCTGATCTCTGATTTCATCTTCTGTTCTACCCGAAGCCTGAGCTTTATTTCTAATAATGGAATCCAAACGACCAGTATTTATGGACCCCGGAAGAACATTATTAATAGTAATACCGAAAGGCCCTAATTCATTAGCCAATGTTTTCGACCAATTTGCAACAGCAGCCCGAATGGTATTTGATACACCTAACCCTTCAAGGGGACTTTTGACCGAAGTAGAAATTATATTGACAATCCGACCATAACCAGCTGTTTTCATACCTGGAACTAACAACTGAGTCAATAGCTGATTACAAATGACATGAGAAGAGAAAGCTTTTTGAAGGCTTTCTACTGACGCATCTAATAAAGTACCGCCAGCGGGTCCTCCTGTATTATTAATAAGAATATGAAATGTTGGAAAAGATTGAAGATATTTTCCAACAGCACTTTCAACCTGAGTATAATCAGAAAAATCAGCTACTATATAATTATGCACCTGATTTCCAGAATTGGGCAATTGCAAAACTTTCGTTTGCAATCTTTCTTCATTACGAGCAATCAGTGTAACATTAGCTCCAAGTAAAGCTAACTCAACAGCAGTAGCCCAACCTAATCCTTGAGTACTACCGCCTACCAAAGCATTTTTATTAACGAGGTCTAAAATCATGATAATACATTTTAGACAAGATTATGAATTTCTAACAAACCATCCTAAAGGAACATTAACAAAAACATATTACAGAAAGGCAAATCAAACAGCCATTAAGGTAAGGTGTTAAGATAGTATAGAGTAGAGGGGGTACTAAGGTAAGTAGTGAAGGAGGTTTGGGGGGTATAAAAAGGAGAAGACTCCTGCATCCCGGCAGGAGTCTTCGGAGTTGTAAGGGGGAGGCGATTACCTACTTTCCCGGGGGTAAACCCAGTATCATCGGCGGAGCGGGGCTTAACG
>CAJYHS010000245.1 GCA_913774715.1 uncultured Siphonobacter sp. | reverse complement strand
ATGGCCAGGACAGATAATGATTTTGTCATGATTGATCAGGGTTTAAAGAGTGGTTATTTAAGGTTAATCTAAATAGGTAGACGAAAGACGGCGCTTTTTACTTAGTGGATGGAGCGTAATTTTTTATAAAATGTTTATTGTTCATTATAACAGGTATTATTAGTGACGCGCTTGAGCTGCTGCCTGTTCTAATGCTTCATTTAATCAGGCTATTGAGCGATAAAGCGGGAAGGATAATTACCTTTTTTCCTTTTCGGGGTCTCATTTCCTTTGTATTCCTTGCTGTCATTGCGTTTCGAATTATGATGAATAAATATATTGATAGAATTGTAAAAAAGATTTGGCGGGACGGGAATAAAGCGCTTATCTTTGCACTCCGTTCGAGGGACGGATAGTTCTTAATAAAGTAGCTGAGAGATAGACTGGTAGCGGGTTTTGAGGTTTTTAGAAAGAGCAGATTCTTTCAAAAAGATTGAAAAAAACATTTGGTGAGTTAAAAAGGTTGCATTACCTTTGCACTCCGCTTCGAAAGAAGGGTAGCTCTTGGAAAAAGGTTGAAGGTTTTGGTGGGTATGGGAAGTGATTGAATGAGAAAGGGACGAAAAAATAATTCAAAAAAGATTTGGTTATTAAAAATAAAGTTTCTACCTTTGCACTCCGCTTCGAAAGAGGGGTGGTTAACAAAAAGATAGCAAAAGGCAAATGATCCGGTTCGATTCCGGGATGCTAGCGAAGGGTAACGAGAGTGTTACTGAAAGATATTTGAAATAAGGAACAGCAGTAGGAATAGATGTAATATCTGTTTTGAAGGTAAGAAAAGCGTAAACAAAATTTAAACGATCCGAATATTTTCGAGAGAAATTAGTCGTGATCAAATATCTCATTTACCAAGGAGAGTTTGATCCTGGCTCAGGATGAACGCTAGCGGCAGGCTTAACACATGCAAGTCGAGGGGTATATAGTCTTCGGATTATAGAGACCGGCAAACGGGTGCGGAACACGTACACAACCTACCTTTATCAGGGGAATAGCCCAGAGAAATTTGGATTAATGCCCCATAGTATAATTGAATGGCATCATTTGATTATTAAAGAACTTCGGATAGAGATGGGTGTGCGTAAGATTAGCTAGTTGGTAAGGTAACGGCTTACCAAGGCGACGATCTTTAGCTGATGTGAGAGCATGATCAGCCACACGGGCACTGAGACACGGGCCCGACTCCTACGGGAGGCAGCAGTGAGGAATATTGGTCAATGGACGAAAGTCTGAACCAGCCATGCCGCGTGAAGGATGAAGGCGTTCTGCGTTGTAAACTTCTTTTATCTGAGAAGAAACCACCGATTTCTATTGGTGTTGACGGTATCAGATGAATAAGCACCTGCTAACTCCGTGCCAGCAGCCGCGGTAATACGGAGGGTGCAAGCGTTATCCGGATTTACTGGGTTTAAAGGGTGTGTAGGCGGACTTTTAAGTCAGGGGTGAAATCTCCGAGCTCAACTCGGAAACTGCCTTTGATACTATTAGTCTTGAATTATGTTGAGGTTGGCGGAATATAACATGTAGCGGTGAAATGCATAGATATGTTATAGAACACCGATTGCGAAGGCAGCTGGCTAAACATATATTGACGCTGAGGCACGAAAGCGTGGGTAGCGAACAGGATTAGATACCCTGGTAGTCCACGCCCTAAACGATGATTACTCGTCATTAGCGATACACAGTTAGTGACCAAGCGAAAGCGTTAAGTAATCCACCTGGGAAGTACGACCGCAAGGTTGAAACTCAAAGGAATTGACGGGGGTCCGCACAAGCGGTGGAGCATGTGGTTTAATTCGATGATACGCGAGGAACCTTACCTGGGCTAGAATGTTAGTGACCGGTGGTGAAAGCCACTTTTCCGCAAGGACACGAAACAAGGTGCTGCATGGCTGTCGTCAGCTCGTGCCGTGAGGTGTTGGGTTAAGTCCCGCAACGAGCGCAACCCCCATCTTCAGTTGCCATCATTAAGTTGGGAACTCTGGAGAAACTGCCGCCGTAAGGCGTGAGGAAGGAGGGGACGATGTCAAGTCATCATGGCCTTTATGCCCAGGGCTACACACGTGCTACAATGGTAAGGACAAAGGGCAGCTACCTGGCGACAGGATGCGAATCTCAAAAACCTTATCTCAGTTCGGATTGCAGGCTGCAACTCGCCTGCATGAAGCTGGAATCGCTAGTAATCGCGCATCAGCAATGGCGCGGTGAATACGTTCCCGGACCTTGTACACACCGCCCGTCAAGCCATGAAAGTCGGGTGTACCTAAAGTCGGTAACCGCAAGGAGCCGCCTAGGGTAAAATCGATAATTGGGGCTAAGTCGTAACAAGGTAGCCGTACCGGAAGGTGCGGCTGGAATACCTCCTTTTTAGAGCGCGTCTTTCGAATGAAAGTAACTTACCGCTACTGCTGTTTTCTTTTTCAATGTATCTTAAAGAAGTTCTTTGTAAGATAAAGTTTAAAAAGTGCAAGCTCAGCGAACACAAAGGAGCAAGAGCTAATATTAATAAATAGTCTCGTAGCTCAGTTGGTTAGAGCGCTACACTGATAATGTAGAGGTCCCCAGTTCAAATCTGGGCGGGACTACAAAAACCTGGGGGGTTAGCTCAGCTGGCTAGAGCACCTGCCTTGCACGCAGGGGGTCATCGGTTCGACTCCGATATCCTCCACTTTTTAAAACTTACTGCTGTAACGTATAGAGGCGTACAAGATGGTTCAAGTCCATAACAACAACATTGTCCAAAAGGATCCGGGATGTTAAGCTGCAAAGTGAACACGTAGGGATCAGGATAAAAGTTCTTTGACATATTGGGAAAAAGAAAGATAGATAGAGATAGCGATCAGCTTCGGTTGATCAATATCACAAAAACAATTAGAAATCGTATCTTAAACACTAACGCGTTTAAGATAACAAAATTACAGCAATGTGGTTTTTTCAGCTGCCAGCGATGGCAGCACGATGGCTAAGGTAACAATCTAATCTGATAATACAATTAACAAGGGTATCATTCTTCGGAATGATAACATTAGCAAAATAGTGGAGATTGCAAATATTATCCACTTAAAATAAGAAATTTAAAGCAATTAAGGGCGTATGGTGGATGCCTAGACGATAAGAGGCGATGAAGGACGTGGTAAGCTGCGATAAGCTTCGGGGAGCTGCACACAAGCGATATATCCGAAGATTTCCGAATGGGACAACCCGGCATGTTGAAGACATGTCACTCGAAAGAGAGCTAACCCGGAGAACTGAAACATCTAAGTACCCGGAGGAAAAGAAAATAACAAATGATTCCCCAAGTAGTGGCGAGCGAACGGGGACAAGCCCAAACCAGAGTTGCGTGCAGCTTTGGGGTTGTAGGACTGTTTTTAGAAAGACACACAAAATTGAATACTTTGGAAAGAGTAGCCATAGCGGGTGATAGCCCCTTAAGTGTAAGATGTGTTGGACGTACAGTATCCTGAGTAGGGCGGGACCAGAGAAATCCTGTCTGAATCTGCGGGTACCATCCCGTAAGGCTAAATACTCCTTATCGATCGATAGTGAACCAGTACCGTAAGGGAAAGGTGAAAAGCACCCTGAATAAGGGAGTGAAATAGTACCTGAAACCGTGCGCCTACAAGCGGTCGGAGCGCAAGTGACGACGTGCCTTTTGCATAATGATCCTACGAGTTGCATCTCACTGGCAAGGTTAAGTACTTCAGTTACGGAGCCGCAGCGAAAGCGAGTCTTAATAGGGCGAAAGTCAGTGGGAGCAGACGCGAAACTTTGTGATCTATCCATGGGCAGGTTGAAGGTGTGGTAACACACACTGGAGGACCGAACGGGTTAACGTTGAAAAGTTATCCGATGACCTGTGGATAGGGGTGAAAGGCCAATCAAACTGAGAGATAGCTCGTTCTCTCCGAAATGTTTTTAGGAACAGCGTCGCATTATAGAAGTTTATTAGAGGTAGAGCTACTGATTGGACTAGGGGGCTTCACCGCCTACCAAATCCTGACAAACTCCGAATGCTAATAAATATCTGCGGCAGTGAGGCTGTGGGCGCTAAGGTCCATGGCCGAGAGGGGAACAACCCAGACTATCAGCTAAGGCCCCTAAATCTACGTTAAGTTGGTTAAACGATGTTCAAATCCTAAGACAGCCAGGATGTTGGCTTGGAAGCAGCCATTCATTTAAAGAGTGCGTAACAGCTCACTGGTCGAGGGTTCGGGCGCGGAAAATGATCGGGCATCAAACGTAGTGCCGAAGCTATAGGATTATGCTTAGCATAATCGGTAGGAGAGCATTCTAATCTGCACAGAAGGTGTATCGTGAGGTATGCTGGAGCGATTAGAAAAGAAAATGTAGGAATGAGTAACGATAAATAAGGTGAAAAACCTTATCGCCGAAAGACTAAGGGTTCCTGATCAACGTTAATCGGATCAGGGTTAGTCGGGACCTAAGGCGTACCCGAAAGGGGAAGTCGATGGATAACGGGTTAATATTCCCGTACTCGGTATAAATTCGATGGGGTGACGCAGAAGTGACAAGTCCGCGATCTTACGGAATAGATCGTTAAAGGGTGTAGTTATAGGGAGTGTAGGCAAATCCGCACACTTTGATGAACCTGATAGTACCACAAAACTTCGGTGGCGTGGATAGTGACTGTAATCAAGCTGCCGAGAAAAACCTCTAAGGTTCGTTTATACCGACTCGTACCGTAAACCGACACAGGTAGTCGAGATGAGTATTCTAAGGCGCTCGGGTGAGCCGTGGAGAAGGAACTAGGCAAATTAACGCTGTAACTTCGGGATAAAGCGTACCACTGCGAAGTGGTCACAGTAAAATGGTGCAACCAACTGTTTAGCAAAAACACAGGGCCCTGCCAAATCGAAAGATGACGTATAGAGCCTGATACCTGCCCGGTGCTGGAAGGTTAAGGAAGCTTGTCAACCGTAAGGTGAAGCTTGCGACTGAAGCCCCAGTAAACGGCGGCCGTAACTATAACGGTCCTAAGGTAGCGAAATTCCTTGTCGGGTAAGTTCCGACCTGCACGAATGGTAGAATGAGTTGCACACTGTCTCCTCCACGAGCCCGGTGAAATTGTAGTATCGGTGAAGATGCCGGTTACCCGCCACGGGACGAAAAGACCCCGTGAACCTTCACTACAACTTTGCATTGATTTTGGGTACCAGATGTGTAGGATAGTTGGGAGACTGTGAAGCAGGCACGCCAGTGTTTGTGGAGTCAACGTTGAAATACCAACCTTCTGTTACTTAGAGTCTAACCTGCGTGAGCGGGGACATTGCATGGTGGGTAGTTTGACTGGGGTGGTCGCCTCCTAAAGTGTAACGGAGGCTCGCAAAGGTTCCCTCATTACGGTTGGTAATCGTAAGTAGAGCGTATTAGTATAAGGGAGCTTGACTGTGAGACTGACTAGTCGATCAGGTGCGAAAGCAGGCTAAAGTGATCCGGCGGTTCTGTATGGAAAGGCCGTCGCTCAAAGGATAAAAGGTACTCCGGGGATAACAGGCTGATCTCCCCCAAGAGCTCATATCGACGGGGAGGTTTGGCACCTCGATGTCGGTTCGTCACATCCTGGGGCTGGAGAAGGTCCCAAGGGTT
>CAJYHS010000244.1 GCA_913774715.1 uncultured Siphonobacter sp. | reverse complement strand
CTTCATAATTAGCCCTATTTTGCTGAAGTTTACCACTTTGCTCTTCCACTTCGCCCGTAATTTTCGATAGACGTTCTTTGTTTGAAGCGATCTTATTCTGAATCTCCAGTATCTGCTGGCTTAGGGTTTCATTTTCCTGCTGAAGAGATTTTTGTTCCTGTTGAAGCCCGCCCACTTTTTCCTGAACAGCCAGATCAACACTTTTCATAAAAGCATCTCGATCCGACTGTAATGCCGTCAAATACTGATGGGCTGTAGAGGTTAGTACTCCCGCATTCAAATCTTTATTTAACGCTTTAAAACTTGCCCATGCTGCCTGAAATTGTTGGTCTTCCTGAAGGCCCATGTGTGATAAACTTTTGAGCGTAGCTCTGAATTCAAAGTAATCTGCACCGGGTAAATTATTCTTTTCAAGAACCGATGCGAAATGTTCAATGAACTTGGTATCCGGTGAACCACTGGGGATTTTAGAGGACGGCTGAACTTCAGTAGAAGGAGCAGATTCTGGAGTAGGGGTAGTAGTTATCGGAGCGTCTTCGAAAAAAATATTTAGTAGCTTCCGACCAAAACTTTTAGGTTCAGACATGAGCGTCAGATTTCAGAGAATTTCGATTAAAATCAATTGATACGAATTTAAAATCACAGGTAACCTAAGCGTCACTACTGATTTTATAAGTATAACTTAATGTTTACGAATTACATCGGTGGTAAAAGTTTAGACCAAATTTCGTGGTTTAAAAAGCAATGAACAGAATCATTCATATAAACGGATGCCAGACTTGACAGAAACCCAGAAAACTGGGTTGAATGTTGAAAAGGTAATGAAAATTTACGTTTTTTCGGGCAAGTTAACCTGATCTATGGAACGCGAACTGGATGATGTCCTTCACTGCCCTTGCCCCAGCTGTGGAGCTCAATTGCAATACAATGCCGAAAAAGAGGCCATGACCTGCAATCACTGCGGGTATACAGAAAAATTAGTGCTAGCTAAAGACCGTATCGAGGAAATTGATTGGGCTGAGGTTCGGTCGGATACGAAGCATACCGTTGAAAGACGGCTCTTTTCGTGTCAGCGATGCGGAGCTAAAACGGTGGTTAATTACGATACCCCAACGATTACCTGTGGCTTTTGTGGTTCTACTAACGTGAATCCTGAAGCTACTAAAACCCGCCTTTTTGAACCTCAGGGCATTGTTCCGTTCAAGATTTCCCGTTCACAAGCTTCCGAATCATTTAAAAAATGGATTGGACAAAGTATTTGGGCACCTAATGACCTGAAAAATCTGGCTCGTGTGGATACCCTGCACGGGATGTACATTCCATTCTGGACGTATGATGTGCAAACGCATTCGCAATGGCAGGGAGAAGCTGGAACGTATTATTACATCAATCAGCAATACCGTGATCAGAATGGAAATGTGCAGAACCGCCAAGTAAGGCAAACCCGTTGGACATACCGGAACGGCACACATCAGCAATTTTTTGATGATGTATTGATTCTGGCCTCCCGGCAGTTGCCGCAGCAAACCATTCAGAAGGTATATCCTTACCTGCTGGAAAATGTAGTTAACTATGAACCTAAAGTAATGCTGGGTTGGGAGTCGGAAGTATATAAAATAGACCCGCAGGAAGGATTTTCGGTAGCTAAAAAAATGGTAGATGACCGCATTGAGTCCGCTTGTGCGGATTTACTGGCGGATGACACCTACCGAAATCTCGACGTTTCCACCCAATACTCCGATCAGACATTTAAACACCTGGTATTACCCCTTTGGATTTGTGCCTATCAGTATAATGGTAAGACCTACCAGTTTCTGATTAACGGACAAACGGGAAGTATTTCAGGTAATCGACCAGTTTCGATCTGGAAAGTTATTCTTGCTGTATTAGCTTTCATTGGGTTGGTAATCCTGTTATCGAACCTGGGGGGCGGTAAAAAGAAGAGTAAGGTTACGTTTAATACGCACTTCGAGGTAACGCAGCGAATGCAACCGGTGAAGTCCCGGCTAAAAGAAATGGATAGCTTTATCAGGAAGGCTCGATAGCAAAGACCCAGGGAAGCCTAGTAGAATTTGAGTAATTTCTGCATTTTTGCAGGATGAATACACTTTTTCAGGCTTGCCATCTCCATAAATCCATTGAAGATTATTCCATTATTACTGATTTTTCATTGGAACTACCCGCAGGAGAAATCTTTGCTCTGGTTGGTGAAAGTGGGGCTGGCAAAAGTACGCTTCTGAATATCCTGGCCTGTCTTACACCAGCGGATCAGGGAGAAATCTGGCTAGAAGCCAAGGAAATCTCTTCCTCAGCCCGTTACCTCATTCCCGGTCACGCAGATATTAAGCTGGTGCCGCAGGAATATCGTTTATTACCGAATCATACGATTCGCGAAAACATTGCTTACGCCTTACGGGAATACACAAAAGAATATCAGACGTATCGCATCGATCAGTTGTTGCAGCTAACGGGTTTGGATGGCGTTCAGCACAAGTTACCCCGGGAGGTTTCAGGGGGCGAAAAGCAACGAACGGCTATTGCCCGGGCTATTGCCGATGAACCGAAAGTCTTATTACTGGACGAGCCATTTTCAAATCTGGATACGTTGAATCGGCAGAAACTGAAACTAGAGCTACGCCGCATCATTAAAGAAACCGACATCGCCTGCCTGTTTGTGACCCACGATTTACTGGATGCTTTAACCGTTGCCGAACGCGTGGGTGTGATGCGGTATGGAAAACTGGAGCAAATGGGTTCTCCCAAAGACTTACTGAATCAACCGGCTACCGATTATGTCAAAGCTTTTATTTCGAGTGGATTGAGTATTCTTCAGGAAGTACAAGAACGACTGGCATTATAAAGTAAAATACGCAGAAGCTTTTACCGCAAAGCGATTAATGGGCACGCCATCAACCGTGCTGGGTTGTGAGGTATAGGTCAACCGATGAATTGCTTCAATACGGAAGAATTTCAGAATATTATCGATCCCATACCCAATTTCCACGTAAGGCTTACTGGGATTAAGTGAACCAAAACCAGGAATGGCATTTCCCTGTAAATCATAGTCTGGAATAATATCCTGATTCGCTTGTCGGGCACCGCCGTATAATACATTCACATTTAATAGTGTCCGCCACTTTAACTTCTTGATTGCGGGAATTCGATTAAATAGTAAGCCTTCAAAATTGTGCTCGTACTTCAGCGAGGCGTAACGATCAGACAGGAATTCGTAGTAATTCATCATGTTGAACGCATTACCGACGTAAAACAGCGACTGGTTACCCAGGTGTGGGAAGAGTAGAGGATAGGGCAGGGTAGAGGGAGTATAACCCGCCGAAAGCGTGTAATAACTACGACCCAGAATACCGACCCGGAAGTTATCGGCCATAGAAAGCGTGAATCGGTGATAATTAAAATCACCCCCTAATGTATTTTGTAAACCCAGCGAATAACGCAGCGTATAAATTGGAGATTGAGCGGTGCCCAGGCTAATTCGGTCATTATCGTTGTAGATAAAAAGCTCGTTTTTCGCAATCCGTAGTTCCGTGATTAACTCCGTGTTATGGTAACTTCTGGATAAGCCGGAGGGCTCATTTTGGCTAATGTAAGCGAAGTTATATAAGGGTTCGAAACTCCGCTGACGAATTCCGATCATGGGCGTAAGTCCTTTGACAATCTCTCCTCGAATGTAAGCCATGTGCTCACGTTGGTAATAGCCACGACGGTAACGCCCAAAGCGGGAATAGGTAGCAAAAAGGCTATTATTTCCTACGGCTTCCGATGTTAACCCAATTTGTTCAAGGTCATAACTGGCTCGGGCACCTACTTCCGCCCAGGGTTTTCGACTGATAATGTACTTGGCATTAGCTCCGTATTTTACCACCCCATCTTTGAATCCATAGGCCAGATAACCATCCATGACCCAGACTTTACTGAACTCCGCATTGGTACGGAACCCCGCCCTTAAGCGTAGGCCTTCGATACTGTTATACGCTCCCGAACTCAAAAAAGGACCAACTTCAATGCCCGGATACACTCGCTGGTAGCCGTTTGCAAGAACAGTCAGAATCTGTGTGTAGGAACGTACGATGGGTATGTTTTTGACGGAATCAATAAGCGAATAAGCCGTTTTTTCGTCTTCCGTCAAGGAGTCTGGTCTGGCCTGCTGCCAATAGTCGTCTTTCGATTGGCGATACTGATCTGCAAGCTCAATGGCGGGGTTATAGAAGGTAATTTCGTGGGGCTGGTTAATTTTGAAATTCCGATTGGAAACAAAGAACTTAGCTAGGAATCCAACGGAGTTTTTAGTGAACTCCTTGACATCAATCAATACCCGGGTTTGTTGGGGTAACCAGGCTTTTTTGTGATTTAAAGAATCCTCAACCGGAGCCAGTTGTTGCTGAATCTTGATGCCTTCTACATAGTTAATATTGGCCTCCCCAGAGATTTTTAAGTCAACCTGACGCAAGGCATAGCTGGCTGTGTCAATCCAGATTTTTCCAGTAAAAGCCAGATCCTGAGATCGCTTGGGGGTTACTTCAATTTCGAAGCAGGGGGAAGAGTTAATCAGAATGGTGTCCCCCAGAAAATAGTCATAGCTCCCTTTCCAGCCATCAGCGATGGGAGAAATGAATTCTTTGCGAAGAATGGAAAGCCAGTTTTCGTAAAAGTTATATTGTTGAAAGGCACTGCCAATGAACTGTGAAAAAGTACTGCCATCGGTAATACCAACGCCCGTAATCTTGGTTTTGCGAATGCGTTCTTTGGTTAATTCTGGATTCCGGCGGTGATACAGATCCGACACACTTTCTGAGAGGAAAACGGGAATAACAGGCTTCCCATCTTCACCCGCAATTTTCTGTAGTTTGTCTAAGGGTCCTGTAATTTTTCGGCCAATGACACCTTTCTTAAACTGATCAGAAATTTTATTAACATCGAATTCATTTTTGACATAACTCTCGTATTCATACGCCTTCAGCTTACCCCAATCGTGAGCAGATTTGGCAGCAACTGTTTTGCGAATGATGCGGTAAGCAGGATTTTCTCCTTTGGCAAAAATTTTGACCTCCCGAAGTTGTGAAGATCCCGCCTGTAACTGAAAATCAATGATTTGTTCTGCAAGAGTAGCCTGCACAGCCTTGACAGCCCGCTGATAACCAATGTAGCTGACAAAAATAGAATCACTTAGTTGACGGGCATTGAAAGCATAATTGCCGTCAAAATCGGTATTAGCTCCGGCTCCACCGCCTTTTAATCCCACTGCCGCGAAGGGAATGGGATCGCCAGTAGCAGCGTCAGTGATTTTTCCTTTGATAAGGTGCTGTGCCTGAGTAATAAATGAACTCAATCCTAGCAAAATAGCCAGAAGCCATTTAGTCATAAATGTATAAATTCAGAAACTGCCTTCAATTGGGAACGAATAGGGGGAAGGGTTCTATTGAAACGATAAAATACAAAGTAGGTTTCAATCCCTTTCAATTAATCTACGTTCAGTCCTGATTAAGTACAAAAAATGGCTTTTTTAGCGACAACTAGCCTAAAGACATGGGTAAGGCTTTTAAAGTAAAATTCTTGTTACGCAAATACTCCAGTGTTTTGGGAAGTGCATAACTCATATTTCGCCAAGCTTTGATACTATCATGAAAGACTACGATACTGCCTGATTCACAAGCTTTAACCGTACCTTTGAACACTTGTTCAGGCGAAAGATCCGGGTTATAGTCTCCAGTCAAAACATCCCACATAATCAGGGTATGGTCTTTCACCAGTTGAGCTGCCTGACGCTTACGAATACGCCCATAGGGCGGGCGAAACAGTCGGGTAGAGGGTAACAACGCCTGGCATTGAGCCACATTTTCATAATAAGCCTGATCTTCTGTTTTCCAGCCTTTCAAATGATTATAAGTATGGTTCCCAATGGAATGCCCTTGATCAATGATTTGCTGAAAGATCTGCGGATGTTTTCGGATGTTATCACCAATACAAAAGAAAGTGGCCTGAGCTTGGTATTGCTTTAATTGTTCGAGTACAAACTCAGTTACTTCCGGAATTGGCCCATCATCAAAGGTTAAATAAATGGTTGGTTCAACGGAAGGAATCCTCCACACCATTTCCGGATAGAAGGAACGTAACAATGAAAATGATTTATGCAGGAAGAAAGCCATGTGTCAAAGCGTTACGAGAGTGAATAAAGATAGTATTACTGAAGCTTCCTGCCTTTCCATTCGTAACCTTTGCCTTGAGCTGCTAATCCAAAGAAGCAGACGTAAAATGGATAGATTAGTTGCACCAAAGGGATATAAACAATACTTGTTTTTTGATTCAGGAAACGCAACACAAATGCTAAAAATATAAATTCGACGGGAAATTTTAAAGCAAAAATACTGATCAGGGTAAGGCCGGATAGAAATCCTGATGAATATAACCCAATACCCAGGATGCAACTGAAATTAGCCATGAAAACGAAGATTGCCAGAGCTGAAACTTTCCAGTCTTTGTAATGCTTCCATTTGCTGGCCCAGCGGCGGCGTTGCTGGTAAAAAGAACGGAACGTGTCATGACTTTCGGTTGATACCAGTGCTTCGGGGCTTTTCAAAAAGTGTACTTCGCCAGGAAACTTCGCTGCTACTTTGTGCATCAGGAATTCATCATCCCCTGAAGCCAGAGATTCATTACCCGAAAAACCACCTACATCCAGAAAGGTAGTCTTGGCGTAGGATAGGTTAGCTCCATTGCACATGTTAGGTTTTTTCCAGAACATAACGACCGCTGCGGAACCAATCAAACTAGCAAATTCAACAATCTGAAGCCGACTGCTAAGGTTGCCCTTATCGTGAAAGGTCACTGGGCCTGAGATGAGGCGAGCCTGGGTTTGTGCCTGATAGGAGGCAATCGTTTGCTGCCAGTGTTTCCCGACTCGGCAATCGCCATCGGTAGTAAC
>CAJYHS010000243.1 GCA_913774715.1 uncultured Siphonobacter sp. | reverse complement strand
TGTACCTGAGGCGTCAGGTTACCCAGCATCAGGTATTCGCAGTTCTGGTACGATTCGGGGATGATCGGATCGAAATCAGCCAGTACGTTCAGCTCAGTGACCAGCGTATCGCGGGTATTCATATCGTTATGATACTTACCCGACCAGAAGAACGATTTCTCACCAGCTTTGATCTGCAAACCTTCCGTATCGACACCCTGATTCTGGAGTAATTCGATGTATTCCTGAGGGAAATCATCACCTACCACGGCTACCACATTAATGGGTTTAGTGAAGTAAGAGGCTGATAATGAAATATAAGTACAGGCACCACCAATGATTTTATCCGTTTTTCCGAAAGGAGATTCCAGGGCATCAAAGGCCACCGTACCGATTGCTAAGAGACTCATCTATTGAAGTTTTTATTCAGTTTGTTATGGGATTGTCATTTTACTGAAAATCAGGCAAAAGTACGTAATGATGGGCATATCCACGAAAAAGCCCCGACCTTAATCAAGATCGGGGCTTTTGAAATGAGCTATCGGTTCGTTATTTCTTCTTGGCAGGGCCATTCAGAGAAACAATCCATTTGGCAATTTTTAAGGCTTCGTCCTTCGGAACTTGCGTCATCGGTGCCATTGGAGGGTAACCGGGCCAGTGTGAAGGCTCAGGCTTATAAATCAGAGCAACAATCTGCTCAGGTTTGTATTTCTTCTTTGCTACTTCAGTGTAAGCGGGGCCTACTAAGCGTTCGTTAACTTTGTGGCAGGTAAGGCAAATGTTTTTTTGCAATAAAGCCTGAATCTCAGCGGGGGGATCGTTTTTACTTTGTGCGGAAGCCTCCGTGCCAATGAATAGGGCGGCAAGCAGACCTACCATGGGAAAAAGCGTTTTTTTCATAGTAAGCGTATAAAAATTAAAAAATTTGCTCGTTGTGTTTAATCGTTAGAACGCAAAAGTAAATAAAATTATACCGAGGTTCTGTTAATAAATGCAAAAGAATCAATGGAATTAACCCAAAATCCTTTGTTATTGTTGCCCGGCCTCGACGGCTTTTCGTACGCTGCCATGACGAGCTAGCAGATCTTCCGCAATTTCACGGGTAGTATGGAGTTCATCCATGACCATTTGAATGGCCCGATTCACCAGTTTGTAATTCGATAATTGCATATCTACCATCCGGTTACCCTTTACGCGACCGAGTTGAATCATGGTGCTGGTGGAAATCATGTTTAGAGCCAGCTTCTGAGCGGTGCCGGATTTCATGCGGGTGCTGCCCGTAACGAATTCGGGGCCAACGACCAGTTCAACGGGATATTCAACTGCAGCAGCCACGGGACTTCCGGCATTACAAACGATACAACCCGTCAGAATTCCTTTCTCACGGGCCGTTTTTACTCCGCCAATCACGTAAGGCGTAGTACCTGAAGCCGCAATACCTACCAAAGAATCCAGCTCATTAATATCATACTCCTGTAAATCTTTCCAGGCTTGCTCGGCGTCGTCTTCAGCGTTTTCAACGGCTTTGCGAATAGCGGTATCTCCGCCCGCAATAAGGCCTACAACTAACCCAAAAGGAACACCATAGGTAGGAGGGCACTCCGAAGCATCCAGAATTCCCAGACGACCGCTTGTTCCGGCACCAATGTAAAACAGACGACCGCCCTGTTTCATGCGGGCTACGATTCCGGTTACCAGAGCTTCAATTTGAGGTAAGGCTTTTTCAACGGCGAGAGGCACCGTTTTATCTTCATTGTTAATTCCCTCCAGTAACTGTCGGACCGTCATTTCTTCCAGATGGTCGTAGTGAGATGAGGATTCTGTCGTAAGCATAAGACGATACGAAGGCGAAAATCATTAAACATTAAACCGCTAAAGTTAGCGGATAATCCCGGACTCATCCCAGTGTTTAGAGGTCTATCTACGAAAAGAGACTTCCCGCCGCTCGGTGAGAAGTCTCTTTATTCCTTACTACTTTATCAGTAACTATTTAAACCAGTAACCAAAACGAATCACTAGCGGACTTCCGCTGGAGGAATATACATCCAAATCATCATAGTTAACCTGATATAGCAACGTAATTTGAAACCCGGGCTCGCCAGCAGGAACGCCATACCCGCCTCCAACTAGGAAGCCTGTATTATATTGAGCCCGGCCATATTTAACTCCAGCTACTTTATAAGAAAGAATCTGAAATTGCTCCGCCTCTCCCCATAAAAACAAGCCTGGAATTGTGTTTTGCAGGAAATTTAAATGTTGCTGAACAAATAATCGGCCTCCAAGCAAACTTGCTTTTTGACGAGCACTACCTGTATTAGTAAGTACAGGCTGGCTGAAGTAACTATAAGTAGCACCGATACCAGCAGTAGTGCTAGGAGTTACGCGGATACCAGCCATGGGTGAAATGTCAAAGCTGAAGTAGCTGTTACCCCCAAAGAAGCTAAGGGAAGGGGTGGTAATATTCAATCCATACCGAAGTTTATCTTTAAACGGCCGGGCTTTCCAGGGCAATTCCTGCTGACGCTGATAACTCTCATCCAGCGGTTGCTGCTGGATAATAACCGGACGGTCAGTAGGACGTGGAATAGTATCGTATTGAGCGGAAGCAAAAGGGGTAGCGGCAACCACAAATAATAAAGCAGCCAGTACGGATCGAATCATGGATGTAGTGTTCATGGACAACTTAAAAGAAGTTGTATAGTAGAGAACTGGATGGCGAAAATAGTGGTTATTACTCTGGCACCAACCGGATTCCCTTCTTACGTTTCCCAAATTAACGGTCTTTGCCGCAAATTCTTGTATACTGACCCTATTCCTGCGATGGAACGGGTCTTTTTTATCGACGTTAACGGTTTAATACCTCGGATTAGAAAACATTAAAACCATCTTTTCTTCCCAGCCCGGAGAGAATTATCTTTGTAGAATGAATCCAATCGAAACGCTAGGACGCCCGTCGGTCGAATCTTTAGACCCCAAGCAGTATATTCTTATTAAAGGAGCTCGTGTTAATAACCTTAAAAATATAGACGTTTCGATTCCCCGTAACAAGCTGGTGGTTATCACGGGTTTATCGGGTAGCGGTAAGTCTTCGCTGGCTTTTGATACCCTGTTTGCCGAAGGACAGCGGATGTACGTAGAAAGTCTCAGCAGTTATGCCCGTCAGTTCTTGGGCCGGATGGAAAAACCCGAAGTGGACTGGATTAAGGGCGTTTCGCCCGCCATTGCCATTGAACAGAAGGTAAGTACTAAAAACCCTCGCTCGACGGTCGGTACCACGACTGAAATTTACGATTACCTCAAATTATTATTTGCCCGTATCGGAAAAACGTATTCGCCCATTTCCGGTCAGGAAGTGCAAAAAAATACCGTTACCGATGTCGTTGATTTTATTCTTACGCAGGAAGAGTCCACGCGGGTATTGATTACTACGCCCTTTCTACGGAAAGGCGGTCGCAGTCTGGCGGAAGAACTGAATATCTTACTTCAGAAAGGCTTCACTCGTATTGTAGCAGACGGCGAAACGATTCAGATTGAAGATGTTTTAAACGATACTGATTTAGCCAACCGGATTGATCCGCAACCCCTTCATATTCTGATTGACCGTCTGGCGGTTAAAAAGGAAGATGAAGAAACGCAGTTTCGTCTGGGCGATTCCGTCCAGACAGCTTTTTTTGAAGGAGAAGGCGTGTGTTTCGTCCAGATTTTAGGCGGCGAACGCCGCGAATTTTCGGATCGTTTTGAGCTGGATGGGATTATCTTCGAAGAACCCAGCGTTAACCTCTTCAGTTTTAACAACCCTTACGGAGCCTGCAAACGTTGTGAAGGTTTTGGTACCATTCTGGGCCTTGACCCGGATCTGGTCTTCCCGGATCGGAACCTTTCGGTTTTTGAAGGAGCCATTGCTCCCTGGCGAACGGAAAAAATGAGTGAATGGCTGAGCCCTTTACTACGGAATGGTATTCGCTTTGATTTCCCCATTCACCGGGCATATAAGGATTTAAGTCAAGCCGAGAAAGATTTGCTCTGGAAGGGTAATAAGTTTTTCGGCGGCCTGGACGATTTCTTCAAAATGCTGGAAGGGGAATCCTATAAAATTCAGTATCGGGTCTTGTTGAGCCGCTATAGAGGTCGTACCTCCTGCCCGGAATGCCGCGGTTCGCGGTTACGGAAAGACGCCAGCTTTGTGAAAATTGCGGATAAATCGATTGTTGACTTGGTTCTACGCCCGATTTCAGAAATTGCTGAATTTTTCCGGAACCTGGACTTACCTGATTATCAGGAAAAAGTAGCTCGACGTATTCTCACTGAAATTCAGAACCGTCTGGATTACATGGAGCGGGTTGGATTAGGGTATTTAACCCTGAACCGATTAACTAATTCTTTGTCAGGCGGTGAATTTCAGCGGATTAAGCTGGCGACTTCGCTAGGCAGTGCTCTGGTAGGTTCGATGTATATTCTGGATGAACCCAGTATTGGTCTTCATCCCCGAGATACCCAACGGCTCATTTCGGTGCTTAAATCTCTGCGTGATTTAGGGAATACCGTGATCGTGGTGGAGCATGAAGAAGAGGTAATGAAAGCTGCCGACGAGATCATCGACATTGGTCCCGACGCCGGAACGGGTGGGGGCCAGGTAGTGTTTCACGGTGACTGGAATACCATCGAAGATTTACGAAACGAAGCTACGATTGAGGGCGAGTTACATTCCCATACGCTGGCTTTCCTGACCGGACAGGATCAGATTCCCGTTCCTAAATTTCGCCGCCGTCCTTCGGGCTGGATTGAATTGAAAGGAGCTCGGGAGAATAACTTACGCGAAATCAATGCTCGTTTTCCTTTAGGTAACCTGACGGTTATCACGGGGGTGAGTGGTTCGGGTAAATCGACGCTGATCCGGAAAATTCTGTATCCGGCTTTGGGTAAAATGCTGGGTACGTACTCCGATGAGTCGGGTAAGTATTCAGAACTGGTGGGTGATTTGAAAGGACTGGCGTCAGTAGAAATGGTTGATCAGAACCCGATTGGTAAGTCAAGCCGTTCGAATCCAGTTACGTATGTGAAGGCGTATGATCACATCCGTCAGCTCATGAGTGATCAGCCTTTATCGAAAGCAAGAACTTACAAGCCCAGTCATTTTTCATTCAATGTCGACGGTGGTCGCTGCGAAACCTGTCAGGGCGAGGGTCAGGTAAAGGTAGAAATGCAGTTCATGGCCGATATTTACCTAACCTGTGAATCCTGTCATGGCAAGCGATTCAAGCATGAAATCCTCGAAGTAAAATATCAGGATAAAGACGTCTCGGAAATTCTGGATATGACGGTGGACGAAGCCGTGATTTTCTTTCAGGGTGATCCAAAAATCTACGAAAAGTTGGTGCCTTTACAGGAAGTAGGATTAGGTTATGTAACCCTGGGACAATCTTCCAGTTCTCTTTCGGGTGGCGAAGCTCAGCGGGTAAAGCTGGCTAGCTTCCTCGGAAAAGGAAATCCAAACGTAGGAAAAACGCTATTCATTTTCGATGAACCTACCACGGGTTTGCACTTCCACGACATTCGGAAGTTATTGAAATCCATTAATGCTCTGGTTAATCAGGGGGATTCAGTAATCATTATTGAACATAACACGGAAGTCATTAAATGTGCCGATTACATCATTGATATTGGCCCGGATGGCGGTGAAGCGGGTGGGTTAATCACCTTCGCTGGAACGCCGGAAGAGATGATTCAGCTCAGTGACGATAATCATACGGCCCGATTCCTGAAAGAAAAAATGAAGGAATCATAGTCAACGAAAGAAGCCCGGAACTCATCCGGGCTTCTTTCGTTGACTATGATCTTTATCAGTGAAAAACGCTCAATAATCGGCGATAGAGTGTTTTAGCTTTGACTGCTAGTGGTAACTGCGGTTCTCGCAAAGGACCGTCGAAAGGCTGGCCGCGACGGAGGTAGTATTTAGACATCGTGCCCGATGTCATTTTCCACTTATTGATAAAGGCATAATACCCATCGTTTTTCCTGATCCGATTGACTGAAATCGAACCGAAATGATAGACGCGGCTAGTCGAAACGCCTTTAAATAACCGGATGCCCACCTGCCAGAGTTTCATGGAAAAATCGGGGTCTGAATACATCCCGGGTGAAAACTCTACGCTATACCCGCCCACCAAATCCCACACCTCTTTGTGCACAATATTCGGGGGCCAGGTGGAGCCTTGCCAGTCACCGATGGGTAGGGTAGCAAATTCCTTTAATAACTTTTCCTCATTGAAGGTGTTGATATCCCGGCCAAAATCCTGAAGAATAGAGCAACTGGTTTCAGCCGTAGCTTCGATGGTAGTAGCTGATATAAAAAAACGATTATGGCCGATCTCCAGAATGGTATCGTACAAAGCTTTATCCCAGTTGGGGCAAACGTACATATCATCGTTAATGAAGAGGATATAATCCGTCGTCGCCAGGGAAGCCGAGATATTCAGAGCATAGCAAACGCCAATATTCTCAGGGCTAACCGAGTAGTCAATATCGGGTTGCTGACGAATCCAATCCAGTGTTCCATCTGATCCTTCGTTTACGTGAATGATAATCTGATGTGGGAAATGAGAATTCTTGCGAATACTCTCTACGCACAATTGGAGGTAAGGAAGATTATTCCAGGAAGGAATCAGGATAGAAAAAAGGGCTTGGTCGTTTTTAGGTGCTTTTACAATGAAAATTGATTCTTCAATCATGTATTATAAAGTACGTATTCAGGGAAAATTGGGTACAACAAAGATATTTAGGAAAGATGATACAACGAGAAGAGAAGTACAGAAAGAGAAGTAACGGACAGGAAATGAGGCGAACATGATAAAAACTTAGATAGGCTAAATTTTTCTGACGAATAATGCAGTGATTTTTTTCTGTTTTTTCAAATAAACCTTTGATATACAGGAATAAACCAGCTATATTTGCACTCCCTTTTTCAGCTATGATGCCCAAAAGTATCTGAAAATCAAGAGGAAACAATCAAAGACAATTAATCGTGGATCAGTTAAGCTACAAAACTATCTCAGCAAACGCAGCGACCGTAACTAAGGAGTGGGTCGTTGTTGACGCTGAAAACGCGATCTTAGGTCGTCTGACCAGCCAGATCGCCGCTATCCTGCGGGGTAAGCACAAAACTAACTACACTCCTCACGTCGATTGTGGTGACAATGTTATCGTAATCAACGCAGACAAAATCCGTTTAACGGGTAAAAAACTGACCGACAAGCAGTACGTTCGTCACACAGGTCACCCTGGTGGACAACGTTTTGCGACGCCTCGTGAAGTTCTGGAAAAGATCCCTGCTCGGGTAATTGAATATGCCGTAAAAGGTATGTTACCTAAAACTCGTCTGGGTCGTCGTCTTTTTACGAACCTGCACGTGTACGCTGGACCTAACCATCCACACGAATCACAACAACCGAAGAAAATCGAATTGTAATCATTCGTTGTTCGTGAATGGTTCGTGGGATTTTAGTGAAGATCAACTAAGACTTCCAGAAACTAGGTTACGATTAACGGTTAACGAATACCAAAAATGGCAGAAGTAATTAATACTCTCGGTCGCCGGAAAACTGCCGTAGCTCGCGTTTATTTAACGCCAGGCAACGGAGCGATCACGGTTAATGGCCGCGATTTCAAGGAGTACTTCCCTTCTGAAGTTCTTCAAATCATTGTAAACCAGCCTTTCACTACTACTAACACCGTAGGTGCTTACGACATCAAAGCAAACCTTGATGGTGGTGGAATCGCTGGTCAGGCAGAAGCTCTGCGTATGGGAATCTCTCGTGCGTTAGACAAACTGAACCCTGAGCACCACACGCCGCTGAAGAAAGTTGGCTTCCTTACTCGTGATGACCGTATGGTTGAACGTAAGAAACCAGGTCGTCGCAAGGCACGTCGTCGTTTCCAATTCAGCAAGCGTTAATATGTTCAGTATACCGTTTTCAGTTTACAATTTACAGTTACGTGTAGCTGCTTAACATTGAAAACTGAAAACCGGCAACTGAAAACATTTATTCGCCTCTGATTCATGCTTGTAGTGTCCGACGCAGAATCAAGCACTTTTCATCATCCTTTTTGACTTAACAACAAAATGGCACAAGTATCATATAAAGAACTCCTCGATGCCGGCGTACACTTTGGTCACTTGACTCGTAAGTGGGATCCGAAGATGGCTCCTTACATCTTCATGGAGAAAAACGGCATCCATATTATCGATTTGAACAAAACAGTAACCCTTCTGGATGAAGCGTCTACTGCTTTGAAATCAATCGTTCGTTCAGGCCGCAAAATCATGTTCGTGGCTACGAAAAAGCAAGCTCAGGAAATCGTTTCGGAAGAAGCTCGTCGCCTGAAAATGCCTTACGTAACTGATCGTTGGTTAGGTGGTATGCTGACAAACTTCGCGACTATCCGTAAGTCGTTGAAGAAAATGACTCAACTTGAGAAAATGCTCAAGGATGAATCTACGTCTAGCAATCTGAACAAAAAAGAAAAACTGGTCCTTACTCGCGAAAAAGATAAATTGGAGCGTGTATTAGGTGGTATCGCTGACCTGACTCGTCTGCCTGCGGCTTTGTTCGTAATCGACGTAAAGCGTGAGCATATTGCCGTTGCTGAAGCTCAACGTTTAGGTATTCCTGTATTCGCTATGTGCGATACTAACTCTAACCCTGAATTAGTTGACTTCCCTATTCCTGCTAACGACGATGCCTACAAATCAATCAGCCTGATCACTCTGGCTATTGGTAAGGCGATCGAAGAAGGTCTGATGGAGCGTAAGCAAGATAAAGACGATGCTCGCGTTCAGGAAGAAGAAGAAGCTAAACGGGCAGTTGACACTGGAGCTGAAGTAGCTGAGGCTCCTGCGGCAACTACAGAGGATGAAGCCTAATCTTTAATTAGATCTTTGATCCTATTGTGAATAGCCCGGAGCTTTGCTTTGGGCTATTCCGTTTAGAAATTTTCGAAGAGTTTGATAGGTATGATCAGGTTAGATAGCGTTAGAAAACGTATTTCAAACGCTCAAACTATTAAACCTCAAACCTTCAGGAGACTTCTTAACAAAAGCTTAATTTTCTTATTTGGGAGATTCCTCCCAACTTCACGATAAATAAACAAACTCACTACAATGGCTGCAATTACCGCTGCTGACGTGAATAAGCTCCGCCAAATGACTGGTGCGGGTATGATGGATTGTAAAAAGGCTTTATCTGAAGCTGATGGCGATTTCGAAAAAGCAATCGAAATCCTGCGTAAAGCGGGCCAGAAAGTGGCTGCGAAACGTGCGGATAACGCTACTTCAGAAGGTCTGATCCTGGTTAAATTAAGCGAAGACGGTTCTAACGGTAAACTGGTTGCTTTAGCTTGCGAAACAGAGCCTGTTTCTAAAGTTGAAGATTTCCGTAACCTGGCTAATGCTATCATCGAAACGGCAGTTGAGAAAAACCCTGCTTCAATCGAAGAATTATCAGCTTTACCTTTAGCGGATGGCCGGACTATTCAGGAAACGATCACTGAACTGGTTGGTAAAATTGGTGAGAAAATCATCATCGCTACTTACGAAAACGTTAACGCTGAGCAAGTGGTTAGCTACATCCACTCTAACGGTAAGTTAGGTGTATTGTTAGCTTTCAACAACGTACAGGGTGCTGACGTACAGGAAGTTGGTAAAGACATCGCTATGCAAATTGCCGCTATGAAACCTGTAGCTGTAAGCAAAGACGAAGTAGATCCTACTTTAGCTGAGAAAGAACTTGAAATCGGTCGTGAGCAAGCTCGTGCGGAAGGTAAGCCTGAGGCTATTCTGGATCGTATCGCTCAAGGTCGTCTGGAGAAATTCTACAAAGAAAATACGCTGCTTTCTCAGGAGTTCGTGAAAGATAGCTCTATTTCTATCGCTCAGTTGTTAGAGAAAACTCAAAAAGGATTAACCGTGAAAGAATTCAAGCGTGTTGCTTTAGCTTAATCTCTTTCACCGTTCTGACTTAAAATGGAAGTATCGTACGTTTGCGTACGATACTTCCATTTTTGTTTTTAGCCTTCGCCAGAATGAGCTACTACTTCTTATTTTTCTTCCATTTGAGCGAATTTGTTAGTAAAGGGCTTGTTGTTTACTAAGCACGTAAATATTTTTGCTCAACAACCTATCCCAAATCCATCATGATATCTAATAAAATAGCGTATCTATTACTTTTCTTAAGTGCTTCCCTTTATTCTCTGGCTCAGTCCAATCCCCCTGTTACTCCTGCTATTAAAGACACTACTTACTGGAAAAACAAGAAAGAGTTTGGGATGAATTTTAACCAAGGTTCATTTAGTAATAACTGGCAGGGCGGTGGCGTAAATAACATTGGTTTGGGGGCTTTTTTTAATGCAAAAGGTGAGTATCGTAAAGACCGGGATAGTTGGGTGAATGATTTTCAAAGCCAGTTTGGGTTTCAAAAAATCCAGAATCAGCAATTCCGTAAGAGTATAGATCGGCTTTTCTTTGATTCTAAATACGGCCGAAAGCTCGGAGCCAGTGCGGATACCCAATGGTCATTCATTGCTAACGTAAACATGCTGACTCAGTTTGCGAATGGTTTTGATTATAACTACGTATACGCTAACAATACCTCGCCCTTGATCTCTGGGTTGTTTACGCCGATTTTCCTAACGGAAGGTATTGGTTTTGAATGGCGGCCTGAGACTTTTTTTACCATGAGTTTTTATCCCGGAGCTGTTCGCCACACTATTTTAGGAAATCCAGATCTTTACCAGGCCATTGATGCCCGAAATGCTTCAGAAGTAGAAGCAGGAAATAGCCCTTATGAATTTATGAATTATGGGGTACGCCGTGGGAAAAGGACCCTGACGGAAGTAGCGGTAATGCAGCTGGTCGCCAACTTTGACCGTGATATCGCCAAAAATGTTAACCTGAAGTTTCGCTATCAGGCTTTTGCCAGTTTTCGGGATTTAGCGGCTATTGACAATCGTATTGATGCTAAATTAACGGCAAAAATTAACCGCTATCTGAATTTTAACTTTGACCTTATTGCCCTCTACGATCAGGATCAGGTTATGAAAATTCAATTTGCTCAATCCATGGGTTTAGGATTTCTGTATACATTCAAATAACTTACCTTTTATTAAGCGTAGTGTCTTGTTTTACACCTAAGATCCCTTTGTCATGCTAAAAGAATTCAGACAGTTTATTGCTCAGGGTAATGTACTTGACCTGGCAATTGGCGTTGTAATTGGAGCCGCTTTCGGTAAAATTACGACCGCTCTGGTCAATAACATCATTATGCCTCCCATTGGATTACTGTTGGCTGGCGTAGATTTCAAAGATGCCAAATGGGTACTCAAAGCCGCTGATGAAGCTGCCAAACAACCCGAAGTAGCCATCGCTTATGGTGCCTTTTTCCAGGTAGTTATTGAGTTCATAATTATTGCATGGGTTTTATTTTTGGTAGTAAAAGCCGCTAATCATTCAGGCTTAACTGCTAAACGAGCAGACGAAAAAGCGTAAGGACTGATACTAATGGTGAAGGGTTTGGCCGGAAAGTCAAGCCCTTTTTTATTTTGAAGTAGACAGGATCAGATGTTGTTTTGTAGCTTTCGTTTTTCCTAAACTAGTTATATACATTATGATTAAGGGATTTTTCTCGTTCATTAAACGCGGAAATGTTATTGATTTAGCCGTTGGGGTTATCATTGGAGCGGCTTTTGGTAAAATCGTAGACTCGGTAGTAAAAGATCTGATTATGCCTTTGGTAAGTATTCCCGGAGACGTGGATTTCAGTAACCTTTACTTGCCGCTTTCCAGTAAAGTTCCCAAGGGCCTGACGTTGGCCGATGCCCGTAATATAGGTCCAGTTTTTGCTTGGGGAAATTTTGTTACCGTAGTGATTAACTTCTTCATTCTGGCCTTTATCGTCTTCCTATTAAGTTCACTAGTACAGAAGCTGGTTAAAAAGCAAGAAGCCGAAACCAAGGCAGAACCTCCCGTTCCCAGCAAAGAAGAAATTTTACTTACCGAAATTAGAGATGCCCTGAGGGAACAGAATCAGCGAATGAATAGCTGATTTACGTTACATAGCTCTTAAATTCGCCACAAACAGATGTAACTCTAGACATGGCACAAAAGATAGTGGTGTTGGGTGGGGGCGAAAGCGGCGTTGGGGCAGCTTTACTTGCCCAAGCAAAAGGATTTGAAGTATTCCTTTCGGATAAAAGTGAACTCGGTGAGAAATACCGCCAGCAGCTAATTGATCATGCAATTGAGTTCGAGGAAAAGCAACACACCGAATCCCGGATTTTTGAAGCTGATGAGGTAATCAAAAGTCCGGGAATTCCGGATCAGGTTCCTTTGGTTCAGGCCCTTCGCGAAAAGGGAATTCCGGTGATTGGGGAAATTGAGTTTGCTGCCCGGTATACTAAAGCTCAGTTGATTGCCATTACCGGGTCAAATGGCAAGACTACGACAACTTTACTTACGTATCACCTGCTGAAAACGGCGGGTTATAATGTAGGCTTGGCGGGTAATATTGGTGATAGCTTTGCCAAACAGGTAATTAAAGATAAATACGAATATTACGTATTGGAAATCAGCAGTTTCATGCTGGATTCCATGGTGGATTTCAAAGCAGATATAGCCATTCTATCTAATATTACCCCGGATCATCTGGATCGCTATGGCTATAGTTTCCAGAACTATATTGATTCCAAATTTCGCATTCTTCAGAATATGGATGCGGACGGAACGTTCATTTACTGGCAGGAAAGCGAAGCTATTCAACAGGAATTAAGCAAACGAACCATTGTTCCAGTGTCATTACCCATTTCAACGCAGGTATATCTTGAAAAAGGAGGATCGATTTTAGACCATAAAATACAGGTCCGTACGCCAAAAGGCTCTTTCGAGATTCTGCTAAGTGAGTTGCCTATCGCCGGAACCCATAATGCGTTAAACGCCACCTGTGCCATCCTGGCGGCGGTAACGGTAGGGGTTTCTCCCGAAAAATTGAAAGAAGGACTACTCTCTTTCAAGAATGCTCCGCATCGCTTAGAGCCCGTAGGAGAGATCAACGGAATCCGCTTCGTGAACGATTCAAAGGCAACGAATGTAGATTCGGTATTTTTTGCTTTGGGTAGTTATGAAGATCCTTTGGTTTTGATCATTGGTGGCGTAGATAAGGGGAATGATTATACGCAAATTGAAAAACTGGTTGAAGAAAAAGTTCGGGTGATGATTTGCCTCGGAACGAATAATGAAAAATTGAAAAGCTTTTTTGCAGGGAAAGTACCACTGATTCTGGAAACACAGGAAGTAGCTCAGGCCGTTCAGTGGGGCTTTGAATATGGGATTAGTGGGAATGTAGTATTACTTTCTCCCGCCTGTGCAAGCTTCGATTTATTCAAGAACTATGAAGATCGCGGCAACCAGTTTCGGACGCAAGTGCAGGCGTTGATCTTACGGGAGCAACCGAAGGAAATATAGTTAATCAGCGTTTTAAGGTGAAGAAGCATTGTAGTTGTGGAAATGTCTGATAACCAGTATACTATTTAAAAGAGCTTAACACCGAATGTTATGAAAAAGTATGCGTTCATGATCGCTTGTCTGGCAACACAGTCACTGTGGGCACAAGTAAATACCAATCAATTCGGAGTAAATCAGATTGAAGGAAGTAATCAGATAGCGGTAGGAACGTATACCGAGTATGAAAACCAGCCCTACATTTCTCCAGAATGGACGAAAGGGGCTTTATTAGCAGTGGATGGAAAATGGTATGCGGTGCAAAAACTAAACTTTAATGCCTATAATGACCGGCCGGAATATCAGGAACAGGAGAAGACCTTTCAACCAAGGTTTGAAGTAAAGGCTTTTGTGATAGGAGATACCGCGAGCGGCATTAAATACCGGAAAGGTTTTGCGGCTATTGATCAGCAAACACCAAAGAGTTTTTACGAAGTTCTAGTGGATCGGCAGGTTAAATTACTGAAGTATACCAAGGCTAGCCTGTTAGACGTAACTAGTTTTAATTCAGCTACCAAGCAGAAAAAATTTGATTTTAATACGATGTACTATCTTGTCAAACCCGATCAGAGTATAGTTCGGGTGAAAAAAGATAGAAAATCGATTTTGGAAGCCTTACCCGATCAGGCCGGGCGAATAGAAGAAATTGCGAGGGATCGTAAGTTAAAAATGAAAAACTGGGAAGAGATACAGCAGGTATTAGCAGCCTTGTAACAATATTTTTCTTATTGACAGTACATAAAAAGCTCTACTGATGATGGTAGAGCTTTTTTGGGTACTGGAGGAACGTTTTTAAAAGGGGTGTTTTGATCAAGGGAAAATCTAACTGGAAAAAGCAGGAGCTACTACAGACTCTTCACCTGAGTGACGTAGGCAGCAAACACGCCTAATCCGTTGGTGATGTTGGTATAAACGGGCATTGACTCAGCGAAAGGATTGTCTCCCACTTCGCGTTGCCGCTTCATGGTGCGGTAGAACTCATAATAGTTTTTATCGACGTGATAGACAAAAAAATACCGCGTAGTCTTACTGGTGATGGAGGCCTGGGAGGCACTCGTGGCCTGTCCCACTAAAAAGTTCAGCGTCTGGGTGGAGTAGGTCGTGCCCGAAGCCTGGCTATCGTTTAAGAAAGCCACCACTTCCACATTTTTAAGTTTGACGCAGGTCGAATCTCCCGAGGCCGCTTTCATGGTATACACTGAGCCTTCCCCGCTGCCCACGAGATAGTAATTGGTGTGGTGAACTTCTAAGTTATTCCAGGAGAGACTTCTTTGGCGGTAGACATTATACGTTGAAGCCTGAGCCCGTT
>CAJYHS010000242.1 GCA_913774715.1 uncultured Siphonobacter sp. | reverse complement strand
TATATGAAACGGCAGAAGTCCTGAATGACAAAGCTTTATTAGCCAAAGCAAAAGACTTAAGTCTGAAAATGGCTACGGCTACTCTGGAAGGCTTTAATACCGACGGAGCTTTAACGTATGAATTCGACCCCGCTACCGGACATAAAAATGAGGACCGAAGCTGGTGGGTATTAAGCGAACAAATGGTCGGTTATTTCAATGCGTATCAGCTTTCGGGGAAGCAACACTTTCTGGAAAAATCCCAGAAAAGCTGGGATTTCATAAAAAAGTACCTGATTGATTATCGGAATGGCGAATGGTTCGAGAAAACGGACCCTACTCATCAGCCATCGCTTAAGGCCGATAAAGTTAATGCCTGGAAGTGTCCTTACCATAACAGTCGGGCGTGTTACGAGATCTGGCACCGGATGCAGGCTAAGAAATAACTTAATTTTTTTATTAATTGAGATCTATTGATTTTCAACAACTTACTTTATTCATACTTAATAAAATAATTCTGCGTTACAACTTTTGAAGGGTAAGCTGGGTCTTGAATTCAGAAAGCTTTCTCAGACCTTTTGCGTCTGCCACTGGTTCAGTGTGCAATAGAACTCATTTTGATTTAACAAACAGACCATGAAACGACTGTCTAACTGGATTTGCCTGATGCTGCTAATGACTGGAGCCATCAGTTGTAACAAAAATTTTTCTGACCCCTTTTTCCTGACGGCTACTGACTTTAGCCTGGGCGGTAGCCAAAGCTGGTCCGCTGGATTCTCGGATTATTCTACCGAAACGGACACCTCCCTTTTCGAGTTTAAAAAAGGCCTCACTACGTTACCTGCTCCATTAGATAGTAACCGGAAGGGCTTTCGCTTACAGGGCCACAACCGTAGCGACGATTTATTTATGTACCTGACCCAGAAAGTTCCGGGCTTTGCTCCCAACACAAAATTTAACGTTGAATTTGTCGTAGAACTAGCAACTAATGCCGCTGAAGGTAGCGTCGGCATTGGAGGATCACCCGCTAACTCTGTATACTTGAAAGCTGGGGCTTCAGGTATTGCACCTGCGGTAAGTCTGGTAGGGAATATGTACACCTTTAATTTAGACAAAGGAAACCAGGCTACGGGCGGGAAAGATTTGGTTGTTCTGGGTGATATTTCAAACGGCACTACTACTAGTGAGTATAAGTTCATTACCCGTTCGAGCGAGGGCCAAAAAATTCAGGCGACCTCTAATAGCAATGGGGAAATATTTGTCGTCGTAGGAACTGACTCCGGTTTTGAAGGTCTGACCAATGTGTATTACAAATTAATTCAAACGCGTTTTACGGTTGCTAGTAATTAACTTTCGCTTGACCTATAATTCCCAAGCCCTGATCATTCAGGGCTTTTTTTGTTGAAACTGTAGATCCACTACAATGGCTTTATGGTCCGAGTCCTCTATATCAGCCGTATGAAAGCCTACCGCTTTAAAGCCGTCGTTCGTGAATAAATGGTCAATCGGAATCATCAGTGGACCATATCCATTCCGATACGTTGGAAAAATACCTATTCCTTTTCTGGCCGCGTGCAAGCCCGTTTTATTTACCAGTGATTCATAGATGGGGGAAAAAACGCTAATGTTGAAATCTCCCGCCAAAATGGCCGGAACTTTCTCCTGGGCGGTTAGTTCAAAAGCTTTGGTGATTCGCTCATTCCGAAGCGTGAACCAAGTGGGACTCAGAGGCGTCTTGGGATGCACGGATACCAATGCCACTTTTCTACCTTTCACATTCGCGTATATATGCATCATGCGGTTAGCCGTTACTGCCGTATGGTCTACTTCAATAGGAAAGCGACTTCCGATCACATTATAACAATGCGACTTCGTATATACCATATATTGATACGGATACTCCGCCCCTAAGCTTTTTCTGAAATGCTGAAAAATGATTGGCGTGGCCTCGGCAATTAATACAATGTCTGCTTTCTCATTACGAATCCCTTCTACGATGGCTCCGTAGTTCTCATTCGTAAAAAGTACGTTTGTATGCATGACCCGTATATCCGCCGTGCCACTACTCGTTTCGGTTTGTAACCAGGGTATGACCAACCAGGCATTCAAAATCACGCTGAACAAGGCAATAACATACATCCGGCTTCTGAAAAGCATCCAGTAAATCATCAGAAATACCGATAATCCCAGACATTGCACAGCAAAATGGCTAAATAACTCAAAGAAGAAAAAGTACGAACCGAATCGCCCCAAGATGCACACCAGAAGTAACGCATAGGTTGAAAAGGCGACGGTTGACTGCCAGAAATTGAAATTCCGTTCAGCTTTATAATTTTTTATTGGGGTGGGAATCGCTTCAGTTTTCAAGGAATGGGAAGATTTTATTCGTTACTAACGATTGTTACGGCCGATAAATTTAGGCGATGATTCTTAACCCTGTCTAGTTAAAACCTTAATATGATCTGACCTTACGTTTCAAGGCATGTTTTTACCTTTCTCACGGAGCTACATTATCCAAAGAAAGAATAGAAACATGTATTGAATCACAAAATAAATACGTCTTGTTTCATAAAAATACACAATTTTGTTACTCAGCCGCTCCGTTTCCTAAATCTGATTACAAAGCAACGATTTTTTACACGGGAGCTGTTCTTTCATCGATTAATTGATCATTATTTTATTCGTCCCTTGAAACTTCTTCTTCACTCCCATATTCTTCGCCTTCGGCATACTTTCACCATCACGCACGAATCCCGTGATGAGCAGCCTACCCTTATTGTTGAGCTCCAGGACGATGGATTTTCTGGTTACGGCGAAGCCACAGAAACCACTTATTACGGGGTATATATTTATACCATGACAGCTCAGCTGGAAAAAGTTCGCTCGCTCATTGAAACTTATTCGGGGGTACGCCCGAAGCGTTTTACGAATTCATCGAGCCACATTTACGCGATGAGCACCCCTTTGCCTTATGTGCTCTGGACGTCGCTTATAATGATTTATACGCCAAAAAGGCAGGTAAAAAATTATACGAAGTCTGGGGGCTTGAGCCGTCCAGAAACCCCATTACCGATTATACCATCGGGATGGATACCGTCGAGAAAATGGTAGAGAAGATGAAGGAAATGCCTTTCCCTTTGTATAAAGTCAAATTAGGCACGAAAGAAGATATTCAAATTATTCAGGAGTTACGTAAACATACCGATGCCGTTTTCCGGGTCGACGCGAATACGGCCTGGGATGTAGAAGAAACCATTCAAAATTCCAGGGCGTTGAAAGAACTGGGGGTTGAATTCATCGAACAACCCATGAAGGCTACGAATTGGGAAGGCATGAAGAAAGTATACGAAGAATCGGCTTTACCGCTCATTGCTGACGAAAGCTGTATTGTAGAAGCGGACGTGGCTCGTTGCTACGGTTTTTTTCACGGAATCAATATTAAGTTGATGAAATGCGGCGGACTTACACCAGCTCGTCGGATGATTACTCATGCTCGCCAACTGGGTTTGAAAGTAATGGTGGGCTGCATGACGGAATCCAACATTGGCTGTTCGGCGATTGCCCAGCTGCTACCCCTGCTTGATTACGTGGATATGGACGGCATTTTATTGGTAGAAGACCACCTTTCCAGTGGCGTTTCCATCGACTACGGTAAAGTGATTTACGCCGAAGAAAATGGAACCGGAGCTAAGTTACTGATCTAAATGGCAACGTTTTACAGTTCATCCATTCCCGACCGGATCGTCGTTGTTAACCAGAAAGAATACCTCTGGTGCAGCGGCACTTCGTATTTGGGCATGAGTAAGAATCCCCTTTTCATTCAACGGGTAATCGAAGGCATGGAGCGGGTAGGGATCAATTGGGGCAGTTCTCGGAGTAATACACTGCGGTTATCCCTATACGATGAAGCGGAAGCTACGCTGGCCCAGTGGTTTGGTGCAGCCGATACCCTTACCGTTTCCTCAGGAATGCTGGCGGGACAGCTGGTCATGAAATGGCTGGTTTTTCATCATCCTCAAGTACCTGTTTTTTATGCTCCGAACGTGCACCCGGCTCTACGACTGGAAGGCTTTACACCTGCCCTTGAAGACTATGAAAGCTGGTTTGCCGAACTACCCCATCGAATCGTAACCACTGCTTCGGAAGAAATCGTGATTGTTACGGATTCCATTGGTTCTCCGCATACGGCTACCGTACCTTTTGACTGGCTGTCTTACTTGCCCCGGTCAAAGAAGATTACGGTAGTTATAGACGACTCTCACGGAATAGGCGTTTTAGGCAGCAGCGGGAAAGGAATTAATGAGTTACTACACGTTCCAGCGAACCTCGAAGTAATCATTACCGCTTCCCTGAATAAAGCCATGAGCATTCCGGCAGGTATCATTATTGGTTCCCAGGAACTATTAGATTCCATCCGACAGTTTTCCATGTTCAGCGGAGCTAGTCCGGCCAATCCAGCCTATTTGTGGGCATTAACACATTCATTACCTGATTATCGTAGGGCCCATCAAAAACTGATGCAGGTCATTGCACAATTCGTACAGGAGTTAGGTGAAGCCATTAACCTGTTTCACTGGATTGAAAAGTATTCAGCCTTTACGACTGACCAGGCCGGGTTACATGACTTGTTACTGGAAGAGGGTATTTTGACAGCCTGCTTTCCCTATCCCGGCCCCGACGATCCAGCGATTACCCGGCTGGTTATTACTCCCTTGCATACTACGGAAGATATAACACGTATAGCTCAGGCCTGCCGGAAGTTTGCTCAGGACAGATTGGTTTGAGTTAATTTGATTTTTCATACGTCTGTTTCTTAACCTAACCATTGCAAATGAAATCATTACTAATGCTGAGTTGCTACCTGCTGGTTAGTTCAGTAATGGCTCAGAATATTCCCATGAAAGACATTATTACTGAGGTTCAAAAAACCTACGCTCCTGACAAACGCACTGTCATTTTTGAAGCTGAAATATCAGAAGAGGGAATGCTAAGGGGAAAAACCAGTAACGCCGAAGCTCATCAGGCATTAATCCAAAAGCTAAAGGCCGTACAACCCAATCTTACTGACCAAATGCAGGTGTTACCCACCGCCGACCTTGGTGAAAAAAAGCAGGCAATTGTTAATGTTTCGGTGTGTAACATCCGTTCGGCTCCCAAACATTCAGCCGAGCTGGCTACCCAGGCGTTACTGGGTACACCACTAAAGGTGTACGAAAAAGAAGGCACTTGGCTGCGGGTTCAGACGCCCGACGCCTACATTTCCTGGGTTGATCAGGGTGCCGTATGTTTGGCTACACCAACGGAAGTTGAAAGCTGGCAGAAAGCTCGTAAACTTATTTACCTGACTCCTTACGGCTTTGGCTACGCTCAGGCGAATGCCGAAGGGCAAACAACCTCAGACATCGTTGCGGGTGATTTGCTCGCCTACAAAGGCGAAAAAGGAGCTTTTTATGAAGTAGCTTATCCCGATGGTCGAAATGCTTACATTCGCAAAACGGATGCTCGCTTTTACGACGAATGGCTTTCATCGGTTAAGATATCCGAGTCTTCACTGGTGAGTACCTCTAAAAAACTCATGGGCCTCCCCTACCTCTGGGGCGGCACCTCTTTCAAAGGCGTCGATTGCAGCGGCTTTACTAAAACGGTTTATTTCCTCAATGGTGTACAGCTACCCCGCGATGCGTCGCAACAGGTACATTCAGGTGAATTGGTGGATACTACGAAAGACTGGTCGAAACTTCGTCCCGGTGATTTATTGTTTTTTGGCACAGTCAATGAAGACGGCAGCGAGAAAGTTGTTCACGTAGCCATGTGGCTTGGCAATAATCAGTTTATTCATTCCTCCAATTTTGTCATGGTGAATAGCGTCGATCCTTCATCTGAGCATTATGACGAATTCAATGTGGGTCGTTACCTGCGAACAAAACGAATTATCAATCATTATACCAACGCCCTGAAATTCAGCAAGAAGTAAAAAAAAATAAAAAACCTTTGAGCATAAGCTTGACAAAGGGGTCATTGATTACTACTTTTGCACTCCCAATCACGCCACTGGCAGAAAGGGAAATAGGTTGCGTAGCTCAATTGGATAGAGCATCTGACTACGGATCAGAAGGTTTGGGGTTCGAATCCCTACGCGACCACCACCTGAAATTCAGGAATTACAGAAAGACATAAAGTACCGGTTGCGTAGCTCAATTGGATAGAGCATCTGACTACGGATCAGAAGGTTTGGGGTTCGAATCCCTACGCGACCACTACCGGAAAGTTTCTTAGAAATTTGAAAGTTTCGATTACGGTCCGTTCGTCTAGGGGTTAGGACGTATCCCTTTCACGGATAAAACACGGGTTCGATTCCCGTACGGACTACAGGCAAGCCTGATACTGAAAAGTGTCAGGCTTTTTTCTTGTCCAAGCAATAAAGAAGCCCAGGTTTTAAAACCTGGGCTTCTTTATTATTAACCACGACGACGATTGCCGTCATACCGATCCCGATCATTGCGAGAATCGCGACGATCCTCTTTTCGGTCGTTCCGACGATGGTTCGACTCTCTGCTATCACGAATCGCTACCTGATCGTGACGACCTTTGTAGGATGCATATTGCTTACGGTATTTCGCGTGGTTTAAATACGGTCTGGCCTCATTAATAACCACTTTATGTCCGCTGTATAAATTATAGTTACGGTAACGTGCGGGAAGCTCACGAGCAGTTACCCACCGATTTCCATCCTGGTAACTCCACTGCTTTTGGGGAACATTGTAATACACATCAATGTCAGGTAAATAATAATTCTGGGCATACTGATAACCGGTAGGTCCCCAGGCGGGCTGGCTTCCCAGATTCACACTGATGTTAACCTGAGCAGAACTGTCTTGGGCAATGAACGTTCCTGCGATAAGTCCGAATACTAAAATGAGTTTTTTCATGGCTTTATAAAGTTTAATAGAGTAGTTATTAAAACAAATCTGATTAATGGCGACGATCGTAATAACCATCATGATGGTTCCGATGCCGACGATCTTTATGGTAACGCTTTTCTTTATAAGTTACCCGTCTCTCCTGAGGGGGCCTTACACAACTGCCTAAAGTCAGCGTCAGAGCAGTGAATAGAAGCAGGATATTTTTCATGGCTTTTGAGTTTTACAACTGCTACTTGTGAACGTAGTTGGTCGTTTTGTTCATAACAAAGGTGTTGGATTATCAGGAGGTTAGAAAAAAGAACTTACCCAAAACCGCCTTTTAAACGCTGAATAAGGCATTTTGGCTGCTGAATCCCTCTGGAAGCCTATCAAAACAAAAGATACCCTTCTTACCTTTGAGAGCAACAAAGCATCTGTTCGTTACTTCGTATGAGACTGGAAGTTATCAAGATCAACCAAACTGAAATCGCCGAGATTATTTCCGACGAACTGGTGATTCAGAATGTAGCAGAGGCTACTGATTTACTGGGGAATATTTATTATCAGGGCTATGATCAAGTCATTATTTATGAGAAAAATATAAGCCCTGAATTCTTTGACCTGAAGACTAAAATCGCCGGAGAAATCCTTCAAAAATTTTCAATGTACCGCATTAGACTCTTTATTGTTGGGGATGTAAGCCGTTATGAAAACAAGAGTTTGAAAGACTTTATTTTTGAAAGTAATAAAGGGAAACACGTTAATTTTTTAAGTTCCAGAGAAGCAGTAGTAGAAGCATTTTCAAAAACGAACCAATAATAAAGCCGCCATCGATACGTATCGATGGCGGCTTTATTATTAGTTCGTTTACTTCATTTTTCCAGATTTGATGTGCTTAGACACCTTATCTAAATAATTGGCAGATACCCGCCCACCAGAACTTAGGGGGATATAAGCAGCTACTCGATACCCTTGGCTTGTTACGTCCACAAGGCCGACAGCCGCACTGTTTGAAATCGCAAAAACATAGAAAGTCAGGCCATTCGATTGCTGTGTACCAAGATACGAATAGCGTTCATCGTAGAAAGTTTGAGCCTGTGTTAGGGTTACGCTCGAACTGTAGAATAAATCACCTTCGGTATAAGCTGAATTTTCAAAATAGTAGATAACCCCCTGGATATTATTATTCTCACCTGTGTAGGCTAACAAAGAATCAGTTTCTGATTCTAATGTTCGTTTTTCGTATGCTTTGATCACTGCTTTACTCCCTCCAAAACTAAAGGAAGGCTCAGTTGCAAAGGTATAATAAGGAATTACAGTCACTTTACTTTCCACAATTCCGCCGCCATTCTTAGCAGTTGCCGTAACGGTAGTTTCACCAATCCGGTTTGCCGTGAATACGCCAGCAGCACTAACTTCCCCAATGGTTTCGTCACTTGAAGCCCAGGTGTAATCATTTGCATTCAGGGTGGTACTTCCCTGTGTTAATACATACTGATGCTCTTTGTCATAATTTAATTCCAAAGTGGCAGCATCAATATTAACAGGAGCATTCTCTTTTTTCGAGCAGGCCATCGAACCCCATACCAATGCTGCTATCAGAATAAAGTGTTTCATAAGTAAATAAGTAGTGAAAATTGGAAAGTTATTGTATCAACCGCCAACGGATGGTAATGTTTCTACTCGGATTATAAGCGAAACATTGATTCGTTACATTAGCAGCACTTGATGGTAATCCGAGTCCGAAAAAAGCCTACCTGTCTAGGTTTTTTCTACTTTCATTTAACTATACCTTCTAATGCCAGAGCTTGTGTTCTCATCATCACTCATTCGCCGAATGATTACTAAAGCATGATCAGACATGCCTTTTACTTAATCACTGGCCGGTTAAAGGTATACTTTAAAACATTTATTTAATGATAGATGGGACGTGCCTCTTTATTTACGACACCAAGACCCCTCTATTTTCGACTTCAGCCTTAATTAACGCTTCACTGTATCTTCCATTTCAGGGATTACCAATGTATCTGAAGCATTGTAATTAGGGCTGGTGGGTTCTCCTGTAGCACCTTTTGTAGGCTGAGCCGTGGCTGAGTGCTTAATTTCCGGAAAGCCCTCCGCTTTAGTTTTTTCTTGTTTTTGTGGAGTAAAATCACAACTACTCAGGAACGCCCCTACGATGAAGAGGTATGCGAAGGTATTTTTCATAATTTACCGTTTGGAAAAGGGAAAATATGCTGGAACCTAAAAAAAACATTCCCCAATAACGGATAAAATCATTGACCGAAATTCCCAAGTTCTGACTAAGTGGGGCACAAATTCCCAAGGTGGGCTATATAACTAAAAGGAAAGTTTTATAAGTATAAGATTGGTTTTACCTGCGTATATAGAGAGTAATTTTAGTAATTAATCCATATAGTTGATATCATTTCTCTAGTAATTAAGCATTAACTAACAATGCAATTAAATGCCTGAAAAATACAATAGTAGTTTTTACATATTACTAAATGATATTTAATATGCATCAATACTTAGGAAGCTGAATCTCATACGCTTATCGCTGGTGGCATACGTACATTTTGACTTGCATATTTTATCATCAATTAGGCCGTATTTATCTCGCTTATAGCTATAAAAAATAGATTAAATCTATTTTATTGTTTTAGATAGGGGTAATTAAAAGCTAATAACTAGTGATTTTACATTACTCAATTTTAGGTAAGTAAATTAGGCTGAAGTAGTTATTCCACACATTGGGAACGCTCAGTCCCATTAGGTAGATTCTTCCGGATTGGCTCAGTTTTTTGCCAAAATATCCAGTACAAGTAAATTAAGTATTGACGAATACTTGCAGAACTTGTTACCCTCAAGCATTGGCGGATGTTTGGGGGTTTCTTTTTTTTATAGTTAACGAATTTAGTATCTGGTGGAATACTATTTCATTGACTCATAATACAGAATCAATCTTATGTTTTGATATTTTTTGAGTGATGATTTGATTTAACCGTTACTTTTTTCTCTTTATATTTACCGTCAAAATACTTTTTATTAGTTCCAAACCCACTATCTGTCATTGAGAAACGTATATATTCTATCACTCATGGTTTCCGCCACAATTCCAAGATGAAACGAATTTACTCCTTCCCTACTCTATTGAGCATCGCATTATTGACATTAATTTATGCGTGTGCCAATCCTTTTCAAGATCTTGACTTTGCGTTCAAAGATCCCCTTACTGAAGCTACCGTTTTGCTTCAGTATGCTAACGCCAATACATCCTCAACTGAGAAAATCCCCAGTAATCTGAGCGTCGCTGTCGTTGGTGATGGTACCGAACGTATCAAAAACCTGACGGGTGGTGAAGTGATTAAACCCAGTTCAGAAGGATTATTGGGACTGGCAATTGATCCGCAACAACTACCAACGGCTGAAGATCCGGTTAGACTTTCTGTGCTAGCAGAAGCTGACGGCTACTTGAGTAAGTTAACCCGGATTAATATGTCTGATAATACCAATGTTCGTCAGACGGTACAACTGCTGAATATTAGTCAGCCCCCCGCCGGAGTAACGGCCACGCAACAAACTTATGCAGGCCGCTCTATTACCCTTCAAACGGCAGAGTTAGCAGGTACGGGTACTAAAGCAGAATGGACCTTACCCGCTAATCTTGAATTAAAAACCTTAACGGGTAATAGTTTGGTAGGCGATGTTCGTACGGCTTTGTATTACATTAACCCAGCCATGCCTAATGCATATCTGCCTGGTCGGACGCAGACGATTTATAATGCTGTTGATGAAAATGACCGCAAACTTTCAGCGTTTCTCTTCAAGAGTCTGGCTTACTTTCAATTAGATGCCTTCACGACTGGCGGACGTATCATTCAGGGAGCAACGGGAAATACGGATGTAACCGTTGAACTGATTGGTGACCAGCGTTTACAAAATGGCCAGCTGGTAAAAGAAGGAGATGTAGTTCCTTTCTGGCGTTACGATTTAACTCGCGGCATCTGGGTTCGTCAAAACACCCTTCGTATTCAGAGAAACGCTTCAACGAATAAACTATTCATCAAGACTCAGCTTTCAAACTTCAGTTATTACGCACTCGCTGAAACGCAGGCCGTTTGTGAAGTTGGACCTACCTTCCAGTTCCAGACGAACCTGAATAATGTCGATATTCGGTACTATGCGAAACTGGTAGATGTAGCCACTAATCAGCCT
>CAJYHS010000241.1 GCA_913774715.1 uncultured Siphonobacter sp. | reverse complement strand
CGCTGGTCAGGGATTGACGATTGCGTTTGAGGACGTATTTTTTCCTGGAAATGAGCGGAATGCTGAAATTCTGTTCTCCATTCAATGGGATGCTTCTTCGTTGCCAACGGCCAACAGTGGTGGCAATACGCAGGCCGCGTACTTCGGACCTTACTTCGGTGGTCAGGGTGGTGTGGAAGGGTATCCGTATCGAACGTATACCCTCTGCCCAACGATGTATACATTCGACTTATTCACCGAAACGGATGCTCGTTTTGATGCGACTTTCATGATTAACTTCTACCAGCGGTACTACGATTATTATACCCGTAGAGCAGAACGGAGTCAGTTAAACGTCAAATACTATTACGCTCCCAAATGGGTAAGCAGTCCGGCAGCCATCGCAGCCTGGAAAGCGGCAGATCCTACCCGTCGTAACAACGCTGTGGTGTATCCTTATAGTGGTACGGCCTGGGAAGCAAGCCGAACCGTGGTACTGGATAACTACACCCCATCCGTGAAGAAATTTGACGATCCGACGGCTCAGTTTGGTAGCAACACCAGTACGCGGGATTTATTCGTGGCTCGTTTGGGAGAAACCTATCTGATTGCAGCGGAGGCTTATTTTAAATTGGGTAATGCTTCATTAGCTGCGGAGCGAATTAATGTCGTTCGCAGAAGAGCCGCGAAAGCGGGTGCTGAAACCAGCATGTTAATCCAGCCAACGGATGTAACGATTGATTTCATTCTGGACGAGCGTGGTCGTGAACTGGTAGGAGAGTATCACCGCTGGTTTGATCTGAAACGGACGGGTACACTGGTGACACGTGCGAAACGTTATAATAAGGATATTAGCAAATGGGTTAATAACGGTATCGATCCTTTCGTAGGCGTAGGCGGCCAGTTGAAAATCCTTCGGCCTATCCCTAACCGGGCTTTAGACTTAAATCAGGGAGAGTTTGCTCAGAATCCCGGGTATTAATTTGGTTTTCGATTAAGGTTTATAAAAGAGGCCGCTTCTCATCGGAAGCGGCCTCTTTTATAAGTATCGGTTGAGCATAGTAATAGAAGCGGCCAGCCATAGAAAGCTGATTTGGTAACCAGGTAGTAGTATATATGGATTGAAGCAAATGTCAGGGGTAAAAATGAAGCTAAAAACAAGCAAAATTTTATAGTACTGTATAGTTAAGTGCTTGATGATTAAACTATTGATAATGAGATAATTATATTATAACGGTACTAAATAAGTACAATTTAATAGTGAATAATTACTATTATACTTCCCTTATTGGGTCGTTCACATACAAAAAATGGTCGTTCACTACTTTTCTTGAGCGGCAGGGAAATATTTATAATACATTTATATCAAGAGATCGCCGCCACGACTTGCCCACAACGATAACTTTCAAAGATCACCGCCAAGGATCAACTTTACTTTTAATCAATGGCATCAAAACACACTGAAAGTACCTGGCTATTCTCTAAACAGCCTACTTGTTTGCGGATGATATCCGGTTAAGCTATCCATCCCGTTACCTTTACTGAAAAGCCTTTTTAGCATGCCCCTTTTACGGATCTAACAGACCTAACCTTTTCTCGCCCGGGTTGTTGCGTCAGTGTGCGTCCATTATCCTTAGTATAAGTGTTAAGTAACCTTCACCTGTTGCAAAACAGGAGAGCTAATATTGCTACTTACTTCCCCTTCAAATTAGTCTGCATTACCTATATCTTCCAAAAGTCCCGTCAGCTTCTGGATATGTCTTGATCGTGCCTCTGGCTTTCAGCTGGATTGCCTGGTCATGAGTATCATATGTTGGTTTAATCCACAACGCTTATGAAAAAAGTGATTCTAGCCAGTTTCGCTATCGCTACAACTATGTCTTGTATGGCACAAAACAGTGTTACCATCAGTCAAACCGGTGGCAGCGGGAACACCGCGTCCGTTCAGCAGACCGGCTCGGGCAGCCGGGTCATTATCAAACAGCAAAGCAGTGGTGATACTGCTAAGGCTTCCATAAATCATTTACGTATAGAAGTGCCCGTTGGAACTAGAACAACGATTCATCAAGCGGGCCATGGCCCTAACGTTCTTGAAATTTCGCAGGGGGCCCGGCCTTCGGCGATCATACAGCAACATTCAACCATCAACGAAAATACGATTACTGAAATTCAACCGAAGGAGCCCCCGAAGTCCAAGTACTCCAACCCACGTAAAAAACCTTAAGTGCTTAGTACCCAATACCTTTTTCTAATTTCTAATCTGTTCCAAATTTTACTTACATGAAAAAAATCTCCCTTACCGGATTCGCTTTGCTGGCTTTTGCTGCGGCGAGCTTTGCCCAGACTAATACTGCCACTACCAACCAGAATGGCAATCAGCAAACTGCTGCTCAAAATCAGACAGGTAACTATTTAAAATCGACTATCACGCAAAACAAGGGTGCTGGTAGCAATACTGGCAACTTCGCTGGTACGTATCAGACCAGTACTGGATCGGCTGGTAACGAAGCCACAATTGAACAAAATACGAATTCCAATTCTAACCGAGGAGCGGTGACGCAGTCGGGTGGTACGGGTAACAAAGGCAAGATTAGTCAGAATGACAATAGCGGTGGCGGATTCTTGCATGTACAGGCTGGAACATCGGCTGGCGATGTAAAAGCCGCAGGTGGTAACTGGGCAGGTATTCTCCAGCAAGGGAGTAACAACACGAACACCTACATTATTCAGGGGAATAATGCCAGCAGAAACTTTGGCGAAATCTATCAGTACGGCTCTTCTAACCGTCAGACATCCATCGACCAGTCCGATAACTCGAACGGTAATACGGCCAAGGTGAATCAGGGAACTGCCCAACAGACGGTCTCAAACGGGAGAGCGGTCGTATCGCAACAGGGTAATAGCCAGAATAATGAGGCGTATGTGACGCAATTGAGCAGTGGTAACGATGCGGTTGTCACCCAGAATGGAGGAAATTTAGGTGCTAGTAATAACAACAAGGCAACGGTTAATCAGATAGGTGGTTCCGGATCAATGGCCTTAGTTGAGCAGCGGAATTACTCGCTTTACAATACGGCAACCGTTACTCAGCATCGAAGTGGGAATACAGGTACCGTCGAGCAAAGTAATGTCAGTGGCTATAATAAGGCTGATATCGTACAAATGGGTCAAAATGGGATGGCAAAAATTAAACAGACTGATTATTCTGGCTATAATACTGCCTTCATTGGACAGAATGGGTATTCAAACCAAGCCACGATTGAGCAGGTAAATGCTAACCAATTTGCGGGCCAGGGTAACCGGGCAACGATTTCTCAGGACCTTAATTCTACGGCTGGTTTTAGCAATGTTGCGTTTATCAAGCAAGGAGAACTGGGAGCTGCTTCTTCACAAAGAAACACAGCGACTATTACCCAGAATTATAGCCAAAATGCGGCTCGTCTCTTGCAGGTTGGCAACGATAACACAGGCACGCTCACCCAAACGGGTGATTTTAATATCATTCGGGCTGGTGATGGTGCTGCCAACAGCTTTGCCCAGCAACGTGGAAATAATAATACCTTGACCGTATCACAAAATTCTGGTGGACATGCCCCTTACGTTCCCAACGTAGCCAACGTAAGTCAGATGGGTAATGGGAACATGGCCACTATTATGCAAAATGGAATGAACTAGTTAATCGTTGCCCTCAGTCGTCTCGTAGAAGAACTTCGTTTCTTCTACGGGAGGCTTTTGATGAAAAATCTATGCTTATCCGAATCCTTATTCTTCTGCTCGGGACAGCGATCTCTGCCTGGGCTCAGTTTCCTCCTGCCGGATCTCCGGACGTTTATTGGCGGATGAACCCCGGAACTTTGGTCAACGAAGTCAGTATCCGGCAGGCGGGGGCTGATCAGCAGGCTACAGTAGCGATCCTGGCCGGGCAGCAGAATCAGGTCGGGCTCATGCAGATGGGAAGCCTGAATCGTTCGGATGTACAGGTGATGGGGCAGTCGAATCAGTTAACACTATTGCAAACCGGTGAAAGAAATCGACTCATAGTTGGATTGAAAGGTACGAATAATCAATTGAGAATCAGTCAGGACGGTGATGATGTGGTTAGTCTGGCGGGACTTTCGGCAACTAATGCTGGCATTGAAGTGATTCAGAAAACAGGTCAGAATACGTTGATTGCGGATGGGATGAGCCTGCTTCCTGCTTCCACAGCGGGGGGCGTTGCCAACCTGAAAATTGAGCAATCCAAAGGGGCCACTATTCGTATCCAGTACGGTCCAGCTATGGGTCAATAAGTTCAAAACGATGAAATCTATACTATTCACGGCCTTTTTCATCCTTACTGCACTCCTGAGTTACGCTCAGGATCCCGATCCGGAAGGCTTTCTGGATGAAGGAACGATGGAGGAAGCCGTCGTCACGGAAGAAGGAACCCAAACGTTGATTCTAGATAACACCCGGTCAAAAATAGGTCGGGATTTTTACGAAACGTTCTTTCGGCATTATGCCGAGTTACCCAAGATGCCGGGCTTGCCCGCCCCAACCGATTCCACTCGTAGCATTGAGCCTAATCTTGAACTGGACCTGATGGCGATGGTAGTTACCATTGACGAATTACCCGCTTTCGGCGTAGGTACTTCCATCATTGTCGTGTCCCTGAACGATCAGATTATCTGGCAGAATTACGTACAAATCCGGGCCGACGTGCTGGAATTATATGCCTTCAATGCCGCTGAGGTGATTAATCAATACGTTATTAATTATCAGGAAGTACAGAACCAGTTGGATAACGAAGATCAGCTGGGGAGTGGCATTTTCTAGAAATACAGATCCCCCTTATTTGAGCAATCACCCCTGTTTTACTATCAACAATACCCAAATGACTAGATATGTACTACTTCTGCTGGGAGTCGTAGGCCTAATGGGCGTAAGTCGAGGCCAGGCTCTGGTATACCGTCCCAATAACCCGAACTTTGGTGGAAATACGTTCAATTACGCCTGGATGCTGAGTTCAGCTACCGCTCAGGATAAGACCAAAGATCCCGCAACCCTCAGGAATACTTCTACGTCTTCCCGTTCGGATGCGAATTCACTAGATTCCTATGCCCAGTCCCTGCAAAACCAGTTATTGAATCGCATTACCAGCAATCTGGTAGGTAGACAATTCGGCGAAACTTCCTTGAAACCTGGTACCTATACATTTGGAGATTTCCGGGTGGAAATTTCGAATGCAAGGGATGGAATGCTGGTACGGATCGTAGACGGGAAAGGGGGCGAAACTTCTATTACTGTACCGTATTACTAGGCCGTTAATGAAACGCAGTAGTTAATCCCCGAATCCCCACACCGAAACCACTTTCCATGTTTTCCAGTATACACGTCCGCCTGCTGGTGCTCATTCTCTTTTTGTCTTTCATGAGCAGTTGTACCTCGTTTTTCTATCAGCCCACGGGGCCCCGGCGGGCTCGGCTGGGGGAAGAAACGCCGACAACTACCAGCCTTCGTAATTTACCCGCAGCCAAAGAAAAAATCGTGGCTGCCGTCTATAAATTCAGAGATCTCACGGGTCAGTATAAGCAATCCGAAACGGGTACGGGCTTTTCTACGGCCGTCACCCAGGGCACGACGAACATTCTGCTGAAGGCCATGGAAGAAAGCGGCTGGTTCGTGCCCATTGAACGCGAAAATGTAAGTAACCTCCTCAATGAACGGAAGATCGTCCGTTCCAGTGTTGCCCAGTTTAAGGATGGTGAAAATCTGCCACCTCTGCTTTTTGCAGGTATTATTCTGGAAGGTGGCGTTGTCTCTTATGATGCAAACATCATTACCGGCGGCGGTGGTTTACAATACTTTAGTGCCGGCGGTTCCACGCAATACCGGCAGGATCGGGTGACGGTATACCTGCGGGCTGTGGCAACCAAAACCGGGAAAATTCTTAAGACGATTTACACTTCAAAAACTATTCTTTCACAATCTGTGAATGCCAGTCTGTTTCGATATGTCACTTTCAAAAGGTTACTGGAAACCGAGACGGGTTTTACCACAACCGAACCCGGTCAGATGGCCGTTACCGAAGCGATTGAAAAAGCAGTGGAAGGTCTAATTATTGAAGGCGTCCGGGACGGATTATGGATGGCGAACGATGCGAGTTCAGAGGCCATGAAAACCCTACTTACCAATTACGAAGCTGAAAAAACACGCATGAGTGAAACGGATGTGTTTGGTATGCGGCCCGAAATTTCGGCTCCGATTGTGGCCCTTCAGCCCTACGCCGGACTCATGCGATACTCGGGAGATTACGCCCGCAAGACCATCCGTGAAATGTACGGGGCTTCTGCTGACCTATACTTTACTCCGAAATTTGGTATTCAGGCCAATGGAGCTATGGGAATGCTGGTTAGTGAAGGAGCCTTTTCGACACGGATTGCTTCGCTGGAGGGAAACTTTTTGTTCCGGCTAACACCCTTTCAGCGATGGTCTTCTCTCTTGTTTGCCGGGGCTGGAATGGTATCCCGAACCGGGAGTTCTCCCTTGGCCTGGGCGGGTAAAAAAGCGATTCAGGCCCAGGCTGGTCTGGGCGTTCAATATACGCCTAACAGCCTGATTGGATTCCGGTCAACGATTGGGTATTATCAGCCATTTACAGATGACCTGGACGGGATCGTTGCCGGAACCCGTAATGATTATTACG
>CAJYHS010000240.1 GCA_913774715.1 uncultured Siphonobacter sp. | reverse complement strand
AGCTAAATACCCGAACACAGTTTGGGGAAATGATTTATGAAGCCATTCGTCAGTCGAAGGTAGTTGGGTTTTAATCTGGTTATTGGCTAGAAATTGATATATATAGCATCCCGAAAACTTTGGTTTTGGGGATGTTTTTTTGGTTGGCTGATCGCGGAAAAGGAAAGGCTGCCTTTTTATAATCTTGCCGCTGGCAGCGTAAAATGGAAAGGCCGCATTATAGAATGCGGCCTTTCTTAATATAACCAATAACCAGTAAAGCTATTTCACAATCTGACTACTCAGACGATAGAGTTCAATTTCTGAAACTTTTGAGTTATACTGAGCCTGCAAAAGACGAATTTCAGCGGCGACAAAGTTTCGTTGGGCTTCGCGGAGTTCCAGTGGAGCGGCTACTCCAATTTTATACCTTTCCAGAGCAATATTGACGTTTTGCTGAGCGGTTTTGGTATTAATAGACTCCAGGTCAAGCAGGTTGAGGTTATTGCGGTAATTTTCATAAGCCTGCCGTAATCCCGACTCCACCTGTACTTTTAAATCTTCTTCCTGAAGTTTGGTAATCTCCTCTGCTATCCGGGCCCCCTGAATGCGGCGATGCTGATTAAGCCCATCGAAAACGACTGCTGTTACCTGTACGCCTCCCGTAATGTTACCTACAGTACCACTTCTTACCCCGAAACCAGAGCCTCCGTTACGAAGTCGGTTGTAAGTGTATCCTCCCAGCAGGTTCACATTAGGCCAGAGCAAAGCCTTTTGGTTTTTTACGTCCAGATTAGCAATGTTGCTATTGTTACGGGCCAGCATTAGCTGAGGGTTCTGCGAAAGGGTTTGTTCGCGGAGAGTTTCGTAGATAAGCTCTCTGTTGACCAGTAAAGTATCCTGAGGATTGAAATTGATGTCCAGAGGGCGAGCTAACAACTGATTAAGTTGCGTTTTGGTATTGGTAAAGGATAATTGCTGAGCAATGAGGGCGGCCGTATCCGCATTAAAATCTACCTGTGCAGTCATGTATTCCACCTTTGACCCCTGACCAATATCGTAGCGATCTTTGGCCAGACGCCGACGCTCCCGTGAGATCACCAGAGCATCCTCCAGAAAGCGAGACTGTTGACCTTGTTGCACAGCTGCATAATAGGCATTAGTTACCTGAGCAACAGTGCTTTCAATGGTTACCTGAGCCTGAGATTCCCCAGCCCGAACGAGTTCCTGCAGACGATCTTTCGTAATGTACATGCTTAGCCCATCAAAGATGGTCCAGGTAGCAGTAAGGTTTCCCTGAATGTTACGGTTGAAAATACCTCGTTGCACGAGCGGAGGACGTACCGCATCAAAAAAACGCTGATTGGTGTAGTTAATCAAGCCGTTAGGTTGCACCAGAGCTGTTACTACCGGAAGCATACCGGCGTTCGCCTTCGTATTGTCATTTTCAGCTAGACGAACCTGACTTTTCGCTACCTTAATCGCATAGTTTTTGTCTAAAGCGATGGTAATCGCATCTTCCAGCGTAAGATTTTCGGGAACAGTCTGAGCAAAAAGGGTAACATTAATAGCAAAACAGCAGAGAAAATAGGCTATTCTTCGACGCATGGAATTTTAAAGGATTCGGGGGTTTCCTGAACGGAAATACCATGAAAATATTCCCGTTTTTGGTCTAATTTCTCGTAAAATACGACTACTTCTTACGAAGGTAACCGAGCAAAAAGGGCACTTCAGGTAATCTGAGATAAATCATGCAAAAGCCGCGACGAAGAAACCAAGCTAAAGGCTGATGGCACAAGAACTTAACTTTTTCTTATGGAAGCAATAGTTCCTGTTTACAATCCAATTAAAGTGGTGCTTTTTACTTCTTCCATCACAAAAGAGCTACTCATGTGAGAAACGCTGCTTAATACGCTTAGCTTACTTTGATAGAAGGTATTATACGCTTCCATGTCGGCCACAATTACTTTGAGCAGGTAGTCGAAATTTCCGGATACCACGCTACATTCCAGCACTTCTGGAAGCTGCCGAATGGCTTCATTAAACTCCTGGAAACTTTCCTGTCGTTGTTTATCGAGCGTGACGAAACAATACACCATCATACCCCGGCCAATTCGTTTACGATCCACTAGGGCGACGTACTTTCCAATGATCTTCTGGTTTTCCAGCTTCTTGATACGGTCGTGAACCGGGGTAATACTGAGGTGAACCCGTTCGGCCAATTCTCGCACGGTAAGAAGGGCATTTTCCTGAAGAAGATTAAGAAGTTGCCGGTCAATAGAATCCAGTTCCATAGCTTTTACAAAATTTATAGGTTGAGAGGAATTAACTTTATTTTAAATGTAATTACTAATAAAAACGACGAATCGAATAGAAATAAAATTGATTTGAAACTGAAAAAACTACAAATAGTGAATTTAAGAAGAAAATAGGATTAAAATGAATAGATGGTATAAATGAGGACTGTTGGCTACGCTGAAATTACTATTGAATGCTGGCAGAATTTTTTTCGGTTTTTAATTCTAAAAAAACCTGTCGACAGTAAAATAAACGAAAAAATAGGTACCTGTCAAAATATATTTCTTATTTTTTTGAATAATAGCGAAAACTGTTCTGATTAGTGAATTTTGTGGTCTCAACTAAAACACTCAGATTATTACGTGTTCATCAACGGGGTAGTCTCTATAAAATAAATTCCACAGATCATGATCATTGGTGTTCCAAAGGAAATCAAGAACAACGAAAACCGCGTAGCTTTAACGCCTGCGGGGGTAGCCGAATTCAAGAAGCACGGCCATGAAATATACGTGCAGGCTACGGCTGGTATCGGTAGCGGTATCAGCGATGAGGAGTATGTTCAGGCGGGGGCAACGATTCTTCCTACCATTGAGGATGTGTATGATATTGCGGAGATGATTGTGAAGGTAAAAGAGCCCATCGCCGCCGAATACCCATTGATCAAGGCTAATCAATTATTGTTTACTTATTTCCACTTTGCTTCTTCAGAAGAATTAACGCACGCCATGCTGAAAAGTGGAGCGGTGTGTTTAGCTTACGAAACGGTAGAAAAAACCGATCGTAGTCTGCCTCTGCTCGTTCCCATGAGTGAAGTAGCGGGACGTATGGCCGTTCAGGAAGGTGCTAAATATCTCGAAAAACCCATGGGTGGTCGCGGTATTCTGCTCGGTGGTGTGGCTGGGGTAAAACCTGCGAACGTGTTAGTATTAGGCGGAGGGATTGTAGGAACTCAGTCGGCAAAAATGGCCGCTGGTCTGGGTGCGAACGTAACGATTGTAGACATCAGCCTGCCTCGTTTACGTTACCTGGAAGACATCATGCCTGCCAATGTAGACACGGTGATTTCCAATGAATATAACATTCGTCAGTTAATCCAGACGACTGATTTGATTATTGGCGGCGTGCTGATTCCCGGAGCGAAGGCTCCTTCATTGATCACACGCGACATGTTAAGTCTGATGCGTCCCGGAACCGTTATGGTTGACGTGGCAATTGATCAGGGGGGATGTTTCGAAACCTCTCACGCAACCACTCACCAGGAGCCTACATTCGTTGTCGAAGGAATTGTGCATTATTGCGTAGCAAACATGCCCGGTGCAGTGCCTTACACCTCTACGCTGGCTTTAACGAACGCTACGTTACCATACGCGATTCAACTGGCTAATAAAGGCTGGAAAAAGGCCTGTCGTGAGAATGATGAATTGAAAAAAGGATTAAACGTAGTGAATGGTAAAACAGTGTATGCCGGCGTAGCAGAAGCTTGGGATTTACCTCTTACCCCAGTAGAAGATGTGTTGGGGAAAGTTATCGTCGCTTAGTCTCCCAATTGGGTAATAAAACTAACATATATCAACAACTGAAAAACCAAAAACCGCTCGGATTTCTGAGCGGTTTTTTATGTTTCAGACCACTGAAATGTATATAAACAAAATTACCGGCCCGCAAAGCAGGCCGGTAATCATCGTTCAACCTTCAACCTATCTGTCTTTTCTTTTTTTTAAGCTTTTGCCCGGATAAAACTTTGTTCAGTTACAGTAATCAAATCACTTACGTTTCGTACTGTAGACAAAGAATGATCGGGAATATTAATGTCGAATTGTTGTTCAATCATAACAACTAACTCGGTCATTTCTAAACTATTAAACCCAAAATCGTTCTTAAAAGTTCGATTCAATTGAAAATATTCAGGGTTTATAAAAAAATGCTCCGTAACTATTTTCCGGATCGCCTTAGCGATTGCATTTGTGGTCTTCATGGCTTTATGGGCGACTCAGTTATATAACGTATCTCCTAAGAAAATAGTTTGTATACGTTAGATCAAAATTTCATACCAGCGTTAATAACTGTTAAGTTGCCAGTTTTCAATTTTCTGTTTTCAGTTTGGATAAAATCCTAGACCAGCACTGACAACTGAAAACCGACAACTGGAAACATTTACCAGATTTTTGTCCCTAGTAGTCGGTTTACTTCTAAACGTGCCAGGGCTTGCTGATATTGGTATTGGATACGTTGAAATTCTGCTTCTTCCAGAGCCGTCTGGGCCGACTGGATTTCCAGTTGGGTAATAACCCCATTCTGGAAACGAACGTCTGCTAGCTTCAGGCCATACTTGGCTTCTTCTAACTGCGTTTCTGAAAGTTTCAGTTTTTCGGAGGTTGAACGTAATTCGGATTGAGCCTGGTCCAGTTGCGACTGGATGGCTACGGAAGCTGCTTCGGTGCCGTACTGGCTCATTTGAAGATTTTTGCGGGCTATGTCTTCCTGAATGATATGGCGTTTGCCGGAGTAAATCGGAGCCGATAAACGGAAGCCGACACCCCCATTGAAACGGAACTCATCAATTTCAGGCTGGAAGCCGTTTTTAAAACCTGTATTACCTACGAATGACAGAGAAGGTAACTTGGCTGCTTTAGCCGCCTGAATGTCTTTCTCCGCTACCATTTCCTTTGTCTTCGACACCCGAATGTCCCAGTTGTTGTTTAGTGAGGACGAATCCTGGGGCATGAGTGAGGTTAATTCAAAGCTACCCGTAGTATTAAAATCCGGGTGAACGTCTTTTCCTACCAAAGAGCTCAACAGAATGAACTGACGATCCAATTGGTTACGCAAGTCAACGATGCGGGTTCTTACGTTTTTGTAACGAACATTGGTAGCAACCAGGTTATAGTCGATTTCATCACCGCTTTTAATCCGGTTTTCAATCACCTTCGCCGTTTCGCCTACTAATGATTCCTGAGCCTGCTGAACGGTAATGGCTTTTTGCAGATACACAATGCTAAAGTAAATCTGAGCCACCTGATAAGCCAGCTGATGCGTAGCCTGCTCTACATTCTGTTCGGATAGGATACTTTCAATGCGGGCCTTTTCAATCGCTGCATTTGTTTTACCCCAGTCATACACCGTTTGACTGACCGAAACGCCTACGTTGTAATTGTTACGGGGAGCGAACTGAATGGCATTAGAACCAAACCCAGGTATGTCAAAAGCTACCTTTTGTAGCGGCCAGATATACGTATAGCTTGCGTCTCCGCTGACCGTTGGTTTGTTGCCTGCTTCTGCCAGTTGTGTGCGACTTTGACTAATTGAAACAGCCTGACGCTGTTGTTTCAGTTGGGGGTAATAGGCAATGGACTGACGTATAAGTCCATTCAGGACTTCGTCGTTATTTTGTTGAGCAAAGGCCGCCGTACTCGTCAAAGCTACGAGGGCCAGTACTGGGAAGAATTTCATGATTAGTTTTCAGTTTTCGGTTGTCAGTTGTCAGTTTTTAGTTTGCATTTAATGAACTGAAAACGGCAAACTAAAAACTGACAACTCTACTAATGGGCTTCGGCCATGGCAGCGGCGGCGGCGGCGATTTCTTCGGGAGTTTTTTTCTTTTTCTGACGTAGAATCAACGTTAGAGGCAAAATCAGTATGAAGAAGAAACCTACAATTCGGAACGTATCGAGGTACGAAAGCATATAGGCCTGCTTATCAACCATGGCTTCCAGATACCGATACGTGCGTAAGGATGCACCACCCAGTAGGCGGATACGTTCGGCGAGCAGCGGGTTACCATCGTACATATTACTCATCAGATCCGAGCGGTGCTGAGCATAACGGATGGCTACGAAGTTATTCGCTAATGCCACCCCAAAGGCTCCACCCAGTTGCCGGATCATGTTATTAATCGCAATGGCATTGGGGTATTCTTTCGGAGAAAGACCCGCAACGGCCTGGTTAGTCAGCGGTAACTGTAGCAGTGAGATCCCTAATACCCGTAGCATATGAGCAGGGAAAAACTGCCACTGACTGGCATCCGCATTGTACGTTCCTCCGTAAAAGCCAAAGGCTGTCATTAGTAATATGCCACTAATAATGAAGGGCAGGGGAGACGCTCCGGCGGATAACCGCTTTCCAACGACGGGCATCATGAAGACTCCAATCAGTGTAGGCCAGAGTAAGGAAAGGCCCGTCATGGTTGGCGTATAGCCATTAATCCGCTGCACCATAACTGGGTACACGAACATGGCAGTAAACAAGCCCACCCCGGCAACGAAACTGAAAATGGTAGTAACGCCCAGAGTACCGCGTTTCATGACCCGTAAATCAACGACGGGATGATCAGTGGTTAATTCACGCCAGATAAACCCAACCATACCAACTGTAGCCGTAATGGCCATCATGACAATGAGACGGGATTCAAACCAGTCTTCTGATTCCCCTTTTTCCATCATGAATTGCAGCGAACCTACGCCAATCATGAGTAATAGAATGCCGAGGTAATCGATCTTGATTTGATCCTTTTTCTGTCCTTCGCCCTCTTTTTTGTCAATGTAAAGCAGCGTTAGAATCCCCGCCAGAATACCTACTGGGATGTTTACCAGGAAGATATTAGCCCAGTGGTAGTCCTCCACGATGATACCCCCTAATACGGGTCCAAACGTAGGGCCCAGGATGATACCCATGGCGAAAATACCGGAGGCAATCCCGCGTTGTTGCGGAGGGAAGGCATCAAAAATGATGGCCTGAGAAGTAGAAAGCAAAGCTCCACCACCCATACCCTGAATGAACCGCCAGAAGACCAGTTCCCATAAATCTGTAGACTGACCGCAGAAATAGGAGGCTATCGTAAAGATGATAATGGAAGTCAGGTAGTAATTTTTCCGGCCAAAGTACTCGGCCAGGAAGCCCGTCATTGGAATAATAATAACGTTGGCGATGGCGTACGAGGTCACTACCCAGGCAATGTCCTCGATGGTTGCTCCCAGCGATCCGGCCATCTGGTTCAGTGCCACGTTCACAATCGTCGTGTCAATCAACTCCATGATGGCAGCGGAAATTGCCGTCGCAACGATAATTGCCCGCTTAAATCCGGTTGGATAGGTTGTTGCCATTTCTTTTAGTTTTCAGTTGACAGTTGCCAGTTTTCAGGTAGTTGTGATGCATTTTATCACGGACAACAGAAAACTGACAACCGAAAACTATTTCGTTTTTACGCTAACTTCCACGTTCATACCGGCCCGAAGTAACTGGCGGTATTTGGGTAAGTCTTCAATTTCAATTTTCACTGGAATCTTCTGGGTTACTTTTACGAAGTTACCGGAAGCATTGTCGGGAGGTAAAAGGGAGAATTTGGCACCCGTTGCTTCACTGAAGGAAACGATTTTACCTTTCATGGGCTGATCTGGAAAAGCATCAGCCGTAACGATGGCTTCCGCACCCATTCGTAAATGCTCTACCTGCGTTTCTTTGAAGTTAGCAACCACCCAAAGCGTACTATCCTGTACAACCGTCATTAATGTTTGTCCATTCTGAACGTACTGGCCGGGCTCTACACTCTTGCGGCCAATGCGGCCCGAAGATGTGGCGTATACTTTGGAGTAGGTCAGTTTTAGTTTTTGCTGATCAATGCGAGATTTCTGAACGTCCAGTGAAGCTTCGGCTTTGTGTAACGCTGAACGTAATACGTCCAGACGAGAGCGGGAGGCCAGAATATCGGCCTGACCTGCTACGTATTGCTGCTCCAGAACGTCAGAAGCATTGCGACTGTCGTCCGATTGCTTGCGAGTGATGGCTTTATCCGCTAACAACCGAGCATCGCGTTCGGCGTCTGATTTAGACTTATCGCGACGAAGAGCTGTCGCTTTCAGATTAGATTCCTGAGCTTTTATCGTAAGCTCGGCGTTACGTAAGCTGGCTTTAGCGTTTTCAACGTCCGTTTCCATCTGACGATACGTAGCTTCCATTTCAGCTAACTGCAACTGATACTCATCTGAGTCAATTTCTAATAGCAGCTGACCTTTTTCTACTTTGTCGTAATCATTTACGTTTACGGATTTCACGTATCCGGAAATACGGGGAAGGACGGGAACAAGATAGCTCTCAATCTGAGCGTTATCCGTTTCTTCGTGCGTTTGAGCGTGTTGGTAAGCGGAAAATCCGAACCACGCACCCACACCCAGTACAACGACCAGAATAACGCGGGGTAACATTTTGCGAAGTGAAGATTGTTCTGGCGTAGCCATAATTACATCTATTTATAAGTGGTTTTCAAAAGGGATTCAGACCCGTGTCTTTAGTGAGATAGTCAACTAAATTGACAATGCAAATGTAAACTTAGTTGACTAAATAAGTCAAGTAGGTTGACTATTATTTTTTTATAACTATTTTTGCATCGGATTCGTGCCTTAAAAAGAAATGTACAGGCTGTATGCCAAGGTATTAGGAGTTTATTTGTTAATAATCTGTTGATAATTAATATTTTATGTTATTGTTGGTTCGAAGAAGTTGAAAAGGACCTCCGCTTATAAATTGAAATTTATGATTTGTATTTTGTACTTTTTTAATTGGTATTAAATTTACATTAAAATGAAAAAGAAAAGATTTTCGAAACTTTTGAAATCTTTTCTCTACATATAAAGCGATGGATAAGGAATTAAAGAAAAGGCTCGAAGAGTTTAAAGTTCACCGGAATCGGATTATGGGTCGGTTGCTGAGTCGGGCTTTCCGGATTGTGGTGGATGTTTCCAGTCAAAAACTGACAGAATCGGGATATGAGTCATATCGTCTGGGGCATTTGGTATTAATGGTTCATATCGATTTGGAAGGTTCAACCATTAATGAGTTAGCCGCCGTTTTAGGCATTACCAAGCAGGCGGTGAGTAAGATCGTAAAAGAATTGCAGGAGCAGGGGTATGTAGAAACCGAAAAGCACCCTGATGACGCCCGTTCGGTATTAGTCAAAATCACGAACAAGGGAGCTCGGTTCACACTGGAATGGCAGTCCTGTACGAAAGTAGTGGACAAGAAATTTGAGGAAATTCTGGGAGCCGAGCGATTGGAGTTACTTAAAGATATTCTGCTGGATCTGGCTGATTATCACGAGAATAAGATCAAAGAGGAATTAACGGAAGCCTCTGAAGGCCGCCGGACGCAGTGGCTAGAGATGTTACAGCAAAAGACGGTTAACTATCCTCTGCAATCGATGGCGAAAGGAGACAAGAAAAAATAAACCCTTGAGGTTAGGGCTAAAAGCGGCGTTTCACTTCTGAAACGCCGCTTTTTTATATACTTCGCTTAGTCCACAGTAAGTAGGGCAATGCTGGTGCCGCCGATGTGACGAAGCTTACGGAACGCTGGATTCCCAGACAAGTAATAGGCATTGAGAGCCCGCCAAACGCCTTCCCAGTTGGTATAGTCGTGCCAGAGAATGGTACCCCCTTTTCGAACCAGCTTAAGGGCATTCTCGGTGTCACTCAATACGTAATCATACGCGTGCGAACCATCGATAAAGACCATATCCATGCTTTTATGATAGGGTGAATAGTCAAACGTGGCCGAATCGCCGAAGACCTGCGTAATTTTATACGCCTGCGGATGCCCTTTGAAACGCTCGCCCGACTCTGATTTCTTCACGTACATTTCTTCCGTTTTTTCAATCTGCATTTGCGTGTTATTCAGCTCGGCGGGTGGTAAGTCCAGCGTAATAATACGAGCGTCTGCGGGACTGTTTAGGGCCATGTTCAGCGTAGTTCTGCCCTGAAATGTACCAATCTCGAACATGCATTTGGGTTGCAACTGGTTAACAAGCTGGCTGATTACTTTTACTTCGAACTCGGTCACGTGTCCGAAACCACATTCATTGACGCCTTGCAGCGTCAGGTTTTTGTCCAGGTTACACAATTCAAGAATATCCGTCTTCGGTAATTTGTAAGGATCTTCCGGCAAAAGCGAATCCGCGGCGGGTGGGCTATATAGGGCGTACAATTCTCCAAGCCGATTGCGTTCCTGAACATTAAATGGACTCAGAGCGGCCGTACGGGCCACGCGTTTAAATACTCCCAGATATAAGGTAAAAATAGCAGTATTCATAAAATATTGGGTTTAGAGTATACTATGAAAAAAGGATATACTTATGAATAAGGATGCTCTGGAAAGCGGTAATGGGAAGGTATGTATAATCAGTAAAGGGTAAGCAAGGAATTAGTTAAGTTTACGGCTAATAATCAGATAATTGTCTAAAATTAATGCTGAATGCAGAATAAAAAAAGCCGGTTAATAAAACCGGCTTTCGTAAAAAATTACTCATAAAAATCACCGTGGAAATTCACCAGGAATACCTCCAGGCTAGCCCTGGTGATGGCCGTGTACAGCCATCGGACAAAGTCGGCGTTGACCTGTTCCAACGTTAGGTAACCCTGGTCGACAAAAACGGCACTCCACTGGCCACCCTGCGATTTATGACAGGTCAGGGCGTAGGCAAATTTTACTTGTAAAGCATTCAGGTAAGGATCTTTTCGAATCTCCTGCATCCGCTCGCGTTTGGAAGCAATGTGTTCGTAATCCGCCGAAACGCCGTCGTAGAGCATTTTATTTTCTTCTTTACTCAGTGAAGGCATGGGGCTATCCAGCGTATTGAGCGTAATCTTGGCATCAAAGGGCGGCTGGTCGGGATAGTCTGAAAGTTGCAGCAGACAGTTGGCAAACCGAAGGCCGTATTGCTCTTCATAACCTCTGATTTTCAATACTTCTACAAAATCACCGTTGGCCAGGAAACCCGCCGGAGAATCTTCGTCCAGCACGGTATAATTGTTTCGAACCACCATCAGGCGGTCGCCCGTTGAGATTTCATCTTCCTGATACTTGATTCGGGCTCGAATGTATCGGTTATAAGCCACCGCCGTTTTGTTAGAACGGGTAATGACAATGGTATTTTCTTCGCCGTATTTTCGATAAGCGTAGTTAAGCCCGTCCTCCAATTTTTCGCCCGTCATGCGGTAACAATCCCGGTAGCCCTTGGTAATGAGGCGGATTTCGGGAATTTTATCCCAGAGAATTTCCCGTAGTCGGGTTGCGTTGGCCAGAATGCCTGAGTCGTTATCCTGCCGCATAACCTCGGTCATCTCCACTTCCATTACCGACATATGGAAATTATCCCGCAAGTAGGAGGCATCGAGAGCCGGGCTATCGTCCTTACCTACGGGTGGCAGCTGAGCCAGATCTCCCACAAAAACCAGTTTGTTGGGGTCGCCTTCTTCGTTACCAAAGGTATATTCTACTAAATCCGTTAATAAACCCTGCATACCGCCAAAATCAGCTTCGTCGGCAATCATGGAGGCTTCATCAACGATAAAAACCGTATTGGTATGATAGTTATTCTGACGACGGAATTCCAGACCTCCGGAAAACTTGTTGGTAACCTGACGATATATTTTTTTGTGAATCGTCGTTGCTTTTTTTCGGGAATACGTGGCCATTACTTTGGCTGCTCGACCCGTAGGAGCTAATAATACCGTTCGGAAACCCAGCTTAGGCAGGCTTTTCACCAGGGTACTAATCAGGGTCGTTTTACCCGTACCGGCATACCCTTTCAACAGGAAAGCCTGAGCATCATCATTAGACAGAAATTTTTCCATCAAATTGAAAAGCTCCAGCTGACCTTTGGTAGGCTGAAAAGGAAACTTCTGCCGAAGCAGAAACGCGGGTGTTGGGGTATCAGATTTGGGAGTATTCACAAAACAAAGATAAGAAATTTGGGTCGGAAGAGTGGGGTAATCTTACAGGTAGAGACACGATTTATCGCGTCTGTTTGGGAAATAAATTCAGGATAACTTTTTACTCAGACCTGGGCATTCAACAAATCTACTGAAGACCGTAACCACCGGGCTGGAGTAAATCTTCCAACGTCTGGTATTTATGAAAGATAGCATGAACGTGATGGGCGGGCATGGCTTTTAGTTCGGCCCAGGATAACCAGGCGGCTTCTTCCATAATTTGTTCCCTGAACTCTGGATCATGGCCCAGTAATAAATCTCCCGAAGTAACGGTAACGCGGAAAAATAACTCCAGCGTATGCAGAGGTGAACGGATGAATTCATTCACGTAAAGTAATTCACCAGCTTCGACGCTTAACTGCGTTTCTTCCTGAAACTCACGAATTAATGCTTCAGGAATGGATTCACCAAACTCCAGGCTACCGCCCGGCGGCGACCAGAACGGCCCTTCGTGAAACAAGGCTTTATGACGAATAACAAGCACCTGTCCCTCCCGAACGGCAATGCCACAAACCCGAACGCGTACGTAACCACCGAACTTTTCTAAAACTTCCGAACTCATAGGTGTAACTCAACTTTTTTGACAATATACGTGTTTGCCTGAAGGACGATGTACTAAACTATTAAAACCTAGCTTAGTAAAGAGGGCTTTTGCTTAAACAATACTTTAGGATTGGCCGGAAGTTGGCTACCAGTGTAAAGCTGGTAGCAGTTTAGGGTATATACGCTGCCAGCTTTTCCGCTGGCAGCCGTTCATTTAAAAATAGCTTTAGGATTTGCTGGGAATTGGTTACCCGCAGGAAAAGCTGACACGACCCAGGGAAGCGTTTATTCGTCTGAAAACCTTAGCTAAGCTTTCCAAAAAACGCCTGAAAATCCGTACCTTTGCACTTTGAAAACCAGATACTAGATGCTATCAGTAAGTAATATTTCGCTCCGCTTCGGAAAGCGGGTTTTATTTGAAGACGTAAACTTAAAATTTGTTCCGGGTAACGTGTATGGCCTGATTGGTGCCAACGGAGCCGGAAAATCTACTTTTGTAAAAATCCTTTCGGGAGAAATCGAACCTACTACCGGTTCGGTATCGCTGGATCCCGGCGAGCGGATGTCGTTCCTGAATCAGAACCAGAATGCCTATGATGATCAGACCGTTCTGAACACGGTAATCATGGGTAACGACAAGCTCTATAAAGTAATGATTGAAAAGGATGAAATCTACGCGAAAGCGGATTTCACCGAAGCAGACGGAAACCGGGCGGCTGACCTAGAGGCTGAATTTGCCGAAATGAACGGTTGGGAAGCCGAATCAGACGCTGCCTCTTTGTTATCGGGTCTGGGTATCAAGGAAGATACGCACTACACGATGATGGCCGACATGAACCCTTCCGAAAAAGTGAAGGTGCTGCTGGCTCAGGCTCTGTTTGGTAACCCTGATATTCTACTGCTGGATGAGCCTACCAACAACTTGGACATTGATTCCATTTTGTGGCTCGAAGAGTTCTTAATGAATTTCAAGAATACGGTAATCGTGGTCAGCCACGACCGTCACTTCCTGGATAACGTTTGTACGTATATCGCTGACCTTGACTTCGCTAAAATCCAGATTTATGGAGGTAACTATACCTTCTGGTACGAATCGAGCCAGTTAGCCGCTCGTCAGAAAGCGGATCAGAATAAGAAATCGGACGAAAAACGGAAAGAACTCGAAGAATTCATCCGTCGGTTCTCGGCCAACGTGGCAAAATCCCGTCAGGCTACGGCCCGTCAGAAAATGCTGGATAAACTTCAGGTGGACGAAATCAAGCCATCGAGCCGTCGGTATCCGTACATCGGTTTCAAACCCGAGCGTGAAATTGGCGATCAGGTATTGAGCGTGGAAAACCTGAGTTACGTACTGGAAGACGGCACAACGCTGTTCAAAAACCTGTCTTTCAATACGCTGAACGACCAGAAAATTGCTTTCCTGAGCAAAGATGGTCTGGCGGTTTCGGCTCTGTTTGATATTCTGATGGGCGAGCGTAAACCCACAACGGGAACGTTCAACTGGGGCGTAACTACTACGCAGAGTTACCTGCCTAACGATAACATCAAGTATTTCTCGGATGGAAGTCTGAACCTGGTGGATTGGTTACGCCAGTATTCGGCCGAAAAAGACGAAACATTCGTTCGAAGCTTCCTGGGCCGGATGTTATTCTCGGGAGAAGAAGCTCTGAAGAAATCCACGGTATTGTCTGGGGGTGAAAAACAGCGTTGTATGTTCTCGAAAATGATGCTTTCCGGAGCGAACGTGCTCTTACTGGATGAGCCCACGAACCACTTGGATCTGGAATCGATTCAGGCTCTGAACAAAGGCATGGAAGACTTCCCAAGCGTGATGCTCTTTGCCTGTCATGACCACCAGTTAACGCAAACCGTAGCCAACCGGATCATCGAGTTAACGCCTAAAGGTTGTCTGGACAAGCTGATGACTTTCGACGATTATCTGACCGACAGTCGCATTAAAGAACAACGCGAAGCTCTCTACGGCGAGAAAGTATAATTTTGGGGTTGTTTGTTGCCGGTTAATAGTTGTTAGAAAAACAAAAGACTATCAACCAACAACAAATAATCAACAACTAAAAAAAAGATGGCAAAGAAGAATTATACCGGCGTCGTTTATTCAACGGATCCTGATTTTCAGTATCAGTCTGACGAAGCTTCGGAAGCAGTTACTCTGCCACCCAATCAGCAAAATCTGAAAGTGCAGCTGGACAAGAAATTACGCGGAGGCAAACAGGTAACGCTGGTAACGGGTTTCGTCGGAACCGAAGATGATTTAGCTGATTTAGGTAAGAAACTAAAAACGCTCTGTGGCGTGGGTGGTTCAGCCAAAGACGGCGAAATTATCGTGCAGGGCGATCAGCGGGATAAGGCTTTGAAATGGTTACTTGAAAAAGGTTATAAAGCCAAACGAGTAGGTTAATACTCCTTTCGTAAACCATATACTAAGATTAATAAAAAAGCTGTCGATGTAAATCGACAGCTTTTTTATTTTTGAATCTGTGTTGTTTATGTCCCATGGAATTTGTCATCGAAATCTTTGTATGGATAGGAAAAGAAGTTATCAAGTTATTGCTTAGAATGCTAGCGAGCTTTATAGGTATTTATTTGCCCATGGCTGGCATTCGGTATTTATTCTTCAAATATATACTCAGAAAAGAAGCTGGTTTTGATGAGTATATAAAACACGATGAAGCTAATAAAGGATTATTTCTTCTATTGACATTCCTGCTAATACTTGCTATCACGACTAATCAGTAACTCTTGATTAAATCATTTATTTGTATTATTGTCTATAAATACGTGTTTACCTAATGTATCTAGTTATGAAATATCTTTTTTTATGTGCAATGATTGTGTGTAGTATAATTGAAGTTCAGGCACAATCGACCAGACTGTATTATTTGAAAAATGGTTTTGAAACTCAGGATAAAAACCAAGCCTACTATCACCGGGATATTACTAAAATTAATAACAAAACGTATGTTTCTATTCAATATACTCCTCAGGGAATCAAGCAAGCAGAATCCTATTTAGAATCCGTTTATCCTTACCTGCCCCATGGAATGAGTAAGTTTTATTACCCTAATAATCAGCTTATGGCTATGGGTAATTACGAACATGGAAGAATGGTTGGAGAATGGGAAAGATTTTATTCCAATGGCCAGTTAAAAGAAAGAGGAAAGTATGTCAAAATGCCTGTGAAACAGGAGAATGTAAGATATAATCAGCAACGATTTATCCTGGAAACCTATAAAGATTCAACGGGGAATACCTTAGTAGAGAATGGATTTGGATCCTACAAAAGCTATCACCCTGATGGCACGCTATGCATGGAAGGAAACTACGAAAATGGAGAAAAGGCGGGTTTGTGGATAGGATATTTTACTAACAAGAAAAAGTATTTTGAAGAGACCTATAAAAAAGGAATCCTTACTTCCGGCATTAGTTATGATTCCTTAGGAAATAAGTATAATTATAAAGAATTAGAACAGATAGGGTCATTTATTGGAGGGCAAAGTCAAATGTATAATTTTCTGAGTAAACATATAAAGTATCCAGCTGAAGCTTTAGCAAAGAATATTGAAGGACGAGTCTTATTATCTTTTACCCTAGAGGCCAATGGATCTGTTTCAGAAATTAATATAGTGAGTAGCCCTGATCATTCATTAACCAGAGAAGCGGTTAGGGTATTATTACTAATGAATGACCAGTGGATACCCGGGCGATCAAGAGGACAAGCCATTAAGACAAGATATAATCTACCCGTTGCTTTTAAACGCTAATCATTTTATCCATTACCTGCTATTTATATTTATGAAATACGTTTTATTTTTTGTATTGATTCTTTGCCATCAAGTTCAGGCTCAGTCTGTTTACCGCTTTTTTTATACGAAAAACGAAGAAGAAGTACAAACCCAAGCCTTGTCGGATTACTACCGGGACATTACTAAAATAAATGATACTACTTATCGGGTTATTCAATATTCGAAAAGTAATGTATTGCAATCAGAAGCATATGCGAGAAACATAGCACCCTTAGTTTTTCATGGGAAACAGGTAAAGTATTATGATAATCAGCAGATTGAATCTGAAGGTTTTTATGAGAATGGATATCCGCAAGGTTCTTCTAAAAAATACCATTACAACGGACAGTTAAAAGAAGAAGGAATGTATACCTTTCGAACCGTTAAACGAAAATCATTGACAATAAAAGAATCTGTATTTAATCTGGAGACTTATAAAGATTCAATGGGTACTACATGGGTAGAAAAAGGAACTGGAGATTTTAAAACGTTTTTTAAAAATGGAAATATACAGCAAACAGGACGTTATGAATCAGGCGAAAAGGTAGGCGTTTGGAAGGCTTTTACGGAAGATAAGAAACCTGTATATGAAGAAAAATATGCAAAAGGAATGTTGGAATCCGGCGTGAGTTATGACTCTTTGGGGAAAACATATTCCTATAAAGCTGTTCAAGAGGACGCTCAGTTTAAAGGAGGCGTGACGGCCATGTATTCATTTATTGGTAGAACGATGCATTACCCAGTAATAGCTCAGCAGTCACATATGCAGGGTAAAGTTTTTACTTCTTTTGCTATTGATTCAAAAGGAGTTATCTCCGATATCAAAGTACTGAAAAGTCCGGGTAACCCGTTATCTTATGAAGCCATACGCGTTATTGAATACATGACGGGTAAATGGGAACCTGCTAAGCAAAGAGGCCAGGCGGTGAAATCAAGGTATAACCTTCCGCTTAATTTTGAGCTGAACTAACCTTAAGAATTAATAGTAAAGTAACATACAAAAAGCCAGCAATAGTTGCTGGCTTTTTAGTTTTGAAGGGATTAATCCCTTCAAAAGATGAAACTAATAATTACATTCTGTTTAATTCTGCTTTCTACTTTTTATACGCAGGTAATAGCTCAAAAAACAGTTCGCGTCTACTATACCAAGGAAGAAATAGCCACACTGGATTCCGTCCGGGCGGCTTTTTATCTGGATCTTCAAATGCATGGAGATACCTTATATAAGTATACGGAATACAGTACATCGGGCATAAGAAGAGCCGAAGGATTTGCCAACAAAGCAGTTCCTTTTCTGCAAAGACATCGGAATTATAGCTCGTATTATCCTAATCAGGAACCGCAATCTACAGGTACGTATAGCTCCAACGTGAAAGTAGGCATCTGGCGTAAGTTCTATCAAAACGGGAATGTAGAAGAGGTAGGAGCCTGGGTTAAAAACATAAGGCCTAACGAACCCCCTATTAGGTATGAAGTAGTGACTTACGCAGATAGTACGGGTCATGTGGAGGTTATGCAAGGAAACGGAAGGTTCACCAAGTACTTTCCGAATGGAAGTGTTTCTGAAAAAGGAACCTACCATGATGGACTGAAAGATTCAGTATGGGTAGGTTATTTTGAAAATGGGAGTAGTTATTACGAAGAAACGTATTTGGCAGGAATCTTACAGCAGGGGAAGAGCAGGGATAAAGGGGGCAATAAGTATCAGTATAGTGTTACTGAAGAACCGGTTTCTTTCAGGCAGGAAAATGTATTTCAATTTCTGGCTAAAACAGTTAAGTATCCGGTTCAAGCTCAAAGAATGGGAATTCAGGGAATGGTGTTCATGAGTTTTTTAGTGAATCAGGAAGGAATGATCTATGATTTGCAAGTTCACGATTCTCCTCATCCGTTACTTACCGAGGAAGCCGTTCGTGCCATTGGATTAACTTCTGGGGGGTGGAAACCTGCAACGCTTCGCGGACAAATCGTTGCCCAGCGTCACAAGTTTCCGGTGTCTTTCTTTCTTAATTAATGAAGTAGATCCTTTATACGTTATCTGTACTCTTCAAAGCCCAGTACACTAGTAAAGGCTGGAAGAATAACCGTGCGAATCGCTTGTTATCGGTGTCTAGTCCGAAGGCATCGCGGGAGTGAGCGTATTGAGCGATATTACCGGGAAAGACTGCCGTAAAGAACGAAGCGGCAATTTTACCAACGGCCTTTTTATTTTTCTTATTGGTTAACAGGAGGCTGGCTCCCAAAGCAATTTCAGCGTAACCCGAATAGACTACCGTATCATCTTTTTTGAGAGGTACCCAGTTAGGTACCTGAGCCTTAAAATCTTTTCGGGCGAAAGTCAAGTGACTAATTCCGGCAAAAACCAAAGAGCCTCCTAGTAATATACGGGCCGCTGTTTTCAATTTTTCTGTTTCCATGATCGTATTGGTAAGAATGATGAATATAACTCAATAAAAAAATGGGCCTCAGGTTAGTGCCTGAGACCCGTTGGGTTTTATAACGCTATAAATGAGGGGATTATCAGAAGTAATCAGCCAATAGAAATGTGGGTAACCTGCTGGTATTCCGGGGCATTGCGGCAGCGGTTATAAATGCAGCGAATAGGCTCCCTTTTCATCAATTTTATCAAGCTTGAAGCTGAACGTAGTTCCTTTATCCACCCGACTCATCACCGTAATTTTCGATTTATGAGCATTGACGATATGCTTGACAATGGCTAGTCCGAGGCCGGTACCTCCTTTTTCTTTCGAGCGTGATTTTTCCACGCGGTAAAAGCGTTCAAAAATACGGTTCAGGTGTTCAGGAGGAATGCCGGGACCGTCGTCTCTAACCTCGATTTCCCAGTCTTTTTTGTCTTCGGTAAACGTGACATCCACTTTGCCGCCATCGCGTCCGTATTTAATGGCATTATCAATTAGGTTAGTTAACGCCTGGGAAATGCGGTAGGCATCAGCCTTGACAAAAATCTGATGTTGATCCGTATGGAGCTTTACTTTGATATTTCGCTGGTTGGCCCTTGGTTCCAGTTGTTCGATCACTTCCTGAGTAACCTTGATCACGTCTACGCGTTCGCGGTGCATTTTGATTTCACCGGCTTCGATTTGTGAAAGGGTCAGCAAGTCAGCTACCAGCACATCCAGACCATCGAGACTTTTGGCCGCTTTTTGTAAAAACTTATCCCGAACGCGTTCGTCGTCTTTGGCTCCGTCAATGAGGGTATGGATAAAGCCCTGAGCGGCAAAAATGGGGGTTTTTAATTCGTGGGAAACATCGGCGAGAAACTCCCGGCGGAACTGCTCCATTCTTCGGAGTTCGTCAATTTCCCGCTGCTTCTTAGCGACGTAAACGAAGATGTCGTTATTGAGCTTTTTGAGCGGATTGACACTTTTAGCGACTTTCTTTTTGGAAAAATTGAAGTCACTGAGTTTCAGTCGCTGGATCGTGTCGTAGATCTTGTTAATCTCTTCAAAAATCAGATAATCCAGTACGTAAAAAACGAGAATCAGCGTAGCAAAGAAGGTAGTGGTGCCGGCAATGAAGATGGTGCCGCCGGGCGTACCCGGAACGAACCAGAGAAATCCGCTGGTAATCGCCGAAATTAAAATGGCCAGCAGAACAGAAATTACCTTAGGATTTAAGGGGGACATTCTTTTCAGTTTTCAGTTTTTAGTTTGCTGTTTTCAGGTATCGCTATGAATGTTCATTAAGAAATTAACCACAGAGTAACTCAGAGTTTAGCACAGAGTAACTCTGAGTAAAACTTTGTGATAATCTGTGGTTAATGACAAACTGATAACAGCAAACGTAAAACTAGTCTTATTCGCCCTCGGCGTTGAACATATAGCCTACGCCTTTCAGGGTTTTGATGTACGTTTCACCAATTTTCTCGCGTAGCTTTCGAATGTGCACGTCTACGGTGCGTTCCAGCACGTAGATGTCAGCACCCCAGATGCGTTGGAGAAGCTCTTCGCGATTGAAGACTTTATCCGGATGCTGAGCCAGGAAAAACAGCAGTTCAAATTCTTTTTTAGGGAGAACAACCGAACCAAAGTTACCCGTCACCGTATAGTTTTGTCGGTTGATAGACAAGCCTGCGGTTTCAATGCGATCACCGGGATCGGTCTTCTGGGCCTCACGGCGGAAGAGAGCCTTAATCCGGCTCATCAGAGCCCGGGGTTTAATGGGCTTGGTGATGTAGTCGTCCGCTCCAATTTCAAAGGCAGCGATTTCAGAATATTCTTCCGAACGAGCGGTGAGAAAAAGTATGTAACTTCCTTTCATTTCAGCCAGTTCACGCAACTGACGAGCGGTTTCGATGCCATCCTGCTGGGGCATCATAATATCTAGCAATACGAGATCCGGAGAAAAATTTCGGGCAATTTCAACGGCTTTTTTGCCATCATAGGCCGATTCAAGGTCGTATCCCTCTTTTTCAAGATTATATTGAAGTAATTCAATAATGTCGGGATCGTCGTCCACCAAAAGGATTTTGTAGGCGGGCGTAGTGCTCATGGGGGAAGTATTTTTAGCTCAACACAAAGTTAAATGAAATTTATGGCTTTAAAGGAGTGTTATCCTTTCATGAAAATTACTTTACGGTAAAGATTAACAATTACATAACATACTGTTTATAAATCGGTAATGAGCGATGGCTCCTCTCTTGATTTATTTACTGGTTACCCATAATCTGATCTGATTACTACTTTTAAAAATTAAGTATAAATACCTTATCGTCTGGTATTGATTCCATCTAACCCCAATTCCTTATCCAATGTCTTTATCTCTTCAAACAAAAGAACAGGTTCTAAAACAATACTTTGGTTATGATGAATTCAGGCCTCTTCAGGCGGAAATTATTGATAACGTATTAGCCGGACAGGACGGTCTGGTACTGATGCCAACTGGCGGGGGCAAATCCGTGTGTTATCAGGTTCCGGCGATGGTGCTGGAGGGTCTGACCATTGTGATTTCCCCATTAATTGCCCTCATGCAGGACCAGGTGCAGGCACTGCTGGCGAATGGAATTCCGGCGGCGTTTTTAAATTCAACTTTAAGTAATTCTGAGCAGGAATCGGTTATCTGGAAGGTGAAGCTGGGTGAGTTGAAATTACTCTACGTATCGCCCGAACGTTTATTTGCGGGAAGTTTCCTGGATTGGTTAAAAGATCAGAACGTTAGCCTGTTTGCCGTTGATGAATCTCACTGTATTTCATTCTGGGGGCATGATTTTCGCCCTGAATACACGCAGTTACACCGCATCCGAGAAAATTTTCCTCAAGTTCCCATCATCGCCCTGACGGCTACGGCGGATAAGGTAACCCGAAAAGATATTCTTCATCAGTTAGGTATAGAAGAAGCACCGACTTTTCTGGCCAGTTTTGATCGGCCTAATCTGAGCTTGACGGTATTACCGGGACGAAAACGTTTGCAGCAAATTGAGGATTTTCTGAACCAGCATCCCAATCAGCCGGGCATTATCTATTGCTCAAGCCGAAAGTCAACGGAAACGGTCGCGGCTAGTTTGCAGAAGTCGGGATATAACGTAAAGTATTACCACGCGGGTTGCGATGCCGCTTACCGCACCCAAACGCAGGCTGAATTTCTGAAAGATGATATTCAGATCATCGTGGCTACCGTTGCCTTCGGGATGGGGATTGATAAATCGAACGTTCGTTGGGTCATTCATTACAACCTCCCCAAAAACGTGGAGAGTTTCTATCAGGAAATTGGCCGGGCGGGTCGTGACGGATTGCCCGCGGATACCGTTCTCTTCTATAGTTATCAGGACGTGGCTCAGCAAACCGAAATGATTATCAAATCGGAACTGAGTACCGAGCAGAAGAACTTGCTCAAGGCTAAGCTGGACCGGATGAAGCAGTACGCTCAGGCGGACATTTGCAGAAGACGGATTCTGATTAGTTATTTCAATGAAAGCGTGGAAAAAGATTGCGGTAACTGCGACGTATGCCGGAATCCACGAACGCTCATCGACGGAACGGTCATTGCTCAGAAAGCTCTTTCAGCCATTGCCCGGACTGATCAGAAGATTGCTATGGGAATGCTGATCGATATCCTGCGGGGTAGTCATAACCAGAACATTCTTCGTCACGGATACGATCAGTTGAAAACCTACGGTGTCGGGCGTGACTTACGAACGGAAGAGTGGGTGGAGTACATTGGACAATTACTTAATTCAGGTGTCATTGACATTGCTTACGACGAAGGGCACGCGTTTAAACTCAATGCCGTTAGTCATCAGGTATTACGGGAGGGTCGTTCGGTATCTCTGGTGCAGTTTGTTCCATTAGAGCAGCGTAAAATGCAGGAAATCGAAGCAGAAGAAAAAGCGGCGACTAAAACTAAACGCGAAATCGTCCGGGATGCTCTGTTTGAACGCTTACGCACCTTACGCAAACAGATTGCTGATTCATTAGGGATGCCGCCTTTTGTGGTTTTCAGCGATGCTGCTTTATCCGATATGGCCCAGAAACGTCCGATTAATCATGCTCAGTTTTTACAGGTTTCAGGCGTGGGAGAGCAGAAAGATCGGCAGTTTGGCGAAGCGTTTATCAATGAAATCCTGGCCTTTATTCAGGAAAATCCGCAGGCAGTTCGAACTGAAAAAGGACAGACCTATGCTTTAACGCTGGAGCTATATAACCGGAATTTGTCCGTAGAAGAGATTGCCGCCCAGCGAAGCATGGCCGTATCTACTATCTTCAGTCACTTGCAAAAACTGAAAGCTGAAGGTGAATCCATTGATTTATCAAAGTTTATCACCGAACGAACCAAAGAAACTATTCTGGACGCGGCTCATCAGTTAAAGATTCCCATTGCGGAAAATGCCCCTATTGGCCCGTTACTGGAGCATTTTGGTGATACGTATCAGGGTTGGCAGCTGCGTTTGGCGTTCCTGATTGCCGGGGAAGGCGTTCGGATGGACGTGGAAGCCTGGCGGGAAGAACGAGGCTTACCACCTCGGCCCGTAAAAGAATAGGTATTTTTGAGAAAAATTAAGTTATTTACGACAAACAAACATTCGTGGAAGTGGATCGGACGATTGTAGCTCAACAGGATGCCGTATATACAAATCTGGCAATTACTGGAGTCAAAATCATTGGTATTGGTGGAGCTGGATGCTCGGTATTGAACAAGCTTGCCACGCTGGACTTGCCAGGCGTGGAGCTTATTCCCTGCCATACTGATTTTTCAAAACTGGAAGGGTATAACCGGGCTCTGCCTTTGGGTGATAGAGGGTCTGGATCCGGGCTTAATGACCTTCAGGTTCGGCAGTGGGCTTCGAGCCAGAAACCCGCAATCCGCTCTCTGTTGGATGGCTCTGCCAAGGCCGTTATTATCGTTACGGGCCTGGGGGGAGGCACGGGCTCCGGGGCAGCTCCGGTTATTGCCGAGATTGCCCGTCAGCACGATTTGCTGACCGTAGCCTGCGTAACCATGCCTTTTTCTTCGGAAGGTTACGAGACGATTCGGGCCGCTGAAACCGGTTTAAAAGATCTGATGGTTTATTGCGATTCAGTCGTAGCTTTTTCACTGGATCACCTCGAAAAAACCTTCGCAGATGATTTAAGTATTACGGAATTTTACGCAGCGGCCGACGATTTACTCTTGAAGGTGGCTCGAATGATTCCTGATATCATCAGTACCTCCGAAGAAATCAATACCGATTTGAACGATGTTCGGGCCGTTTTAAGAAAAAGCGGCCCCGCCTTCTTCACTCAACTCGAGACGAGTTCTGCTACGCGTATGGACGAATGTCTATCGCTTATTACCAAGACTTTTGAAGGCCACCGTGCCCAACCCATTCGGCGTATCCTGCTGATAATCAAAAGCAGTTCCAGACGACCCGTAACCATGCTCGAAACCCGAAGCATTGTGCAGGCCCTAACGCAGCTGATTGGGAAAAAAGCTGAACTTTTCAAGATTGCACTCGTCACCGATGAAGCTCTGGAAGACCGCCTTCAACTCAATATTCTGACGGGTGGATTCATTGAGCTTGAGGAGGTAAAATGGTCGCAAATAGACTGAATGGAAACATCGTATTGAGTTATGTTAATTTATTGATTTTCAGTATGAAAAATGAGTTTTAGCTATGGATTGTTAATTTCCTTTTCCATAACTTTACGGAAGTTACAAACTCCCCAGACTCCTTATTCTACTGCTTTATGTTTCCCTTAACCCTGCGGCGTCAGTGCCCTTACTGTCGCTCCACCTCAATCGAACGTCAGTCTCGACCGATGGCTGTGCGTTATCTGCTGTTTTTTACGGATGCTCGCTACTATCAGTGTGAGCGTTGTCGGCGGTATTTTGTGAAGATGAATAATAAATCTTCCCAGTCGCTTTCGAAGGTAAGTTAACACATGATGATTGTCGAGTTAGAGTGATTTGAATGGGTGTAAGTGGAGTATTTATGTATAGAAAACCCGGTCAGGCACTCTAACTTTTCTATTCCTGAATTTACGATCGTTTATAAAACCGACGTTTAATTACGTGGGGTAGTGAATCGTTTTCCCGTTCAAAATGTATTTTGAGGGGGAATTTTCTATTTTTACCTCTATCGTTTCATCTTTCAGGAAAATTCATGTTCATTAAAAACCTATTTGTATGCCTGTTATTATCTTCATATGCGTGGGGGCAGTGGCAGATACAACCTTCGGGAACCGATGCTCACTTTAGAGCAGTTTGTGCGATTTCTTCCCAGGTGTGCTGGGTAGGAGGTACCAAAGGTCAGGTCTTGCGAACGCAGGACGGAGGCCAGAACTGGGAGATTCATCAGGTTCCAGGAGCCGAGGCTCTGGATTTTCGGGACATTCATGCTTTTAATCATGAGGTAGCCGTAGTCATGAGTGCAGGAGAAGCAGATAAGGGAGCCGCTCGGATCTATCGAACCGAAGATGCTGGTAAAACTTGGAAATTAGTATATCAGACCCATCAGAAGGGAGCCTTTCTAGATGGAATTGAATTCTGGGATAAAGAAAAAGGCATTTGTTTTGGCGATCCCGTTGATAAAAAATTCTTCATACTGACCACTACTGACGGCGGGAAAAGCTGGCAGGAAACACCCCGCGATCATTTTCCTCCGATTCACGAAGGCGAAGCCGCCTTTGCTGCTAGCGGTACCTCAATGACTATTGCCGGGAAAGGTTGGGCCTGGATTGGCACGGGTGGTTCTAAATACGCCAGAGTTTTTCGTTCCAAAGATTACGGACGCTCCTGGGAAGTAGCTGAGACCCCGCTGGCCGCAGGTAAAACCTCTGGTATTTTTGGCCTTCACTTTCATAATCGCTTGCAGGGAATAGCCGTTGGGGGCGATTATCTACACGTAAGCGATTCCACTCAAAACGTGGTTACTACCCAGGACGGCGGCAAAACCTGGCTATTACAGTCCTCTACAACCCCACCAGGGTTAAAAGAAGCCGTTACCGTGTTTCGTCAGGAATATCGCAATTCGGTGGGAGAAGCTACGGGTAATGCCATCATCGAACGGCTGATTACGGTTGGCCCTTCCGGCACGGGTTATTCCATGAATGGAGGAAAAAGCTGGATAAAACTCGACGATTCTCCCTTTCATGCCGTTAGTTTTGCAGGAAAAGAGGGCTGGGCTGTAGGAGCTAAAGGCCTGATTTCTAAATTTGAAGGGTTCCGGGCTTTGGATACGAAAAAGACTTCCGGCTCAAAGAAGAAGTCCGTTAAACCCGGAAAATAGTATTAAGACAAAGAAAATGAAAAAAGTAGCAGTATTCTGCGGAGCAAGTTCAGGCTCCGATCTTATTTATCGGGAAGTAGCGGCGGAATTGGGTACATATTTGGCTAATCGTCAGCTGACATTGGTCTATGGTGGAGGAAATGTAGGCTTAATGGGTGTAGTAGCCGACGCTGCACTAGCCGCTGGAGGGGAAGTTATTGGTGTTATCCCTGATTTTCTCAAAAAGTGGGAGGTAGGCCATGAGGGAGTAACGGAATTAATCGTTACTGAAAATATGCACGAACGTAAAGCACGTATGGCGGAGCTTTCAGACGCATTCATTACCCTGCCGGGTGGATTTGGTTCCATGGATGAATTATTCGAAATTCTGACCTGGAAACAGTTACAAATTCACAAAAAACCGGTGGGATTACTTAATATCAACGGTTTTTATGATCCTTTGATCGCCATGATGGACCGAATGGTGGAAACGGGTTTTCTCCGGGATTCAAATCGTGATTTATTAATCATAGAGGATTCCATCGAAAAGTTATTTGCAATCATGCAAACCCATGAACCAATTGTAGCCGAAAAGTGGGTAGATCGTAAGAAAATCTAAAGTATAGCTCGTGATACTTTTGCAGTATATCTTACGTTGAGTTACTTAAGCCGCTTGGTCCAGCCCTGCGATATCGAATGAAACATCTTTTTCCCGTTTTTGTACTTCTTCTTCTTCATGTATCGTCCTGGGCTCAGACTCCTGAAAATATGGGCGATATGATTAATTCGGAGGCCGCTGAAATTCAGCCCGTTATTTCTCCCGATGGTCGTACGTTGTATTTCAGTCGGGTGAATCACCCCCAGAACGCTTCTCAGAAAAAAGGTAGTCAGGATGTGTGGATGTCTGTGAGTTTATCTCCTGTCAACTGGACGAGTGCGAACCGAATGCCAAGTCCGGTTAATGGTGAAGAGCATAACGTAATTTACAGCATTACACCGGATGGAAACACGATTTTAACCCATTGGGTTGAGAAGGAAGGGGACGACTTACGGATTCGTGGTTTTGCCACCATGAAGAAAAATGCGACGGGTTGGGATCGTCCCAAGAAAATGGATATTCCCGGTCTGGAAGGCATGAATAAAGGATATTACCAGTATGGTTACCTGGCCAATGATGGTAAAACCATGTTGATGGCTTTTTCAGAGAAAAAAAATGGGAAAGAGTCGGACTTATACGTCAGCATTCAGGATCGTAGCGGCAAGTGGACCAGACCCGTTTCTTTAGGTAACGATGTAAATACCAGCGGCGATGAAACTACACCCTTTCTGGCTGCGGATGGAGAAACGCTTTATTTCTCCAGTAATCGCGAAGGAGGGCTCGGTTCCAATGACATCTGGATGACGCGTCGTCTGGATAAAACCTGGAAAAGCTGGAGTAAACCAGTAAACCTGGGAGCCCCCATTAATACCCCTGAATTTGATGCCTATTTTACCATCCCGGCTTCGGGCGAGTGGGCGTATCTGGTGACGGCTACGGGTACTGGCGGTAAAGGTAAGGCCGACATTGTCCGGGTTAAATTTCAGTCACAAACGCCTCCCCCTACGCAGGTACCTCCCACTATTGCCGAAACTACTGGACAACCTGCTAACCCTCAGGTAGCTCAGGTTCCGGGTAAACGAGAAAACGGCAACCCTCAATCCAACGCAGTGGTATTACTCACGGGCAAACTGCTGGATTCCAAAACCAATAAAGTTCCTGAAAATGCCCGCATCGTTTATGAGAGTTTACCGGACGGAACGGAGCTGGGAACGGCTACGCCAGATCCGAACACGGGCGAATATAAAATCGTATTACCCTATGGGAAAAAATACGGAATTCGGCCTGAAATTGATGGCTATGTAGGGAAAGCTCAAAACCTTGATTTAAGTAAACTAGGGAATGGGGGTTACCTGGAACTAAGAGACCGCGACTTGGTAGTAACTAAAATCGAGCAGGGAGCGAAGGTAGCTTTAAACAATGTGTTCTTTGAAACGGCCAAAGCAACGCTGCAAACGGAATCTTTCCCGGAGTTAAACCGGGTCGTGGACTTAATGAATAAACAGAAAGCAATGATCGTTGAAATTGACGGTCATACGGATAGCGATGGGTCGGATGAAGCGAATCAGAAACTATCGCAGGATCGGGCGGAGTCAGTCCGTACCTATTTACTTTCCAAAGGTATTCCTGAAAACCGGGTAATCGCGAAAGGTTTTGGCGAGACGCGGCCCATTGCTACGAATGATACGCCCGAAGGCAAGCAGCAAAACCGTCGGGTGGAATTCGTGATCTTAAAAAATTGATTTGATAAGCAAAGCGTTTTAAAACATTCTAGTTTTGTTGAGCAGTGTTAACTAAGTCGTCTTAGACCATGTTAATGCTGCTTTTTTGTAAAAGCTAAACTCCTCTTGATCCATGAATCTCGAAACGCTTGCCATACAGGTTACCCGCTTTCATGATGAAAATGCCTCTGCGGTAACTACGCCCATTTATTTAAGTACGACGTACGAACGAAATTCAGAAGGCCATTTGCCCAAGGGATTTCTGTATACGCGAGGGAATAACCCTAATCGTGATTTACTGGAAAAAAGTGTGGCTGTACTTGAAGGGGGAGCCGTTGGGTTAGCCTTTGGTTCGGGTATGGCAGCCATTTCGGCTTTATTTCAGGCCTTAAAACCCGGTGATCACGTCATTACCACTCCCTTTGCCTATTACGCGGCTCAGCGATTACTAGTGGACGTTTTTGAGCCTTGGGGACTGGAGTTTACGCTGGTTGATACGTCGAAGGTTGAAGAGGTAGAGAAAGTTATTCGTCCAAATACAAAGTTATTCTGGCTGGAAACCCCCAGTAACCCTTTATTACACCTGACCGATCTAGCGGCTTTATCTAAACTTGCTCATGCCGTTGGGGCCTTATGTGCCGTGGATAATACCTGGGCCACGCCAGTATTGCAAAATCCTATCGCTCTCGGGGCAGATGTGGTGATGCATTCAACCACTAAATATTTTGGCGGTCATTCCGACGTTTTGGGTGGTGCTCTGGTATTAGCACAGGAAGGCGAATTAGCATTGAAACTTCGCCAGATTCAAAACCTGACCGGAGGCGTGCCTTCTCCTTTTGATTGCTGGTTAATCACCCGTGGGATTCAGACGATGCCTTTACGAGTAAAAACGCAGTCAGCAAGTGCTCTGCCGATTGCTCAATGGTTAGAAAAACATCCCGCCGTCGAGCGAGTGTATTATCCCGGTCTGGTGAGCCACGCTCAGCATGAGCTGGCTGTTTCACAAATGAAAAACGGGTTTGGAGGGATGTTATCTTTTGAAGTAAAGGGTGGCTTGCCGGGAGCTAAAAAGGTAGCAGGAGCCTTAAAAGTATTTACGCAGGCAACCAGTTTGGGTGGCGTGGAAAGCCTGATTGAACCCCGGAAAATTTACGAAGGCCCCGATAGTCCCACGCCGGATGGGCTGTTACGGGTATCCGTAGGACTTGAACATACGCAGGATTTGATAGATGATCTTGAACAGGCGTTAGCTTTGGTATAGGAACTGTTAATAAGTCCTAAAATAAGCCTAAATAGGCAGTAATGGCTGTTTCTCTGACAATTTCAGGGGAACAGCCATCGTTTTTTATGTGTTCTCTTTATGAATCTAAAAAGGATTCGTTGATAGAAAATACTAACCGTTTTAAGCCAGTTTCTTAACATATATGAAAACGATGATGAAGTGGATGAGTGCAATAGTGCTGGTAGGTATAATGGCTTCCTGTGCTCCGTCAGTAATGGTTCGCTCCGATTATGATCGGACGGCTAACTTTTCGAAGTACCGAACCTATTCTATTGCTGCTGTGACTAATGGAAACGCCGATCCAGTCATGGGAAGTCAGTTGATGCAAAAACGAATTAGTCAGGCATTAGACGTTGAAATGCAGGCCCGAGGGTATAAGAAAGTGGAAAAAAATGCAGATCTGGTGGTGAAGTACGATACCGATGCCCGCAATCTTCAGCAAATTCAGTCGAATAACATGGCTCCGATGTGGGGTTGGTGGTGGTACGGCCCTAACAACAACGTTAGTTCACGCAATTATGAAGAAAATCGTCTGATCGTGAACCTGATAGATGGTAAAAACAACGAGTTAATCTGGCAGGGATGGGCCAAAGGAGAACTGAACGCCCGTCGAAGAAACCGCGATGAGCTCATCCAGAAAACCGTAACTAAAGTAATGGCCGAATATCCCCACCGGGCCGGAATGAATCACACGGAGTTAATCTCCAACGGTGAATAGTCGAGTTAATTTCCTGTTTGCAAGAGTAGTGTAAAAGAGGTCGAATCATTTCGACCTCTTTTATCTTTATTAGTTCATTGATCTAACGGATATAGCCGTATTTTGCCCCTATTAACCATTTTCCCAATGGAACCCTTTCTAAAATCATTTCAGGTGTTAACGGACGAAGAAATTCGTCAGATGCAGGCGGTAGGGCAGTATAGAGTACTGAAGAAGGACGATTTTTTTATTCAGGAAGGACAAGTATGTAAGAAAGTAGGCTTTGTGATTTCGGGACTTTTTCGGTCGTTTTATTATAATTCAGCGGGCGAAGAGATTACCTATTGCTTTACTTTTTCCAAGGACTTCGTGACGGCCTATTCTTCCTTTATTACCCAGAACGTTGCCCTTGAAAGTATTCAGGCTTTAACAGATGTCGAAGTATTTGTCATTGCTAAGGAGGAGATAAGAAAACTGGAGGAATCAAGTCTCAACTGGATGAAATTTTCCAAGATGATGGCCGAGCAGGAGTACATTACTCTGGAGAAACGAATGTTCTTATTACAAAAAGAATCCGCAGAGCATAAATACAAAGATTTACTTGAAAACTATCCCGATTACTTACAACTGATACCGCTCAATTATCTCGCTTCTTATTTAGGCATTACCCAACGTCATTTATCGAGAATCAGAAAATCATTCATGTTGTAGACATTTGTCCTTTTCAGGAAGATTCACTGACTTTTCTTTTGCAGGAAAAAAGACGTGAAGAGAATTCTCATCATTAACGGACACCCGGATCGGGAGAGTTACAATTATGCTCTTTCGAAAGCGTATCAAACAGCGGCTATACAAACCGGTGCCGAGGTCACACAGATCAATATTGCCGATTTACAGTTTGATCCCAATCTACGGTTTGGGTACCGCAAGCGAATGGAGCTCGAAACGGATTTAGTAGATGCTCTGGAAAAGATAAAAGCTACCCAGCATATCGTCTGGTTTTTTCCGATGTGGTGGTACGGTTATCCGGCTTTAATGAAAGGTTTTGTTGATCGGTTATTCCTGCCCGGCATAGCCATGCGATTTGTTGAAGGAAAACCTTTTCCGGAAAAATTACTGAAAGGAAGAACGGCCCGAATCGTAATCACGGCTGATACGCCTTCCTGGTATGATCGGTTTTTTATGGGGCGGCCAGCGATTAACCAATTCAAGAAAGGAACGCTTGAATTTTGTGGAATAAGCCCCGTTGCCGTAACGTACATTGCCCCAATCAGAGGGTCGAGTAATGCCTTTCGGGAGAAATGGCTTAAGAAGCTAAGTAAGCTGGGCTCAGAGTTGAAGTAGAATTGCCGGATTCAGTAAAATAATAAGCCCTCTTAGTGACAAGTTTTGTTTCCTAAGAGGGCTTATTCACGAAAGGAGGGTTTATTAACAGGCACCCGATTCCAGATCACAGCTATCTGCCTGAGCAATTACCTGTGGTTTGTTCTCTTCGATTACCTGGCGTAACGCTTGAACAAACGTTTCGCTAGGCTGTGCTCCAGATAAAGCATACTTATTATTGAGAATAAAGAAAGGCACCCCCGTTACTCCCAGTTGACGGAAATAATCCATTTCCTGCTCCACAGAATCACGGGCGATATCTGATTTTAAAATTTCCAGTGCTTCGTTTTTGTCCCAGCCCGCAGATGCTAATACGTTTAATAAAACGGCTTCCTGCGTTAAGTCAACCCGATCTACAAAATAGGCTTTTAACAGGGCTTCCTTCGTAGCGGCCTGATTGCCCCTTTCGTAAGCTACGGTTAACAAGCGGTGCAGGTCGAACGTAGCAATAGCTTTAGGAAGCTGGCTAAAATCGAAATCAAGCCCTACTTCGTCGGCTACCTGTTCTACCCGTTGAAACATACTTTCAGAACGACCCGGGCCGAATTTTTTATCCATGTGTTCGGCGAAAGGGACTCCCTGTTTAGGAACGCTAGGATCAAGTTCGTACGGGTGATAGACAATTTCTGCCTGTATCTCCTGACCGAGCGTTTCCAAAGCAGCTTCTAGTCTTCTTTTACCAATATAACACCAGGGACAAACAACATCCGAAACAATATCAATGCGAATAGGAAGGGCCATCAATAGTTTTATTTATAATTAAAATGTATGTTGCTTCAACATCAGCTATTTTTAAACTTATTCGCATTAAAAATAATTCCCAAATACGGTTAAGGTACTAAGTAAGAGATTGATTACACCCTTTAAAATGAAGACGATCCATACCTGTCAAAATTTATTGAATTTATGATTACAGTACCTGACTGGCTAAAAGAAACCCTTAATTCAACCTACGAGCTTTCAGAAAATGACTGGTTATATTTAGCTAAACACTTACAAAAAGTCGCAGTAAAAAAGAAGGAAATCATTCTCAACTACGGAGAGCTCGAACAATACATCTACTTTCTTGAAAAAGGGTTGATTCGTATTTTTACAGAAAAAAATGACCGGGAAATTTGCCTAGACTTCATTTTTGAAAAAGAGGCGTTTAGCTCCTTCGTTTCCTTATCTACGAAGACGCCTTCAGCCTTATGCCTGCAGGCCTTACTACCGTCGGTACTCTTTCGGTTACCCGTAGCTGCCATGCGAAAATGGCTGCAGGATTCCGATGCGGCTGAGCGGTTGCTTCGCCGAATGCTAGAAAACTTACTGGTAGTAAAGCTTAAGAAGGAAATAAAAATGCTGACGATGACAGCAGAAGAAAACTATGAAAGTTTGCTGAAAGAATCGCCTAACATTGTTCAGCATATCCCCATTAAGGACATGGCTTCCTATCTAGGTATTCATCCCGATAGTTTAAGCCGTATTCGTAAGCGGGCAATGACGGTATAGTGCCCAGAACTAGGTGTTTTTCTGACATAAATCAGAAATTCATGTCAGAAAAATTTGTCAAATTTGCAATTGACTTTCTTTCAAAGGGAGACATTGAGTGAACACGGGAGGTGGCGGCCTTCCGTGTTTTTTTATTCTACAATCCGCAGCTTGGCAAAACTGAGTAATAAGGTTTTTTCACCCTGGCTGTCAAACTGGATGACGGCTTTTGCTCCGTTCTGATCGTTGGAAATCAACTTCACTACACCAAAGCCGAATTTCTGATGTTCTACCCGCTGACCAGAGGCCAGTTTTCTGGGATCTGAAGCTTTAAAGTCACTGCTAGGTACATGCGTTGAAATGGGAGTATTCGATCGCGTAGGGGGCGTTTTAGCCTGTGAGCCTCCATTCTGAGCCGCCCGACTGGCTACATTCCGAAGGAAAGCCGCTGGCGTTGGTCGATCTGAATTTCGCTGGGCCTCGGCCATACGCCGAGCCGCCTGCCGACTGATGCGTACGTATTTCTCATCAATTTCATCCATGAAACGACTCGGCTCACAAGGTTTCAGTCGACCGTATTGATACCGGGTTTCGGCATAACTCAGATACAGACGCTTTTCGGCCCGGGTGATGGCTACGTAAAACAAACGCCGCTCTTCTTCCAGATCTTCGCTCGACTGTAGCATCATTTGGCTGGGGAATAGATCTTCTTCCAGACCGACGATATAAACAACTTTATATTCCAGTCCTTTCGCCTGGTGAATGGTCATCAGGGTAACGCGGTCATTGTCACCATCTTCATCTTCCTGATCGGCATTGGTTAACAAGGAAACCGTCTGCAAAAATGCTCCGAGGGATTTATCTTCGTTTTCAGGATTGTCAACAAACTGTTTAATCGAGTTTAGTAACTCCTGCACGTTTTCATAACGGCTGAGGCCTTCAACGGTTTTATCGTCGTATAACTCCTTCAATACGCCCGAGGCTTTCGCCACGTGACTGGCTACTTCGTAAGCATCTTTGGTTTCGATAAGTAATTTGAACGATTTAATCAGATCGGCAAAACCTTCGATGGCTGAACCCGACCGACCCGTGTTATACTGCTGAATGTTAGCGACAACTTCCCAAACCGGAATGGCCTGCTCGGCGGCAGTAACCGTAATTTTCGCAATGGTCTGATCGCCAATCCCACGTTTGGGTAAGTTAATGATTCGCTTGAACGCCTCTTCGTCACTCTGATTAAGCGTGAAACGGAGATAAGCTAATAAGTCCTTGATTTCCCGACGCTGATAGAAGGATAAGCCACCGACAATCCGGTACTTGATATTCAATTTTCGAAGCGATTCCTCAAACGAACGCGACTGAGAGTTCGTTCGGTACAGAATCGCAAAATCATTATTGCTGAGGCCGTGGTTGAGTTTCTCTTCGAACAAAGAAGTAGCTACTAACCGGCCTTCTTCTACGTCGGAAGCGGCTTTGATAACTTCAATGAGATTACCGCTTTCATTTTCAGTAAAAACTTCCTTGCGTAACTGCCGCTTGTTACGGGCAATAACGGAGTTAGCGGCTTCCACAATCACTTTCGTCGAGCGGTAATTCTGCTCCAGACGAATCGTCGTCAAGTCAGGGTAATCTTTCTCGAAGTTGAGAATGTTCTGAATATTGGCTCCCCGGAAGGCATAAATCGACTGAGCGTCGTCTCCCACTACGCAGATGTTCTCGTGAATGGCCGCCAGTTTCCGGGTAATGAGATATTGGGAAACGTTCGTATCCTGAAACTCATCCACCATGACGTACTTATAGCGATGCTGATATTTATTCAGAACATCGGGAAAATCCCGGAAGAGAATATTGGTATTAAAAAGCAGATCGTCGAAGTCCATGGCATTGGCCTTGAAACAACGATCCACGTATAACTTATACAAGCGACCGATTTCGGGTAAGCGGGCGGCCGCGTCATCCGCCTGAATAATGGGATCGGCCATATATGCCTCCGCTGAAACCAGCCGGTTTTTTGCTCCCGAAATGCGGTTGAAAACGACGTTAGGCTTATAAATCTTATCATCCAGCCCGCGTTCTTTAATGATGGACTTTAATAACGATTTGGAATCGTCAGTATCGTAAATGGAAAAATCGGAGGTATAGCCCAGCGATTTTGCTTCAAAACGCAGAATCTTGGCAAAGACGCTGTGGAACGTACCCATCCAGATACCGCGAGCCCCGTTTCCTACTACTTTCTCAATCCGGGCCCGCATTTCTCCGGCGGCTTTATTGGTAAAGGTTAGCAGCAGAATGGAAAACGGATCGACTCCTTTTTTGATGAGGTGAGCCGTACGCTGGGTCAGTACCCGAGTTTTGCCCGAGCCAGCTCCGGCAATAATCATGAGGGGGCCTTCAGTATGTAAAACAGCCTGAGCCTGAGGCTCGTTAAGGCCTTTCGTGATATCTTCGAACATGGCAATAAGGATAAAAAGAGGGAACGAACTGAGTCCGTTCCCTGAAAGCATAGTCAAAGATACTAAATTGTTGGGGGCTATGGAAGTGGGTGAGGGATTAAAAGCCGTTGTAGGTAATGCCGAAGGAAATAGGGCCAGTTGGCTCCCGTCTGGTAGGGAAAGCTGTTAGTTGCAAAGCAGAAGTACGTGCATAGGCATTTTTGATGGTTGAACCGAGCTGATAGTGGCAGTATAATCCAATTTTCCGGAAGCCGAAAGAAGTAATTAATCCATACTGGAAAGGATTACTAATGGCTGAATTCATTTGCTGATCCCAGTTAGCTTTACGATTAACATATCGATCGCTCATGTAGACCCTATACCCAACATATCCTCCTACACCTAACGATAAAGACCGCTTTCCTGACTTATCATACAGTCGTACAGTAGGCACAATAGGTACGTGTAATGAATGCATGGTTGTGGTAATGCGGTCGAAATAAGATATTAACTGATACTGATCGTAAATTTTTTGTACTTCATAAAAACCCTCATGCACGGGATAATTAGCCGTAAGTTCAGTTATATAGTCCTTTAGCTCCTCTGCCGTGTTTGCTTTTTTATTTTCGTTAATAACAAGTTCTTCCCAACCAAATCTTTTGGAATCAAATTCTAACCCCCACCGTAACCCAATTGACCAGCGATTCTGAACGTAAAAGGCAGAATATCGAGCAATACCTAAAGCGTAATTAAAAGTTGAATAAGTATTGGAAGAAAACATGTTTACCATACCGTTTCGCTGAGATCTTAAGAAAGGCGTGAATCCCAAACGAATGGTTAGGTTGTTTTTAAGAAACCCTAAGTTCTGGGTGATTTTTTCTTTGGTTACGGGCTGGTCAAGCTGCTGACTCACCCTGACTAACGAATTAACACTTCGTAAACTACTATCACTCAGAAAACTCCTCCCACTCAGGTCAATGTAATGCTGCCGGGGTTCGGCTTTGGTTGTTTCAGATAAGCGGGCATTGAGGTCTTTCAAAATGGTGTTCCAGTCGTAGTTTTCCAGTTTCTTTAATTCCTCTTTCGTCGGGCTGTAAAACAGCACTTTGGATTTGGGACCAATCCGAACCAGAATGGAATCCACGGGGAGGGCTAGGGTGGGCAAGGAGCATAGAAGTCCCAGTACCATTGATAAAAATGGACGTTTCATAATAAAAAAGGGTGTGGGCTAAGGTTTAATTTTAGATGAATCGACTTTCGCTTTTCCGAGGGCAGCCGGAGTTTTAAAATCCTTCCACTGAGGACGTTGATCGGACTTTTTCTCTGATCCGAACATACGGGCCAGAATGGATTTTTTGCGGAGCTGCGTTTCCTGCTGTGCTTCAGGGATGGTTAGCGTAACGGTCGCTTCAAAGCTTTCACTAGGTTGATGTTTCTGGACAATAAGGGGTACGTCCGTGGGTTGAATAAAGGGTGAAGGTTGAATCACAGGCAGCGAATCAATACTAACTGGAATTTCAGAACTCGGATTTTCAGTCACTTGAGCCTGCTCCGCCAGGGGAGCTTTTTCAGGGAGTTGAGGCGTATGAATAAGTAAGGTTTCAGGATTAACTTTCGTCTGTTTAGGCGTAATAACCGATGGCTTTGGAGCGAGGGCAACCGTAATTTTTTCTGAAGCCGGTTTTTCAACGGGCTGGTGGATGAAATAACCAATAAATATACCCAACACGGCCGCCATACCTACCCGAATGGGCCAGTACCATTTTTTAGCGTGTTTAGGCTCTTCGATCCGCTTCCAGACTCTTTCCAGATCAAGGGAGTCGTCGGATAAATCTTCCAGCCGCTGCCGGATCTGCTCATCGAGTTTGTGCTGCATAACCAAGGGCTTGAAGTTTTTTCTGTAACAACTGACGGGCCTTATTCAGTTGAGATTTGGACGTTCCTTCCGAAATCTGAAGCTGCTCGGCTACTTCCGTGTGGGTATACCCCTCGAGAGCTACTAAATTAAAAACCGTTCGATAGCCGATAGGTAACTCCGTGATGACTTTCTGAATGGTTTCTGCGGCTATCTGGTCAATGATCGTATAGTTAAAAGTCTGCTCGGTAGCTTCGTTTTCGGGTACCATGGTGAAGTTGGCCGAACGTCGTAATTGCATCAGACATTGATTCACCAGAATCGTTTTCATCCATACCCAGGTAGCAGCTTCGTCTTTGTATTCAAACTTCTTTAGGTGTTCAAAAATCCTTTGAAAGGCCGAAACCAGCATATCTTCCGCCTCCATCCGATCTTTCATATACCGCTGAGCAACCCGAAACAGCCGGCCTGCGTAGCGTTCATACAATAAACGCTGGGCCTTGGTATCGTGAGCCCTGCAACGGGCCAGCAGATCAGATAGGTTCATAGGTGGTTGATTTACAAAGAGCGAAATGCGGAATAAGTAGGAAGGGTTGCCCGGCTGATGAAAAATTTCGAAATTACCTGAAAATTCTTAGCAATGAATGCCATGACTACCTATACACGAACCGTATTCAGCCTGGGTTTTCTCTCCATAACCTCTTTCACTGCCCTAGCTCAGTCGCCTGAGTTAGGGATGCGGACTACCCAGCAATCACAGGTAACTTCCGTAAAAAATCAGGGTGGAACGGGCACCTGCTGGTGTTATTCGACCACGGCTATGGTGGAGTCGGAGTGCCTGCGTAAAAATCTGGGGGAGTTTGATATTTCGGAGATGTATACCGTTCGGAATATTTACCTGGAAAAAGCCCGTAATTACGTACGCCGGCAGGGAAAAGCTCAGTTTGACGAGGGCGGACTGGGTCACGACGTACTGAATGCTATCGCTCTGTATGGTGCCGTGCCCGAATCAGTATACTCCGGTTTAAAAGAAGGCGAAACGAATCATAACCACGGAAAGCTGGTCAAGGACCTGAAAGCGTATCTGTCGGATATTACCAAAAAATCGCCGATTGACCCGAACTGGGAAGAAGGGTATACCAAGATTCTGGATGAAAAATTCGGAAAGGTTCCTGCTTCGTTTGACTATAACGGTAAAACTTACACGCCCCGCGAATTCGCCGATCAGGTATTGAAGTTTAACCCCAACGATTACGTGAGTCTGACCAGCTTTACCCATCATCCCTTTTATACCTTTTTTGTACTGGAAATACCTGATAACTGGGCTAACGAACGTTACCTGAACGTACCGCTGGATGAACTGAACGCTGCCGTGAAGCAATCATTAAGTCAGGGATATACCATCATGTGGGATGCTGATGTCAGTAATCCTGGTTTTAAGCAGGGTAAAGGTTTTGCAGTAGAAGTGAACGATAAGAATGACAAAGCGGATTCGCCAGATGTGACGGAGCGAACTGTAGATCAGGCGTACCGTCAGAATTTATTCGACAGTCAGGTTACGGTAGACGATCACCTCATGCAGATTGCCGGAATGGGCACAAATGCCGCGGGTAAGAAATTCTATCTGGTGAAAAATTCTTGGGGAGAAAAAGCAGGACCCTACAAAGGATATATCTACGTATCAGAACCGTATTTTGACCTTAACACTATAAACGTAATTCTGCCAAAAGCAGCTCTTCCCGAAAGTATTAAAAGCAAAGTCAACCTTTCAGAATAGCCTCTATTCTGCTGGTGACACAAAAAATGGCAACGAGTTAAATCTAACCTGTTGCCATTTTTTATGCGTCACAGTTAAAACGTTCGCTCCCAGAAATCAACCGTTTTTCCTAGTACATCAATATAAGTAATCGAACTTTCTTGGTCACCGTAACTTCGAATTTCAGGTAATGGCGTATGCCCCACAATCTGGTGAAAGCCCGGAATATACTGACCCGCCGTTTCCCGTTGATCGGCCCAAACTATACCGCCTGTCGCCCCGGGGTTACCACCGCGAATGGCTCCGCATTCAAATAAGGCTTCCCTACCAGAGGCCGTTGCCTGTAAATCATTCAAAGCATCCGCTACATTTTCGCCTCCAATACCGTGCTTACGAGCCCAGAGACGAGATACGCCTGCGTGCGTGAAGAGGTAATTATCCCGTTGGTAAGCTACCTGAAAAGCAGACTGATGTTCCCGGTAAAAAGCCGTCCATTTCTTCTGCATATAAAACCGAAAACCGGAGCAGCGATACTCAGGGTAATGCAGGTAAGCCACGTCATGGTTTCCGAGTAATAACACAAATTTATCGGGTTCCGCTTCTTTTAAAGCTACAATTTGTCTTAAAACGTCATCCGTTTGTTCGTCTGAAAACTCTTTGGAATCGACGTAATCACCCATGAAAATCACCTTATCGGCCGTGGCTATCGGGGCTTCCTGCCAGTTGGTTCGCCCGTGAATATCACCAATTGCTAATACGTTCATGCCAGCTGACTTGAAAAGGGTATTCCACTACTTTTTCCTGCGTTGTTCTTTCTGGCGTTTGCGGTTATTATCCAGCAATTTTTTAGCCTCGGTTCGCTGAGCGGTTTTCTTATCCGCAAACCGGAGTACTTTCTCGTAATACTGCTTAGCCTCTTCCAGATTCCCTTCGCCATCGGCAATTTTCCCCAGGTTCAGTAAAGCCGAGGTGTGGTAACCCGACTCGGTTGCTCCGTTCATTTCCGCAAAAGAAATGGTGCGTTTATAGTACTCCTTCGCCGCCGGAATGTTGTGATAAAAGAAGTGGTTGTAATACGCCAGAATATACGCGGCATAGCGTCCACTCACGGGCTCATACCCAAACTGGCGATTATCATAACGTTCCAGAATCGCCTTCGAAGCCGCATCCGCTTCGTTAATATGTCCGGTTACGAAGCATTCCCGGGCGTACATCCGGTGGAAATACGGATTCCAGGGATAGGTAATATGCAGGTAACGGGCCAGTTGATATCCTTTTTCGTGCTGATTTTCAGTAGCGTAAATCTGAAGCAGGAAATATTGAGCTTCCGTACGGCTGTAGAAAGCATTACGGGAAACCCACTCTAACTGACCAATGCCTTTTTTCTTATCACCTTCGTGAAAAAACCAGAAGATCGGTTTGAGAGCCGAATAGTTTTCAGGAACCCACTGTCGGTAATAGTTATAGAGACCGTCACCAAAAGCCATTTCGGGCGAGAAATCCTCGTGACCTTTACACTTATCAAAATACTTCAGGGCATTTTTTCCAGCATTACTCGCCTTGAGCCATTTCTTGCGTTCAGCGTACATGCGAGACTTAAAAGCATAGGAAGCCGCCAGAAAGAAACTGGCTTCAATTTCCTGATTTCCTCCCTGATCATGCAGTTTTTCGGCTTTTTCAATGGCCTGGTCCATGAATAGCTCGCACTTGGCATCGTACATGTCATTGTCCGTGTTCGGTACGATCTTCCACCATTCCGCCAATCCAAACAAAAAATAGGGGAGAGGATGGTCGGGGTAACGAGCCCGCAGGTAACCAAACTCCTTCAGGGCTTCGGGAAAGTTATAGTTATACATGGCGTTAATCGCCTCGGTGGCTTCGATCTGCACTTCGGTACGCTTCAGCAGCATTCCTCCCGATCGGGCCTGCTCATTTTTCTCCGCCGTTTCAAACCAGGATTGTGCCGAAGAAGTAAGGGTAATCAGAACTAAGAAAAAAGTTACTAAATTGATTCTCATGGCTTTGGAAAAAGCTCTCGCGGGATTATACGTTACAGAGTAGCTGTGGTAAGATCAACGGCAATTATTAAAAAGTCGTTTAAATTTAGCCTGAATTTTTTTCGTTTTGATACTTACAAAGATAGGAAAGCTAATTTTGGGTTTTCATTGGATGAAAAAATGACTTTTTCTGTGAAGATCAGCAATTATTCCGATGCAGGAAAGGCTGTTGTTGTATTGATTTCCCCTGAAGTAACTCTGGTTTGACTCTTTGAAAGATGGTCTTCAAACTTTCAAACAAAATCAAACCTGAAACTACTTCCCTAATCCCAACTCAAGTGATACAGGTTCACGATAAACATTTTGACGTTTTCATTGATCAGAAAACACTGGAAGAACGAATTGCCACGCTGGCCCAAGAGATTAATCGCGATTATGCCGGTCAGTGTCCCTTAGTAGTTGCCGTGTTAAACGGCTCGTTTCTATTCGTAGCCGAGTTAATGAAAAACATTACAATCGATTGCGAAATTACCTTCATTCGCGTTAGTTCTTATGAAGGGACAGGCTCCACTGGAAAAATAAAGCAGATTCTAGGGTTAAGCGAAGAGATCAGCGGTCGGGATGTAATTATTATTGAAGATATTGTGGATACGGGCCACACCATGGCAGAGTTACTAGGACAGGTAACCGCAAAAAAGCCCCGTTCTATTGAAATTGCGACCATGCTTCACAAACCCGAAGCCACTCGTATTCCGGTAACGCTGAAATACGTAGGCTTTGCCATCGAAAATAAATTCGTGCTGGGCTATGGGTTAGATTACGACGGTCTGGGCCGGAATTTGCCCTGCATTTATCAACTGGCGGAGTAATAGCGTTGCTAGTTATTAGTTGATGGTTACTTGTCTTTTTTAGAGTGGTCTGTGTTTCACAGGCCACTTTTGTTTAAGGCGGCTTATAAATCCACTATAGATGAAGTTCCGGATTGCAAATTCGGAACAGCAGGAGTTTGATCCTATGCTGCAATCGGTTTAGGAACGAACAACTATAGACTAGCAACAAACAACTAAAGCACCAGCGTCTTGCCGGTTTGGTAGGGAGCCAGTAGACTTGAGTCCGGCGAAAGTTCAGTTATTAGGTAGTCAATTTCTCGCAAATCTGCCACTTTCATAGACATAACGCTGTTCATCTTCTCGGATATTGCAAGAATTGCAATTTTTTCCGAAGCACGAATCATTGCCTTCTTCGCCTGCACCGTTTCCCAGTTCGAATCAGTCAGTCCTTCTTTGGCATCCAGGGCGTTAGTACCCATGATGCACAGGTCTACGCGTAGCTCTGACAGTCGTTGATATACGTCACCGCCTACGGCCATCTGACTATAGCGGGAAATTGGACCGCCAATCATTATAATTTCCAGATTGGGTTTGTCAAGTAACTCTACGGCTGTTAATGGATTGACAGTCAGGAAGGTAGCCCTCAGCTCATTCGGAATCATTTTAATGAATTCCCGAATGGTTGTACCCCCGCCCATCAAAACCAGCATTCCGTCTTTTAATAGGGTAACTGCTTTTTCTGCAATGAGTTTTTTGCTGTCATGGGCGTAACTCTCTACGGGTTGCGAAGAGTAATGGTAGGCCTTAGACATAGCTCCACCCCGGATTTTAATCAACTTTCCCTCATCGGCCAAGTCATTAATATCCCGGCGAATGGTGTCTTCCGAAACATTAAGTGTACTTGCTAAATCCGTAAGGGTAATACGGGTGTGAAGGTTTACTTGATTTATAATCAGATCCTTACGGTCTTCTTTTAAGAAAACGACTGACATTCGTTTAGCGTCTTACTGTTGAATAAACAAAGGTAAAAAAAATCGGCACGGAGTGGTTACCGTTTACTGACTGCTAGAGAATTTCCTACCTGTTAAGATGGCGTAATATTAAGATAATACATTCAAAAAACGCATATTTTGCAATTAATTATATCGTGAATAGAAGATTTATGCCTTTATAATGGATATATATTGACTTGTGAAGAAATTTTATTTGCATGAATAGTAATTAATCCTCTATATTTCGCAAAAAATGCAAAATGCTTGCAAGTTATGCGGATTAATTGAGCAAGCCTATTTGGAAAATCCTTATCCTGTACTTCTATGAAAATTTTACCATCCTGTTTTTCTGGTAGCTTCGGAAGGCTCTTTGCTTTCTTCTGGCTTATCGGAATTCCTGCGATAGCTCAGACTATTACGGGGAAAGTAACCAACGCCGGCGACGGGGCTCCCTTACCCGGTGTAACGGTTGTAGAGAAAGGTTCAACCAAAGGAACGGTGACGGACGCTCAGGGGCAGTTTACCCTTGCCGCTGCCGAAAATGCAACCTTGGTATTCTCCTACGTAGGCTTTTTGCCTCAGGAAATAGCCGTTGGCGGACGGACTTCAGTAGACGTAGCCCTGAAAGAAGATACCAAGAGCCTGAACGAAGTAGTAGTAACGGCGTTAGGAATCCAGCGGGATAAAAAAGCTCTGGCCTATTCCGTAACGGAAGTAAAGGGATCTGACTTTACGCAGGCTCGTGAAATGAACGTAGCCAGTGCACTTTCCGGTAAAATCGCCGGGGTTAACTCTTCTGGTTTATCAACGGGTCCCGGTGGTTCCAGTCGCGTGGTTATTAGGGGTAATGGTTCCCTGAGTGGCAATAGCCAGCCTTTATACGTAATCAACGGTATGCCGATTGATAACAGCACGCCCGGCGGAAGTCCTCAAACGGGAGCGGGTGGTTTGAACGTGGATCGCGGCGACGGGATCGGTGGCATTAACCCCGATGATATCGAAAGTATGAGTGTGTTAAAGGGAGGTACTGCCGCAGCCTTATACGGCTCGCGGGCAGCCAACGGAGTAATCCTTATTACTACGAAAAAAGGCCGTGCTCAGAAAGGTCTGGGGGTTGATTTTAACTCCACTTTTACGGCAGAAACTCCTTCCGTTTTTCCCAAATGGCAATATGAATACGGTCAAGGAGATCAGGGACGTAAGCCCGCTACCCAGCAGGAAGCTATTGATTGGGGCCGTCGTTCGTTCGGTGCCAAAATGGATGGACAACCGTATACCATCTTTAACGGAACGCAGCAGCCTTATTCGCCTCAGCGGAATAATATTAACAATTTCTATCAGTTAGGAACAACTTTCTCTAACACCCTGGCTTTGAGCGGAGGTTCGGAGAACATTAACTTCCGTTTCTCACTGGCCAATATGGATAGCAAGAGCATTCTGCCTAATTCCAAATTCAACCGGAAAGTAGGTAACCTGAATGTAAATGCGAAGCTGACTTCCAAGCTTTCGTTAGAGGCTGTTGCTCAGTATAATATCGAAGAGGCCACCAACCGCCCCAGTGCCGGTGACGCGACGGGTAACCCGAACTGGGCGGTCTATATGTTAGCCAATACGGTTGATATTCGTCAGTTATCACCGGGGTATGATGCCACCGGTCGGGAGATCCAGTGGAATGAGACGCCTTATGCTTCGAACTCTTATTTCGTAGTGAATCGATATAAAAACAACGATACGAAAAACCGCTTCATTGGTCAGTTCAATCTTCAATATAACCTGCTGGATAATCTGTACATCCGGGGAAGTGTGAGCCGCGACTTTTATAACTACAAGTACGTCGGTATTATTCCTTCAGGAACGGTGTATACGCTGAACTCAGCGGGGGAATATCACCAGATTAACAATGCTGTTTCGGAAACGAACGGTATGTTAACGGCTCATTACAATGCCAACCTGGGACAAAATTTCCATCTGACGGCTCTGGCGGGTGGTAACATGCGGAAGTTCGTTTCCAACGAAACGTACATTGATGGAACTCAGTTTATTGTTCCCAATTTCTACAGCTATACCAACCTGAGCACATTGACGACTCGCCCTAACAACCCCAGAATCGCGACTAACTCGGTTTTTGGTTCGTTAGATATGGATTATAAGGGAATTGCCTTCTTAACTCTTACGGGTCGCCAGGACTGGTTCTCTACCTTGAGTTCAAACAGTAATAGCTTATTCTACCCTTCGGTAGGGGGTAGCTTTATTCTTTCACAGGCCGTTGAGTTACCAACGTGGGTAAGTTTCGCTAAAGCCCGTGCTTCCTGGGCTCAGGTAGGTCAGGGTTCGGTGGATCCTTACATCACTCGTCAGACGTACGGTCTGGTACAGGGTGGGCACGATGGTCGTCCCCTGCAACAGATCACGCAGTATAACAACGTAAACCTCATTACTAATTCAGCCTTACAGCCGCTGACGTCTACAACGTATGAAGTAGGGATTGACGCGAAATTCTTCAATAACCGCTTGGGTCTGGACTTAACGTATTACGATCGTAAAACGACCAATGACATCGTTAGAACTACAGTTTCAAGAGCTACGGGTTATAACGAAGCTTTACTGAACGTAGGAGAATTGAGTAACCGGGGTATTGAAGCTTTATTCAGCTATAACCCGATTAAAACGAAAAACTTTAGCTGGAATGTAAGCTATAACCTAGCTTATAATAAAAGCGAAGTCCTTCAGTTGGTAGATGGTTTGAATACCATCGAGATGGCAGGTAGTGTAGGCGGATGGGCCTTCGTTCATAATCAGGTAGGTCGTCCGTACGGAACGATCAAAGGGTATACCATGGATAAAGATGCCAATGGTAATGTCATCTTTAATACCGCTACGGGTTATCAGCAAAGAAGTGGATTGAAAGAGCTGGGTCAGGGTGTGCCGCCCTGGACGATGGGTTTGAGTAACACATTTACCTATAAGAATTTCTCTTTAGACGTATTGCTTGATGGTAAGTTTGGTAATAAGATTTTCTCAACGATGGATGTATATGCCACTCGTTTCGGTCTGCACCAAATGACCTTACCCGGTCGTGAAAATGGATTGCCAGTGTCAGGCGTAACTCCTTCAGGTGATGCTTACTCAAGAACCGTCCCCGTAAAAGATTTACGTCTGTATTACGATAACTTGAAAAATTATACGGATTTGTTCTTATACGATGCCAGCTTCGTGAAACTTCGTCAGGTCGTACTGAACTACTCGTTCCCGGTTAAAAATTCAAAAATCTTCCGTGGTGCCAGCGTTTCTCTGGTGGCTCGTAACCCATTTATCCTTTACAAAAAGACAGACAATTTCGATCCTGAATCCAGCTATACGAATAGTAATGCTCAGGGTTTCGAGGCTTTCGCTATGCCACGCACGCGTAGCATGGGTGTCAATCTGATGTTGAAATTCTAATTTCCGGACTCATGAAATTGCATAAAACCTTATATAAATCAGTGTGGATGTCGGCTTTATCGCTGACGTTGCTTAGCTCCTGTGACAAGGGATTTGAAGAACTGAATACTAATCCTGATGCCTCACCTGTAGTGCAGCCAGGGTATATGTTTACCAAAGCCCAGATCGACGTTTTCAGTAATGCGTATTATTCAACGGCAGTGTTAGCTGCCGGTGGATCCATGCAACATTTTGCTACTTACAAAGACGTTCCGGGTATTGGAGATAAATATTATTTTCAGCAGGGATCGTATCCATACGATTATTTCCAGAATGCTTACCCAACGGCAGTCGTTGAAATCTCGGAAGTGATCAGAGCTCTTCAGGGAGATGCCGCTCAGGTAAATCTTCTATCCGTAGCTCGTATCTGGCGGGCCTATACCATGCATCGGATCACGGATTTGTACGGCGATATTCCTTATTCAGATGCAGGCAAAGGATATACCGAAAACCTTCTGAATCCCAAATACGATACTCAGCAATCCATTTACCTGGATATGCTGAAGGAATTGGAAGAGGCGGCCGCTGCGTTTGATGCTACGAAGGCAAACATGGGTACAGCAGATCTGATTTACAGCGGAGACGTGACCAAGTGGAAAAAATTCGCCTATTCGTTAATGCTAAGATTAGGGATGCGGTTGAGCAAAGTGGATGCCACTACTGCTCAAACCTGGGTGAAAAAAGCCATTGCCGGCGGTGTGATTACCACCGACGCAGACGTGGCCCGGATCAACTATTTATCAGCCGGACAAAACTTCAACTGGAATCCTTATGCGGCTGCCTTACGCGGTGCAGATTACAGTACTACGTCTTTTGGGCAGAATAATACCGAAGGAGGAAAGTTTTCGAAAACGTTCATTGATTTCCTGAAAACTACCAATGATCCTCGTTTGAGTGTACTTTCTGTCGTGTGGAAAGCAAGCGGCTCGACGTACGTAACGGATTCATCCCCGTCGGTACAAAAGGGAATGCAAAATGGTTTATTAGCGAAACCAGCGGATTTTGGAACGTATTCAGAGCCTAATCCTAACATTCTGCTCAAGTATGACACCCCAGTAATCGTATTGTCCGCAGCGGAAACCAATTTATTGCTGGCTGAGGCTGCCGTACGTGGCTGGCATACGGGTAATGCGGCAACGGCTTATGCCAGTGGAGTTACCTCAGCCATGAAAAACTGGACACTTTTTGGGGCGGCCGGAGTTATTGCTGATGCCTCTATTAGTTCATACTTAACGGCTAATGCTTTTCCTGCAAGTGGTACAACGGAAGCCAAGCTGGAAGCTATCAACAATCAGCTTTGGGTGTCTCTCTTCCCCGATGAGCAGGAAGTGTGGGCTAATTTCCGCCGTTCAGGTTATCCTAAACTGGTTCCTGTGAACGTGCCAGGTAATGCTACTGGCGGCACTATTCCTCGTCGTCTGTTATACCCACCTACGGAGGAGAGTGTGAATAATGAGCAATTTAATAGTGCCATTCAGCGTCAGGGACGCAATGAGCTGACTACTCGTATCTGGTGGGATAAGCAGTAATAATGTTGAATGTGTGAATGATAGAATGAGTGAGTTATATTCCCTTCTTTAACCACTCATTTGAATAGTGCAGGAATGAAATACCTAGTAACCATAGTACTTTTCTTGATCGGTCTGGGAAATGGGTTCGCTCAAAGCGGACTCATTCCTCAACCGGTAGCCTATCACCGGAATCCGGGCGAATTTACGCTGACGGCCTTAGCGAAACTTTCGTCCGGCTCCGGTGTTCCGGCTGATTTTCTGAAATTGACCCAGGAGCAAATCCGCACATTTACCGGATTTACCTTACCTCTGGCTTCAGCCAACGCCTCTATTTACCTGAACATTGATTCGCTAAAGGTGACTCAGCCGGAAGGTTATCACCTGCGAATTCAATCGAAAAACATTGAGTTAACCGGGCACGACCTCGCCGGACTTTTTTACGGCGTTCAGTCGCTCGTTCAGATCATTAGTCAGTCCTCCGACCTGCGTTTACCCGCCTGTAACATTGTGGATTACCCCCGGTTTTCGTACCGGGGTATGCACCTGGATGTCAGCCGCCACTGGTTTCAAGTGCCTTTCATTAAAAAGTATATTGACCTGCTGGCTCAGTACAAATTCAACACCTTTCACTGGCACCTGACCGACGATCAGGGCTGGCGAATTGAGATCAAGCGTTACCCGCAATTGCAGGAAACGGCGGCCTTCCGCAGTCAGACGCTGATCGGCCATAAACGCGAACTGCCGCACCGGTTCGACGGCAAAAAATACGGCGGTTACTACACGCAGGAGGAAGTACGCGAGGTAGTTCGTTATGCCGCTCAACGCCACATTACCATCATTCCCGAGATTGAAATGCCCGGTCACGCTCTGGCCGCTTTGTCGGCTTTTCCGAGTCTGGGTTGCACCGGAGGGCCGTATCAGGCTGCTACGTTCTGGGGGATTTTTGAGGATGTCTACTGTGCCGGAAATGACAGCACATTTACTTTTTTACAAAATGTGCTGGACGAAGTGGTGGAGTTATTCCCTTCGAAATATATCCACATCGGCGGTGACGAATGTCCGAAAACCCGCTGGAAAAGCTGCCCGAAGTGTCAGGCCCGAATGAAGCACGAAGGACTGAAAGACGAGCACGAATTGCAGAGTTACTTCATTCAGCGAATGGAGAAATACCTGCTCACGAGAAACCGCGAAATTATTGGCTGGGACGAGATTCTGGAAGGGGGCTTATCCCCCGGAGCGACCGTCATGAGCTGGCGGGGAACCGAAGGCGGCATTGAGGCCATGCGTCAGAAGCATAAGGCCATTATGACGCCCGAAGCGTTCGTCTATTTCGATTTCTATCAATCATTAAATCCGCAGGAACAGGTAGCCGCTGCCTGGTATACGCCGCTGAGTAAAGTCTATAGTTACGAACCCGTTCCCGATTCATTAACTCAGGAAGAGGCTTCGTATTTACTAGGCGTTCAGGGCAATGTCTGGAGTGAATACTTGTCGACCGATGCCAAAGCGGAATACATGATTTTTCCGCGGGCACTGGCCGTGGCCGAAATTGCCTGGTCACCGAAGAAGGGGAGAGCCTACATCGATTTTCTAAGACGTTTACGAAAAAATGAATCTTTACTCGAACGATTGAAGGTCAACTACGCAAAGGTTTTCGATGAAATCACGGATACCGTTTTGGTAACTGCTCCGGGCAAAGTTCAGCTTCGTCTGAAAACGACTTTACCTAAAGCAACCATCCGTTATACCACCGACGGGAGTCAGCCGAAGCTAACGAGTTTAGCTTATACTTCAGACCTGGTAATCCCGAAAACGCAAACGGTTAAAGCGGCGGTTTTTCTGGGGAAAGTACAAAAAGGAAGAGTATTCGAAAAGTCATTCACCATCTCTAAAGCGACGGGTAAGCCGCTGGCACTGGCGACGGCTCCGAAGGGTAACTTCATTCCGGGCAGTTCACTGGTAGCCGTGAACGGAGTGAAAGGAACGGCTCGCTATAACACGGGGGAATGGCTGGGCTTTCTGGGCGAAAACGCCGAATGGACGCTGGATTTACAGCAAACGGAAACGATTTCCGAAATTAATACAAACGTTCTGAAGTATCACTGGCAGCGGTTCTGGGAACCGACTACGCTACACATGCTGGTCTCGGAAGATGGCAAAAATTACCGGGAAGTCTATCAGCATCAGGATTTTCCGATTAATGGTATTAATGAAATCAAAGGACAATTTCAGCCCACAAAGGCCCGATTCGTCAGGATTAAAGCGGAGAACAAAGGAATCGTCCCCGCTGGCCAATACGGAGCTGGTAACAAGGCCTGGCTTTTGATGGATGAAGTGATTGTGAATTGAGTTTTCAGTTGTCTGTTTTCCGTTTTCAGTTTGCTTGGAAAAGTAACGACAGGGTTAGGAAAGTTTAATCTCAACTGAAAACTAAAAACGGACAACTCTACACTGAAAACTGACCACCGAAAACTGCCAACTGAAAAACTAAATACATGCGTCGATTATCCTGCTTCCTCTTCCTGTTTTTATCTGCCCTGGCTGGCTACGCTCAGGAAACTGAGAACTTTGGTGCCAACCATAATAAGCCCGAACGCGAAGAGTGGCTGAAAGATGCGGGCTTCGGCATGTTTATTCACTGGAACGTGGATACGCAGCTGGGCGTCGTTATCAGCCACTCGCTCGTGGGGGCTTCGTCGGATTACGTGGAACGGTACATCAAGGAACTACCCCAAACGTTCAATCCAAAGGACTGGGATGCTGAGAAAATGGTCATACTGGCGAAAAATGCGGGCATGAAATACATCATGTTCACGACCAAGCACCACGCGGGTTTCTGCATGTGGGATACCAAAACGACGGATTTCAACGTGATGAACACGCCTTACAAAAAGGATATTCTCAAGCAATACGTGGATGCCTGTCGCAAGTGGGGACTGGCCGTTGGCTTTTATTATTCGCCCGAAGATTTTGCCTTTGCCTACAAGCACGGGATGAAAGATATTACCCGGGACGACCACTGGGAGAAAGCAAAGCCCTTTCAGGCTCAATACAAGAAGTTCGTGGTAGACCAGACGAAGGAGCTAATGACTAAATACGGTCCGGTAGATCTGTTCTTTATTGATAGTGATGTATTGAAAGAAGAAGTAAAGGAAACGATCTGGAAGTATCAGCCCAACTGCCTCGTTACGCGTGGAGCCTTACCCACGCCCGAGCAGTATTTACCCGGAGAAACCCTGGGAACTGCCTGGGAAAGTTGCATGACGATGGGAACCGCCTGGAACTATAAACCTACCAACGAACACTATAAATCAGGAACGGAATTACTGAACATTCTGATCGAATCGCGGGCGAAAGGCGGCTCTTACTTACTAAATGTAGGACCTACGCAGTGGGGAAATCTGAACGAAGGTCAGGAAGGTCGTTTGATGGAAATTGGAGCCTGGCATTTCATTAATCAGGAAGCCGTTCATAACGTTCGGCCCTGGATTGTCCGTACGGAAAATGACATCTGGTTCACGAAGAAAAAAGACGAAAATACGGTCTATGCGTATTTGACGAATATGCCCGAGTGGCCCCGCGGCGAGCGTCGGGAATTCCTGATTCGTTCGGTAAAAGCTACGGCGAATACGGAAGTAACCGTGCTGGGGCAGACGGGTAATGTCGTAGAATATAAGCCTGATGTGGACGGTCGGGCTCGCTTCGAGCAAACGTCGGAAGGTCTGAAAATCTCGGTGGTTCGGGCTCAGCGGATTTACAATAACCACAAATGGCCTAACCCGATTGTAGTGAAACTCAAAAACGTGGAAGCCGCTCTGACCCCCATGCAGTTCCGCACGGTAAATGCCGAGAAACTGAAGAATGGTAATCTGAAATTAACGGCCGATGTCGTGAAGATGGGTTCCGGAAAAGAGTATCGTATTGGTTTTGAATACCGTCCCGTGCAGAGTTCGCTGAACGAAGAATTCAACGAAAAATGGAAGTCAACGGACATTTATCCCGTCAGCAATACGGGTAAAATGACGCTGGAACTGGTGAAAGGTAATATCCAGACTTACGACGAAATCGAATACCGGGCGGTGCTGTATCAGGACAACATGCGGATTGAAGGAAATACCCAGAAAATCAGTACCCTGCGTCTGGATTAATAGGCCTGCTGCCCGCGGCAAAGCTGGCAACGGTAGCCGAAAAGTTTATTTACAATAATCAAGGTTACGTTTTCACTGAAAACAGAAAACGGCCAACCGAAAACGGAACGAATGCTTAGTGTTGCTGCCTGTATTGTTTTATTAGTCTTACTCATTGTCTGGGCGAAGGTGAACCCTTTCTTAGCCTTCCTGCTGGTTTCAGTTTTGGCGGGTTGGTTATTAGGTATTCCACTCGTAAAAATCGGGCAATCGGTGCAGAAAGGGGTAGGAGATACGCTGGGATCGCTGGTATTAATCATCGCCCTCGGGGCCATGCTCGGAAAACTGGTGGCTGAAAGCGGAGCCGCCCAGAAAATTGCCTCGGTGATGATGGGCTTATTCGGCGAAAAATACATCCATTGGGGACTGGTCTGTACGGGTTTTATTATCGGTATTCCCCTGTTTTACGGCGTTGGCTTTGTGTTAATGGTGCCGCTGATTTTTTCGGTCGTCTATCAATACCGGTTACCCGCCGTGGCCATTGGCTTACCTATGCTCGCGTCGTTGTCGGTGGCTCATGGTTTTTTGCCGCCCCACCCATCCCCAGCGGCCCTGGTGGGCCAGTTTGGCGGAGATATGGGACTAACGCTGGTGTATGGATTAATCATCGCCGTACCTACGATTATCCTGGCCGGACCAGTGTATGCTTTAACGTTGAAAGGCATTCATTCTGAGCCACTGGTAACCTTTCAGGCCAGTTTTATTCCCGAAGATGAGTTACCCAGCGGCTTGAGCAGCTTTTTTACATCGTTACTCCCCGTGGGTTTATTAACCCTGACGACGCTGTCGCATTTCTATCCGGGTAACCCCTTTGAAGCAGTCTTAGGCTTCATTGGCGACCCAACGATTGTGATGCTCATATCCGTACTTGTAGCCACGTTTACGCTCGGCATTGGCCGGGGCCGAGGCATGGGGGAGATAATGAAAACCTACGAAACGGCGGTAAAAGACATTGCCATGATCGTATTGATCAGTGGGGGAGCCGGAGCATTAAAGCAGGTATTAACCGACAGTGGACTAAGCAACGAAATTGCTACTCAGCTTCAACGTCTGGAAATGCCACCGCTGTTTTTAGGCTGGCTTATTGCGGCGATTATTCGGGTTTGTATTGGCTCGGCTACGGTTGCGGGGTTAACGGCGGCAGGTATTATCGCTCCGTTAATGACTCACCAGGCAGTTAATCCAAACCTGATGGTTTTATCTATTGGAGCGGGAAGCTTAATGTTTTCGCACGTGAATGATCCGGGTTTCTGGATGTTCAAAGAATATTTTAACTTATCCGTCAAAGACACCATTCGTTCCTGGTCGATGATGGAAACCCTAGTCGCCATTGTAGGTTTAGTGGGAGTGTTACTTTTGAATCAAATCATTTAATAGTTGTTAGTTTTCGGTTTGCAGTTTTTAGTTAATAACTGAGAAACTATGTGGTTAAACAAATACTATAACTAGCAAAAACTGCAAACGGAAAACAGACAACGGGAAACTAATAACTAAATTTTAATCTCATGAGCACAGCCGCAACAACTGTCGAATTACTTAGCCCTGAAGCTGCCTTCGCTAAATTAGGACTTTCGTTACCTCCTGCACCCACGCCACTGGGCGTATATAAGCCTTACCTAATTGATGGCAAATACCTTTACGTTTCAGGTCACGGTCCCGTGCAGGACGACAAGAGCCTGATCATTGGCCGCATTGGTCGCGAAATCGATGCGGAGGCTGGCAAGGTGGCCGCTCGTCAGGTAGGACTAACCATTCTGTCGACGATCAAAACGCACATTGGTAGCCTCGATCGCGTGAAGCGGGTGATCAAGGTATTAGGCATGGTGAACTGCGTTTCTGAATTCGAGCGTCATCCTTATATCATCAACGGATGCAGCGAATTATTCGCTCAGGTTTGGGGTGAAGAAAACGGCATTGGCGTTCGCTCGGCCGTAGGTTTCGGCTCTCTCCCCGATAACATTCCGGTAGAGATTGAGGCTTTGTTTGAATTGGTTTAGTTTTCGGTTTTCTGTTTACAGTTTTTAATTTCTACTACGCTCTTAGTAATGAACTGAAAATTGTAAACCCCAAACTGACAACAGAAAACTGTAAACCGAAAACTGAACATGTTCATTTTTGATGCTCACCTGGATTTGAGTATGAATGCGATGGAATGGAACCGTGATTTACGGTTGCCCGTCGCTCAGCTCAATGCCAGAGAAAAAGGTTTGACCGATAAGCCCGACCGGGCCAAAGCAACGGTTTCTTTACCGGAACTCCGGAAGGGAAATATTGGAATCGTCGTAGCTACGCAGATTGGTCGTTACGTCGCTCCTGACAATCACCTGCCGGGCTGGCATTCGCCCCAGCAGGCCTGGGCCCAGACACAGGGTCAGGTTTCGTGGTATAAAGCCATGGAAGACGAGGGGGAAATGAAGCAGATTACCGACTGGGCCGGACTGGAAAAGCACCTGGCTCTCTGGAACGATGGCACCCCCAACGAACAAAAGCCGGTAGGGTACATCCTGAGTCTGGAAGGAGCCGATTCCATTGTGACCATTGACCACGTGGAGCGGGCGTACAACTATGGTCTGCGTGCCATCGGCCCTGCACATTACGGGCCGGGGCGGTACGCTCAGGGTACTGACGCGACGGGCTTCATGGGTAAAGCCGGACAGGATTTACTCAAGGAAATGGAGCGGCTGAACATCATTCTGGATGCCACGCATTTGTGTGACGATAGCTTCTGGGAAGCCATGGATCATTTCAACGGACCCGTCTGGGCGAGTCATAACCTGTGCCGGACGCTGGTGAATCATAACCGTCAGTTCAGCGATGATCAGATTCGTGAACTCGTTAATCGCGGAGCCGTGATCGGTGGGGCTCTGGATGCCTGGATGATGGTACCTAACTGGGTACGTGGCGTGTCTACACCCGAAGGTATGAACTGTAATCTGGAGGTTTTAATCGATCACCTCGATCATATCTGTCAGATTGCTGGAAATGCCGACCACATCGGCATAGGAACCGATCTGGACGGAGCCTTCGGTCGCGAACAATGTCCGTATGATCTGGAAACAATTGCTGATTTACAGATTATTCCGGGTTTACTCGCCAAGCGTGGCTACACGGAAGAAGATATTACGAAAGTCATGCACGGAAACTTCTTACGTTTCCTGAAACATGCATGGAAATAATAGGTTAAGAATCCTCATTTGGTTTTGTGAAAAGCTCTTACCCACTAGGTTTGAGCTTTTTTGTTTCAGAGTTAGAAAGAAAACTTACCCGTAACCAGAAACTGGGAAGGTCTCAACTGATAGGTATTAAGAATATAGGAATACGTGTCGTTGTTAATAAATGTATAGGAGCGGCTGTTAAAGATATTATTCCATTGGCCTTCCAGTTCAAACTTGCTTTTAGGAAACGTATACCGATAGGTCAAATCAAAAAATGAATTGGACGTTTGAGTAGTGCTGTACGATAATTCATAAATCTCTCCACTAAACGATACGGTATGATTTGTGAACAGATTATAATAACTGTTGAACTGATGCGTATTGGAATGATATCTTCCCTGATTAAGGGTATTAATGGTGTTCTTCTGATCGATTCGGTTCAGGCTATAGGTAAGGCCTAATTGGTTACCAAAGGACTGTTCGATTCGTAACGTATTAAACCATACGTAATTTCTAATGCTGGAATAATTCTCATTTACTACCTGATTGCTTAAACTCATCTGAGCGTTAGAGGTAAGGCTGAGATTTGTTTTAGTGCTTAAGATATATTTACTAACATGTCCGTTGATTGAGTGGGATTGCGTCTGGTTCGGCTGGAACGTTTGGATGGTAATTAGATCTCCTTCGGAAGATAAGGTCGTGTTGGGTAATACATTGGAAAAGGTTTTAGAAAAGCTATAGGTTAAATTCGCAAAGACTGCTTTTAAGGTATTTACATGAAAGATTCCGCTATAAAAGATCTGACTTTTTCGTTGAATATAATCGATATGGTTTTCCTGAAAAGTCCGATAATCTTTCATTACCCGATTGGGGTAAAGGTAGGATAAGTTGGGAAATTGATTGGAAACGGAATAATTAACCCGAACGTCAGTTACCTGCGAAAGCGTGTATTTAATTAAGGCTGAAGGTTCAGCTATGAAACGGTAAGGTTCAGTTAAGGTTAACTTCCACAGACTTACCGGAATCTTTATTCGAATGGTTAATTTGTTAAATGTAAAATTGCTTTCGGTTAAACTATAATACTTGTACCGAAGTAACTTACTGTCATTGGTAATAGATCGGAAAGGATTCAGGTACGACAGATCAGATTGAAAATCCTGGGATTCGAATAGAAAACCAGCCGTCTGGGAAAGATCAATGATTCCTAATTTTTTACTAAAAGAAGCATAATTATTGGTATGAAAATGATTGAATAATACCTGTTGATTGATTATATTGTCAGTGCTGTCGGATCCTTTTGAATGAACGAAAAGCCGTTGTGGCGTTTTCGTGTAAAAGCTGGATGAATGAAGACTGACTACCTGCCTGCCTATCGTTTTGAGGAGTTTAAACCGATTATAAAACGAATAGTAAGGATTGTGTAGATTCTGGTTAATTGACCGCGTTCCGGTTTCTATCGCACCTGATTGTTGTTCACTGGTTAAGCTGGCGTGAAAGGTATTTTCCAGGTATTGGCGGGGAGAATTATGAATGATTGAAGCGGTGCCTTCAAACGTCTGGGCGTATTGCCGATTCTGCTTGTTTTCGTATAACTGAATGGTATCCTGTTCGGTATAAAAACGGGTAAAAGTAGAACCATTTTGCCGGGTACGCTGATTAAGATAGGAAGCATTCAGCCGTAGTTCGGTATATTTCTTTACCTTGAATAAGTAATTGAAACTCACTAAATGAGTCTGATTAAATAAGTACCGATGGGCTTCAAACGGTGGATTGGTCAGAGCCTGAACCCGTACCAAATCCTGTTTTCGGGTGAGGCTCGTCAGGTTGTCTTTAAAGTCGTCAACCGTTAGTGTTTTTAAATCCAGGGCTACGTCTTTTCCGGTATTATTCGTCTGATAGGAAACAATCATTTGCTGCTTTTGGGTAAACAGCATGGGGGTAACATTAACATCCCAGAGGAAGGGATTGAAGCCGCCGCCCACTTTCGCCGTGCCCGTTTGAGCTACGCCGTTTTTAAGCTTTAAATTAAGCGAAGCCCGTTCCGAACGAACCAGACTATCCAGCACCCGAATAGGCTGATGCCGCTCAATTACCTGAATGTCTTTTACTGCTTTAACGGGTAAGTTGTTGGAAGCCAGGTTATACTGTCCATTCAGTAAATCCATGCCTTCGATGTAGAACTTCTGAATGGGATCGCCCTGATATAAAATTCGTCCGTCTGATTCGACCGTAATACCAGGAAGTTTCTTTAGTAAATCAGCCACCACCCGATCATTTTTAGTAGCAAATTTATCCACTGAATAGCTAAGGGTGTCTCCATTTCTGCGGACGGGACTGGGATTGGTAATTACTACCTCGCGAAGTTCAGTAGCCTGGGGCTGGAGGGTTATGGGAACGGACTGAGACTGGTTGGAAATGCTTTGCTTATACTCCGCATAATTCATGGTTTTTGCTTTTAAAACCAGTGAATCCAGCGAGACATCCAGTTTAATTTGAAATGAACCATCTTCCTTGGAGCGGGAAAAGGTAACCATGCTCGTTCGGGATTCTACCCATACCGAAACGCCTGCTATAGGTTTACCCGCCGGGTCGGTTACCTGCCCTTGGATCACGTGCTGAGCTTGCGTAAAGGAACAGAAGAAACAAAAAATGATGAATAGAGTACCCCTCATGTTTCATTAGTTCTTTTCAATAAAGTTATTTAAACTCTTTTTTTCTTTTTCAAGCATTTGCTGAAGGCTTGTATTTCTACGATCAAACTTAATTCCTTGGTTTTCAGTTACATCAAAAAAATTATTCTTAAGGTGTTGCGTTCCTTTATCGAATTCTTTTCGGGTCGTTGAGATGGTTTTTTCTGTAGTGATGGCAATGGGTTCCTGCGTAGTAGGTTTTGTTAAAGACGTAAGCTGAAAGGAAAAGAAATGCTGAGTATCTTCAATGGCCACAATCAATCCAGGTAATCCAGAAAATTTATAAGGGCCATCTGAAATAGGAATATCAGTGGTAAACCAGGCTTCGTAGGTACGACCGGCAAAGGAAGTAATAGCTTTTTGGCAGGGGTACCCCGCCACAGTTTTTTTATCAGGCTTAATAGACCAGTTAAATTCAGGAATTTCCTCCTGATATATATACGTATCTTTAAAGATTTTATCGCTAACTGTATACTTTTGAACAGGATGGTTTTTGTAAATAATAAAATGAAATTTGGTTTTTGGAATGGATGAAATTAACCCTGCTGCATAGTCCCGGCCACGTGTATCACGCTCTTTTCTGATCATAGCCCGTACCGAGTCAGCTTTGATCATATTTAAGGTATTAAACCTGGAAATATGTTTACCAATTAGCAGAACAGTCATTTCTGATTTCTTGCTTGCCGTGTTGGTAGAATCTTCTTGGAATGTATACAAATAGTTACATTTTACGGCAACCGAATCCAGCGTAACCTGAGCCAGGCTGGTGGATACAAGGCTGATAAATAGAAATAGATAGAGGACAATTTTCAGGTGTTGATATTTCATGTAGCGAAATTATACTATTAATTCCTACTATTTTTTATTTAATTCTTTTCAATAAAGTTATTTCTGCTTTTTCTTTCCTCTTGAATCATTCTATTAAATTCAGCATTATTTTGATCAAAAGTAACCCCTTGAGCTTCAGTTACTTCGAAAAAATTATCATTGTAATATTGAACACCTTTATCAAAATCTTTTCGTGTAGTTGTAATCTTCTTATCTTTTGCAAGCGTAATAGGCTGTTTGATTTTAGGTTTTACTAAAGAGGTAAGTTTAAAAGAAAAATAGTGTTGGGTATCTTCGATAGCTATGATTAGTCCAGGCAATCCAGAAAATTTATAAGGACCTTCTCCTATAGGAATATCAGTAGTAAACCAGGCCTCATAGGTACGACCAGAAAAGCTACCAATTGCTTTCTGACATGTATAACCTGCTATTGTTTTCTTATCAGATTTTATAGTCCAGTTTAATTCTGGATTTTTTTCCTGAAAAATATATTCATTTTTAAAAATTTTATCAACAACGGTTAATTGATTAGTCGAATAGTTTTTGTAGATGATAAAATCAAAGTCAGTTTTAGGAATAGAGGAAATAAGACCCATTGCATAGTCTTTTCCATGCTTTTCCCGTTCTTTCGCAATCATAGCTCGCACTGAGTCAGCCTTAAGCGTATTTAAAGTGCTGAACCGGGATATATTCTTACCTATTAATAAAATAGCTGCTTCTGATTTTTTGCTTTCTGCGTTGGTAGAATCTTCCTGATAGGTAAACAGGTACTGGCATTTCACAGTAGCCGAATCGAGTGTAACCTGAGCCAGGCTGGTTAATGCAGAGCTGATGAATGCAATAAATAGGCAAACGAAAGTTTTCATGTGTTGAAGCTTTAAACAGCAGGATCGTACGATAGATCCTGCTGTTGTGAATGATTAGCAACCGCAATAAACTTTTTCCATTTCAGCAGCTGTTTGAGCAATTTCTTTGGCTGTTTTACCACAAGCAGCTCCTTGTCCGCATGAGAGTTTCACCTGAACACATCCCATAGGCTTTGCTTTGACATCCTTAGTACCAGCAAAAGAAGAATAGGAGCATAAGCCCAAGGCTAAAAATAATGATAACGTTTTCATAAAAGATTGATTAAGAATACGTTGTTCAGCAATACCCAAACGGGTTAAGCCCAGTTTTTCGTTGCTGATGGCTCAAACCTGAACATTCTTTTTGTATTAATTCATCACAGGGTGTGATGTTACGTAGAGAACGACATAGATTGATATCTATCAATCTTGATTAAGTACTATAGCTCAATTTGTCAGTGTAAGTATTTTCTTTTTTTGTTTATAAGTATAAAGAAAATAAAATGGTATGTAAATGGCTGAATATAAAATATTTATAACTTATTTTTTATTCCATAGGTTACATCGGAGGGCCTTTAATTGATAGATAGTTACAAGAAAGGACTGTATCTTTAATTAGTACAAAATACTTATGTATGGAAAAATTCACTGAAATTCTAAAAAATGCTCGTCTGGCCCAAGGAAAAACGCAGCTGGACATTGCCACAGAACTGGAAGTGGAGCAACACACCATCTGCAACTGGGAGTCGGGACGGCGTTTTCCGGATGCAGTTTATTGGGTGGCACTATCTGAAGTATTACTCCTGCCTTTGCTTACGATCTGGCAGGGATTTATCTCGTTTAAAACCAGAGACTCTCAATCTCCCCAAGCAGAATTGTGGGAAGTAATGGTAACTAAAATCAGCCAGGAAGTAGCCCGGTGATAAGAATGGCCTTTACTGACGCTCCAGCATAAACTCCCCCGTTTGCAGCGTTCGGTCACGGGTAACCGGATTCAGGATCAGACGATTGTTATCCAGAAAAGTTGTTTTGAATAACTTCCCGCTCAGTGAGGACATGCACGAAGCTTTGATTAAGAGATACGAGTCATCCAGTGTAAACGTACCATCGCCACAACCTAAAAAGGCATAATGAATAGGTAGTGTATTTTTATAATCTTCTTCAAACGATCCTTTTTTAGTCAGATTAATCAGAACCGCCTTATCATTTGGCACCGTAATGGGCGTGCAGGTAGAATCTGTCGTGGGCCGGCAATACGAAACCAACCGCCAGTTTCCCTGGATAGGCGAAGCAGCCTGCTTGGAGCAGGACGTGAAAACCCACAGCACTAATAAGGCCGGAAGGAGTCCTTTCAGCGAACGTTCGACGTTTACCATTTTTTGAAGATAAAAAACACAGCGATAACCAGAAATATAAAACCAACCAGATGATTCCAGGCCAGTTTGTCCGTTTTGAACAGATATACCGCCATAAGGGTAAAGACCGTAAGCGATACTACTTCCTGAATAATTTTTAGCTGAAAAAGGGAGAAGGGACCACCCGTCTCATCGGAACCGATGCGGTTTGCCGGAACCTGAAAAATATACTCGAATAAGGCCAGTCCCCAGCTCAGGAAAATAACGCCGAAGAGCGAGAGTTTGGCTAAAGAGGGCCACTGTTTTACTTGCAAGTGACCATACCAGGCCAGCGTCATGAAAACGTTGGAAACAATCAGGAGCAGAATGGAGTAAATGCCACGCATAAAGAAGGAAAGCCTGCGGAACGGTTATGCTGGCTCTCTTGTGCGAAAATAAGAAGTTTTATACAGAAATGAATCAAGGATTACCGGACTAGAAAAACTAAATCGAACTCAGGCCAGTACTGCCATCGCCAAGGCCAGAAATATGAAAAATGTAAGGGCTGTTTTCATCGTCGTCATTGATAGGGGAATGAAAATGAATCGAAGATTTAGAACTTGAGAATTAGTGTTCAAACTCCGGTTGTAAACTCACACTTGATCTGGATTTCAAGGGTAATAAATCGAACTCCGTAACCGTAGGCTCTGCCTAATCAGAAGGTAAACGGGTAGTTAGTAATGCTGTTTCAAACGTGTTAAAAAAACAGTGCCTGCCCGATTTATAAGGTATTGAACCTATTTATATACAGCACCTTAGAAAATAAGTCAGACTTATTATATGACTATTTACTAGGTTCATTTGGATTATATAAAGCATTTTCAGAATTGCTATTGATATAAGATAATATAATGACCTGGTATCTTTATTTTTACTCCAATAGTAAAATTTTAGTTAGAACTTTGTTAAAAATTACCACCCAGTTAAGAGTTATCCCCGTCTACTTTTAAAATTTCCGCAGCTCTTTTAACCCTAGTGACTTTAGAGTTCTGCAGGATTAGTCCTCTTAAAATTTCGCCTGTTAAGTTTAGTTGAGCGAAACAACCACACCTCTTAAATGAGTAATTATCGGCCTAATCGGTACGGTAGGTATTAATTCTGGAATGAAAAGCCTGATCAAAATCACCGTGGCTTCCCCGGAGGGGATCCCGTATGTACTGACGCATGAAAGGGATTTATTTCTTGATTCATTTAGGAGCGAGCCTATGGCTAGGTAGCCTGGGGAAGGTATCAGCTCAGCAGAGAAAAGTTAGAATAACTGGGTACATCAAAGATGCCCAGTCGGGAGCGGCATTGCCGGGGGTGTCGGTATCGGTTCTGGACGAAGGAACTTCGACCGATGCTGACGGATTTTATCTGTTAACCGTTCCGGCTGACTCTACTATTCAGCTTGCGTATAACTTACTGGGTTATCAATCCCGGACCTTACAGACGCGATTTCTGGAACATGCCCATCGGAATATTTCTCTAGTCGCTGAAAATCGGAATTTGAAGGAAGTCGTCATTAAAAGTATCGCTACAACTCCGCAAAAGGTCTCGGAAACGGTGCAGATGTCGCAAAATTCCATACCGATTGAGCAGATACAGGAAATTCCGACTTTACTGGGCGAAAAAGACGTAGTAAAAGCTTTACAGCTGATGCCCGGTGTTCAGAAAGGTTCGGAAGGTTCCACCGGAATTTACGTCAGAGGCGGTGGTCCCGATCAGAATCTGGTGACCCTGGACGGTGTGCCGGTGTATAACACCTCTCATTTGTTTGGGTTTTTCTCGCTTTTCAACGGGGATGCTATTGAGTCCGTAACGCTAACTAAAGGGGGCTTCCCGGCTCGGTTTGGGGGTCGTTTATCTTCCGTTATCGAAATGAAAATGAAAGACGGGGATCGAAATGCGTTTCACATGGATGGCGGTATTGGCTTGATTTCAAGTAGAGTAACAATGCAGGGACCCATTGAGAAAGGGAAATCGTCGTTTCTGATTTCGGCCCGTCGGACGTATGCCGACCTGATTATTGGAGCCGTGGCCAAAGGCCCTGCTGATCAGAACGGATACTTTTATGATTTGAATGCCAAATTAAGCTTCGACCTGGGCCCGAAAGACTACGTTTTTATAAGTGGTTACACGGGACGGGACGATTTCCTTTATAATACCAAAGGAACCATTACCAAAGAACGAGGTAAAGCTTTCTGGGGTAATGCGGTGGGAAGCGTTGGCTGGAAGCATCAGTTCAATAATCGGTTATCGGTAGTAACGGCAGGTCATTTTACGCATTTTCTTTCTCAGGTAAACCTGAAAAGAGACATTAACCGCGAAAACCAGCAGCAAAACTACGAACTTCAGAACAACTCCTTCATCCGGGATATTGGCTTCAAATCAGACCTGGAATGGGTGATAGGGGAAAAACACGTGATTCGCACCGGCGTACAGCTTACCTCTCATATTTTTCGCCCCAGTACCTACGCCAATGCTAGTAATACGGCCCAGGGACAATCATCGGTAGCGATGAATTCAGACACCTGGGAAGCGGGAGTATATCTGGAAGACACCTATACACCGATCCCAGAACTGAAAATAAACGCGGGTCTTCGCTATTCCGCCTTTCGAACGGACCAACTAAGTAATAAGCAGTACCTCCGCCCTGAGCCACGATTGGCTCTTGCGTATAGCTTACCCCAAAACTGGGCTGTAAAAGCTTCCGCTTCGGCCATGAGCCAGTATGTCCATTTATTAATGAATTCGGGTATTGGTTTTCCTACGGATCTATGGATACCAACCACGGCTCAAACCAAGCCGCAGCAGTCCAGACAGGTGGCCTTAGGAGTAGCTAAAGACTTTCGTTCGAATGTATCCTTGACGGTAGAGGGCTTTTACAAAACCATGAGTCACATGGTGGCTTACAAAGAAGGAGCCACTTCGTTGGCGTTCAGCTCCACGGGCGAATGGGATGGACAGCTGACCTACGGTCGGGGCTGGAGCTACGGAGCTGAGTTTTTACTACAGAAGAAAACGGGACGGGTCACGGGTTGGGCGGGGTATACGCTCTCCTGGACACAGCAGCAATTTGATAAACTCAATTTTGGCCGAAAATTCTGGGCCCGTTATGATCGTCGGCATGATATATCGCTGGTTGGCATTTATCATGTAAGTCCTAAAATAACGGCATCAGCGAGCTGGGTATACGGTACGAGTCCAGCCATGACTTTACCACGAGGACAATACTGGATTCAGGGCTCAAGCGGGCTGGATCTGCTGGGCGGCGATAAGAATTACTACACGGCCCGGGTGTTTGAGGAATATGGCGAGCGAAATGGATTTCGGGCTCCTGCGTACCAGCATCTGGATGTAGGTATTCAGTTTCATAAAAGAAAAGGAAGTTTTGAGCGAACCTGGGAGGTAAACATTTATAACCTCTACAATTACAAAAATCCGTTTATGTATATCCTGGAAACGGAAAATGTATCCACCAATCCCAAACAACCTAAATACGAAAACCGACTTAAACAGATTACCCTGTTCCCGATTTTGCCGAGTGTTTCTTACCGCTTTAAATTTTAGTAGAACTCTTCCCACGAAAAAATCATGAAATTGAAAATGATCCTCTTACTCCTAGGCCTTTCTGGAATGGCTGGCTGCGTTCAGGAAATGAAAGACATAGTTATTGATTCGGATCCGAAACTGGTAGTTGAATGTTACCTGAATCCAGCCGATGCACGGATCAACGTAGTGGTTAATCAAAATCGACCGATTCTGGGCGAAGGAAGTGGAGACCGTGGTCCGGGAGATGCGGTAACGAAAGCGAAAGTGGTATTGTCTTCGGGCAATCAGAAGGTTACCCTTCCTTACGATGCGGAAACCAATTCGTATCACATACCTACGCGTCAATTCAAGCTTGTGGTAGGCCGAACCTATACGCTGGAAGTAAGTGCAACGGGATTTCCGAATGCCTCGGCTAGCTGTACCATTCCTAAGTTAGTATCCGTCCTGACTTCAAAAGATGGCAAACTGACGTACGTTGCCGAAGAAAAAAACGTCTATAAAGTGTATCGGCAGCGATCTCTTTCCTGGGTTAATACGCAGGCGAATCAGACGGGGTATTACCTGGTGGGAAATGGAGTTGGAAATTCCACGCGTCAAAATGCTAATGGGAAAGATACTACGGTAATCGAATTGTCGAAAACGTCAGTAGTTGCTTTCTTGACTGATTCTGAGAAGAGTAACAAGAATTTTTCAACGCCACCGCTCGACTTCCTGGTAGGAGAGGCCGCCAAACCAAACGATACCAGGATTGTTAGTGAAGGACCTATGTATACGTTCGTGTATAATGTCGACGCCAATTACTACCAGTTTATGGAAAGCGTAAAATTGCAGCGGGAAGTGGGAGATAATCCCTTTACAGAAGCCGTACCGATTTACTCGAATATCAAAAACGGACTGGGCATTTTTGGAGCTTGTGTCGTGCACGTAAAAAAGCTATGATGAGGAAGTTTTAAACAAAGCTTCCCGAAAGTTTCAAACTCTCAGGAAGCTGAATAAACCGTAAGATCTATAATAAATCGGGTTGATACACTTTTACCGTTCCATCGCCTTCGCTACTGACTACCAGCATGCTGCGTCCATTAGGACTCTTGTCCGCTGAAACGAAAAGCACACCTTCGGGAGCATCGCCCGTCGCAATGAGTTGAAGGAATTTAGGAGCCGTAGGGTTACTTACATCATACACGGCGATGGCATCGGCCCGTTCCAGAGCAACGAAAGCGGTTGGTTTACCATTGACGAGACCGACGGTGACGCCTTCGGGTTCAACGCCTTTGTCGTCCGAACGCGAATCATCGTATTTACCCGCTTTAATGACCTCTTCTTCCAGGGCTTTACCAATTTCGAAAATCTGCTGACCCGTTGAGGCGTTGAAGATACTGAAGCCACGACCTCCGAAGCCGTACAGCTCTTCGTACAGGCCCGCACTGTTTTTACCCGCAGTAGTCGTAATGTTCAAACGACCCAGGTTTTCTTTTTTCTGTAATTCGGCCGCGTTCGGGAATTTCACCGGATCGAGCTTAAGCGTACTGACGCGGGCTTCTTCCTTGAATCCCGTGTAATCACGGGCGTCACCTTCGTTAGCCGTAATCAGGTAACCCGTTCCGCCTATGTTGAAGTAAGAAATGGCATCGGGCATATAATACGACTTCACGGGCCAGGTCTTTAGCTCAATCTTACCATCTTCGTTAGAAGCATCAATGGCGTTCATGGCGACGCTATAGTCTTTTGTTCCAAGTGGATTGATTTTCAAGATGGTTCCTGAAACTAAATCTACCTCAGCGATAGCGTTATTTTCCTGAAGTGTAATCCAGGCTTTTTTCGAGTCTTCGGATATGGCTACGTATTCAGGCTCAATATCTTTGGAAAAGTCACCCGCATTAGGTCCGAAAGTGCGGAAGCCACCGGCCAGTAGTTGCGATTGCATGCTGGCAAAAGCCGTGAAGTTAATGGTCTTTACGCTGTAATTATTCGTCAAATCAATGATCGAAATAGAACCTTCGGGATCGTTGGTATACGTCGCATTGGGTTCCCCTTCGTTGGCCGTAACGATGTACTTGCCATCGGGGCTGAAGGTTACCATGTCAGGTAGAGCACCTACCGTAACTTGCTTAATTTCAGCTAAAGTACTGGTATTAATAACGATTATTTTACCATTGGCCTGTTTGTCCGTTCCTTCGAGTGCAATGGCAAGCTTACCGTCAGAAACGGCTACACTATTCGCTACACCACCCAGAGCAGAAATATCAATGGATTGTATTTTCTTGGCAGGAAAGGAAGAGAAATCCAGTACGTCTACGAGAGCTTTGGATTCGTTATTAACCGTGAACAAACGTTTCGTAGCCGCATCGTAGGCCGAGATTTCAGCGGCGGCTTCTCCCCCTAAGTCAGTAGAGGAAACTTCACGGAAGGCAGCGGCATTTTCCAAAGTAACCGGCTGAGGGTTGTGGTCTTTAATACAAGCGTTTAAAGCAATCGTAAGGACGCACAAAGCCAGCGTCCATTTGTTCCGGATCATATTCGTTTATAGTTAAGATTCGAACAAAAATAGATGCCGGAAATCGGGTTATTCTTACTCAGAAAAAGGGTAATGATTATTTAATAAATTGACCTTTTACGTAATAAATGGGTAATAGAAAAGGTCGGTTTCTGCTTAAATCACGTTGGAGAATAAAGCGAATCAGAAAAGAAAAAGCCAGTAATTAGCTGGCTTACCATCAACGTATTAATAACGTCCTTCGGCCAGAGCCGTTTTGATCTGCTTGATTCGATCATTGAATGAAACATTTGGATAGTCAACGCCTTCGACACTGGCTATTTTCAGGAAATCGGCAATGTCTTCCTGGTGCGTCATCCGTTTGCCATTCAGAACCGAAACGTACTTCATGGTGGACCACAACATATTTTTCAGTTCCGTCTTGTTTTCGTTGGTCATCACGTATTCCGTTACCATGGTATCTTCATCGTAATAGATGATACTGGCAATGATGGTTACCCATTCGCCCACGCGGGCGGGACGGACGTAGCCAATCTGATGGTTATAGACCACCCAGGCGGATTGATACTTTCGAAAGGGATAATCTATGGTAAAACCGTAAATGGAGAAAAGCTGGTCTTCGCGGGCGTTGAAGTAATAATCCAGATACTTGGCATTATTCAAGTGCTGCATCGGGTCACAGTCCTGAAAACGGATGAGAGAATGCGATTCGGTTTTCTTGGGATAATTACGATCGGGGTCGAGTTGGAACATAAGACGTTTTGAGTTTGCCTTTTGAGTAAAGGAATATATTGAACCCCAAAGGCCAGCCTTCGGGTAGTTATTTCATACAAACTTAGTGGAGGTTAACTAAGTTATAACGTCAAAGGAGAATTACCCCAGAGGTAACTAAAATTCCTTGCTGGGGCAGATATTTTTAGAAGCTACAAATAACTGTGGCTGGTGTAGACACCAGCCACAGTAAAGTAAGAACAATAATAACCCTAAACTCAAAACCCTACCGATCAACTTCACCCATTACCAAATCCAGCGAACCAATAATGGCTATTAAGTCGGCCATTAATGCTCCGCGGCTGATTTCAGAAATGACGGAAAGGTTATGGTAAGAAGGTCCGCGTGATTTCATACGAACCGGAATATCCGATTTCCCATCGGTCCGAATATAAAAGCCCAGTTCACCCTTGGCTCCTTCGCCGCGAGCGTAGAAATCCATCGCTTTCGGACGTATCTTTTTAGGTACTACTGCCTGAGGATCGAAGTCTTTCGTACGAGTGTATTTGCCCGTTAGTTGTTCCAGACACTGCTCGATGATTTTTACGGATTCCCAGCATTCCTGCACCCGGACGTTATTGCGATCCCAGCAGTCGCCAACGGTACCCATTTTCCCTTCGCCAATGGGAATATCAAAATCCAGTTCCGGGTAGACCGAATACTTATCGACTTTCCGTAAATCCCAGCGTAAGCCTGAGCCGCGAAGAACGGGCCCGGTGCAGCCATAATCAATCGCCAAAGGCAGGGGTAATACTCCTACATTAGCCGTCCGGCGAACGAAGATTTCGTTTTCAATCACTAACTGCTGTAATTCAATTAGTTTGGGCTTAACGTAGGTAATGAACTCGCGGCAACGATCTTCGAAACCGACCGGTAAGTCATAGAATAGTCCGCCAATCCAGATGTAGTTATAAAGCATTCGGGCACCCGTCGTCCACTCCAGCATTCGCTGAATGTGTTCGCGGTCCCGCATAAGCCAAAGGAAGGGCGTGTAGGCTCCAATATCCAGAGCATACGTACCAATGGCCACAAAGTGTGAAGCCAGGCGGTTGAGTTCAGCTACGAGTACCCGGATGTATTCTACGCGTTTGGGAATATCATTTTCAATGCCCAGCATCTTCTCGATACCCATCACGTAGACGTGCTCGGAATTCATGGCTGCCAGATAATCCATCCGGTCTACGAAAGGAATCGTCTGATTGAAGGGCAGATTTTCGGCGTGTTTTTCAAAACAGCGATGCAGGTAACCCAGGTGAGGAACCACATCAACGATTACTTCTCCGTCACTGATTACTTCGAGACGCAATACCCCGTGCGTAGAAGGGTGTTGCGGTCCCAGACTCAGGATCATTTCTTCGGATCGTAGATCCTCCAGTTTGTATTTATTAGGATCAGAGCGAAGGTGATTGTCCGGTTTATATTCGTATTGGATAGATGACATAACGGGAAGGTCAAAACAGGAATCTTCAAAATTAGAACGAAAGCCCGAAATCAGGCCGAAAAAATCCCAGAAAGCAGAATGATTCTATATAAGGCTAATAGAAATTTGAGTGGGCTCCATTTTAGTTTGATAAGGTTTGAAGTTTCATTTTGTTTGAGACGTTTGTATGCCGCATAAGAATTCAATGACTGTGAAACCTTTTCTAACTGTATCAAACTATTTATCAAACGACTTCAAACCTAACCCCCAACCCTCACCCTACGAAGAGGCCTTTTCTGCCTGTTTTTTGACGTACCACTGTTTACCTTCGGGATAATCCTGCTCCAGAAATTCTTCTACCTTACTGACAATTTCTTCCACAGTTAGGTTCGGATCAAAACGAATCGGTTCCTTGAATGTGACCGAAAGCTGAGTGCCCCTCTTTTTCATTAATAACCCTTTCTTATCGAAAGCTCGACGAAATCCGTTGATCACCACTGGAACCACGATGGGATTATGATCTTTAATCAAATGTCCCGTTCCTTTACGAATGGGTGCGTAGGGGCTGGTCGTTCCCTGGGGAAAGCTAATTACCCAGCCATCTGAAAGGGCTAAGCCAATTTTCTCACTGGCCGAATGATCTACTTCCCGCTTGACATCGTGTCCTTTGGCCCGCCAGGAACGGTTAATGGTAATGGCTCCGGCCTGAGCAAAAATCTTTGGAATCAGGCCACTGTCTTTCATCGTTTCGGAGGCAGCCACGTAATACATCCGGGCCCGGGGAGCGAGCAGGTAAATGGGTAGGCCGATCCAGTTACGAAAGCCCCATTTTACGCTGCAAAAGATATGATACAGGCAGGTAGCATCGGCAAAATACGTCTGGTGATTGGAGAGAAAAAGGACCCCGTTTTCGGGTAGTTTTTCAAGATGTTCCGTCCCCTGAATTTTAGTCTTATTAACCCACATCAGCCGACTCCAGGTCAAGGAACCCAGACTGGCGATGAGCAGACGTTTCGTAAAAAATAGGTTTCCAAAAGGATCACGTTCGAAAAATCCGAACACGTCGACCATCTTCAGGAATTTCCGAATAATAGATTTCATAGGTTCAGATTGCAGAATGAATAGGGTTCTGCGAACAAATGTGTGAATAAAATGTAAAGAAGTTCGTGCCAGTTGCTAAACGTCAGGACGATTTACTTAATTGATCGGGGGAAGTCTAAATTAATTTCAGATTGTTTCCAGAATTTGAACCCAATTTTAAGTTTTAATTCCAGTTCCATGAAATTATTACTTATTGAAGACGAGCCCGGTTTATATCAGACGATTTCGCAGTTTTTAATAACGGAAGGTCACGTATGTGAACTAGCCACAACGTATGAAGAAGCGGAGGAAAAGATTGGCGTGTACGCGTATGACTGCGTTCTGATCGATATTATGCTTCCCGGAGGGAATGGATTAGACTTACTGAAGGAGCTAAAAAGAACCCACAAGACTACGGGGGCCATTGTTATCTCTGCCAAAGATTCGCTCGACGATAAATTGAAAGGGCTGGATCTGGGGGCGGATGATTACCTGCCCAAACCTTTCCATTTGTCCGAATTAAACGCCCGCTTGCGGTCAGTATTACGGCGGCTGAAATTTGAAGGATCGGATGAAATGCAGGTCGGAAGTCTGACGATTGACACCACCGCCCGAACCGTTTTTTATGAAGGCAAGGAAGTAATTCTAAACCGGAAAGAATTCGACTTATTACTCTTCTTTGTAACGAATCAGAATCGGGTTATTAAAAAATCAGCCCTGGCCGAGCACGTTTGGGGGGATAACATTGATCAGGCCGATTCGTACGATTTTATCTATTCACAAATCAAAAACCTGCGGAAGCGTTTCAGCCAGATGGGCTATGAACTGAATATCCAGACGGTGTATGGGATTGGGTATAAGTTTTCACCGCAGTAAAAATGCAGAGACGCGATTCCTCACGTCTGCTCTCTCCGTCCGTCGGTTACCTGAGAGCGAATGCCAATATCTATACAGAAGCGATTCAATATGCGATTATTAACCCGTAGTAATCTGATCAGTACGTTTGTTTTACTAATAGCCTTGGTTGTTAGTGGATTATATATATATGATCAGGTATGTGAAGAAGTACGGGATGAAATTGATGAAGAATTACAGAATCGGAAGCTGGAAATACTAGCGAGCTTGCCCACTCAGGGGACACCGGAAAATTCGATAGTCAAAGCGGATTTTCGAATCGAACCCATCAGTCATTCGGACTATAAAAAGCTAAAAGAGCATTACGAGGACATTGAAGTCTACGAACTGATTGAAAAAGAAGTCGAACCACACCGGCAGCTGATTACTAAATTTAAGCACCAGGGTAACTATTACCGATTACAGATCGAAACCTCTTTACTGGATTTAGAGGATATGGGTGAGGTCATTACCCGCAGTACGGCCTGGGTTTGTCTGGGGTTGGTTTTGCTGGCTTTTCTTGTTAATCTTCTTCTTCAAAAAAGACTCTGGCGATCCTTTTATCAAACATTGGAGCAGTTACGGAACTTTCGGGTGGACCGTCAGGACCCCTTGGTAATCCCTCAAAGTTCGATTTATGAATTTCAGGAATTAGCACAGACCGTGAGTACGCTGGCCGAGGTAAACCGAAAATCGTATCAGCAGCAAAAGCAGTTCGTAGAGAATGCTTCCCACGAAATTCAGACACCTCTGGCGATTGCCCTGAATCAGACCGAGCAGTTGATACAAAACCCGGACTTAAAGGAAGAGGACGCTCTCACGATTGGGTTATTAACCGAACAGCTCGAACGTTTATCGGCTTTAAATAAAGCGTTATTACTCATCACAAAGATTAATAATCAGCAATTTGGCGAACGTGAATCGGTGGAGGTAAATCCAATGGTTATTCGTCTGATTAATGAGTGTGAATTTCTGGCGGAAGATAAACAGCTGGATATTCAGGTAAAGGATGAAGAAGCTATTATCGTTCAGGCGAATGAGTACCTGATTGAAATTCTGGTCCGTAACCTCATTCGCAATGCTTATGTACATACGCCGGAAAGTGGTTTGATTCAGGTTCGGATGAATTCAAATCAACTGGAAATTAGGAATACAGCTACCACCATTGAAGGGAAAACGGAAGCTTTATTCAATCGATTTACCAAACAAAGCACCCATCGTCAGTCGTTGGGCTTAGGATTGTCCATTGTTAAATCCATCTGTGATGCGTACGGGTATCAGCCCGAAATAGCTTCTGCTAACGAGGAATTTATGATTCGTATTCAATTCTAGTATTTCATTCCAGATTCGTTCCAGAAAGCAGCCTGAGCTTTGTCGGTATAATCCACAAAGCCATGAAAAAGCTGTTCACCTTCTTTGCCCTGTTTCTAGCCGGTATCGCTCAGGCTCAGACAGCGGATTCTACGAAAGTCCCGTCGCCGGTAAAGCCCGTCAAAATCTCTCATGCCGAACCTTTATACCTGGACCTGGTACGTGATCTAGGAGCTCGCAAAGGCGAACGGGAATGGAACGTAGGAACATCCTACAGCAAGCACGGCGGGGCCGCTCACTGGCATCCGTTCGTTGAATATGAGTTTGCTCCCATAAACCGTCTGGGGCTGGAAGTTGAAGTGCCCTTACAGGCTCAGGTTCCTATAGCAGATGACATTCCGAGTAGTAGCTTGCATATGAAAAGTCTAAAAACGTCCCTGCAATGGACTTATGCGGTGATAGAGCCCTGGCAAACGTCGCTGGCGGTGGGCTATACCAATGAATTATTAATTAATCATGAGTCAGGAAAGTTATTTTCAGCTGAAATGGGATTTCCTTTCATGGTTGCGGCCAAAAAGTGGGGATCACAAGTACACACGCTGGTCTACGCAGCTCTGGGCGGGGAGAAAAAGTGGGGGAAATCGCTGGAACCCACGGGATATGAAGTGAACCTGGCTTTGCATTACGTCATTCCGCACAGCAAGGCTTTCGTGGGTGTAGAGTTATACCACAGCCAGAATGGCCCCGTGTATGAAAACGTCATTCGTCCGCAGGTGCGGATTGCTCTGAAAAATAATCTATTGGTAGGTTTGGTAAGCAGTTTCTCGCTGAAAAATTCCGATCCGGTCAGTTCTTTCGTTCGGGTCATCTACGAGCCTAAGAAACGTAAATAGGGTAGAAAAGCAGAGCATTGTAATGAGTCATCTATTCCAGCCTGTCATCTTGAACGAAGTGAGAGAACTTATAGGGGAATGAGGCGAATTTTTCGGAGAACCCATTAAGCTGGCAAGTGAAATCTAATACCGGCGAAGGTTCTTCGCTCCGCTCTGAATGACAACTGGGTTTCATACTAGTTATAATACCTGGCATAACTGGAAACAGACAATCGCAAACTGAAAACTAACGTATGGCTGAAATCGGTAGGGTAGGAGCCTGGTTCCATTCAATCATGGCGTTGAACAGGCGAATTTCTTTAAAGTAACGTAAATCATCAGCGGCGAGCCGTTCAGGAATAATGGTTCCGTTAGCTAATAAGGCTGCCCGACGCGTCCCTAACAGCAAGGGCTGGTGAGGAGTATACCATTCCTGACCATCGGACAACGCAATATTCGTATAACTAGTGTCAGTAATTAACCCATTTTTAACAATCAAAACCTCATCAGCTTTGGCTTGAGCAGTCAAGGCGTTCAAAGAGGTACGATCCGAAAATTTGTGGTTATACTCTAGTGCATCAGCAGTAACTAACTCCAAACTTTGAATGGGGCGGATGGTATAAGGAATGAATTCAACCAGTGTAATCCCTTCTGACCCATAAATTACCCGGCATCGGTAGGTTTGTTCGCAATCAAGGCTTTCAGGAATGGTAATCATCTCCTCTAAATCCCAGCGATCATGCAAACCAAACAATTCCTTCCGACTTCGATGAATTCGTTGCTGGTGGTAATATAGATTTTCCAGTTCTCCTTGATGAAAGCGAATGGTCTCTAGAAGCATGTTTAGTTGTCAGTTGTCAGTTGTCAGTTGTCAGTTGTCAGTTGTCAGTTGTCAGTTGTCAGTTGTCAGTTGTCAGTTGTCAGTTGTCAGTTGTCAGTTGTCAGTTGTCAGTTGTCAGTTGTCAGTTGAAAAGTGAAAACCCGTAAAGGTAGGAGAGTATTTTGGACATGGGAACCATAACCCTATCTGGGTTCTACCTAAATAGGATCTGGATGACAATCCGGGGTTTCCTCAACATGGCAGACTTTATAAGCTTTTGTCTATTTAAAACTCTCCCTCCATGGCTGGTAGCTTCACCACCCATTACCAGTCAGTTGTAAAGAAAATGGTTGGTGAGGACATCAACCACGGCGGAAAGGTAGGGAACCCGTTTTGAAATGAAATAGGTAACTCCGGCAGGATCCAATAGGGATGGCCCCGGATGTTAATCCAAGGTTACCTTGATTGTAAACAGAAAAATCACCAAATCGGTACGTATACCTTATCAATTAGTTCCTGATATTCCTTCAGCGATTCACTGCGGAAGGTAATACCGCCGCCAGAGCGGAAAAAAGTACCTTCTGAAGTTCGTTCCAGAAAACGAATCATTACGCCCGTATCCAGATTCTTCCCATCAAAAATACCAACAATTCCCGTGTAATACCCGCGTGGTTCGGCTTCGGCTTGCTGGATAATTTCTACCGTCTTGGGTTTAGGGGCTCCGGTAATCGAACCGGCAGGTAACAAGCGAAAGAGTAAAGTGCCTAGCTCTTCCTGCCAGTTTTCGGGTAACCGACCTTTGATTTCCGAGCTTACTTGCAACAAGGTTTTATCGTGCGTTTGCACTTCATCAATGTAGCGAAAACGTTCCACCCAACGTTCGGTGGTTACCTGAGCCAGATCATTCCGAATCAAATCCACGATAGTGGCATGTTCGTAGCGTTCTTTTTCGTCGGCTAACAAGTGTTCCCGGGCATTAGGCAAGGCTGCATTCAGCGTTCCTTTCATGGGGTAACTGGAAATAAAATCACCCTGAATGCGAACAAAGATTTCCGGCGAAAAACAAACGATTTCTTCTACGTCAGACCCATCGGGAAGACGTAACCATACCTTATACTTCGCCTCACTTCGCTGGAAAATCTCCTGAAAAATCAGGTTGGTCTCCACGCGGGTACGGGCCGTCAGATTCGTCAGAAATGAATTTCCGGCTAATAATTCACGATGTACTTTTTGAAACTTCTGATCAAACTTCTGAAAAGAGAGGGGGAACTTATGAAAGTAAAAATCCGAAGAAGCGGAGATGTTTTCTGAGGCATTTGAAATTCCGTTCAGATTATACCAAACCGAATCCTGCGGTACTTCATCCAGCGGCCAGAGTAGAGGACGCTGCAATTCAAAATCAAGCACAAACAAACAGGGGCGACGCTGGCGGCCCCAGAGGTTCAGTTGCTCTTCGATGGTTTTCATGGTATAAACCTAACGCGGATGAAGCAGGATTCCGTTCCGAATACCCTGTTTCATCCGCGTTAGTAATTCAGTCTATATTATACGCGTTCAGCGGTTTGTTCGGCTAAAATCGCAATACCTTCGGTAAAGCTACGAGGTTCGTAACTCAGTATATTCCGAGCTTTATCAAGGATGAATCCTGTACGGGGAGGACGCTTCGCGGGTTGCGTGAAGGTACTCGAATCGGCTTCGGTGATAAACGATTTATCCAGTCCGAAGTAATCCGCCGTGGCAATCGCCATTTCGTAAGGCGTCATTACTTCTTTGCCGGAAATGTTATAAATGCCTAAAGCTTCTTTATCTGCAATCAGCCAGCAGCCCATCGCTAAGTCTTCAGCCAGTGTTGGCGAGCGGAACTGATCGGTAACTACCTTAATGGTTTTACCATCTTCGAGTGATTTTTTCACCCAAAGGATGATGTTACTTCGGCTCATATCCGCCGCAATGCCGTAGACAAGAACCGTCCGGGCAATGCCCCAGCGAATATCCGAGCGTTTTACTACTTCTTCGGCAGCATATTTGCTCCAGCCGTAAAAGCTTAAGGGGCTAGGTACCGCATCCTCAGGATAAGGACCATTTTCACCATCAAAGATGAAATCAGTAGAAACGTGGCATAAAAAGGTATCATACTTTTTACAAGCCTCTACCAGGTATTCTACTGCCAGTACGTTCATTTTCCAGCATAACTCTTTTTCGAATTCACACTGGTCTACGTTCGTCATGGCTGCCGCATGAATAACCGCGTGGGGCTGAACAGCTTCCATTACTTCAGCTACCTGAGCGGCATCGGTAATGTCCATTTCCCGGTATTCATAACCTTCCGTAAAGGGCAGACGATTCGCTCCACGGGCGGTGGCAATGAGTTGAACGTCTGGATTATTATGGAGAAGTGTAATCAGTTTCTGACCTAACAGGCCATTGGTTCCGGTAATTAAAATCTTTTTTGGCGTCATGATTGAAGAAAGCGGAGAAAGATGTACAAAGTAGAGAAGTTAACGGGCAAAAACATAACCATACCGACGGGTTATTTTTTTCTTACTCATTTTTTGGGCCGTAACTTTCATCATCGAAATATTAATATCGGGTCGATTGGCTTCATTTCGCGGCTGAGCTGCGATGCTATCCACGGCTGCCATCCCATCGATTACTTGTCCGAACACGGTATAATTTCCATCTAACCAGGGAGTACCTCCCTTGGTTTTATAGACTTCTTTCTGGGTCTCAGTAAAAGGACGGCCTGCCCGCTTAGCCTGCGTTTCCAGGGTAACATCATCATAGGTCTTTCCCTGAACAATGTAAAACTGGCAACCTGAAGAGGCTTTCGCAGGATTATTATCCCGGGCGGCGGCTACAGCACCCCGTTGATGAAATAACTCAGGCACAAATTCAGCCGGAATGGTGTACCCCACATCACCCGAGCCAAGCATAGCATCGGAAGTCGCTTTTTTCGATTCAGGATCACCGCCCTGAATCATAAACGCTGGAATGACGCGGTGAAATAATACACCATCGTAAAAATGCTCTTTCGTTAACTTCAGAAAATTTGCTTTGTGCTTAGGCGTCTGATCAAACAGAATGAGCCGGATGGGGCCGTATTTCGTTTCAATGGTTATCAGTTTCTCTTTGCGTTGGGCAAAGCTCGGAAGAGCGAGTAACAAAACTAGTGCTGTACTAAGGAATGATGTTCGCATGCGATTACAGGTTAGCCCGGATTTCCCGTACCATCTCATTCCCTCCCTGAGAGGCGATTTTATCGGCTAGTTTTTGAGCCATAACATTTGCCTGAGCAGTATCAGAAATTTCGGTGCGGCGTAATTCTTTCTGACCATCCAGTGAAACAATTCCAGCCGTTAAGCTAATGCGACCATTAAAGTGCGAGGCCAGTCCAAACACCGGAATGCTGCAACCGCCCTGTAGGGTAGCCAGGAAAATACGTTCGGCCCGAATGCAGCTTTCCGTTACGGGATCATTTAGCAACTCGCGAATGCGTGCCTTTTTATCTATGTCTAGGCTAGTAGCACATTCAATAGCTACGCTACCCTGACCCACGGCGGGCGTGAAGGTTTCCGTTGATAAATGCTCGGCAATGTATTCTTCGTAGCCCATACGATGAACACCGGCATAAGCGAGAATCAGGGCATCACAAACCCCACTTTTCAGTTTTTCCAGACGGGTTTGCAGGTTACCCCGCATGTCTACCACTTGAATATGTGGGTAATGCCGTTTCAGAGTCGCCACGCGACGCGTACTGGACGTGCCTACCACAAACGTTTCACCCGATTCCAGCGATAACTCCGGGTTGAAGCTAACTAATACATCGTTAACGGCTTCGCGGGGCGTGAAGGCAATGATTTCCAGATCATCCGCCAATGACGATTGTAAGTCTTTGGCGGAGTGCTGGGCAATATCAATTTCACCCGTACGGAGCTGCTCTTCCAGTTCTTCTGTAAAAACGCCTTTGGAACCAATTTTCGATAAAGAGCGATCCAGTATTTTGTCGCCTTTGGTATCAATAATCACGATTTCGGGCTCCATGCCACCCAGCCGGAGTTGTTCGGCCACGTATTCAGCCTGCCAGAGGGCCAGCTTCGATCCCCGTGATCCAATTCTAACTTTCATACGCGTATGCTATAATGTAAGCTTTACTTCCGCAGAAGTCGAGCCATTGTTAATGATAAATCCAGAAAAATCATTTTGGCCCGTACATTTCTTTCCAATTGGAAAAAGGCCGTGTTCAACTCCTCCGTAATCAGAGGTAATCGTTCGGGTGGTATTACTTTCGAGAAATTCTGGACAAAGGTCAGTTCATCCCCTTCCAGTCGCACGAGAGCTTCCACGCCATTTTGCCAGAGCATCAGATCCCGAAAGACGCTCAGGCTATATTCCATCATGCCCTTTTGCTGCTCTTTGGGCTGACTATCAAATTCATCGGCCAATTTCAACAAATCACCAAAGGCTGGAATGCCCCGGTAACAATGCCGCATCCACTGAGCAAACCAGGGATGTTGTTCGTTGCCTTCCCCTTTGGCTAATTCCAGAGCATAACCCAGATTTCCCTCCGAAAGGTAGGCTACGTGACGAGCCTGCTTTTCTTCCGTTCCCAGTTTTTGCTGAATATAAGAGGATACTTCTGCTTCGGTAAAAGCGGGAACGCCAATGCGTTGGGTACGGGAAATAATGGTGGTAAGCAGACGATTGGCATCCGTACAAACCAGCAAAAAAATCGTTTTAGCAGGGGGCTCTTCCAGAATTTTCAGCAGAGCATTAGCCGAATAGACATTTAGTAACTCGGGTTGCCAGAGAATGAGAATTTTGTATTCGCCTTCGTAAGCTTTCAGGGCAATTTTCTTGATCACATTGCGGGCTTCTTCGGCCGAAATATTGCCCTGTCGATTTCCTTCAACCCCAATAAACGTCAACCAGTCGGACAGTGTGCCGAAAGGATGAGCGTCGATAAACTCCCGCCACAACGGCATAAAAGCATCCGACTCATTATCCTTGATCTTCTTGGTCACCGCTACCGGAAAGATGTAATGTACATCCGGGTGAGCCAGTTTTTTCATCTTCACGCAGGACGCACAACGTCCGCAGGAATCGTTCTCCTGCCGGTCTTCGCAGTTCAGATACGTAGCATAAGCCAGTGCTAAAGCCAGATTACCACTACCCGATGGGCCATGAAATAATTGGGCATGAGCTACGTGCTGACTCTTAACGGACTGAATCAGGGTGTCTTTTAAATTTGATAAACCGGGGACTTCTCGAAAAAACAAGGGTATACTAAATAGATGATCCCTGCAAAGGTAAGGCCTGAGGCCCGCATGTTGGCACGGAAAAGAATAAAGAGAAAACCTTAATTTTTTAATAATTAGGTAACCAAATAAAAAAGAAGGCACTAAAAGCCTGACAAATAATTATTCCGCGAAATGCTATGAAAAGCCGATAGAAATAGACGACATTTGCACCCCTTTACATAAAAATGGGCCTTTGAGGCTGTAAATCAACTTCATAACAGAAATCCATTTGTTTAGTAGATGGCTTTTTTATTGAGATTTTACACTAATTTTTGAGGATTAAAAAAAATTATATTTTACGATTGTGCTTATTCGCGGTATTTTTATGAAATTTGTCAGCGAAAGTTAAGCTATCCACCAAATAATATTTTCGCTTACTGCGTACTACCCTATGAACACACTTCAGAAACTGGATCACATCGACCGCAAAGTCCTTGAAATACTGCAATCCAACGCAAAAATTACCAATGCTCAACTTTCGAAAGAAATTGGCTTATCGCCCGCTCCAACCCTGGAACGTGTAAAGAAATTAGAAACGTCAGGAATTATTCAGAGCTACCACGCTCAACTCGATCGTGAGAAAGTAGGTCTGGGCGTTACTACCTTTGTTCAGATTACCCTGGTGGGTCACAAAAAGCAGGTAACGGATTCTTTTGTTGAGAAGATCAATGAAATTCCTGAAGTAGTGGAATGTCACCACATCACGGGTTCCGGAGATTTCCTATTAAAGGTAATTTCAAAGGATATTGCTTCGTACCAACGTCTAATGTTGGAAAAAATCAATGAAATTGAAGAAGTAGCCAGCACACAAACGATGGTAATTCTGTCGACATTCAAAGAAAGCAAAGTGTTACCTATTCCTTGATAAGTAAGCGTTTTAGTTTTTTACAAAGTCGTTATCTGAGAGTCAAAATTCAGGTAACGATTTTTTTTATACCTCTCAAATCTATAGCTACATGTTATTTCGTTTCCTTTTTATCATCATTTGCTTTACAGGTATGAATAGGGCTGCTTTTGCTCAGGAGAAATTGGGCATTGTCAAACATAATCACTTGGCTTTGCAGGTGGCTGACCTACCAGCTTCTACCAAATTTTATTCCGAAATTCTGGGTCTTGAGCAACTGGAAGTCCCTGACAATCTCAAAGCCATTCGTTCCTGGTTTAAAATTGGTACGGATCAGCAAATACATTTACTGGCCGGTCGCACGATTCCGGTAAATAATGATCGGAATGGCTCTCATTTTGCCGTGTTTGTGAAGTCAATGGATCAGGCAGAAGCGTTTCTAAAAGGGAAGGGGCTGTCTTATCACGCTCAAGTACGATTCGATGGAGTGAAACAGATTTACTTACCCGATCCCGATGGGTATCTGGTGGAACTGAATGAGTGGAAAGATCCGGCTAAGAAATGATTTAATCAGTTAGCTATTTGAATGGGTTAGCTGTAAGGGAGAGCTGCCAGCGAAAAAATTGGCCGGGTTGCGTTGCTTAATCGTTGAGGATGCCGCTGCCAGCTTTTTTGCTGGCAGCATGAGCTAGAAGTCTTCAAGTCACTGCTGTCAGGGAAAAGCGGTCTATCGAGCTTAAACTATTTCAAGTTTCGGATCAACTAACTCCAATAAATCCCTGTGAATGCCCGACCAGTGCTGATTCAAATCCAGCGTTTGCACCTGAATTTGGTGAGCTTCGTCGGAAAAGAAAGCGGAAACGGATTGCGTAACCGTTGGATACAGTAAGATGCCCCGAAGCTTGCCGGTAGCCGGGTAGTTTTTCAGATACGCAAACAACTGGTATAAATGCGGCGAATGAACCTTACGCGATTCAAAGTGTCGTTGAAACGTTTCGGCGTAATACTTCGTATCCAGAATGATCTTCTGATCTTTTTGCTCCAGCGTTAAATCGGTTTGCATGAGGGGTAACAACGTGCGATCCTGTGCAGTGGCGGTTAATTTCCAGTGAATAGTTTCCCGTCGTACTTTCCATTGCGGTAACTCGTGGCGATAGAAATTTCGAACGAATGCTTCAAAAAGAACCGCCATTTGCCGCTCGTCCCGCCAGAAATCCTTGAACTGGTAGGTACCCTTTTCTTCGTTAACTAGTAAGTTTTTGTAAAGTAACTCACACACATTCAGCACAAAACGATAGGTAGAAGGATGCCTTGGAATGCTTGCCTTAGTAAAAATCGTTTCGTTGAGTTTGATTTCCTCGACATCTGTCATGCGGAAGTGCAGATGACGAATGCGGGACTGTTGCGGTAAAGAGGGGAGACGTAATAAAGAGTTGAGCGTTGTCTTTAGAATCTGATTTACCGGCTGATTCGCTGAATAAACATCCTGCTCACAAATGGCTCTTCCCTGCCGGAATTCATTTTTCTGTAAGCTTTCCGTCAGTAATAACTTCCCACGAATGCCCGCCAGTTGTACTTTTTCTGATTGATAGGCATGAAACAAACCCTGCCTGAAGAGGCGATGAGTGGCTGTGATTAATATTTCGATTAATAGATCCAGCAAACTAATCTGGTCGTCAGCGGTGACATGAACCAATTCACGTTCTTCGAGTTTGTCCCAGGCGTAACAAAGCAGATAGTAGATATTTTGAACCGGAATTTTCATAGCTGTGATTCAAAACTAAAAAAAGCTGCCAGGTTATCCGGCAGCTTTCGTGGTTTTCGTAATGGGAGTTATTTCTTGAATAAACTCTCGACGAAGGTCTTTTTATTGAATACCTGTAAATCCTCAATTCGCTCACCTACGCCAATGTACTTCACCGGAATTTTAAACTGATCAGAAATACCAATCACTACGCCGCCTTTAGCGGTACCGTCGAGCTTGGTAATGGCCAGCGAAGTCACTTCAGTAGCTTTCGTAAACTCCTGAGCCTGGATAAATGCATTTTGCCCGGTCGAGCCGTCGAGTACGAGTAATACCTCGTGCGGAGCTTCTACTGAGAATTTCTGCATCACCCGCTTGATCTTCGAAAGCTCGTTCATCAGATTCACCTTCGTATGTAAACGTCCGGCGGTATCGACGATAACCACGTCTGCACCGGTTTCGGTGCCCTGTTTTACGGCATCGTAAGCTACCGAAGCAGGATCGGTGTTCATGCCGTGGTCAATCACGGGCACGCCTACGCGTTCACCCCATAACTTCAACTGGTCTACAGCGGCGGCCCGGAAGGTATCACCGGCCCCTAGCACCACTTTCTTTCCAGCTTTATGATACTGGGCGGCCAGTTTACCAATGGTTGTCGTTTTGCCTACACCATTAACCCCCACTACCATGATGACGTAGGGTTTGGTGCCCAAGGGCGTTTCAAAATCTCCCGAAATATCGGTAGACTGGTTTTCAGACAGCAAAGCAGCGATTTCTTCCCGAAGGATCGAATCCAGTTCGCTGGTACTCATGAATTTATCTTTAGCAACGCGGGCTTCAATCCGGCGAATAATGTTGACGGTGGTTTCTACCCCTACGTCCGAAGAAATGAGAATTTCTTCCAGTTCATCCAGTACTTCGTCATCTACTTTGGATTTTCCGACGACAGCCCGGCTGAGTTTAGAGAAAAAGCCATCTTTGGTTTTTTCCAGACCTTTGTCCAGTGACTCGGCCTGTTCTTCCTGGATTTGCTCCTTTTTCTTCGTGAAAAAATCGAATAAGCCCATTTTTGGTTTGATTATCTATGCTTAGGATCCAGCTATTTATAGTATACCGAAGAAACCTGGATCACTAATGCTCCAAATCTACAACAAAAAATCCCCCGAAGAACGTTCGGAGGATCATAATAAGACTTTTGCGTCTCAGCAGACTAGTTTTTCAGAGCTGCTTGAGCTTCGTCCTGAAGAACGATTTCTTCTTTGAAGGTATAAGCACCTGTGGTTGGGTTTTTCACCGCCTTGATGATTTTAGCGTATTTAACGCCACCTTCTTTTTTCAGGGTCGCTACTACTTTCTTTGCCATTTCAGTAAAATGTTATACAGTGGATCACTAACCAGTGGACAGTTATCGCCGGACTAGGAACCACCTAAACAACGAATAACTGGGGTCTGAAATTACTTGATTTCCTTGTGAAGCGTATGCTTTTTCAGGAAAGGGTTGTACTTCTGGAGTTCAATACGAGCCGTAGTATTCTTCCGGTTTTTCATCGTGACATATCGTGACATGCCAGGAACGCCAGAAGTCTTTTGCTCGGTGCACTCGAGGATTACCTGAATGCGGTTGCCTTTCTTAGCCATGAGCTTATTGCGTTATTTAAATCAGTGCTTTTCAAAAATTGGAACGCAAAAGTAGCAATATTTCGGCGTGCGGACAAGCTTACTGTTGAAATTTGTTTTACGTTTCTATCAAGGCGTGACAATATTTAGATTAATAACGACTAAATAGGCTGATTTATAGATTGTTAAGCAATGTAAATAATATTAGGAAAAAACGGTGCGAAGAATTTCCAGGGACCGAACTTCGCCCATACCATCGACGTGAAGCTCATAAAACTTTAATACCATTTCCAGTAAATAGTTCCGGGAGGACCGGCCCAGGCGGATTTCCGGGTTCACATTCAACTCATCCAATTTCCGTAATTCCGACTCGTCGTGGATGGGATAACCTGCCAGCTTTAACTCCTGAGCCAGTTGTTGGCCCGTGGTAGGTTCAAACCCCAGATAAAAACTTAGCCGAAGCAAAAACCAGAGGTGAAAATTTTCGTATCCTTCGGTGGCCTGATCCAGCCAGATTAGGCTTTCCCGAAGAAATTGAAATAACCGTGGATTACCCGCTTCTTCCTTCAGCGTTTTGCTGAGTACTTCGGTAATAAAAAGAGCAATGGTTGACTTGGTAATATCAAAAGGAATGGTACTGTACGGGTGGTTGACCTTAATTTCGGAAATCCGCTGAATTCCGGCACTGTCTTTGAAATAGACAACTAAATCCAATAAGGTAAGGGGCTGAAAAAGAGCAATTTTATTTTTGCCTTTACTGCTCCGAACCCCATTTTCGATATACGTCTGAACGCCGAACTCCTCGGTATAAATCTTGACGATGATCGACGTTTCTCGGTAACGCAGGTAATTAAGAACTAAGCCGCGGGTTTTTTGAAGCATGTACAAAAATACGATTTTTTGAGGCGATTTAGAGGAAATTACCCCGTTTTCAGACCTGCAAATTTTCGTCCCAAAATTGCTTCCGACGGAACGTCTAACCAGCGATCCAGCAAAGTGGCATACACATCGCGGAAGTCAATGGTGTATTTCAAATCTCCCTGATCCGTGTCCGTCAGGTTAGGGGAAGCCGTCAGACTAGAGTCTGGTTTCAGCAGAGAGCCCGCTAGAAATAGCACATTGGCGGCTCCGTGATCCGTTCCGTTCGACGCATTTTGTTTAATCCTGCGACCAAACTCGCTGAAAGTCATAACGACCACGTTATCAAGCTGACCCTGCGATTTTAAATCCTGTAAGAAGGAGTCAAGAGCTTCGGCGTATTGAGTTAATAAGTTATGCTGCTGAGGTTGTTGATTCACATGCGTATCAAAACTGCCGTGCGATACGTAATAGACACGAGAATCCACGCCCGTGCGAATAAAGTTAGCAATGGTTTTCATTCGGCGACCTAATTCGTGAGATGGATAGGTAGTGGAAGAGCTGGCCACTTTCGTCTTGGCATGGATATAATCGGCGGAAGAAATCGTTTCAGCCAGCGTTTTGTAGAGGTAATCCACGTTTTCATATTCTTCGTGATTAACTCGGGCCAGTTGCTGATAAAAACTGTTTTGCGTCTGATTGTACAGGCGTTTCGGGTCTGACACCGCTAAGCCTTTTACCTGATCACCCTTCATGGAGAGACTTAACTGATCGTCAATTTCCAGAGCCTGATACGGCTGACATTGACCCGAACACTGGGAATCAAGGTAACGCCCAATCCAGCCTGTTTTCAGGTACTCATTGGAGTTACTGGCGGTATGCCAGATGTCCATCGACCGAAAGTGTGAACGATCAGGGTTGGGGTAACCCACATTATTGAGAATGGAAAAACGCCCGTCATCGTACCAACGGCGAAGTTTTTCCAGAGCCGGATGAAAGGCTAACTCGTCGTTAATTTTCAGAACCTTACCCTCCGGAATCGCCAGTTTGGGCCGCTCGCGGTAATAAATATCGTTGCGGTAAGGAATGATGGTATTTAGCCCATCATTACCACCAGAAAATTGAATGATTACCAGCGTTTTCCGGGAAGTAGGCGTCTGTCCCAATTGATGCTGTTCATACGCTTTAACAAAGTCGGGAATAAGCCAGGTGCCCACTGTAGCCAGAGCCGATTGACGAAGAAATTCTTTACGATTCATAAAGTATTAGGTCTAGGGGTGGAACATCTAACACAATTGGTACTCTGGCAGGGTAAGTAAAGCCAGCGTATAGTCTTTTAACTCCGATTCTTTTTTTCGTTTCAGAATCAGACTTTGCTGAGCTGAGCGAAGCGGACGTTGCAGTAAGTGTGTACTTAAAGCAGTTACCAAAGCTTCACTCTGAAGGCCTTCGAAGGCGGTGCCGAAATCCTGCCAGTTGAGTTCGGCCTGTGCAAACTGTCGTCCTTTTTTTTGCGTGAGGTAATCGGTATTTACATCGCCGTCGGCTTTTGCTTTGAAGTTTAGCTCAGCCGAATTGAAAATGACTTCGGGTAACTTCATTCGAAGAAGCAAGCTGGAAGAATCAATCCAGGCCGTGCCTCCCGGCCAGCCTGCTACATTAGGTGGATAAAAAAGTACCTGATCCAGAGCTTTCTGAATGTATAAGACGGACTGCTTGCTACCGTAGGTTAATCCAAACGTGCGTTGCAAGCCGACCAGAAACTCCACGGGAGATTTAATTTTTGTACCGATATTCCTGGGGTCGTATAACCAGTCGGAAGAAAAAATCTCCTTCATTAGCCAACTGATGTCGTACTCCTTTTGATGAAAACGCGGAGCTAATTGATTGATAATGGCCTGGTCGGGTTGGTCATTTACAAAAAAGCGATAGATTTTAGTTACCAGAAAAGTAGCCGTTTCGGGCCGCTCCAGTAATAAATTCAGGGTATCTTCTCCGCTGAAATTTCCGGTTTTTCCGAAGATGGTTTTCGGGCCATCGTCGTGCTGATTTTTCCGAAAAACGAATTCGCCCCGGCCATTAAAACCCCAACCCGTAAAGCTGCGGGCGGCTTCCTTGATGTCTTTTTCAGTATAGTTACCCCGGCCCAGCGTAAATAACTCCATGACTTCCCGGGCAAAATTTTCGTTTGGACTCTGCTTGCGATTCTGCTGGTTATTCAGAAACTGAAGCATGGCAGGATCTTTGGAGATGGCTCCGAGCAAGTCCCCAAATTTGCCCAGAGCATTTTCACGAAGAATATTATTCTGCTTTTGAACATAAGCTGGATTCAGGCTGCGGCAGGCGAAATGGCCATGCCAGAAAAGCGTCATTTTTTCCCGTAACGCTTCTTTCCCCGAACCCATTTGATTCACCCAGGCGTAGTTGAGGTCCCCAATCTGTTCCCGGTTTTCCCGCTGAATCTGCTGGGTCATCTGCTTTCGCTGATCCTGTGATAAACTATCTTTTTGCATAACCATTTCGAGCAGCGTTTGGCGGGTGTAACCCAACTGCTGGGGATCTGCCACATGCAGCGGAGAACTGGTTTGGGAATCTTCAAAAAGACGATTCACTGCTTTGGAAAGCGAATGGCGGCTGGCTTCCTGTAACGCTGCCGGGCTGGCTCCGAAACCCGCCCGCAGGTATAAATGCTTTAGCTGACTGAGGTTACTTTTCATCGATTTATTAAAAACGAGAGGTAGTAAAGAATGAGCTCATAGCCAGGGAGATGATATGGCGTTGAGATGGATTTACAAGGGAAGAGGTTTAATGAGTGAGGTAAATTTTAATGTTGATGAATAAGCCATAAAAAAAAGGTTACCTCCGTCTCAGGGAAGTAACCTTCATTTCGGTGCTTCTGAACCAAACTAAACCCGTGGGCAACGTTTGAATTCTTTTGTGCGATCAAAGAGGTAACGATAGGTAATGTAACTCTTATCAATGCGGGTGCCCAATTGCGAAACGAAACGATTCATGCGGGGATTGAAATCACCCACCCAGTTCATATCAATGGTATCGTATTGGTAATCAGGATTATCGCGACCCGCCTGACGGAAACGTAGAGCGATGGCCGATTCTACGCCTTTACCCTGGTAATCAGGAATAACCCCGAAAATAAGGCCACAGGTTCGGGTAACTACTTTCTTCCACTTCAGCAGGTACAAAAGTTTCAGTTTCTGTAATAACCCGAATTTGCCATCTAAATGCTTGACGATCTGGTTCAAATCAGGGATTACGATGAAGAAAGCAACGGCCTCACCACCCGCGTAAGCGAACCAGATGAGCTGTTCATCAATGATGGGCTTCATCGAATTCACCAGCGAGCGGGCCTGTTCGATGCTCATTTCCTTCACGCCCGGAAACTTGGCCCAGGCTTTATTATAGATACTGCGGAAATCTTCGGTGTATTTAGCCAGATCTTTCTTTTCGATGTGCTGAAAGGTAAACTCGGGGTTTGCATAGACCCGCTGAGCTTTTTCTTCCACATTAGGAGAAACGACTACTTCCCGAATGGGAGAAGTATAAACGAATTGCTTGAAGTAATCCTGAAAACCGTATTTTTCGAAGTAAGGAATATAATACTCCTTCGTCCAGGGCATTTTATAAGTAGGTTCGAAGTCCCAGCCCTGCACCATTAGTCCCCACCAGGCTTCGCGTTCACCAAAGTTAATGGGGCCGTCCATCGCCTCCATGCCTTTACTTTCGAGCCAGTCTTTGCAGGCCTGGAAAAGCAGAAAGGCTGCTTTTTCATCTTCAATGCATTCAAAAAAGCCCATGCCGCCCGTGGGCTGGTCTTCTTTGTGAGCTTTGTCATGATCAATAAAAGCGGCTACGCGACCGATGGTTTGTCCGGCTTCGTTCTGTAAAATCCAGCGAATGCATTCACCGTGTTTGAACATCTTGTTTTTCTTCGGATTGAACACATCTTCAATGTCCTGATCCAAGGGGCGAATCCAGTTCGGATTGTTGCGATATAAACGAACGGGAAACATCAAAAACTCACGCTGGGCACTGGGATTAGTACCGACTTCAAACAAAAGCATAGCAATATCGGGAAAGAAACGTGGGTCAAAGATAGGGGAGTTTTGGGTTTTGGGTTTAGAGTTTTGGGTTTTTGCGTTGAGTAACTAGGAAAGTAAATCGCTTTACGTGTAAGTTAAAATTCTGTGAATGAGCTTCGTACTTCAAATTCTCTGAAACTCTGGACTCAAAACTCAAAACCCTAAACTCTTTTCCTTACTTTTGCAATCTAACCTTTTATGACGTGGCACAAGCTTCTTTTTCTTACCGCGTATTACGATGTTGGAACGGTCTGTAATCTTCGACGGTTCTTATTCGCACGTGCTGATTCTTCAGTACTGATCTCATTCAATTATTTTTTGCATGCAATCCCTGAAAATCTACAATACCCTTAGCCGGGAGAAAGAAGTTTTTCAACCCCTTCATCCGACCCACGTGGGTCTGTACGTCTGTGGTCCTACGGTCTACAATTATGTGCACCTGGGAAATGTTCGTACGTTTCTGACCTTCGACGTGCTGGTGCGTTACCTGCGGCACATCGGGTATAAGGTTCGATATGTTCGTAACCTGACGGATGTGGGGCACCTGACTGGCGATAGCGACGAAGGTGAAGACAAAATTGGCCGGATGGCCCGTCTGGAGAAGCTGGAGCCGATGGAAATCGTGCACCGTTACACGGATGATTTCCATCAGGTGTTGTCGAAATTCAACTTCCTGCCTCCCAGCATCGAGCCGACCGCTACGGGTCATATTGTCGAACAAATCGAAGCAGTGAAGGATTTGCTGGGCAAGGGCCTGGCGTATGAATCGAATGGCTCGGTTTACTTCGATATTGAAAAATACAATCAGCAGCATCAGGATTATGGCAAACTTTCGGGCCGGATTCTGGAGGACCTGTTAACCGAAACCCGCGATCTAGACGGGGTTGGTGAAAAGAAGAGTCCGCTGGATTTTGCCATCTGGAAAAAAGCCGCTCCTGATCACCTCATGCGTTGGCCAAGTCCTTGGGGTGCTGGTTTTCCCGGCTGGCACCTGGAATGTACCTGCATGAGTACCAAATACTTAGGTAAGCAGTTTGATATTCACGGTGGGGGGATGGACCTGAAATTTCCGCACCATGAATGCGAGATTGCTCAGGGCACAGGACTGAATGACGTATCTCCCGTAAAGTACTGGATGCACTCGAACATGCTGACGGTAAATGGGCAGAAAATGTCCAAATCTCTGGGTAACTCGTTTTTACCTAATGAATTATTTGCCGGAAGTCACCACTTGCTTGAGCAGGCGTATTCGCCCATGACGGTTCGGTTCTTCATGTTGCAAAGTCAGTATCGCTCAACGCTGGACTTTTCGAATGAGGCTCTGAAAGCGGCTCAGAAAGGATACAAACGACTGATTAATGGTCTGCGTCTGGTTCGTGATATGGAATTTGTGGCGGATGAAACGGTCACTATTGATAGCAAACAGATTGAAGAAGTAGAAAAGGCCATCGAAGGAGCTTACGAAGGCATGAATGACGATCTGAATACGGCCGTCGCTATTGCTCATTTGTTTGCTCTGCTGAAGAAAATCAACCAGTTATATATGCTTCAGGTGAAGCCCGCTCAGTTGGGTGAAGAGGTTTTCAACAAACTGAAGACCAGCTATATGACCTTTTTATCGGATATTCTGGGTCTGGAAGAAGAGCGTAATCAGGCGTTCGAGCCCTTGATTGATGGTCTGCTGGATTTGTATCGCGACTTCAAAACGCAGAAACAATACGATAAAGTCGATCAGGTTCGTTCCGTATTTAAACAGAATGGTCTGGTTATTAAAGACCTGAAACACAAGATTGACTGGGCTTACGAAGAATAAAGGCATCGGCGTAGGGAAACTCTCTACGCCGATTTTCAAACCATACCTCATGAAACGTTTATCAACTCTGGCTCTGCTCATCGCTCTGGGAGCAACGGGCTTACTGGTTCAGTCCTGTGACGATAAATCAGGAAAGAGCGAAAGCAACACCAGCACACAGGAGTCTAAGTTAGTTCCGGCTCCTACTTTCAACGCTGATTCCGCCTATGCTTTCGTTCAGAAGCAGGTAGATTTTGGCCCGCGGGTTCCTAACTCTAAAGCTCATCAGGCCTGCGGTGACTGGCTGGTAGCCAAACTCAAAGGATACGGATTTGCCGTTATCGAACAGAAATTTACCGAAACGGCTTTTGACGGAACCAAGCTCAATGCCCGTAACATCATCGGGAGCATTAACCCCGATGCGGCCAAACGCATTCTGCTGACGGCTCACTGGGATACCCGCCCTTTTGCGGATAAAGACACCGTGGCTCAATACAAAAACAAACCTTTCGACGGAGCCAATGACGGCGGAAGTGGGGTAGGCGTGTTACTGGAAATTGCCCGTAACCTTCAGGCGAAACCCTTACAAAACGTGGGTATCGATATTATTTTCTTTGACATTGAAGACTGGGGCGAAAAAGAAGGAATGACGCCTTCGCAGGAGCGATCAAACTGGGCCTTAGGTTCGCAGTACTGGGCGAAAAATCCGCATAAGCCGGGTTATTCGGCTTATTATGGCATTCTGCTGGATCTGGTAGGAGCCAAAGGAGCACAATTTCCGCAAGAGAGTTACTCGGTCCAATATGCTCCTACGGTAGTTCAGAATATTTGGAATATGGCTGGTCGTTTAGGATATAATCAATACTTTCTGCCTGTGCAGGGAGGCGGATTGACCGATGATCACGTAGCAGTGAATGAAGTGGCCAAGATTCCAATGGTAGATATTGTTGAAATGAAAGTAAACAATCCGAAGACTTTCGGAGATTATCACCATACGCATAAGGATAACATGGAAGTCATTGACAAAAACGTCATGAAAGCCGTTGGTCAAACCGTTACCCAGGTGCTTTATCAGGAAGAATAAACAAGTTGTCTGTTTGCAGTTGTCAGTTTTCCGTGGATAATTGACAACTGCAAACAGAAAATTGAAAACTAAAATGCGTTTCCGTTCCCATTACCTGCTTTATCTGGTCCTTGCTGTCACTGATGCCTGGTTGCTTTCTCATCCCAATCTGATTGGTCGCGTGGGAATCTGGTTGTATAAGTACGCGTACATTAAAAACTTCCCACGGGCTCTGGTTTTTGTATTAGTCCTGGTAGGATTGGGAATTCTGGCCAGTGAACTGGTGAAAAAGTATTTACCCGTTCGAACAGGAGTACTGGTGCTGGCATTGATGCTGGTCATTTCGTCCATGATTTTTCTGAATGTGTTTATTCAGTTTTCTTCAGGAACGTACCAGTTTACCGGAAAAGGATTCATCTGGGGAGCTCATCTGTTACCCAGCATTCTTATCCTGATTTTTGCTCAGAGTCTCTACGAATTATTTCGAACCGGCAAGCTCGACCGATAAGTAAGAACTGAAGTAGTGGCTATTTACCTCCAGCCACTACTTCAATCAAGTCTTCCCATGTAAAGTACGTCTGAGCCATCGCCAATACATCTTCCGGCGTAACAGCCTTAATCCGTTCAATGAAACGTAAATGATAATCGTCAGGCAGATTATTCAGAATGCGAACCTTATGCCGATCAGCGATTTCAAATGGGGTATTCAGCGAACCAATGAATTGCCCGATCATGTAATTCTGAGCCGTTTGCAGTTCAGTTACGGGGACTAATTCAGTCTGCAAACGTTCTAACTCTTTTCTGATTTCTGCAAGCGTTTGCGTTGTAAATTCTTTATTAACGTCTGTTCCAATGACCAGCTGACTAGCCTGAGCGAAATTATTCATCTGAGAATAAATGCCGTAGGTAAAGCCCTTTTCTTCCCGGATGTTTTTCATTAAACGCGAGCCAAAGTAACCGCCGAAAATTTCATTGGTAACCATCACTTTATAGTAATCCGGGTGAATACGGTTAATGATGTGCCTGCCCAAACGAATGGTAGATTGCGTTTTTTCAGGTAACTCAATCAGAACAGCCGCTTTCTGTTTCGTCGAAGGAATAGCGAAAGTCCGGCGTTCGGGCTGGGGGAGTAATTCCTGCTGACCAAACACCTCATTGAGTAAGGCAATTTCCCGTTCATCCACCTGTCCGGAGATAAAGAGCTGAAAGGTATGGCCAACGATATGCTTTTCGTAAAACCCAACCAGATCGTCCCGGCTAAAAGCCTTTAAATTTTCCTGAGTCTGATTTTTACCGTAGGGGTGATCTTTCCCAAACAAACTTTCCCGAAAACCCCGGGAAGCCAGAAAGGACGTTTTTTCTTCGTTTACCTGAAGGTTCTGTAAAGCGATGGTTCGCTGCACCTCTAACTCTTCTGCTGGAAAAGTAGCTTCCTGTAATAACTCCTGAATGCGGGGTAGCAACACGGGCAGATGCTTACGCAGGGCATAAAGCGTTACTGTCGAGCGGTCAGAAGAGGCGTTAAATTCGAGAAAAGAACCGTACTGATCGAAGAATTCGGCTAGTTCGGCTCCTGTATATTGCTGAGTTCCTTCATTCAGCATCCGAAGCGTAAACGTAGAAACGTTAGGTAAAGCCTCGTCCCAGCCTCCGGCTTCAAACACCCACTCCACTCGGGTAACGGGCTGGGCTCCCGCATCAATCATATATACGGGAACTCCGTTATCGAGCGTATAGGCCTGAACGGGAAGAAGTGAAACAGTATCGGTAAGGTGAAAGTCGGGAACTTGCGTGCGATCTAAATTCATCATCATCATTAATTATTCTCGTCAGGAAGATTCACTGCTGAGTTTCCTGCGGGCAAAAAGCCAAGGTACTACTTCTATTGAAATAGAAAATACTGGATATAATAAAAAATGGCACCCCGTAGAATGCCATTTTCAAAAAAAGAAGGAAAATTTCCTAGAAGTTATCCCGGGGAGCTTCTCCGATGCTTTGCTTTTTATCAAACATATACGATAATGTCACACGAAGGGTGTTGTTGAGCGGATTGATCTGACCGCCGCCTTGAAAAAGGTACGCAAAATCAAGACCCATACGCTGGTAGTTAACCCCAAAACCTGCCGTTACATAACTACGATTTCCTTTATTAGGGTTTTCATAGAAGTAACCCAGACGAGCCGCCAGAATTTTGTTCCAGCTATACTCAAGACCCGCTGAAACCGTAACTTCCTGTAACTCTTCTTTCAATCCACCGGGAGCATCTGCAAACGAACCGAATACGCCTTCGAATAAACCACGATCTCCAACGGCTTTTTTGCCATCCAGAGGTTGGCCTGTCGTGGCGTCATAGCGAGGAGGCGTTGGAACCATTAATTTATTTAAATCAACGGTAAGAGTTAAGGAGTTTTTATCATCCAGACGGTTGGTAATAGCAGTACCTAACTTCAGGTTCGTAGGAATGAAGTAAGGAGCCTGAGCTGTGCCACCGTAATTGATTTTACCACCCAGGTTTTGAATCACCAAACCATAGTTAGCGAACCACTTTTTTTCAGGACTATAGCCATTGCGGAATAACGCAATATCACCAGCGACCGTTTGGCCGGGACGTAAAGCAACACCAGCCACTACCTGATCGCCAGTGAGGTTAGAGTTGATATATTTCAGGTTGATACCCAGTGATAACTGATCGGACAGTTTCAGGGCGTAAGAACCCGTAGCTGCGTATTCTTTTGAGTCAAAATTACCGGTAGTAACGCCCTGGTCGTTGGTAAAGATGATATTACCCTGGTTGAAATACTGGAGAGAAAGACCAATAACCTGGTTTTTACCAATTTTCTTGTATCCTGTAAAATGTCCTAACCACATATCTCCGATCAGGTTACGAAGCCATGGGGTGTATGAAACAGAAACACCGGCGTCGCGTTCGGCGTAAACCAGTTTGGATACGTTCCAGTAGGTACCGCTGGGATCGTTAGGACTAAGAGCTACGCCCGCATCACCGAGAGCTGCTGAGCGAGCATCGGGGGTAATATTTACGAAAGGAACAGCAGGAATAGGAATGCGATCACTGTTGACTTGCCCAATCACTGTGCTACCGCTTTGAGCCATTGCTAAGGTTGAGGAGCTAACTAATGCGGCAACGGTCAGGATACGGGTTTTAAGTCTTTTCATCCGAGATTGGGTTAAACGTTGATTTTCCGGGGTTAAAGGTTCCGGTGTAGGGGCAATAGGGAATGGACCTGTTTTTAGGCGATGATAACTACGCATTCGTGGGATGTATTTGATCGCAAAACTAACAAAAGTCATTTAATGTAGGAAATCTTTCCGCTTCCAGCCAAGGTACGACCCGTAGAGAGAGAGCGTACAAAAATACGATAAATGTACAAACCCGTATTCAATTCTGGGTTTTCAAGTACTAAATCTTCGTAGGGGGATGGCATAACGTAACTCTGGAGGTGTTGCTGGTGCAGTAATCGACCGGAAAGATCGTACAGATAGAATGCAATTTCGGTGTCATCGTCCTGAAAATCATGTTCGAAGGTAAAACGTGCCTGCCTGCTAAAAGGATTCGGCATAGCCCTAACGTTGCGAAGGTACGTTTTCGTACTCGGAACTACGTAAAAATCTATGCTTTGATTACTGCTATGGCCAAAAACGTCGTACGCCTGCACCTTTAAACGATGGGAGCCATTAGGTAAATTCTTGAAAGGATAGCTAACCAGACCCGATTTGGGATCGCTGGGTAAGTAATAGGAATTCAGGCGTAGCGTCAAAGTATCATTTAACGTGGCTGAAATCGGACTTGACTCGGTATAAGCGATGCCGGATTCATCGCTTAGTTGAACCAATAAAGTAGGATTAGGATCCGTCTCGCCTCCATTTACAAAATCAGTAGTATTCATGAATGCCCTTAACTGAGGAGCTTTGGTGTCCGTAATCGGGGCCGTACTGACGCCATCAAGGAAAGGCTTCGCTATTCCCAATGCACTTTTGTTTCCTGTGGCAGATTGGGCGTATACGCGAACCAACGCCCGACCAGAGCCTGCTTCCAGTGAGGTAGGTAAGATAAAAGAGCTGCTGAATTGATTTTGGCTTAAGGTTATCTTTCCTTGATAAAGCAGACTTTTGCGATCCTTATAACTGTACCTGGGGTTTTCATCGCCGAGCGTCTGATACGTTTTTTCCTGATCAAATACCTCCAGCCAGCCTTCGCCATTGAAGGGAGCCGAACCGCTTATGGTGAGTAGGGTACCCCCTTGTAAGGTATCAGGAGTATTCAATTTAATAGAGTCAGAAGGGTAGGCCAGTCGCATGGAAGGATCTCCCAAAAGGGCGAAATTGCGATTGATTCTGCCCGCTAGACTATTATTTTTCGTTTGACGAATAATATCTCCCAAGCGTGGCATTGTGCCGTTGACAGGCTGGAAGGCTGTTTTCATGAATGCCTCACTAACCAGTGAATTAGAACTGGCAAAGACTGGACGAGTAGTGGTAAGCAAGCCAATAGCACCACCCTGAGCATTTAATAAGGCTAGCTCGGCTCCCGAAACAGTTCCGGGGTCATCATAACGACCAAATTCGCAGGTAGCTGTTAAAAACAAGGGCATATGATCGCGATTTCTCCAGCCCAGGATATCCCGTAGCATCAGGATTTGCTCCTGAGTCCAGCCCGAAACGCCCCCGTGCCCGGCAAAGGTCACGAGCAAACGCCCGTCATTCATGGCTGAAGTAATGGCCTGATTCGTTTCAGGACTTTTCTGATCTAATCCCGTTCCGGTTTGTGGATAGGCATCCAGATAAATTTTTTCGGATTGATAGGGCGTTTGACTGATGAGTTGAACCAGTCGCTCGGCATCTTCTGCGTGCACATTATAGTCACCATCATCGGCAACGAAGGTAACCTTACTTTGCCAGGTTCCTCGGGTGCTTGGATCTTCGTAATGGATTAGCTTATCTACAACTTGTTTGGCTTCAGAGAGGTACTTAACGGGTAAACGGCCTATGCCTATATCAAGGGTCTGGTCTCCCGCATAATCCTCGATCCATTCGCCTTCGGTAGTTTTCAGAAATCCAAAATAATCGTCTGAAGAGTAACTGTAAATCGGGTGCAGCGACTCCCGGCTTTCATAAACGGGTACGAACGACTTTCCCTGGTTTTCTTTAAGAATATTTTTGTAATCGAAAGTAGCATCGCCAAAAAGAAGAAGATACTTTAACGTACCCGGTTTTTTCTGATATAAGTATCTAACATAATCCCGCAGAGCCGTTGGGTCGAGCTTGCCGGAAGAAAATTCATTGAAGACTTCTTCCGTCGAAACTACCTGTATGCGTAACTGATCATTTTCGCGGCGAAATGCAGCCAGCCGTTCCGCTTCTGCCCGTAAGGCAGGGGCCGTAACCAGGAGTAATTCGGGCGTTTCCTGCTGACGAAGGTTCTGATTAGCTACTGTAAGAACAGAGGCAGGAGTAAGGCTTTTGGCGGTTGTAAAAGCTACAAACTCGTGAACTTGACCCGTAGGCGGGTAACTAAACGTCCCATTGGAAATGCTCATTAAGGTTTGCTTACCAAGATCCCAGACTTGCAGATCAGCCGGAGCATTAGCAACCGTCATCTGTACAGAAGGTAGACGTCTGCTTGGCAGCGATCGAAACGAAAAGTTTTCGCCCTGCCAACTGAGCGAACGCTGCAACTGAATTCCGACGTAATTTAAAATGCCCTGAGCGGCATTATCTCCGTTTCGGTTGTAAGTAATCAATAAGGGTAGTTTGCCATCGTTCGGAACGGTGCTTAAGGTAGTTTGAAAGGTATTCACCGCATCAATGCCTTTATAGTCATAACGTTCATAGGTGGTGGCAGGAATGGTTTGTGAGCCGATGGGCTGATTATTCCAGGAGAAATAGAAGCTTGTGGGTACGGAAGCATATCCCATCGTAGCCATGGTAAGCCAGATGGGCTGGTTAGGTAATGCTCCGGGAATAGTAAACGGAATGGTCCGATCCGTATAGACATAGAAACTTTCGCCGTACCAGATGCGACCTGATTTAACCCGATTGATTTCCTCTACTTCATGGAAAATATAGTCATCATAGCTGGTAATAACCGAACCCGTTCCTGACGAAGCGGAAGTAGAAACCCGTTTACCTGGACTGCTTCCAACCGTCAGAAAATAGAATGTAGTATCGGAGTAAGGGTTTATCTGATGTGAAAATTTTCCAGCGAGCGTATCCAGTCTTACTTCATGCGGACTTTTTCCAAAGAAGTAAATAGCGTCATTGCCATTAAATGATCCATCATTTTCACCCGTTACAATAATGGCATTTTCCAGTAAATCAACTGGGCGTTTTGTCTGGTTTGCCTGGGGTAAGGGTGCTCCGCCATTTCCGTATAGCTGAAGCATTTGAGGGTTAAGGCGTTCGGGCTGCCAGCCTGCTTTTTTTAAAGTAGCGGCGTCAATCTTGTACACACCTTCCTGAACGACTCCGATTTTTAGCCAGGAGCCCGTAGCTAGCACGGAAGACTGACCTCGGACCGTCGAGCTCAGTAGCAGTATAAAAAATAATGTAGTAAAGACTCGAATCATAAAAGGCAGGAAAACCGACTTACAGATAACGTTGATTTCACTCAGGGCGTACATTCAATAGCTGAACCATCGCTTCCGCAGGAACAGTATATTGACGACCGTTTTGCTGATCTGTACATAGAAATCGGGTTCTTCTTCGCTGATGCTTAATAAACGTTCGGTTTCCTAATACGAAAATCTGATTTTCGGGAACTTCTGATAGCCTCAATGTTCCTTCGGGATGCGGGTCGTAGCGTCGCAATGACTGATACAAAGGAGCATGGGAAGCCGTCGCTGCTTTCGGATCGCGGGAATAACCTAATAAAGGCTCTAGAATATCGGAGGGGAAAACGGAGTCGGTCATTACGGGTTTAAGTAATTCTCGAAACGTTTTTTTCCAGGAACGTCCATGAGGAGCTACGCGAGTTCCCCATTGAAGACACACTCGCTGATGGGCGACCTCGTGTAAATAAGTGATGAGGAATGCGTAAGGATTCATATTCCCATTGATGGAAATGCGATGTCCTTTAGCTGAACAATACTGATAATCGCCAAACTTGGTACGGCGGGGACGGGAAACGTGAAACTGAAAGGGATGCTCCTGCCAGAGCTGCAGGCAATAAGTAACCGCAAGAGGGGGAAGATACTGGCGTAAGAGAGATTCCATCCTACAAAAAACGACAAAGCCTTGCCATTTGGCAAGGCTTTGGCTGTGTTCCTAAACTACAAAAATTATTTTGCAGAATCAGCAGCAGTAGTGTCAACTGCAAGTACTGTATCAACAGCAGTAGTAGTATCAACAACTACAGCAGAAGAATCAGCAGACTCAGTAGACTCAGTTTTCTTTTCTTGGCAAGCTGCCAGAGAAACCATTGTGCCAAGAAGGAACAGGGCGAACAATTTTTTCATTTTTGTGATGATTTTAGGGTTTATTGCCGGGACAAAGTTGAATCCGAATTCTGAATTATGCAAGCAGGCTTTTAAGGTTTTTTTAAGGATTTTAACAAAAAGACCCTAAAAACATTAAAAAACCATATGTTTTATTTTAATAGTTCAATTAAATACGCTATTAAACCTTAAAATGTTATAAATTATTTCAAAGCTGCATTAATAATTGAATACCACTGATCGGATTTATTCAGGAATGCCCTTCAGATAATCTTTGATGCGATCGTAGAAGCCCGTTGATTTGAACGTGAAGGTTTTGTGCAGGATGTAATTAGTCACGAAGCTAAGTCCCATCCCTACCAGCAAGCCGCCAAACTCTTTTACATTAATGTTGCGAGATTTTTCAGAAAGAAAATCCAGTGGTAGACGGTAAAAGAGATCTCCGGGGTGAAAAGAATCCAGTAGGTGAAAGCCTAAGCTAGAGCCACCTACGGTAATAAAAAAGGAGCAAACGGCAACGATTCCAAATTTGACCATTTCCCGACGGGTCTGGCCAGATTTCTTGGCATCAAATGCGAAAAGTTTGGTAAGGGTGAATCCTACGACAAAAGAAACGACATAGCCACAGGCAACGGAAGCATTGTAGCTCATAAATTCCCGGAAATAGCCACCAGCGATAATCTGTACGGCGGCTCCGGTTCCGGCAACTAGAAAATAAGCAACTAAATCACGGATATTCAGCAATTTAGACTTTGGCTTCTGCAAAGGCTGTTCGAGGGTCGGTTTCAAGATTGAAAATTGACGTTAGTACTAAAAGAATCTATTCACCAGGTCCGGGAATAGCCCAAGTAGGAGCGTCAGAACCGTAGTGAGCAGCAAAGTTAATTTAAATCCGTTGCTAACGATAACACCATCGTTGTCACTTGGTTTTAAATACATAGCAATTATTACCCTGAAGTAGTAATAAATGCCGACACATGACATTAATACTGCGATGACTAACAGGGCTGTAAGGTTAGACTGAACGGCTGCAGAAAAAATAAAAAATTTCCCCCAGAATCCGGCCGTCAATGGAATGCCGGCCAGAGAGAGCATCGAAATAGTCATGATGAAAGCTAGTAACGGATTGGTTTTAGCCAGGCCATTGAAGGCTTCGTAACGCTCGTCTGGACTTCCCTCGAAAGGTTTCCGTTCAGAAACAATAATTAATACGCCAAAGGCAGAAATGGTAGCCAGTGAATACGCTAACGAATAAAAGAGAATGGCGGACTGCGAAGAAGGAACTTTCGCAACGACCGCTAGTAATAGATAACCCGCATGAGAAATGCTGGAATAAGCCATCATGCGTTTAAAGCTAACCTGATAGACAGCAGTGATATTTCCGATTAATAAAGTCAGGATAGCCAGTACCGCCAGCGTCTGAGCCCAGAAGCCATAGGCACTGTTAAAAGCCACCGATGCCAGCTTATACAGAGCCGCAAATCCAGCTGTTTTTACAACGGTAGACATATACGCCGTAAAAATGGTAGGTGCTCCTTCGTATACATCGGGAGTCCAGAAGTGGAAGGGGGCTACCGAGACTTTAAATAACATTCCAAAAAACAACAGTAGTAATCCAATATATAATAATGGAGAAACGGAGCGGTATTGGGTGGCTGTTTGCACATAAGTAGCGATCCCTCCGAGTTTGAAAGACCCCGTTGCTCCATAAATCATCGCAATTCCGAAGAGTAAAATACCGGTAGCAAAGGCTCCCATCAGAAAGTATTTCAGAGCTGCTTCATTGGACCGAAGGTTTCGTTTATCCGTTCCGGTAAGAACATACATGGCCACCGAAAGGATTTCTACCCCAATAAAAAGCATGATGAGGTTTTCAAATCCAATCATCATTAACGCTCCCGTTATGGAAAATAAAATAATGGAGTAATACTCCGCTGGATGCGTATATTCTAAATCGTCTCCAAAGTTTCTGGAAATGCCTACCACAAGCAGACTAGTCAAAATAACAATGACTGAAAAGCTGACAAAGAGGTTATTGACCCGCAGCATATCCGAAAAATAGAGAGCCTGCTGATTCCAGTCCTGAACCATTAATCCCAGAGCTACGAGTAGGAAGATAATCGCAGACGGCAGTAAGACCTTGCGGGATTTCAGGAAGCCAAGGAATAAGTTTAAAATTCCGAAGATGGACAGAGATATGATCGATAGCATGTCTTGAATGCTTGAGAGTAAATGAAAAATACCGCTTCTTCTTACTTCAGGGTTCGCAGCAATTCAGCCACGGCTGGCTCGGTTAATTGCAGAAATGCATTTGGAAATAAACCAATCCAGAATACAAAGAAGGCAAGCGGAACTAATACCAGAATTTCATTGAGATTCAAATCCGTGAATTGCTCAGTAGCAGTGGTCTGTAAACCGAACATAGATTTTTGAACCATACGAAGCATATATACCGCACCGAAAATAATGGTTGTACCAGCAACGATACCAATCCAGGTATTGTAAGTAAAGACTCCTTTTAAGAGCAGGAATTCACCAATAAATCCATTAGTTAAAGGCAGTGCTACACTACCTAATACCATGATGATGAAAAATACGCTCAACACAGGTGAGTTCTGGGTAATACCACCCAACTGACTCAAATCACGACTTTGGGTACGACTGAAAATGATTTCGATGATGAAAAACAATCCCACTACGTTAATACCGTGAGCCAGCATTTGAATGAGTGAACCTTGTAATCCGTCGAGAGTTAATGAAAAGATACCCGCGGCCATTAGTCCTACGTGTGCGAAGGAGGAATAGGCTACGAGCCGTTTCATATCCTGTTGCTGAATGGCAATGATTGAGCCGTAAATAATCCCAATTACGGATAAGATCACCGCTACTAATCCCCATTCCTGAACGCCTTCGGGAACAATGGGTAATACAATTCGGATCAGTCCATAGGTTCCCATTTTTAGCATAATTCCGGCCAGTAGCATGGTCGCCGGAGTAGGCGATTCCACGTACGTATCTGGTTGCCAGGTATGGAAGGGGAACACTGGCATTTTAATAGCAAAGCCGATGAACAGAGCCCAGAATAATACGCTTTGCTGAGCAGCAGAAAGCTTCAATTCATAAAAAGCCGAGAGTAATGAGCTGTGTGAACCGGGTGTTTGCAGGTATAGGTAAACCAGACCCAGCAACATAAACAGGGAACCGAAAATCGTATAGAGAAAAAACTTGAAAGTAACCGAAATACTGTTTTCTCCGCCCCAGGAAGCCGCGATGAAGTAAATGGGAATCAGGGCTGCTTCGAAGAAAAAATAAAACAGGAAAGCATCTTTTGCCACAAATACACCTACCAGAGCCGATTGCATCATCAAAATGAGGGCATAAAAAGCGGAAGGATTGCGGTAACTGTGATTGAACGTTGAAAGAATAATCAACGGAACTAGTAACGTGCTTAGTAATACGAGCAGTACGCTAATGCCATCAATCCCAATGGCAAACTGAACGCCAGCGGACTTAATCCAGTCGTAGCTTAATGCAAACTGGCTGGAAGTATCAGCCTTATAGATGGAAAGAACGTAAATCGCTAAACCAAACTCAACCAGTGAAGTAATCAACGCCACTCGTTTGACGGCTCCGCCACGTAAGCCCAGCAAAACAATAGCCAGTACGAGAGGAATGAGTATAAGAATGAGGGTAAGCATATCTTTTTGAACTTATGCGTTGAAAATCAGAGACCGAAGGCTATAAATGAGAATGGCAGCAATGCCCGTCACCATGATGAAGACGTAGAAGCTGGTGGTACCCGTTTGTAATAACCGAAACTCATTGGAAAGGCCTTTGACAAAATTGCCCAGACCTTCAACACCCCCTTTGTTTAAAATAATCTGATCCGTAACGCGGTAGAAAAAGCCTGATAACGCCTGGATTGGCTTAACAAAAACAGCATTGTAGATCTCATCAACGTAGTATTTGTTGTAGATGAGTTTCTTAACACCTGTAATTTCTTCATCAGGTTCAGGAACGGCGTTACGACTCACGTATAAGACAAACGCTGCAATGATTGAAAGTACGGCTCCTACTACTGAAACACCCATGAGTGTTAACTCCGTTGAATGATCCAGGTGAACGCCCGCAAAAGCTCCGGGATTTGCCTGCTTGGAGAGCTCGAAAATGGGGTCCAGGAAGGCATCTAGTTTTGCTGAACCTCCCAAAATAGCCGGAACATTCAGGAAGCCACCCAAAACGGATAATACGGCCAATACCATTAAAGGTAATGTCATGGTAAGAGGGGACTCATGCAGGTGATGTTCCTGCTCATGCGTACCTCGGAATTCTCCAAAGAAAGTCAGGAATAACAGACGGAACATGTAAAATGCCGTCATCATTGATCCGAAAACGGCTAGTCCCCACATCAAGGGGCTGTGCTCGAAAACGTGAGCCAGAATCTCATCTTTTGAGAAAAAACCTGCGAAGGGAGGAATGCCTGAAATGGCGATGGTTCCGAGTAAGAAAGTCAGGAAGGTAATGGGTAATTTCTTACGAAGCCCGCCCATATACCGAATATCCTGCTCATCGCTCATGGCATGAATAACTGAACCAGCTCCGAGGAATAACAAAGCTTTGAAAAAAGCGTGGGTCATTACATGGAAGAACCCCGAGCTATACGCTCCAACGCCTAAACCCAGGAACATATATCCCAGCTGTGAGACGGTAGAGTAAGCCAGCACTTTCTTAATATCATTCTGAAACAGACCAATGGACGCAGCTAATAAGGCTGTTGCCAGAGCTACCCAGGCGATGATATGAAGCGTATCAGGAGCAAGGGTATAAAGAATGTTGGACCGCACAATCATGTAAATACCGGCGGTTACCATGGTCGCTGCGTGGATCAGAGCAGACACGGGCGTTGGACCTGCCATGGCATCGGGTAACCAGGTGTACAGCGGAATCTGGGCGGATTTACCCATAGCTCCAATGAACAGGCAGAAGGTAATCCAGAAAATACTTTGATCGCCGATGTTTAGCTGAGCGGCGGCTGGAAAAACACTTGCGAATTCAAGACTGCCGAATTGATTGATAATCAAAAAGATACCGATCAGAAAACCCAGATCTCCAATTCGGTTCATAACAAAGGCTTTGCGAGCCGCATAACCGTAATTAGGATTCTGGTTCCAGAAGCCAATAAGCAGATATGAACAAAGACCCACACCTTCCCAGCCAATGAACATGATGAGGTAATTAGAACCCATCACCAGCAGAAGCATAAAGAAAAGAAAGAGGTTTAGAAAAGCGAAAAACTTACCAAACCCTTCATCATGGTGCATGTAACCGATGCTGTACAGATGGATCAGTGATCCAATTCCGGTAATAATCAGCATCATGATCAAAGAAAGCTGATCAATCTGGAAGGCAAAGGAAATACTCAGACTACCAACAGTAAACCAGTCGTATAAGGGAACTGTCTGGGCTTCGCCTGAAAAGTTAAAAAATAGACTCAGTACAATGGCAAAAGAAGCCAGAGAAGCTCCCGTGCCAACCAGACCCACCAGTGATTTGGGGATCCGCCGGAAGCCTAATCCATTGATCAGGAAACCGAGGAAGGGTAATAGAGGAATGAATAAGGCTAAATTCATAGTTCAAGGGAGGTAGAAACGTACCTGTAACTCGTTGTTAATGGGCTGCAAGCCGATGGATTACCACCTGATTTTATTCATCAAGCCTACATCCAGCGAACGAACGTTTCGATACAGCATAACAATAATGGCCAGACCAATGGCTACTTCCGCAGCAGCAACGGCCATAATGAAAAAGACGAACACCTGACCATTGGGGTCGGAACGATACGTCGAAAAAGCGATGAGTAACAGATTGACGGCATTCAGCATTAATTCCACCGACATAAAAATGATGATGGCGTTGCGACGAGTAAGCACTCCAATAATGCCAATAATGAATAAAGCCGAAGCGAGGTAAATGTAATATTGAAGCGGAATTTTCTGGACAACTTCTGGGATCATGCCTTCGCTAATTGAGGTTACTCCGTATCAGGCTCTTATAATACAGCCCTGGATACGTTGCAACGGGTAGAGGTTTTTCTCAATGAGAAGTTACAAACTGGAATTGTTATAACTACACTTTGAATAGTGATGTGGCAAAAATAGTAGTTTTCCCCAAACCGTCGCAATGCTCAGTGAGCTTATTAGGCAGTTTTTTTGCAAATGTGCAAGAATAGAATGGATATAAATAAGAATTGGACTAAAGATAGAAAAGAGTCCTGCAGGGCATAAAAAAGCCGAAGTTGATACGTATCAACTTCGGCTTAAGAGACGTAATTCTATCTAAATCAGGCTTAGATTAGCAAGGTGCTTATGGATAAGACCCATTTCTTCCTGAGATAATGAAATGTGAATAGACTGAGCATTCTGGATGGCTTGCTCGGCGTTGCGGGCACCTACCAAAGCCACGGTAATACCGGGTTGTTCGATAGTCCAGCGAATGACTAACTGAGATAAGGTAGCTCCTTTATCTTCCGCAATCGGACGAATTTCGTCTAAAAAGGCATTGATTTTTACCAGATTTTCAGGCTGATAGAATCTGGATCCTGAGCGGGTATCTCCCTCTCCAAATTGATGGCCGGGCTTAATTTTACCCGTCAGGATTCCGCGTTGTAAAGGACTATAGGCAATAATTGCTTTTTGCCGGGCCATGGCATAGGGAACCAGATCCTTTTCAATGGAACGTTCCACCATACTGTAAGGAACCTGATTGGAAGCAAGTGAGAGACTTTCTTCCGCCTCCATAAACTGAGCTGTTGAATAATTACAAACACCAGCAGCCCGAATTTTTCCCTGTTTTTGTAAAAGATCCAGTGCTTCCATCGTTTCACTGATCGGCGTAGTACTATCGGGCCAGTGAATCTGATACAGGTCAATATAATCGGTTTTCAGGCGGCGAAGGCTGTTTTCACATTCCTCAATAATGCTATCCTTACTGGCGTATTTATATACATCAATTTCCTGACCGTCATTGTTTTTCGTATGAAAAGCGAAATCGCCTTTCTGTACATCCCAACGCATTCCAAATTTGGTCAGAATCTGAACTTTATCACGGGGAACGCCTTGAAGAGCTTCGGCTACAATTTCCTCGCTTACGCCCATGCCATATACAGGAGCGGTGTCAATGGAGGTAACGCCCTCGTCAAGCGATACTTTGATGGCCTCGACAGCTTCCTTACGGTCGGCTCCACCCCACATCCATCCGCCAATGGCCCAGGCACCAAACGTAATGGCTGATACCTGTAATGCTGATTCGCCTAATTCTCTATACTTCATGGAAATTGGAATAGTTTCAGGTTTAACGCTTTAGATAGGAGTATGGTTTGAGAAAATGTGAATTGGGCTGATGACCGATTCATGAGTTAGAGGTGGTTTAAGCCGATGTAATGAAAGTTAAAGAGCAAGTCTTTGCACGCGTATGACTTCCTCTTTAACTTTTCAACCGGGTATCAAACGGCAACCGCTTATTTAATTACTAATCAGTTCACTTCCCGTAAATCCAGTTGTTGAATGAGAGCCGGGTTTTCAGGAGATAAGGTGAAGTATACCTGAATGTTTCCCCGTTCTCCTTCCATGAGGAAAGACCCACGTAACTGATTTTCAGGAATTAGATCGCTTATTTTAACAATCTTGCCTGCTTTGGTAAATAACTCCTCAGAAGCTTTTTTTCGTAATGCCAGCGACTTGTCTGGGAAAAAGTTTTCGGCGAAAATGGGGTAGCGGCTGGCCTGATTCCAGTCTTTGAGAACGGATATCAATTCCTGTTTTCGCTGTTGTAAAATCTTGGAGACAGGCAATTGCCGTTTTTTCAAATCAGCCGAGGCCATTAGAACATCAATGATTTTAGTGTTGACCATACCTGCATTGGCATAGGTAAGGTTGACGTAGGTAATCACACCAATGCCGTAATCGGGTAAAATTCGCCAGTTACTACCAAAGCCAGGTAATCCACCACTGTGTCCAACGGTAGTGATGGCGTCTGAATCACGAGTCCAGCGAAGTCCGTAGGCGTACGCCGAAGAGATGGAATAAGGCTTACCATCGGCTTTTAAGGAAGTATTCAGGCCTGCAAAATTAGCGGGCTGCTGCATTTCTCGCACTGAACTCCGACTAATGGGTCCATTGCCCGCTTCACTTCGAGCAGGCCAGGCCGCCAAGTGAAAAGAGACATACTTACTGAAATCTTCTATTGACGTTAGCAGGCCACCCATGGCTCCATAGGCTCCGTCTGCTAAAAGCTTTTCTTCCTGAAATTTTTCATTTTCCCAGCGGTAGCCATGAGCCAGCAAATCAGGCTGTACTTTCGTGAAATCCCAAACCGTATGGTTCATGCCCAATGGTTTGAGAATTTCCTTGGTGATATACTCCTGATACGGGGTTTGCGTAACAACGGTAATGATGCGGCCTAACATGGTAAATCCCATATTACTGTATTCATAAGCTATGCCCGGGGTATTCGACATGGAAACGCCTTTACCCAGCATTTTTAGAAAATAGGCATCTGCAATGGCTAATTGACGGTCGCCCCAGGGGTTATCCTCCGGGAAACCAGCTGCGTGGGTTAACAAATGCCGAATGGTAATGACCGGAGCATCTACGGTTAAGGCAGGCGTTTTTTTGATCTCAGGAATGTATTGCTGAACCGGGTCATCGAGGCGAAGCTTTCCCTCATCCCGAAGCTTGAGAATGGCCATGGCCGTAATACTTTTGGTCATGGAAGCAATTCTGAACAGCGATTTAGAGCTGACGGCCGTCTTTTGAGCGAGATTGGTAGATCCAAAACTATGGCTGTCTACTAATTGCCCATCTACCACAATTCCATAGGTTAAACCCGGGAAGTTATTTTTCTTACATTCCTCCGCTACCAGCTTTTCGATGGCAGGTAATGCACTTTTAATTTTTTCGAGCCGGTTTTCGTCCGTGAACACCGCGGGCTGGTATAAACTCTGAGCCTTGCTGGTAAAAACTGAACCGAAGAGAAGAAGGGTCAGGTATCGTTTTTTCATAAGGGAAGTTTGAATGATGGGCGAATCTACGATCTAAATTTGTTTAGGCTTGCATTCCTTTTGCCTTTTCGTAGCAATCCGTCCGCCCTGTTTTATCCGAAATGTAATCATGTATGGATTCCTTATTGAAAGTAATCGCCGGGACCTGGTTTATCTGTAGCACTAATTTTCCCATGTGGCTGAAAGGGAACAAACAGAACCCAACCTTTACCTATACTCCCCTGGCAGAAAAGCCCGGAGTACTACTCGATGAAGTGACGTATCAGCAAAAAGGTAAAGAAAAAAAGATTATCGGTTACGATTATCCTGATGCCAGTAAACCTCAGGCGTTTGTCTGGCGGGGAAAAGGAATATTGGGCTTCTTGAAAAGCAAATGGCAGGTGCGGTTACTGGATCCTAAGGGTGAATGGGCCGTGATTTACTTTTCAAAAACCTTATTTACGCCCGCAGGAGTAGACATCATTAGTCGGCAACCCCGGCTTTCGCCGAAGTTACTACAGAAGATTAAAGGCCAGATGGCAACGGATTCAGTGTTAAAGTCGCATATTCCTTCGTTGAAGGATTTGCCTTACATTCTACTTTGAAGTTTCCGTACTTCTACGTTTCGCTGCTTTTGTTCCAGCATAATCTGCAAGGGTTCATTTTCGCCCATGCTGGAAACCAGATACCGTATGCTTTGAATGACATTTTCGGACTGGGATTTTTTCAGATCTAATACAAAAATCTGATAATCGCCTTTAGGAACGTAAAGATTGAATTTGCCTTCAGCATCAGGGTAACCCGAATAATTTTTCCCGTCGGCACCGCGGGCTTCCAGTTTGAACTGAGTCAAATCGATTTTGTCGGTCAGGTAGCGTTTGCTGGGAAAGTGGATCACGCCGGTAACCTGAAAAATACGCTGGAGAGGGATATCCCGACGGACATTTTTCTTCAACTGAATAGTCTCATTAAATAAAGCCGGATTACCCGATTGAAAGGAGCCGTAAGCCTGAACTTCGCAGGGACCTTCCGGTATATTTTTATAAATAATCTCGCCGTTTTCATCCGTGACAAGCGTAGAACCTTTAAGCTTCACGAAAAGATTGGCCATCCAGGGTTCGTCCTTATCCCGCTGCCCATCCTGGTTTATATCCTCAAAGAACCGAAGCCGAAGCTGATGGCTCTGGCTTTTAGTCAGACTTCCCAGATTCTTAATCAAATCAAAACGATATTGCTGCATGCCCTGCGTATACGTTTCAGGTTGAAAGACACGAGCGGGCTGGTTGGTAAAGGACACTGCCTCCGCCCGAAGCGTCCAGGAACGCAAAAAATCAGTACTTAAAGAACCCACCACCTGAGTATTCCAAAAATTCAGCGTACTCATGTATAAGATGTTTACCCCAATATGCCCTCTTATTTTTTTGAAGTTCAGGTTTATGCTGGGTGTGGTGCTGAGCATTTCGAATTTCTCCGGGCTTATCGGTGTCATTAGTAAATCCGTAACGAAATAAGCTCCTTTCTGATAGAGTGAAAACAGATTAAAGTATTGCGAGGAAAAAGTAAACGTAGCACGCTGACTAAAAGAAGGAGCGTAGTTCTGTTCGTGAACTGTGGCCGAGAAAAGCCCAGGATCGTAGGTGCCTTCTACTCTAATTCGGTTCAATTGTAACGCCAGATGAGTCGAAATCCGGTAGGACTGTGAACGATTGAAGGTAGAATCTCTCATGGCCTGAGCGAGATAATAAGGCTTAAGGTTCACTGAAAAACGATTGGCTGATCGCGTATAAATGCCTTCAATGGTAGTCATCCCGTACTCGTAGAGCGGGCGATTAGGCAAAAGAGGCGTCTCTTTATATTTGAAATTATTAGCGTGAAAGGCAAATCGATGGGATGAACTGGATTTTTGAGCCAGCCAAGTATCCACGTTCTGACTGCCTTTCTGAAAGCCCGCGTAAGTAGGAGTACTGAAATAGACGCGATTTCTGAACTCTACTTTGGAAGAATAGTAAGTATAATCAAGCCCCGCCGCTCCACCGTAACGTTTTTCCAGATCGACATCCGTTCTATTCGCTCCTAGTAAAAAACGGAAGAAATGCTTTTCATTAGGCTGAAAAGAAAAAGTGCCAAAGGTAAGTCCCGTTCGATAGTTGTATCCCTGAATGTAATTGAGCGAGGCATTATAAGTCATATTTCCCTTCCCATTAATCATTCCCTCGGACAAAACGGAAATCACGGAGCTTTGAAGAGTGTCCTGACTATAGGGGCCAACCAGATTCCATCCTTCGCGGTAAGCCCAGGCATTTAATCGATGCTTATTGAAACGTTGCTGAACGTGAATGCCCCTTCCAATCATCGCAAGCTCATGATAATCATTAATATTACCAAGACGGGTAGAGAAATTTCCTTTTTGATAATCAATAAAAGTATTTCTTAATTCATGTCTATTAATGGGTTGATAATTGAGGTAATGAGCTGCGTATCTAATTCGTCCGTTTTTTATGGTTTCTTCTCCTAAAATAAGCCCTTCAAATGTTGACAAACCTGGTCCTAGCCAGGCGTGTGATAATTGAATCATGTTTTGGTATATGCCAATTCTGTCAGCACTGATGTAACGTCTGGTATGACTTAGGAAAATGGGTTTAAAAGATAATGTACTTTTAATGTTGTCGTCTTTGTCTTTAAGCCATAACGTTAGGTTATAGTTAGCATTCCTATTTAGGTCACTGGTAGCACGACATTGGATCGAAATAGTGGTATCGGATCGAGGAGATAAGGAAAGAATTTGATTTTTATCGGCTAATTCAAAACCTGCCGGATAAGAAGCCATATCCAGCTTTATAGTTTCCGCATTAAAAGAAGGATTTTTAATACGAACTGACATTTTTAAACCTTCTGATTCAGAGGTAAACTGAGGTTGATCTTGATCTGTGTTAATCTGCCAGTAATCGTTTCTATCTTTTAAATAAATTCTGCTAGTAATATTTGTGGGTTTACGGTTAGGTTCCCCTTCAATTGACACGGCTAACGACAGTTCCAGAATTCCATCTTTTGCAGTAGGCTGAACTAAAAATTTTATCGGAATACTGGCAATTTCCCGGGGGTTAATCTCCATACGTTCGGGTAAAGAACTGATGGAGTACAGATCGGATGAGTATTTCCAATCAATATGCGTATATATTACTTGGTTAGCGTTATTTTGAATTAGTAGTCGATTTGAAAAAGTGCTTCCCAGCTCGCAATTTAAGCTGTCTTTTTTCAATCTTACCCTAAGTAATTCTGCTGTAGATTGCTGTCCAAAAGTAGGTAAACAGATGAGTATCAGGTAAAAAATTCGATAAATCATTAGGCGGAGTTGGATTTATTATTTATTCTTACGGAGTCAATACTTGGTTTCAAAGTAATACACTTTCAAACAAAAATCCACCACGAATGAAAAACTTTTCTAAACGCCTTTTAAAAGTAGTATGCTTATTTACTACTACGTTATTGTTTTCGGTTTTCTTTACTTCGAAAGCTCAGGCTCAAGCAACAGCTACTGGAACAGCTACCTTAAACGTAACGCTCGTTGATGTACTAGTTTTAACGGTGAATAACCAAACGGTAAACTTGAACTTTACTGGAGCAACATCGTATCAAACAGGAGTTACTGCCGCACTTACCGGGCAGTTAACAGTAACCAGTAATCGTGCTTTTTCTCTTAAAATACGGGCTGCTGGTAACTTGTCTAGTTCAGATGCAGGTAATACAGATGTTATTCCTGTGAACAAAATATCGGTTAGTGTTGCCAACGCTGCTGCGATCGGAGGAACGGCTAGTACCGTCGCTTTATCGAATGCAGATCAGAGCTTAATAGCCGGTGCACCCGCTGGTATTGCAAAATCTTTTAATATGCAATACCAAACACCAGCTAATGATTCTGATTTTGCTAAAAGAGCAGGAACTTACACCACTACATTAACTTATACGGCATCTGTTCCTTAATAATTAGGACTACTGAGAATACCAGGTATTGACGGGTTCATTGTTTTTGCAATGAACCCTTTTATCTTTGTACAATCCGCTAATAAATGATTATAAAAATGACGAGGTATACACTTACGTGTGTGTTTCTATTAGGTATAATTACCTTTGCTAATGCTCAGACTGGTTTACAGGTAAGTCCGGTTCGATTATTCTTTCCTGAACGGGATGGGAGTACACAAACGGCTATCATTCGGGTAGGAAATCCATCCCAACAAAAAGTAGTTTTGCAGGTAAGTTGTGCTGACTGGAAAAGAGATACATTAGGTGAAAAACAATATTATAAGGCTAGTTCTCAACTGAATTCATCGTGTCCTTATCTGAGTTTTAATCCAGAATTCATTACCCTAATGCCAGGGCAGGAAGCACAGGTTCTGACTACACTAAAGATGCCGTCCGGAAATCAGAATATACTCAGAAATGGCATGATATTTCTTACTCAAACTAATGAAAAGGAATTAGCTGCCCAAAACCTTCAAAGTTCAGGCTTTATTATACGGGTTCAATTAGGGGTTCATGCCTATATTATTCCTACTTCTTTGCAAAAAAAATCCATTCAGGTTACTGATATTACTCTTGCTAAGAAAGATGGAAAACGTAAGCTGAAAGTATGGATTAAAAATGACGGTCAATTACCGATGGAAAGCTTTCTTCGCCTGGAGTTAATGAATTCAGATACTGATGAAGAAATAAAATTGGATGCTGTTCCTTTTAATTCTTTACCAGGTGAAGCATTTTGGGTAATTGCAGACGTCCCGGATAAAGTAGAGCCGGGAAAATATTTAATTTCAGCGATCGCAGACAGTGGTCCGGATTTATCCCTTCAGGTTGTTGAAATTGAAATGAAAATCGACTGATGATAAAAAGTTATATTACTCTTTTCCTGATCTTATGTAGTCTGCCAGGACTCGCTCAGGAATTATGGGCAGATGCTCGTGAACCAGTGCATCCAGGTAAAGATGAATCGTATTGGGCATTGGCAATAGTGGCAAACCCACCTCCGTCCATTGACTTTTCAAACGTTAGCCACTATACCAGTGGAGTAACTGTTAATCAGACGTCTGCGGTAGTTCTGTCAGGAACTATAGGTGTACTTTGGGGTTTGTCAGTGAGAGCTAGCGGAGATTTGCAGAATGGTAGCAATACCATTCCCATCGGTACTATAAATATGGGTGTTCAGGGGGTTAGTGGCACAGGAGTCAGTGTGATACTAAGCCAGAATAGTTCTCTGGTTTTATCAACGGCCAACCAGACTTTGATGACCGGTTTGCTGTCACTGGTTGAATTAGGTATCCGTATAAATTTAAGATACACTGCTTCTGGAGGATCAGCTTATTTAAAGCCGGCAGGTACTTACACGACAACGTTAACCTATAGTGCATCAGGCTTGTAGTTTTATCTTTTAAAAGAGATTTATTTATTTAAACTACTTAGGTAAGTAGATGTATTATTCTCTACTATTTCAGGATTTAACTCTCTTTTTTTTAGGATAATAGTACTAGGAATAGTGGGATCAAAATCGGTCATCTGTATAATTCTTTCCAGTTTTAATTTAGTATACATATTGAATTCCAATACATTAATAATGTGTTGATCATCCTGAAAAAAATCACTTTCCAGTAAGAGCTTTCGATCCAGAGATTCCTTGAGTAATTCTGCTAATTTCTGGTTGACAAACAGGTGCTCTTTTTTATGAAAATAGTCGCTATTAAGAAGGGCATATGCATTTTTAATCCATTGTCCTGCTTCTCTCGAAGTAGCAACCATTCGACCTTCAAATACACTTATATGAGAGAGAAAAAACTGAATCTCCTGAAGTGTAATAAGTTCAGCATGGTGAAGATCTCTCAACGTATAGTCCAGACGGTCAGCACATAATAGAGGTAAGGGTTGCTCAAGTATGGAGAATATTCCATCAATCAACTGCTGAGAGGAGTACCCGTGAGCATTCAGAATAGAGGAAATTTCGGGATAGCGAATGAAGGTTTCATACCATTGTTCATGAAAAGATTCATCTGCAATATTCAGCACATAGTCAATTACGTGAGAAAAAGCCGTGTGCGAAATATCGTGCAGTAAGGCTGCCACCTGTTCCAGCTCACTGGCACCTATCATTTTTGTTAGCAGCATAACCCCAACGGAGTGTTCGAAACGGGTATGTTGTAGTCGGCTATCTATTAAATAGTTAGCCCCTCCCTGATGAATGGTTTTTAGTCGTTGAAATAACTTGCTTTCAATAATTTTTTCACAGACCCCCTCTATTGTGTGGGTACCATAAATCACATCGCTGTACTGCATATTTTTGGAAAACGGTAAGGTAATAATGTACGCAAAAGCGTAGAGAACAGGTTTTAACCTTTAACCTTCTTGTGGTATATTAATAGATTTCAGAAATGATTCGTTCTGTATAATTCCGAAAATCATAAACCCTGGCCGAAGTTTTTAGATAGTGAAGGTAAGACATGACCTATAAATACTTCAAGCCATGAGAAAAATCTATTTGTTCGTCTTCATCCTTTTATGCCTAGGTAAAGCACAGGCTCAAATTCGTTTGGATCTTGAATCCGGGCTGGTTTTGGGTACTAATTACAACAAAATCCGAATTCCTAACGCAGGTGGCACGCTAGTGGATATTGCTAAAGAGCTGGACGTAAAACCTAAAGTGTTTTTCCGTCTGCGAGCCGATTATATTATTAATAATCGTCATCATATTTCGGCTTTATATGCTCCATTGACGGTTCGCTATGACGGTAATTTCTCAGAAGATGTGCGTTTTAACAATGTTGTTTTCGCCGCTAACCGCCCGGTTTCAGTTGATTATAAATTTAATTCTTATCGTCTGACGTATCGATATGACTTTGTAGCCAATGAGCACTGGCGGATTGGGGCCGGGGTTACTGCAAAAATTCGGGATGCCAACGTTCGCTTTAAGAACAATGAGCAGGATACGAACTTCGACAACTTTGGCTTCGTACCGCTTATTAATTTTTACGCGGGCTGGAAACCTACCCAACGCTGGGGGCTACTGATTGAGGGAGATGCTTTAGGCTCGAAACAGGGTCGTGCTGAGGATATTTTCGGTGGCATTACGTACGCATTGGGTGAGCAGGCAAATCTGAAACTGGGTTACCGCGTAGTAGAAGGCGGAGCGGATGTTGATCGGGTATATACCTTCAACTGGATTAACTATGCTTCGGTGGGAATTGTCGTCGAACTATAAGAGGTGCAGATCATTGAGAAGCATAACCCCGGATAAACATCCGGGGTATTTTTTTTAATGTAAAAAATGGAACTGATTCAATATTAACAGATTATGAAGTGGCTTAACGAAAAAATAACTTGGTTAAGCCTATTCAAACGCTTCAAATTTGCGACGTAAACACATGCATCATTACGCCATGCTTCCCAAGTTTCTTTTATCCATGCCCGCTGATTCAGACGATGATTTCGTTCTGCATACCGAGCAACCTTCTTTTCTGATTCGCGTTGATAAAAACGATGAAGATCAGCCCGTGCTTTCTGAAAAATCAATCATTCGCTGGTATGATTCCAAACCTGCTCAGTCGGGTGTGCTGGATGCTATTTTCGAAGATATGATGGAGTTTCTCCTGGAAGAATACGACTTCATTTCCGACGAAGAAGACTGGATTGAATAATAATTTCCTCTGAATTCTGACTAAAATTCTATGTTAAATAAACTGATTGCGTGCGGAATCGGTACGCTCTTATGCGGTTCAGTATTTGCACAGGGCCAGGTAAGAGGCTTTGTATACGAAGATCAGAACGGCAATGGTAAGAAAGATAAAAAGGAAACGGGCCTGCCCAAAGTAGCCGTTTCTAATGGTCGTGAAGTAGTATTAACCGATGCTCAGGGTAAATATGAATTGCCTTTAGGTCAGGATCAGACGATCTTCGTGATTAAACCTTCGGGGTATCGTTTGCCTGTGAATGAGTTTAACCTGCCACAATTTTACCGCCATCATAAACCCAAAGGGTCACCTAAGACGAAATTTGCGGGTGTTGCGGCAACGGGAGAAATTCCTAAGTCGGTAGACTTTGCGGTTATTAAACAGGACGAACCTGCTGATTTCAAAATCCTGGTTTTCGGAGATCCTCAGGTATATTCCGAAGAGCAGGTTGGTTTTTTCCAGAAAGGAATTATTGATGAAGTAAAAAGCAAAACCACTGGTGTTCGTTTCGGGATCAGCATGGGGGATGAAGTAGGAGATAACCCTGAGCTGTATCCTTCTTATAAGAAGGCCATTCAGCAGATAGGGTTGCCTTGGTTCCATGTGATGGGTAACCACGACATGAACTACGATGCTCAGGCAGATAGTCTTTCTGATGAAAGTTTTGAAGCTGCTTTTGGACCTAACAACTTTGCTTTCAACAGTGGTGATGTTCACTTTGTTGTGTTGGATAACATTTTATATCCTGATCCTCGGGATGGAAAAGGCTATCAGGGTGGATTACGTCCTGATCAGCTGGATTTCATTGAGAACGACCTGAAATTGGTACCCAAGGAAAAGCTGATTGTGTTTTGTTACCATATTCCTCCCTTTGAAGAATTCCGTCAGGAAGATCGTCAGCGAATGTTTAATGCTTTGAAGGATTTTCCTCATACCTTATCCCTTTCGGCCCACACCCACTTTCAGTTGCACCATTTCTTTGGCAAGGAAGAAGGATTTACCCGCGAGAAACCTCACCACGAGTATAACGTAGGCACCACTTCAGGTGACTGGTACTCCGGCGAACTGAATGAGAAAGGCGTACCAGTTTCGATGATGCGGGATGGCACACCGAAAGGCTACATGTTCCTTTCATTCAAAGGAAATGAATACGCGTTTGACTACCGCGTTGCTGGTCAGCCAGAGGAGTATAAAATTGGTATTCATGCTCCGAAAGTGATTGCTCGTCGGCAGTCAGCGAAAGGGGAGGTGTACGCTAACTTCTTCCAGGGCAGTGAAAAAGATCAGCTGGAATACCGCATTGATAGTGGCAGCTGGAAAGCCATGGAGAAGGTAGCAGAACCAGATCCTATGATGTTGAAGACCCGCTTACGCTGGGATGAAGCTACGGAACCGCTGAAGGGTACACGTCCGTCTAATCCGGTAACCTGTACGCATTTATGGAAGGCTTCTTTGCCTGGTAACATGAAGGAAGGAAATTATACGATTGAAGTTCGGGCGAAAGATGCCTACGGTCGTACATTCACGAATACACAAAAGATGCAGGTAATTGCCTCGGCTGAATAATTAAAGTCTAGTGTGAAAACCAGAATCCCGGAAGCTTTGCTTTCGGGATTTTTTTGTTTGGGATAAATAATACTTATTAAATCTACACAGCTCTGTTTAAAACAGGCAATACTAAATATGGCTAATTAACTGTAGGCTGACTCGAGTCAGCCTACAGTTAATTAGCTATTTACGAAATCTTCGAATGATGCTGGTACGTCATGTACGTGTGAGGAATGCCGTCTTCTACGTATTCGTCTCCCGTAGAAATAAAGCCCAGTGAATTATAAAACTTGACCAGATGGGTTTGAGCTCCGATTTTAATCATGCGAGGGCCAAACAGTCGGCGGCAGTACGCAATCGAAGCTTCCATTAACCGTTTGCCTAAACCGGTGCTGCGAACGGCGGGGGAAGTAACAACGCGACCAATTGCAGTATAACCTGCATAACAGGCGTCGCGATCAAAAAGACGGGTATAAGCAATCAATTGGCCGGTATCGTCATCTTTACCCATGCAGTGCCAGGCTTTGGGATCATTGCCGTCGATGTCCTGATAGGGGCAATTTTGTTCTACAACAAACACTTCGGAACGAAGTGCTAAAATTTCATATAATTCCTGGACAGTGAGTTCGTGAAACTGCTTTAAGACAAATTGCATAGATTGAGAATATACGTTAAGAATAACCGATTCTAAAAAGACAGTGCCGAAGCATTAATAAGGAGACGGACTCACGCTCGTCCAGCCACCATCTACCACGAGTGTCTGACCCGTAATATGACCTGCCTCAGGAGAGGTCAGGAATACTACAGCCGAGGCAATGTCGGCAACGGTAGCAGGTTTGCCCAGTGGTGTTATACGAGACCAGGTAGAGATATAATCCGGATCGTCGAGTGTTCGCTCCGTTAAGGTGGCTCCTGGGGCTACGCAGTTGATCGTTATGCCCAAGGGCGAAAGTTCCGGTACCAGCGATTTTGCCAGCATTTGAAGAGCCGCTTTGGTCATGCCGTAGGCAGCAAGGTAGGCATGAGCCTGTTGCCCGGTTACGGAAGACATTAATAAAATTCGTCCGCCCTGACCTTGTTTTCGCATTTGTAATGCCGCCTGCTGCGTCAGAAAAAAGTTACCTCGGATGTTAAGATCTAATAGCTGCTGAAGCGATTCCGGCTGATAGTCAAAAAAGTCACCGAAGGTCGTAATACCAGCGTTAGCTACTAAGATATCCAGCGAGCCGAATTCGGTAACCGCCTTTTCCACCAACTGCTTGATAAACGCTACATCAGAGGCATCTCCCGCGATCGACTGGCAGTTGCCGCCAGCAGTCTGAATTTGAGCCGCCGCCTGCTGTGCCAGATTTTCGTCAATATCATTGAGTAAAATCCTGGCTCCACGAAGAGCCAGCTGGCGACAAATTTCGAAACCAATACCCTGGGCGGCTCCGGTAACAATAACATTCATAGTGGTAGAGAGGAATTTTGAAGCCCGTAAATATAGAAACGAACCGTTTTTTACCTATAAAAAAAAGACGAGTGTCCACTCGTCTTTTTCCGTATGAATTAAAAACCTGTTTTCTTTTCCGCTGGTTTCTTTACCGGAGCCGCTTCTTCCGTTTCTGAAAGTGAAGTAATCTTCTTCGTTTTGGTCGAATCGCTTGCTACGGGCTTTTTCACTGGAGCTTTCACGATTGCTTTTTTATCTTTAGACTTCGTTTTCTTCCCCTTCGGATCGTCCAGAATTTCTTCAACGGGCTGATCCGCCGATTCTCCTGCTAGTTGTTCTTCACTAGTCGCCTCTTTTTTAGCGGCCTGCTTCTGCTCTTTAGTAACCTCTTCGGTTGTTGCTGGCGTGTTTGGTTTTTCCTCTTTAGGCTGAGCCGCTACAATAGGTTTAGGTTTGCGGGGCTGACTGCTGGAACGGGGGCGGTACATCGTACTGAAACGATCCACGAAGTTATTTTTATCTTCTTCTGATACCAGCCGAATCTTGTTATCCTTACCCGTCTTAGCCTGTAACTGACCGTTGAAATCCTGATCGGAACTGAAGACTTCCGTAGTACCCTGAATCGAAGCGACGTAATACCATACGTCCGGGCTAATTTCCAGATAGCAAAAAAGATCATCGGGGCCGCCAGGATTTTTTCGGATTTCAAGAGCTCCATCAAACTGGCCGTTAATGTCCGTTGTTCCCAGGTTCGAAATACCAATCTTACCTATGCTGTAGAAGGCCTGGTTCTCCGGGTTATACCGCATACTTAAATTGGATAAAACCGCAGTAGCAGCAAATTTGGGCGAAATAGAAGGTAAGGGGACATTAGCTCCGTTCGTCGATTTTTGACTGAATTGCTCAGCTGCTTTGCCGCCCGCTACATTAGCTATTTTTAGTAATAAGCGATCAAAATCAGGTTCGGCAGCTTCTTCACTGATTTTTTCATCCAGATTGGTTTTGACAATCTTATCTCCCGCAATATTCATGACTGCTGGTGGAATAGACGTATTCAGTACCAACAGCGTATTGAATAGATATTTAGCAGAATCAGGTACCAGGCGGGCAAAACCAGCGGATTGTACGACTGTGGCGGGCGTGAATAACTGGATAGGTCCTTCAAAAGTGATGACTTTCCTATTGTCGTTAAGCACGTATTTAGGGCCTTCCAGGGTTTCGTCGTTGGCCCGAACATCACTGGCGATGGTCAGCTGATTGGTCTTTACGTCATCCCGCAAACGACCGCTGGCGGTAAAAATATCAGCATCCTGAGGGTTTACTTTTGGAGAGAGGAAACTCAGGTATAAGCCTTCGCCCCCAAAATGCAGACCCGTAAATAACGGCGTTTGTCCGTCTTCTGCTTTCAAACCATCCACGCTTAGGCTCAAACTGTCGCCAGTAGACCCTTCGAAAGGAATCCAGGAGGGTTCTGCAATTTTACTTTTCAGCCGGGTCTGGATGGCTCCTTTGAAGGTTAAACCCGGATTGGCCGCTACCATGGTAATATCACCCTTATACGCCAAACGAGGCGTAAGCAGGAAATTATTATCTTCGCTAACCCCCGAACGAGCTATCGTGCCGTAACTCAGACCGGGGCTGGTAGCTTTTTCCATTTTGTTTTTCCGGCCCGTTTTTGCGGAGGCAACGGCTTGAGTAGTGGTTACCTCCCGGAACTCAAAAGCATCAATCTTTAGCTTGGTTGTATCTCCTTTCGAGCGAATGTATTGGTAAATCGCGTCGCCTTCGAATTTTTTAGCTGAAAGAATCTGAATATTACCGTCGGATAAATGGTGAAATTCATTTACCGTATCCGCCACCACACGAGCTTTTTTCAACGGGATCATTTCAGCATCCTGCTTGATCGACACCAGCCCTTTGTTAGGAATAATCTTCGCGTCTGCCGATTTGATATAAGGTACACCTTTGATATTCAGTGTCATTTTATCAATCTCGTAAAGAGCTTCGGCTCCGTTAAAGGCCAGCCCTTCCTGGGACGGGTTGGTCGAAATGAAGGTGGAGCTATTAACATTACCTTTCATGGAAATCGTCTTCTTGGCAATGTCCCAGTCGGCCCGGTTAATGGTCGTGGTATACGCCGCATAAGGGAAGAAGAGACTGGATGAATCCTCCAGCGTAGCATTTTTTGGTGTTTGGATGACTGCATTCTGAGCCGCAGTATTGAAGGTAACGTCCACCATGCGACCTAATAAAGCTGGTTTTTCAGCATTACCAATCTGAATTTGAGAGCGTTGGGCAATGAACTGGTTTTTATTAAAAGAGAAATCCTTTGAGCTGATTTCTGAGTCTTTCCGCTTCATAACTCCTTCTCCGTATAAACCTGTCGAACGAACCAGTAGGCTACCTTTGAGTTGTGAGCTTCCGTTATAAAAATCCAGTGAACTTTCTTTATCTCTGATAATCAGACTATCAACTTTAGGTAACCATTTAACTTCGTACGATTTTAAAGCAACTTCCGGGAAATATGCTTTTCCTACCAAGCCTTCTTTAATTCGGCCAGATGTTCCGTTTAAGCTAATGACTGAATCGGGCGTTAGGATCAATTGCTTGGCTTCCAGTGACGTAGTCAAGGTGCTTAGTATACCATCCGCTTTCAGACCCTCATTATCCATCGTTAGCGTGCCGGTTACTTTCAGATTACCCTTGCCTTCGTACAGTTTCAGGCCTGCTTCGGGGACTTTATAGGTAAAGCCGAGAGAGTTATCGGGCATGGTAATCAGCTTGGTTTGAATGGGGGGAAGAACCCCATCAGAATAGAAGGTTCCTAAAAACTCAATGTCTTTACTGGTCAAACTATCCTGATCAATTTTGGGGATTTTAAAATAAACCTTTCGGTTATAGGCTCCAGCGAGACGAGTGGTATCATCAAAGTAAATATTAACCCCATCCTGCACGACGAGTCGCGGAGCACTGGGTTTTTTCCCTGATTTATTATTAGGCTTGCCCAGATAAAGCTTACCCGAACCGTACTTCAAATCCTGACCGATTTCCTTCGAGTTTTTCTTCCCTTTCATTTGCTGAGGAATGAAAGTCACGGTATCCAGTTTGTCTAGATTTACGTAAAACTGCTCGTAATTGAAATTGAGATCGCGGCCTTTAAAGCGGAAGTTATCAAGCTTCATTTCTCCGTTAAACACAAAGGAGCGGTTCTTCCCAACCCGAACTACTTTATCGGCAGGGCGAATAAAAATTTTCAGGGAATCACTGACTTTGAAAGGAGCAACACCACGGATAGTCAGGTAATTATCTTTGAAATTAATCGAAGCATTGGCTAAGCTGTCCCGATCAGAACCTGCCTGTGTCGAAAGAATGGCAAGATTGTCAAAATCCTTTTTGGCCAGAGCTACCTGCAGGTAATGCTGACCTTTTGAACTTAATCGTACCTGATCAGTATCCGGATTATAATCGATAAATCCTTGTTCAATAGGGGGAACGAGAGCATCCCGCATAAGCTTACCATCCCGTTTGTAATGAGCCGCAAGTTCGTCAACCGTAATGGCTGAGACGCCCTTCTGTTTTAGACAATTCGCCAGAATTGTTACGGGATGGAAGCCCTGTGGACTCGTTAATTTTTCGTACTGCGTTGATTCATAATAATCAACTGATTCAAAGCGGGCGGGAACGGCATTCTGTCCCGAAATAATATCAAACTCCAGGTGTTTACTAGGTAAGCTCCACTTCGCTGCGTCGGCCCGAATGGCAAAGCCGTGGTAGCCATCGCTAAACGAAGCACTGCGATACCCACCGCGTTCCTGACGAGCCAGACGTAACTGCTTGGTCTGGGAGTTATACGTCATACGGATGGAGGGGTGGGTGAGCGTGTCACCGGTAGGGTAATAACCTGTAAATTGAACGGCTGGACTGTAAATGAGTGAATCACTTAATTCAAAGCCCTTACTCTGAGCTCTAAAAGCTACCTGACCATCCTGCTGAACGGTAATAACGGCCCGTTTACCATTGGCAGCTGCTCCGTATACTTTGGGGCCAATGAGAGCAAACCCACCGCGATAGGTGAGGTCTTTGCCCAGATTCTTAATTTCTACGTCCGCGTCTTCTGACTGAAACTGGGGTTGAGTAACGGGAGCATTCGCCGGACGCTTCCGGCTTTCAAAGCGAAAATTACCTTTAACCGGGCCACTAAGCCGTTCTTTATAGGTAAGATTAGCTTCATCGGCGAATAATCGGGGCGTTTTTAATAGAATTTTGTAGGATTTCAAGTCGACAGTAGCCTGACTTAATTCTCCAATATTCCAGGTATAACTTCCTGATTTTCCATATACTAAACCTTCTTTAATACCTAAAGTCAGCGTTGCTTTATCAACCGCGAAAGAATCCTGAGCGGTCACTATAGAAAAAGACACATCCTGTAACTCAAGCAACGGACCAGCGGCTAAAGTTTGAGGCTGGGGAATCGCTTTAACGGTTTCAGTAACAGCTACGGGGGTATCCCAACTGGAATTGTCCCAGCTGTTATTAGTACCCCACCCGTCGTCCGTGGGTTCGTCGGTAGGTTTAGTTTCGGTAGGAGTAGCGGTTTTAATTTCCTCCGTTTTTGAAGTACGGTAATCAAAAGGCTGATCAATGAAGCGGAAATTGAACTTGCCGCCGGAGGTATAAAGCTTATTGAAATTCGAAGTGAAGAGCTGGCGGGAAGTTAAAAACAACCGGGAGAAATTCAGGTAACTCAAATAGCCTTTGCTGTCACTGGATTTAAATGTTTTATCCGTGACAGTGAGGAAGTTACTGAAATCGTTGCCACTCATTTGCTGCGTCTGCACCGCTCCATTCAAAGCCTGAAACCAGGGTAATAAATAGGGCGGTTGCTTCATGTTTTTCGCAATCATGGCTCTGGTAATCGCCATTACCTGCGTTTTCTGATCCGACCCCATGCTGGCCCAAGCCGTGTTAAAGTCAGCTCCCAGTTGAGTTTGTCCGAAAGCAGTAGTCACGGTCTGAACATCCTGAACAAATTGATCGGGCTGATCGGAAAACTTAACCTGCTGAGCGAACGTGAGTTGCACGGTCAGGCAAAAAATAAAAAGTAGTGCTAATCGCATAAGACTAAAGGGTTGGCCGCCAATATGGTAGGAACAGTTGAAACAGGTTTCTGTTCTCCATTCCTATTCTTTTCTTAAACGTGAAACTGGATGGTTTTCGCCAAAGAGGCAATAAAAAAAGCTTCAATTCCAAAATTGAAGCTTTTAAATAAGTGCTAAACAAAGTTAAACCGCATAGGTAAATCGAGCGGCTGCCCACCCATTCCGGGTTTTGGTAACGCTCAGTTCCAGCCCAACGGATTGAGCAACGGTTTCGATTTCAGGTAAATCCTGTTCGTAAAAACCACTGACAACCAGTATACCACCGGGTTTCATAAATTCCTTATAAATAGGGATTTCCCGTAATAAAATATTGCGATTAATGTTCGCAAGAACTACATCATACAGGGCCGCAGGTTCATCCTCAATAGTACCCTGACGAACCTTGACAATATCATTTAAATGATTGAGACCGACGTTTTCAATGGCATTTTCCGTGGCCCAGTCTTCAATATCAAAAGCTGAGACATAAGCGGCTCCGCGTAAACCCGCCATGATGGCCAGAATGCCCGTACCCGAACCTACGTCCAATACTTGTTTATCCTCCTGGTTGATTTCCAGCTGATGGGCCAGCATCATCCAGGTGGTCTCGTGGTGCCCCGTGCCAAAGGACATCTTAGGATTAATAACAATCTGATAGTCAAAGCCAGTGGCATCCATTTCATGGAAACTCGCCCGTACCAGTACGCGACCTTCTACGTCAATAGGCGGGTAATTTTTCTCCCATTCCGCATTCCAGTTTTCTTTTTCAATGAATTTGATGGAATACTCCAGTGTACCCGTAATGGATTCGTATCGTTGAAGAATCTCCTGAATGGGTTCGGGATGAAACCCTTCTTCAGGTATATAAGCCAGCAAATAGGTATCTTCTTCTACGAAAGAATCGAAACCAATTTCTGATAGTTCAGCCACGAAGATATCCGCAAATCCGGGGGCGACGTGGAGCTGTAGTTCGTAGTAGTTCATAAGACGAAGGTAGGCAAAAGAAAAATCGTTTGTCGTACTGACCAGTAATCAAAAGCGTTAAAGCAATTGTAGATACATTCGATTTTCTTTCTCCGAGTAGATGAATTTACATTCTTCAAATTTAGGGGACTTTACCCGCGGGCGGTAATTCTTAGAGAAACAATATGGCTCTTTAGGTATGCCCAGAAAATTCGTATTGAGCTTTTCATCTCCATTTTCGTCCTGAAAGATAGCGGCAGCATATTCGCCATAAGGCAGATCATCCGCAAAGAGAGTGGGTGAAGAACCGCCATTGGGTTCTAACGTATACGTTTTAAAAGGACTTTTCAGGAAAGCGTCACTTTTTCTGAAAACGGCAATTTTAAGTGGAGCACGCGTATTCTTCAGATTGGTGATCGTAATGGCGAGAGGTTCCTGTTTGGAAAATGATGTAAGCCCAAGCGTTAAAATAAGCTGACTAAAAACGACTACTGTTTTCATAGCGGCAAAAAATGTACTGTTAACACACTGATTTAGATTAAAAAAAATTGGGCAGTTGCAAAGCCACTGCCCAATAACGTTCAACCTTCAACCTTTGTCTGTTTTGGATTGAATTGAGATTGCTCTCAAACCCAACCAGACATTCAGACGTCGTTAAACATCCGAACATTACAAAAATAGATAAATTTTATTAAATAATGTTTACCAATACCCATAGTATGTAAATAAGTATGATTCTGTCAATTTAAATATTGATAGAATATTATACTTAATATTGTATGATAATTAAAATTATATATTGATTATACTGGCATTTACTTTTTAAAATAGATATAATTGTTGTTACATATAATATAAAATTCTGTTAACCGTTTGCTAAATACTTAAAACTTACGCTAGCTGTATTTCGCTAGCGTAAGTTTTGAGTATTGGCAGTGGACAGATTTACTCTTTTCCTACACTAGATTTTTTCTCCATTTGAGAAAGGGTTTGTTCTACTTCCTGGAGTTTATTTAGGGCTCCCACCAAAACCTGGCGGCTTTTATTTAGCTCCATTCGTCTAGCCTGTGAAGGTGAATTCTTCAGTTCCCGGTCTACCATATCCAATTGCTGACTTACCCGACTCATAAGATTTTCAGACCCCGACGAAGCATTTGCCATGGATCGCTCGGTGTTAACATTCATCGCCGTCATCGCTTCGGTAGAGTTAACACCGTTCCGTTGACCGGGCGTAGTCATTGCCTGAGAACGTTGTAAGGAATCAGCCGTTGGTGGAGCAACGCTGTTCTCGGGATTGTTAGGTAGCGATTTTCCGGAAGTATTGCCGGAACGGGACGACTGACTCAAATAGCTATTAACAGTCGGTGCCGATTCTTTGCTCACCATATTTTGATCAACCCTATTAGGTTGAGCTGGAGTTGTAGTCGTTCTGGTAGTGGTGTTAACGTTAGGCTGATTAGCTGATGTATTGCGATCACGATTGTCTGAAACGGCGAAGGAGTTATTACCTACCATGCCTGTCTGTTCGATTACTCCTGTATTAGCCGTAGCGGGTGTGCTGGAACCCGGAGCCGTACTATAATTGCTGGCATTATTCATCTGAGTAGATGCGGTAGACAACGAATCCATACGTCTGTCGCCTGAGGGCGTAGACCGGGTGCTTTGGCAGGCGTTTAGCCCTAAAAATGCAAGTGCAGTTGAGATAATAATAATGTTCTTTTTCATGACTTTAAAATGGTGAGTTGTACTTCTCATAGAAAAAAGAACATTCCAAAGTCAGAAATGGGGAGCTTTGAGGAAAATAAGAAGAAGCTTTGAGTAGATTTTATCCTCAATATAGGTTGATAACCAGATAATTATACTTTAAGATGAATGACTGGTAGAGCTATAAAACGAAAAGGGAGGGAAACGTAAAGATTTTAATTGAACCTAATTCAAGGAATAGGTTCTAAAGTAGGGAAAAGAGTTTCGTCTGAAATTTCGGAAAAGATCTCTGATAGTGAGGAAGATAAATAAATTGTTAAAGAACATAATTTCGTAAACTCTCAGGCTCATTACTAGTTAAGTACAAGAGCAACCCGAAAACATTTCTACAGAATTATTCATGTTTACTTGTCAATCGCTTGTACAAGGCTACTTTTGCACTTTCTCGTGAAAGCAATCTTTGCCGTATGAATTACCATTTAGATCAAATCCCTGACCGCACCCAGAAGCCCCGCACTCATGGCCTGACAATGGCTATGGATAAAGGGTTAAGTATCAGACAGACAGAAGATTTCCTGGACGTAGCCGCCGACCATGTAGATATTGTAAAGCTAGGCTGGGCTACTTCATATGTTACTCCGAAGCTCAAGGAGAAATTGAAAGTTTACAAGGAAGCGGGTATTCCAGTCTATTTTGGAGGAACGCTTTTCGAAGCTTTCGTGATCCGTGGTCAGTTTGAAGACTATCGTCGCCTGCTGGATGAGTTTGATTTATCCCACGCTGAAGTTTCTGATGGTTCTATTGATATGCCTCAGGATGAGAAACTTCAGTACATTAGCACCTTGGCAAAGCAGGTAACGGTTCTATCAGAAGTAGGATCGAAAGATGAAGCTAAAATTATTCCTCCTTATAAATGGATTCAGCTTATGAACGCCGAGTTAGCTGCTGGTGCCTGGAAGGTCATCGGTGAGGCCCGCGAAGGAGGTAATGTAGGTCTGTTCCGTTCCTCAGGAGAAGTTCGTCAGGGACTGGTAGAAGAAATTTTAACACAGGTTCCAGCGGAGAATGTCATTTGGGAAGCTCCTCAAAAGGCTCAGCAGGTCTGGTTCGTTCAACTGTTGGGAGCCAATGTCAACTTAGGCAATATTGCTCCGCATGAAGTAATCTCGGTAGAGACCATTCGACTGGGTTTACGCGGCGATACGTTCTCTCAATACCTTAAATAGGGAATAAGACTATTTATTTACCACTCATATTACTACTATCTGTCTTTCAGCTTTATGGAAATTATTAAAGGATTATTGGACTTCCTTTTGCATCTGGACCGCTACCTGGATGTTTGGATTCAGAAATATGGGTTACTAGTGTACGGAATTCTTTTTCTGATTGTATTTGTCGAAACGGGTTTAATTGTCATGCCTTTATTACCCGGCGATTCCTTATTGTTCGCTGCAGGTGCACTGGCTGCCCGTGATACTAATGACTTGTCCGTTTGGGTTATTATTCCATTATTGATTGTGGCCGCCCTCATGGGTGATAACGTTAATTACTTCATTGGAAAATACTTCTCAGGTATCATTCGCTCCCGGGAACGAATTCTATTCTTCAAACGGGAATATCTCTATAAAACGGAAGAGTATTACGCGAAATACGGTGGTCAAACGGTAATCATTGCCCGTTTCGTTCCTATCGTTCGTACGATTGCTCCTTTCGTAGCCGGAGCGGGTAGTATGACTTATGCTCGTTACATCTTCTTCTGTGTATCGGGAGCTGTTCTGTGGGTAACAAGTATTAGTTTGCTAGGTTACTTCTTTGGTAATCTGGAGTTTGTAAAGAAAAACTTTGAAATCGTAGTTTTCGGTATCATTGGACTTTCAGTATTACCTATCCTTTGGGGAATCGTGAAAGAAAAATTCCTGAAGAAAAAAGCTGCCTAATTCTCAAAAGTCTTCAAGCGTAAAGGCCGGATGTTTCATTCGTCTTTACGCTTTTTTATTAGCTGAACAGTAAAACCCTAAACGCATTATGAACGTATACGCACTGATTGGTTATCCGCTAGGTCATTCCTTTTCAAAACGGTACTTCACCGAAAAATTTAAGCAAGAAGATCTTTCAGCAACTCACGTTTACGAACTTTTTGAATTGCCTGAAGCGGAGGGTTTGCCCGCCTTGTTAACTCAATGGCCCGAACTCAAGGGACTGAATGTTACCATTCCCCATAAAAAAGCGGTATTACCTTTTTTATCAGAACTGGATCCTTTAGCGGAACGGATTGGTGCAGTAAACGTCATTAAAGTATTGCCAAATGGGGATCTAAAGGGGTATAACTCTGACTACTGGGGTTTTCGTGATTCCTTGGAGCAATGGGAGCCTTTTCAACGGTTGCAACCTCATAAAGCCCTGATTCTGGGGGATGGCGGTGCGACGAAAGCCGTTCGGGTAGCACTGGAAGATTTGGGAATTGTTTACAAGACCGTTTCCCGCAAAGATTCCATCGAATTCATTAATTACGCTGATTTAAATGAAGGGTTACTTTCAGAATATCAGCTTATTATCAATTCAACTCCGCTGGGAACCTATCCAAACGTAGATGCTTGTCCTGATTTACCTTATGAAGGGTTAACCGATCGCAATCTGTTATATGATCTGGTATATAATCCAGAAGAAACCTTGTTTATGAAAAAAGGGGCCGAACAGGGAGCCGCTACGCATAATGGCTATCGAATGCTGAAATTGCAGGCGGAGAAATCCTGGGAAATCTGGAATAGTTAGGGTTTCGCTGGAAAGTGAAAACCAGTGCCTCCTCCACAAAGAATAATATCATTGAAAAGCCTCGGGAATACCTGAGGCTTTTTACGTAGAGAGTGCCTGAAAATAAACTGTCAACTCGTCTTCCAGTAACACTTCGTGACTTGCCGGCTTCGCTGAAAAAACAGGAGCCGCAATCCCTTCATGGATGCGACTGGAACTGCGAAAAATTCTAATTTCGTCCCAAAGATTTTCGTTAATGAACGACTCCAGTAATCGGGTTCCTCCTTCAATGACTACACTTTGAATGGAACGTTCTCGAAGGTCCTGCATGATCGAATGGATCGTCCAGTCTTTTGGAATGAGCCATTGCGTATGTGATGTAGCTTGACGTTCTGAAGTGGTATAAATGAAGGTAGGCTGAGAATCGTCGAAAAATTTAGCGTTGCCAGGTAAGGCTAAAGCCCGGTCTAAGGTAATCCGAACGGGATTTTTTCCCCGCCAGAGTCTGACATTCAGCTGGGGATCATCATAACGAACGGTATTGGTACCGACCAGAAAAGCATCTTCCTGGGTTCGCCATTTGTGGAGTAGCCTTCTGGACAGAGCATTGGAAATGTGCAAAGGCTGATAATCCGGTCCCGCCAGAAATCCATCAGCGGTTTCGGCCCATTTCAGAATGATATACGGTCTGTTTTTCTCAAAATACGTAAAAAATCGACGGTTTATGAGTCGTCCCTGAGCGGCTAATACGCCCGTTGTCACTGCAATACCAGCGTCACGTAATTTTTGAATGCCTCGTCCGGCAACCAGCGGATTGGGATCATCATTACAGATAACCACTCGTTTCACGCCTTCGCTAATCAAACGATCTGCACAGGGAGGCGTTTTCCCGTAATGAGAGCAGGGTTCCAGCGTTACGTAAACCGTAGATTCGGGTAATACATGCCGTTCAGTTACTTTATTCAACGCATTCACTTCAGCGTGTGCCTGACCATATTTCTGATGCCAGCCTTCTCCAATAATTCGGTTGTTATGAACCACAACGCAACCGACCATTGGATTGGGTGAGACCGAGCCCTGTCCTAACTGAGCCAGTTCCAGGGCTCGCTGCATATATAATTCGTCCATCCGGTTCATCATCAAAAATAATTGCGAAGCTAAGGTATCAAACGAAAAAACGCTGAGTCAATGGCAAAACCATAGCGTCAGCGTTTTAAAAGTATTTGAAAGAGTTTGAGAAAATGTTAGGGTACTCAGCCCTTTTCAGACTATTGTTTCAGCAAAGATTCAGCCTGCGTTTTGGCGGATTTCAGTTCGCTTTGAATCTGTTCGATGTTTTTCTTGATTTCTTTCTGGATCTCCAGGTGTTGTTCTGGCGTAGCATCAGGAGCTTTTTTGTGCTCATGGTGGTGATGTTCGTGCTCGCCGTCTTTGTGTTCATGTTCGTGCTCATGATCATGCTCTACACCGGGAACGGTTACCAGATTTTCTTCCCATGCTTTAAAATCCATCTTCACTTTATCCAGAGAAGCAATAGCCGCAGCTACAGCAGCAGTGTCTGTAACGGCAATTTTCTTATTGGATAACTGTGATTGAAGACTATCTAAAGAAGCCATTTCAGGCTCAATGCTTTCCATGATTTCATGGGCCTCATTGTGAATAGCCGCTGCTTCTTTGAGTTGAGGACTTTCTTTTTCCTGGCAAGATGCCATGATAAGCCCAACCATCAGGGCTGAAAGGGGGAGAAAAATGTTACGCATAAGCAGAGATTCGGATGAATGAACGATGTATAGCAAGGGAAAACCAAAGCTAAGCAGAGATAGCGATTACTGGTAACTTATTTCGGATAACTGCAAGCCTTTCCGGCGAAGTTGTTCCAGCAATTCGTCTTTACTAATCTGACGGAAATCATAACGAACGGAAACGACGCCTTCATTCAGCGGTTTCAGTTGCAACACCCCATCAACGTTTTCGAGACTTTTCTCAACCATTTGTGGCGTAGTATCATTATCCAGAGCCAAGGTTAATTTACGAGCATTAAACACCCGTTGTACCTGAGCCGTCGCCATTTTCTGATCGTTGGACATTAACCACTCGTGAGGAATACTCCAGGCAGCCACTGAAAAGACCAGCAGCATCCAAAAAGTAGCTTTTTCCCACTTCAAACGTGTATCCGACTTATGTTGAAAATATAAATGATAGAAAGACCAGGTCATTAAGATAACCTGACCTCCCACTAAATACCAGCGATAATCCAAAGCCCACTTTAAGATCGACGAAGAACCACTCAGGCCCATTACTGCTGCCAGTAATGGCAGTAAGCAACATAGCCAGTGAGCAATAATCGTGACTAAAGAGGTGGACGCATATACAATCGATTTCATAGCTTCTGCAACTTGGTTGCAAAATTACAATAATATTCCCTAACAAGTTCCCTTTTCCTAAAAAAATCAGACGAATCCAGCGGTACTCAAAAAGAGTATTTGTGGGGAGGTTTTGGAGGAATAACCCGGAAAAGACCTTGTAAAGCAGGGCTATGAGGCCTTATCTTTGTTTTCTATCCTATTTTTATTTCGTCCGTTCCTGCAATCCATCAGGAAAATTAAATCGGGCACAACGCTCTTAATTACCCATTATTATGGCTCGTCCAGCGAAGGAAGGTACCGTGAAGCAGGAGAAAGAAACGCCTCTGAATCGTCAGTATAATCAGATTAAAGCCCAGTACCCAGGAGCTATTTTGCTCTTTCGGGTGGGTGATTTTTACGAAACGTTTGGTGAAGATGCCGTGCGGGCCAGCAAAATTCTGGGCATTACCCTGACCAAGCGGAATAACGGCGGCTCGGGCGAGACACCCTTGGCGGGGTTTCCCCATCACTCGCTTGATACCTATTTACCGAAGTTGGTGAGAGCCGGGCAGCGGGTAGCTATTTGCGATCAGCTGGAAGACCCGGCGACGGTAAAAGGAATCGTAAAGCGGGGGGTAACCGAACTGGTCACTCCCGGCGTTTCTTTCAATGATAACGTGCTGGACGTTCGGCGGAATAATTACCTGGCTGCCGTTCATTTTCAGAAGGATAACATTGGCATTGCTTTCCTGGATGTGTCGACGGGCGAGTTTCTTACGACGCAGGGAAATGCGGCTTATATTGAGAAGTTACTGCAAAGTTTCATCCCGGCAGAGGTATTATTCTGCAAGAAAAATAAAGCTGATTTTCAGGGAAATTTTGGTGATCAGTTTAATACGTATCAGCTCGAAGACTGGGCTTTTACCCACGATTTTGCCTATCCCTTATTGACCGGACATTTCAAAACAACGACATTAAAAGGTTTCGGGGTTGAGAACCTGTCTGAAGGCATTGTGGCGGCAGGGGTTATTCTGCACTACCTAGCTGAAACCGAGCACCGGGAGATCAGTCATATTACCAAACTCAATCGCTTAGAGGAGGAGAAGTTCGTCTGGCTGGATCGCTTTACCATCCGCAATTTAGAGCTGGTATCAGCTCAGCAGGAAAATGGGGTTCCGCTGATTAACATCCTAGATCAGACGCTTACGCCGATGGGAGCCCGGATGTTACGGAAGTGGCTGGTATTACCACTCAAGGATTTAAAACCCATTCAGGAACGTCTGAATACCGTAGAGTTACTGCTGAATGATACCGACTTAGCCGAGACGCTGGACCTCCATTTAAAACAGATAGGTGATCTGGAGCGACTGATTTCCAAGGTAGCCGTTCGTCGGATTAATCCCCGTGAAATGCAGGCTCTGAAGCGGGCTTTAACGCATATTGCTCCGATTCGGAACTGGTTATTACAACAAAGTGCAACGCAACCCTTACTGAAGAAATACGCCGAACAACTCAATCCCTGCGAGTTTTTGCTGGATAAAATTGAGAAGGAATTACGCGAAGATCCACCACTGGTAACGAATCTGGGGAACATGATTAAATCCGGCATTGATGAGAAGCTGGATGAGTTACATCAGATTGCCTATGCTGGAAAGGATTTTCTGGTAAATATTCAAAATCGGGAGATCATTAATACGGGTATTACTTCATTGAAGATTGCCTATAATAAAGTATTTGGCTATTACCTGGAAGTTACAAACTCGCACAAAAACCGGGTTCCGGCGGAATGGATTCGGAAGCAGACTCTGGTCAATGCCGAACGTTACATCACGCCTGAACTAAAGGAATATGAAGATCAGATTCTGAATGCAGAGGATAAGATTTTTGTGATCGAACAACGGATTTTTAACGATTTAATACAGACGGCGAGTGAATACGTTGGTCCCATTCAGCAGAATGCTCAGGTCTTGGCCGTACTGGATGCTCTGCTTAGTTTTTCTAAAACAGCCCAGAAAAATAATTACGTCAAACCGTCGGTGAATGACGGAAACGCAATTCAGATTACGGCGGGTCGTCACCCCGTCATTGAACAGCAACTGCCCTTGGGCGAAAGTTACGTTCCTAACGACGTCCGACTGGATGATGACGATCAGCAAATTATTATGATTACGGGGCCTAATATGGCCGGTAAATCTGCCTTACTCCGGCAAACGGCTTTGATTGTACTCATGGCTCAAATGGGAAGTTACGTTCCGGCTACGACTGCCGAAATCGGGTTGGTTGACAAAGTATTTACCCGGGTAGGAGCGTCGGATAACCTGAGTCGCGGTGAGAGTACTTTTATGGTAGAAATGACCGAGACGGCGAGTATTCTTAATAACCTGAGCGATAAAAGTCTGGTATTAATGGATGAAATCGGTAGAGGGACGAGCACTTATGACGGGGTAAGTATTGCCTGGGGAATTACGGAGTATCTGCACAGTTTACCCAATGCCCGACCCAAAACGCTGTTCGCCACGCATTACCACGAACTGAATCAACTAGCAGAAGATTTTCCGAGAATTAAGAACTTTAACGTTTCGGTGAAAGAATCGGGAACGAAGGTGATCTTCCTGCGGAAGTTAAAACCGGGCGGTTCCGAGCACAGCTTTGGGATTCACGTAGCTCAAATGGCAGGTATGCCGGGAGCAGTTGTAAACCGGGCCAATGAAATTCTGGCTCACCTGGAGCAGGATCATATCAAGGAGAAAAACAAAGAATTGATTCGGGAAATGCCTAAAGCCATTCCTGCTTTTCAAATGAGCCTGTTTGGAGCCGAGAAAGATCCACGATTTGAGAAGATTGAAGAGTTATTGTCTCGTGTTGATATTAATGCTTTAACTCCGATCGAGGCTTTGTTGAAGCTGAATGAGATAAAAAGGATCATGGAGTAATAAAGATTCAACTGTCAGATTGTGTTCTAATAAGGAGTAGTGCTGTCAGCGAAAAAGCTGGCAGCACTACTCCTTTCTTATATAAATAAGCATTATATATTACTTCCGAGACTTATTCCAGGCAAAGAAAGCTAAACCTGCTGCTGCTCCATACAGAAGCCCTTTGGCAACCCAGTAAGAAACGGGTTTCGGCATGGAAACAATACCGTTTTCGTCCGTATGAGCGGGGTTATTAATATAGCGGCTTCTCCAGGGTAAGGCACGGGTGTCAAATTCATCGGATAACTCCTGAATTTTGACCCGCCATTCTTTTCCGTGAAGAGCTTTACCATGTCCTGTTCCGACGGCACTGGGCTTAAGTTCTGCCAGTTTCCGAACGGATTTTTTAGCTGCCCGCCAGTCACAGGTAAAGTAAGTTGGGGGTCCGTGAAGCGTGAGTTTTTGCGTCATGACACTTATGGCTGAACTTTGATCGGTAGTCACAAAAGCATCACCCGCAATCAGGACTTTATCTTTATCCCGGAACAACGATACGTGACCGGGTGAATGACCAGGGGTATGAATGAACCGCCAGTCGGGTAATTCATCGATAAATCCATTGTGAGGAATCGGTTTAACCTTATCCTTCAAGTTGAGGGGACTCGTTGGGAACAGAAACGAAAAGGCCGACATCGCTCCATTACCTGCTGTTGGATCTGGTGGTGGGTAATGTGACTTGCCCGTGAGGAAGGGCATTTCCAGGGGATGAGCGTATACCGGAACATTCCACGCCTTCAACAGATCTTCCAGTGAACCA